>NZ_JBIAHV010000002.1:0-534852 GCF_042870895.1 Streptomyces sp. NPDC006294
CGCGTCAACGTCATATGGGCTCTGATCCGTGACCGACGACGCTACGAAGTGACACCGCCGGTGACGGCGACCGCTTGACAACAACATTAGGAAGCCCGGTACGTCTCCAGCAGCCGCAGCCAGACCTCACTGATCGTCGGGAACGAAGGGACCGCGTGCCACAGCCGCTCCAGGGGCACCTCCCCCGCCACCGCGATCGTCGCCGAGTGCAGCAGTTCCCCGACGCCGGCCCCGACGAAGGTGACGCCGAGCAGGGTCTCCCGGTCCAGATCGACGACCATGCGGGCGTGGCCGCGGTAGTTGTCCGCGTACAGGCTCGCGCCCGCGACCGAGGCGAGGTCGTGGTCGACGGCGCGCACCCGGTGGCCCGCCTGTTCCGCCTCGGCGAGGGACAGACCCACGGAGGCGGCCTCCGGGTCGGTGAACACGACCTGCGGCACCGCGGCGTGGTCGGCCGTCGCACAGTGCGCGCCCCAGCGGTCGGACTCCAGGAGCGGGACGTGCTGCGCTCTCGCGGCGATGACGTCGCCCGCGATGCGCGCCTGGTACTTGCCCTGATGGGTGACCAGCGCACGGCGGTTGACGTCGCCGACGGCGTACAGCCACTCCGTGCCCGTGACGCGGCAGCTGTCGTCGACGGTCAGCCACGAGCCCGGTTCCAGGCCCACGGTCTCCAGCCCGATGTCGTCGGTGCGCGGTGCGCGGCCGGTCGCGAAGAGCACCTCGTCGGCCTCGATGCGCTCGCCGCCGGCGAGGACCAGGGTCACGGGGCCGCTGCCGCCGGGACGTTCGACGCCGGCCACCTCGGTGTCCGTCCGGATCGTGACGCCGGCCTCCTTCAGGCCCTCGGCGACGTGCTCGCCCACGAACGGCTCCATCCGGGGCAGCAGTCCCCCGCCGCGGACGAGCATGGTCACCTGCGAGCCGAGCGCCTGCCAGGCGGTGGCCATCTCGACGCCGACCACTCCCCCGCCGACGATCGCCAGCCGCCCCGGCGCCTCGCGGGCGCTGGTCGCCTCGCGGCTCGTCCACACACCGGCGCCCGCCAGGCCGGGGAGGTCGGGCAGGACGGCCCGGCTGCCGGTGCTGACGACGACGGCGTGCCGCGCGGTCAGCGAGTGGAGCTCGCCGTCCGGTCCGTGCACGACCACTTTCCTCGTGCCGTCGAGGGCGCCTCTGCCCCGGTAGACGTGGGCGCCGGTGGAGTCGAGCCAGGCGAGCTGGCCGTCGTCCTTCCAGTGGGACGCCTTCTCGTCACGGCGGGCGAGTACGGCCTTGGTGTCGAGGGCGCCTTGCATCGCGCCGTTCAGGCCGGGCAGCCTGCGGGCGTCGGCCCTGGCGATGACCGGACGCAGCAGCGCCTTGCTCGGCATGCACGCCCAGTACGAGCAGTCCCCGCCGATGAGTTCGCTCTCGACCACAGCGGTGCTCAGGCCCGCCGCTCTGGTCCGGTCCGCCACGTTCTCCCCGACGGGGCCCGCTCCCAGCACTACGACGTCGTACTCCACAGCTTGGGTCATAGGCACAGTCTGATCGGGGGTGTGCGTCATGGCCACATGGGCAGGGGCAGGAATACCACCGCCCCGGGCACCGTTGTCCGGGGCGAGTCCGCCGGTCGTCAGGAAGAGGTAGCAAGCCATGAGCACCGTTGAGCTCACCAAGGAAAACTTCGATCAGGTCGTGACCGACAACGAGTTCGTCCTGATCGACTTCTGGGCTTCCTGGTGTGGTCCCTGCCGCCAGTTCGCGCCCGTCTACGAGGGCGCGTCCGAGCGTCACCCCGACCTGGTGTTCGCGAAGGTCGACACCGAGGCCCAGCAGGAGCTCGCGGCGGCCTTCGAGATCCGCTCGATCCCCACGCTGATGATCGTGCGCGACAACGTCGCGGTCTTCGCCCAGCCGGGCGCGCTGCCCGAGTCGTCGCTCGAGGACGTCATCGGTCAGGCCCGCGCCCTGGACATGGACGAGGTCCGCAAGTCGATCGATGACGCCCAGCAGGGCGCCGCCGCCGAGGGCGGCCAGGCCCCGGCCTGAGCCGCCGAAGAGCGAGACCTGTGCCCTCCGGGCCATCAGTGGGACGTACGGGGCGTGAGCGGACGAAGGTCCGGTCGCGCCCCGTACATGTGCCCGCGGGCGTGCCGGTGACGGCCGCGTCAGCGCTCCAGTACGAGGGCGAGCCCCTGCCCCACCCCGATGCACAGGGCCGCCAGGCCGGTCCCGGACCCCGCCGCCGCGAGCTGGTGGGCCACGGAGCCGGTGAGCCGGGCGCCCGACGCGCCGAGCGGGTGGCCGATGGCGATGGCGCCGCCCCGCCGGTTCACGACCGAGGGGTCCAGTTCCGGCCACTCGGCCAGGCAGCCGAGCGACTGCGCGGCGAAGGCCTCGTTGAGCTCGAAGGCCGCCAGGTCGTCGAAGGACCTGCCCGCCTTCGTGAGGGCCCGCCGGACCGCTTCGACCGGGCCGAGCCCGAAGAGTTGCGGCTCGATCCCGGTGACCGCGGAGGCGCGGATCCGGGCAAGCGGCTCGCGGCCCGTCGCCCGCAGCCCCTCCTCGTCGACCAGAAGGAGCGCCGCGGCCCCGTCGTTGAGGGGTGAGGCGTTGCCCGCGGTGACCGTGCCGTCGGTGCGGAACGAGGGCTTCAGCTTGGCGAGAGCCTCCATGGAGGTGGCGTCGCGGATGCATTCGTCCCGCGGCAGGTCCACATCGCCGTAAGGGACGACCTCGCCGTCGTACAGGCCCTTCGCCCAGGCCTCCGCTGCCTTCTGGTGGCTGGCGAGGGCGAAGGCGTCCTGCTGCTCCCGCGTGATGGCGTGCTTGTCGGCGACGAGTTCCGCGCCCTCGCCGAGGGACACGGTCCACTCGGCGGGCATCGCCGGGTTGACCATGCGCCACCCGAGCGTGGTCGAGTGGAGCTGCTGGTGGCCCGCCGGGAAAGCGCGCTCCGGCTTCTGCAGCACCCACGGCGCGCGGGACATCGACTCGACGCCGCCCGCGATCGCCACCGTCGCGTCGCCGAGCGCGATGGCCCGTGCCGCCTGGATGACCGCCTCCATGCCGGAGCCGCACAGCCGGTTGACGGTGACGCCGGGCACGGAGACCGGCAGCCCGGCGAGCAGCACCGCCATCCGGGCGACGTCGCGGTTGTCCTCGCCCGCCCCGTTGGCGTCGCCGAACACGACGTCGTCGATCCGGGCGGGGTCCAGCTCCGGTGTCCGTTCCACCAGGGCCCGCACGACGTGCGCGGCGAGGTCGTCGGGCCGTACGGACGAGAGCGCGCCCCCGAACTTGCCGATCGGAGTGCGTACGGCGTCGACGATGTACACGTCGCGGATGCTCATCGGTTCTCTCCCAGGGCCTGGAGGGGCGGGCTGTTCAGTTCTTCGCTCGGGCCGGTTCTGCGGGCGGTTCGGTTCTTGCGGTCGCTTCGGCTCTTCGCTTGTTCGCGTGGTGAACTTTGGTTCACAATTGCTCGCGCCCGAGTTTCGGCCCGGCGGTGCCCGCTGTCAACGGCCTGCCGGGACGCCCGCCGCACAAGGAGCCCCATGCCGCAGCCCCCGCCCCCTCCCGTGGGCCCGCTCGACCGCGGCCTCGCCGTGCTGCGCGCCCTGTGCTCGCCCGAGGCCGCGGACCGGGTCCGGCACAGCGATCTCGCCCGTACGACGGGCCTGGCCCGCTCCACGGTGGACCGGGTGGTGTCCACGCTCGCCCGGCTGGAGCTGGTGCGCGGCGACGGACGCGAGGTGGCGCTCACGCCCCGGCTGCTGGAACTCGGCGGCGCGTACCTGACGGCGAGCGGACTCCCCGCGGCGCTGGGCCCCATGGTGGCGCGGCTCGCGGACGAGTTCGGCGAGCCGGTCTCGGTCGCGGTCCCCGATCAGGATCTGGTGCGGTTCGTCGTACGGGCGTCCAGCCGCCTGACCATGAACCTCAGCTTCAGGGTCGGGGACGCGCTTCCCGCGGAGCGGTGTGCCGCCGGCGCGGCCTTCCGGGACGGGCGCGAGTCGGCGTTCGACGAGTCGCAGGAGCCGTCATACGGGGTCGAACCGGGTCTGGTGACGGTCGCGCTGCCGCTGCGGGACGCCGCCGGGCGGACGGTGTGCGCGGTGAGCGTGGCCAGTCACACCAGCCGCCACACGGCCGACTCGCTGGCCCGAGCGGTGCTGCCCCGGCTGCGCCGGACACACGGCGCGATGGAGGAGGCGCTCGCCGCGCCGCGGCCGCAGCGCGGCGCGCCGGCGGCCCGGGGCGACGACTCGACCGCGGCGGCCAAACGGGAACTGGGGCCCGCGTATCTGCAGTCCCTGGCCCGGGGGCTCGACGTGCTGCGTGCGCTGGGCGCGGACCCCGGCGGGGGTGTGCCGCTGACCGCGGTCGCGGAGGCGACCGGTCTTGCGCGTGCCACGGCCAGGCGGTCGCTGCTGACGCTGGAGCACCTCGGCTACGCGGGGCGGAGCCCCGACGGGCAGCGCTTCGTACTGCGGCCGCGCGTCCTCGAACTGGGCTGCGCCCGGCTGTCGGGCCTCGGTCTGACCGACATCGCGCAGCCGCATCTCGCGGACCTGGTGCGGCGGGTCGGCGAGTCGGCGTCGCTGGCGGTCCTCGACGGGGCCGACATCCGCTACGTGGCACGGGTGCCGACCGTACGCATCATGAGCATCGACATCACCGTCGGTACCCGCTTCCCGGCGTACGCCACCGCGATGGGGCGGGTGCTGCTCGCCGGTCTGCCGGCGGGCGAGCGGCCCGCGCTGCCGGCCGAGCTGCCGGCGCTGACCGGGCACACCGTGACGTCGGCGGGCCGGCTGACGGCCGTCCTCGACGAGGTGGCGGCGCAGGGCCACGCGCTGGTCGACCAGGAGCTGGAGGAGGGCCTGCGTTCGCTCGCCGTCCCGGTCCGCGACGGCCGGGGCAGGGTGGTGGCCGCGCTGAACGTGGCGCAGCACGCCGGGCGGGGCAGCGCGGAGGCGATGCGCGCGGCGATGCTGGGCGCGCTGCGCGAGGCGGCGGGGCGGGTGGAGGCGGAGCTGGGAGCGGTGGGGGTGGTGACGGGCGCGGCGTGACGACGGCACGGGGCGCCCGCGGCCGACCCGCCGCGTCACACGTCGGCCGCGTCCACCACGCGTACGACCAGGCCCAGCGACAGCTCCGCGCCGTCCACCAGCAGTGCCTCCACCGTGCGGGTCCGCGGGTCGATGTCGGCCTCGACGCCGTCGCCGACGTACCGCGGGTAGCCGGACGCGCCCTGCTCGCCCGTGGCGTCGACGACGGCGACACGGATCGCGTGACGGGCGAGGGTGGCGGGGTCCTGGCTTTCTGCGGTCTCGGGGATGACGAGGATCCCGAAGCGCTGCGGTTGAGTGTTCATGCAGGCGACGCTAGACACCCGCCGCGCGCCGCGCACTACGGTGCCGGGATGACGCATTCCGCCACGCCCGTGCCCGGCGCCCCGCGCCCGCACGGCTCCTCCCGCGCCGACGCCGCCCCCGACCTGCCCGGCAGCACCGGGCCGACCGCCACCACGGAGGCCGCTGCGGCCCGTGTCGGGCCGGTGCGCACGTCGTATGCCCCGAACCGCGACGGCGATCCCGACCCGGGCGAGATCGTGTGGACATGGGTGCCGTTCGAGGAGAACGACGGGCGCGGCAAGGACCGGCCGGTGCTGGTGGTGGCCAGGGAGGCGGGCGGCACGCTGCTCGCCGTGCAGCTGTCCAGCAAGCGCCACGACCACGACCACGAGTGGGTGCCGATCGGCGTCGGGCCGTGGGACGCCGCCGGGCGCGAGTCGTGGGTGGATCTGGACCGGGTGCTGCGGGTGCACGAGGCGGGGATGCGCCGCGAGGCGTGCGCGCTGGACCGGACCCGGTTCGACCAGGTCGTGCGGCGGCTGCGGGAGCGCTACGGCTGGAGCTGAGCGCCGGCACCGGGCCGGTCGACGCAGGCGCCGGGCGCTACGGCCGGGGCGCAGCGCCCGCGCCGCACCGGTCCGCGAAGGCGCTGCGGAAGGCGGCCAGGGCGGGCGACGTGCCCGGCTTGTCCAGGACGGCGAAGACGATCTCGTCGAAGTGGCCGGCGAACCGGCCCCCGCCCGTGAGCAGGCCGTGGAACACCCCGGCCACCACCGCCGGATCGTTGCGGAAGACCCCGCAGCCCCACGCGCCGAGCACGAGACGGCGGTAGCCGCCCGCCACCGCCGTCTCCAGGACCCGCTCGGCACGGGAGGCGAGCGCGGCGGGGATGCGGTGGGCCTCGTCGGGGGTGCGGCTGGTGATGACCCCGGCGTTGGGCGCGGGCGAGGTGAGGAAGCCGGCCGTGTACGGCGTCTCCAGCAGCCGGCCGCGGTCGTCGCGGAAGACGGGCACGCCCGGGGAGAGAATCACCCGGTCGGAGTAGAAGGCGCTGCGTTCGGCGCGGTGGTGGTCGTAGAACCCGGGAACGCGCAGCAGCGTGGCGTACAGGGCGGAGGCCCGGCACAGCGCCTCCTCCTGTGCCTGCGCCCCGTTGAGGTAGCCGCCGCCGGGGTTGCGCGCGGAGGCGAAGTTCAGGACGGCTACCGGGCCGGGTCCGGCGGCGGTGAGCCGGCGGGCCGCCTCCGTGCTGCTCTCGCCCGTGACCTCGCGGGCGGTGGCCCGGTCGGTGTCCGGCGTGACCGCCACGGGGGCGGGCCCGTACAGCCGGGGGGCCTCCAGCGCCGCGGCGAGTCCCGGTTCCAGGCGCACCTCGCGTCCGTCGGGCAGGTGGTACTTCCCGGCCCGGACGATCTCCTCGGTCTGCTTCGCGATCCCCCGCAGTCGTGCGCTCATGGAGTCATCATCGAGAACCGCGGGTAACGGCCGCAAATACATTTCCGCTCCTCAAAGCGGCTCCCGGAGGCGCTCTTGTGCGCGGCCGCGGCAGTGGCCTTAGGTTGACTGAGTCCCTACGACAGGGTCCCTTCGACAGGAGGAGCGATCATGCATCCACCCGGAACGGGCGACTTCGGCCGTCCGATGTCCGAGCCAGAGGCAGAGGACCTGCTCCGATGCATCTGTTTCAAGACGGGCCCTCCGCGCACCGTCGGTGTGGAGCTGGAGTGGCTGGTCCACGCGAGGGAGCAGCCCGAGAAACCCGTGCCGCAGGACCGCCTTGAGGCGGCCTTCGACGACATACGCGCCCTGAGCCTGAATTCCGCGCTCACCTTCGAGCCGGGCGGCCAGCTGGAGCTCAGTTCGCGCCCCGCCGCCTCGCTGATGGAGTGCATCGACTCCACAGCCGCCGACCTGGCAGCCGTACGGGCTGCGCTCCGTCCGGCGGGCCTCTTCCTGAACGGGCTGGGCCTGGATCCCTGGAATCCGCCCCGCCGCATCCTCCGTCAGCCTCGCTACGACGCGATGGAGACGTATCTCGACCGCTCCGGCCCCTTCGGCCGCTCCATGATGTGCAGCTCCGCCTCGGTCCAGGTGTGCCTGGACGCGGGCGAGGAGGAGCCGGGGCCGCTCGGCCACGGCCGCCGCTGGCGGCTCGCCCATCTGCTCGGCGCCGTACTGCTGGCGGCATTCGCCAACTCCCCCTTACTGGCCGGGCGTCGCACCGGCTGGCGTTCCACCCGGCAGGCGGTGTGGAACGTGCTGGATCCGGTGCGCCCCATGGCGCCGCAGCTGGAGTCCGAGCCGCGTGCGGCGTGGGCGGCGCACGTCCTGGACGCCCCGGTGATGTGTGTGCGTACGCGGGAGGGTCCGTGGCCCCTGCCCGACCGGCTCAGCTTCCGTGAGTGGCTGCGCTCGGACACGGAGCGGGCGCCGACGGCGGAGGATCTGCAGTACCACCTCACGACGCTCTTCCCGCCGGTACGGCCCCGCGGCCATCTCGAGTTGCGCATGATCGACGCGCAGTCCGGCGAGGACGGCTGGATGGTGCCGCTGGCCGTCACCACGGCGCTGTTCGACGATGCCGAGGCCGCGGAGACGGTGTACCGGGCGCTGAAGCCGCTCGCCGAGTGCATGGACGCGCACGCCATGGCGCCGCGCAGCCCGCTGTGGGTGGCGGCCGCGCGGCACGGGCTGGCCGATCCGGAGCTGCACGCGGCCGCCGTGACGTGTTTCGCCGCCGCACTGGAGGCGCTGGACCGGCTCGGCGTCTCCGCGCCGGTACGCGACGCCGTCGCCCGCTTCAACGACCGCCATGTCCTGCGGGGCCGGTGCCCCGCCGACGACCCGAGCTTTCCCCCCGTCGGGAAGGAGTCCGGCACATGACCGACGAACTGCGGGGTCAGGCTCTCGACGCGCTGACCCGTGCCCGTGCCCGTACCGCCGCTCTCACGTCCTGTGTCGACGACCGCGACCTGACCGCGCAGCACTCTCCGCTGATGTCGCCGCTGGTGTGGGACCTGGCCCACATCGGCAACCAGGAGGAGCAGTGGCTGCTGCGCACCGTCGGCGGGGGTGAGGCGCTGCGGCCCGAGATCGACTCGCTCTACGACGCGTTCGAGCACCCGCGGGCGGCGCGCCCCTCGCTGCCGCTGCTGGCGCCCGCGGAGGCGCGGATCTACGCGTCCGACGTCCGCGGCCGGGTGCTGGACATCCTGGAGCGGACCCCGTTCGAGGGCGGTCCGCTGGTGGACGCGGGCTTCGCCTTCGGCATGATCGCCCAGCACGAACAGCAGCACGACGAGACGATGCTGATCACCCATCAGCTGAGGATGGGCCCGGCCGCGCTGTCCGCGCCCGCGCCGCCCGTCCATGACACCGGCTCGCTGCCGACCGAAGTCCTGGTGCCCGCCGGGCCGTTCACGATGGGCACGTCCACCGAGCCGTGGGCGCTGGACAACGAGCGGCCCGCGCACGAGCGGGTCGTGCCCGCGTTCCACATCGACACCGTGCCGGTGACCTGCGGCCGGTTCCAGGCGTTCATCGAGGACGGCGGCTACCGCGAGCGGCGCTGGTGGGCCGATGAGGGCTGGGACCAGATCCGCCGGCACGACATCGGCGCCCCGCTGTTCTGGCGGCGGGAGGGCGGTGTGTGGCTGCGCCGCCGTTTCGGGGTGACCGAGGAGGTGCCGCCGGAGGAGCCGGTCCTGCACGTCAGCTGGTACGAGGCGGACGCCTACGCCCGCTGGGCGGGGCGCCGGCTGCCCACCGAGGCCGAATGGGAGAAGGCTGCCCGGCACGACCCGGACACCGGCCGGACCCGGCGCTACCCGTGGGGCGACGAGGAGCCCACGGCGGAGCACGCCAACCTCGGCCAGCGCCATCTGCGGCCCGCCCCCGCCGGCAGCTATCCGGACGGGGCGTCGCCGCTGGGCGTACGGCAGCTCATCGGCGACGTGTGGGAGTGGACCGCGAGCGACTTCCTGCCGTATCCGGGCTTCGCCGCGTTCCCCTACCGGGAGTACTCGGAGGTGTTCTTCGGCAGCGAGCACAAGGTGCTGCGCGGCGGTTCCTTCGCCGTCGACCCGGTCGCGTGCCGGGGCACCTTCCGCAACTGGGACCTGCCGGTGCGCCGCCAGATCTTCTCCGGCTTCCGTACGGCGCGGGACGCGCACGAGCGGGGCGACGGAAACGGAGGGCTCGCCTGATGTGCCGTCACATAGCCGTGCTGGGCCCGCCGGAGCCGCTGGGCGCCGCGCTCGTCCGGCCGCCGAACGGTCTGCTGCGCCAGTCCTGGGCGCCGCGGCACCAGCGTCACGGCACGGTCAACGCCGACGGTTTCGGTGTCGGCTGGTACGCGGAGGGCGACCCGGTGCCCGCCAGGTACCGGCGCGCGGGACCGATCTGGGCCGACCTGTCCTTCACCGACCTGGCGCGGGTGGTGCGCGCTTCCGCGGTGCTCGCCGCCGTGCGGGACGCCACCGAGCCGGGCGCGGACGCCGAGGCCGCGGCGGCGCCGTTCGCCTCCGGGCCCTGGCTGTTCAGCCACAACGGGGCGGTGCGCGGCTGGCCCGCCTCGATGGGCGCGCTCGCGACGGCGCTGCCCGCGGACGAGCTGCTGTCGATGGAGGCGCGCAACGACTCGGCGCTGCTGTGGGCGCTGGTGCTGCGCCGGCTGCGGGCCGGCGACGGCCTCGGGCAGGCGCTCGCCGACACCGTCCGTGACGCGGCCGTGGCCTCTCCCGGGTCCCGGCTGAACCTGCTCCTCACCGACGGCACGGCGATCGCCGCGACCGCGTGGGGCGACACGCTCTGGTATCTCACCGAGCCCGGCCGGCGCACGGTCGTGGCCTCGGAGCCGTACGACGACGATCCCCGCTGGCAGGAGGTGCCCGATCGCACGGTACTGACCGCGACCCGCACCGAGATCCTGCTGACCGAGCTCAAGGAGCCGACCCAGTGAGCCCGTTCCAGCTGACCCGCACCCTGCCCGAGGACGCGACGGACGCCGCGCTGCGCGCCGACGTGCTGCACGGCCTGACCCGTACCCCCAAGTCCCTGCCGCCCAAGTGGTTCTACGACGCGCGCGGCAGCGAGCTCTTCGAGGAGATCACCAGACTGCCCGAGTACTACCCGACGCGCGCCGAGCGGGAGATCCTAGCCGCCCGGGCTCCGGAGATCGCCGCGGCGACCGGGGCGCGGACCCTGGTGGAGCTGGGGTCCGGCTCCTCGGAGAAGACCCGTTTCCTGCTCGACGCGCTCCCCGGCCTGCACACCTATGTGCCGGTCGACGTGAGCGAGAGCGCGCTGGAGGGGGCCGCGGAGGCGCTGCTCGCCGAGCGCCCGGCGCTGAATGTGCACGCCCTGATCGCCGACTTCACCCGGGGGCTGGCGCTGCCCGGTACGCCGGGGCCGCGGCTGGTCGCCTTCCTGGGCGGCACGATCGGCAATCTGCTGCCCGGGGAGCGGGCGGTGTTCCTGCGGTCGGTGCGCTCCCTGCTGGACCCCGGGGACTTCCTGCTGCTGGGGACGGACCTGGTGAAGGACGAGGAGGTGCTGGTGCGCGCGTACGACGACGCGGCGGGGGTGACCGCCGCGTTCAACAAGAACGTGCTCGCCGTCCTCGCCCGGGAGCTGGGCGCGGACGTCGACCCGGACGATTTCGACCATGTGGCGCTGTGGAACAGCGAGAACGAGTGGATCGAGATGCGGCTGCGGGCGCGTTCGGCCTTCACCGTCAAGATTCGCGAGCTTGATCTGGCGGTGCCGTTCGAGGCGGGCGAGGAGCTGCGCACGGAGGTCTCGGCGAAGTTCCGTCAGGACGGTGTGCGGACCGAACTCCGCGCGGCGGGCCTGGAGCTGACGCACTGGTGGACGGACGAGGAGGGCAGGTTCGCCCTGTCGCTCTCGACGGCGAGCTGAGCGGCCCGCGCCAGTGAGCGGCGGTCGGGGACGCTCCCGGGGAGGATCGGCGGCAGCAGCCGGATCTCCGCGGTGAGCGCCCCGGCCGTCGCCACCCGCCACAGGGAGGCGAGCAGCGGGTCGTCACCGACGAAGGCAGCCGCCCCGGTCGGGGAGAACGTGATGCGTACGGGCTGGACGGCGACGCCCGCGTCCAGCGCGGCCTGGAAGGCGGCCGGCCGGAACCGTCCGCCGCCGCGGCCGCACCAGGTGGAGCCCTCCGGGAAGACGACGACCCGCGACCCCGCGCGCAGCGCGCCCGCCATCGCCGCCACGGTGGCGGGCAGCGTGCGCAGCCGGTCACGTTCCACGAAGAGGGTGCCGCCGCGGGCGGCGACCGCACCGAGGACGGGCCAGCAGCGCACCTCGCTCTTGGCGAGCATCCGCCCGGGCAGTGCGGCGGCGACCAGCGGGATGTCCAGCCACGAGATGTGGTTGGCCACGACGAGCGAGCCCCGCAGGCCGTGCGGGAGGCCCACGACGCGTACCCGCACGCCGAACGCCCGCAGCACGGCCCGTGACCACCAGCGGGTGACCCGGTGGCGGCCGGAGGCGCGCAGCAGGGCCGCCAGAGGGGCGAGCAGCAGGCCGCAGACGACGGCCGCCAGGCCGGCGAGCAGCCGCACGGCGGCTCTGAGCGGACCGGCCACGGTGCCGTGGTGGGTGGCGCAGGCCTTCGGTGTGCAGGGCGCGGTGGGCAGCCAGACGCTCATCGGGCCGGTGCCAGGGAGAGGAAGTGGCGCAGGTAGCGGGGGTTGGTGCGGCGCAGCGACAGCAGGACGTAGAGGTCGGCTACGTTGAAGTCGGGGTCGTGGGCGGGGGCGCCGCAGACCCAGGCGCCGAGCCTGAGGTAGCCGCGCAGCAGCGGCGGCAGTTCGGTGCGGCCGGCGGGGCGGGGAACGTTCTCCGCGTTCCAGAGCTTGTGCGGGGTGACCCAGTACTCCTCGGGCGCGAGGTTCCTGTCCCGCACGGTGTCCCAGGTCGCGGCCGCGAGGCCGCCGCCGTCGTTGAGCGGGACGGAGCAGCAGCCGGCCAGCCAGTTGTGGCCGGTGCGGGTCATGTAGCGGGCGAGGCCGGCCCAGGTGAGCGCGATCACGGCGCCGTTGCGGTGCAGCGGGTGGACGCAGGAACGGCCGACCTCGACGAGGTCGTCGCGGATGGGGCCGAGACGGGTGAGGTCGAACTCGCCCTCACAGTAGAGGCGGCCGGCGATCCGGGCGCGCTCCGGCGGGAGCAGCCGGTAGGTGCCGACGACCTCGCCGGTGTCCGTCTCGCGGACCAGCAGGTGGTCGCAGTAGGCGTCGAAGGCGTCGGTGTCCAGACCGGGCTCGGGCCCGTCGAGCCGGGCGCCCATCTCGCCGGCGAACACCTGGTGGCGCAGCCGCTGGGCGGCGCGGACGTCCTCCTGGTCGCGGGCGAGTGAGACGACGTAGCGGGGCTCGTCGCCCCGGGCCGGCAGGGGGGTGGGTGCGGGAGCGGGCGCCTGGGCCGGGAGCGGAGCAGGCATGACGAGCGGCGATGCGGGCATGGCGGTCTCCTGTGCCGGACGGAAGGACGGACCGCGGGGTGAGCGGCCCGACTCCTTGTTTCTTCCGTGGCAGGCTGGATTCGGCATGACCGCCCGGCGGAGAGCGGATGTGAGGACGCTGAATGCCGGGCGTCCGGGCCCGCCGGTGGGCCCGGACGCCGCGGCACTCGGGTCCCCCCGGCACGTCAGGGGCGCAGTGCCGCCGTGATCCTGTCGGACGCCGCGCGCGCCACACGTGCCGGGTCCTGGCCCTGGAGGACGGCCGTCATGTACGGCTTGATCGGGTTGGCGGCCTCGACCGCCGCCCACTGCGGGGAGTTCGGGGTGGCGCGGCCCTGCGCGGCGCCGGCGGCCATCGCGGACGTGCCCTCGTTGCCCTCGATGACGCCGGCGAGTGTCGTCTTGTTGGGCACATAGTTCATCGTCAGGGCGAGCTCCGTCTGCCACTTCTCGCTCGCGAGCGCCGTGACCACCTCGACGCCGGCGGACCGGTCGCTCGCGTTCTCGGGCACGATCAGGTCGGAGCCGCCGGTGAACACGGCGCCCGGCGCCTCGGACGTCTTTCCCGGCACCGGGAAGAAGCCCAGCCTGCCCTTGAGCGCGGGGTTGGCCTTCTCGATGGCGGGCACCAGGCTCGGCACCGCGATGATCTGCGCGACGTCGCCCTGGGCGAAGACCTTCTCCTGGGGCGGGGTGACCTCGTCCGCGTCCTTCGGTCCGTTCCCGAGCGACTGGAGCTCCTGGTAGAAGGCCATGCCGCGCAGCGCCTCCTTGGTGTGCAGGGCGCCCTCCCAGTTGCCGCCCCGCTCGACGGCCAGTTCGCCGCCCTCGTCCCAGACGAACCCGGCGAGGGTGTACCAGTCCTGGCCGGAGAGGTACATGCCCTGCCGGCCGCCGCCGTCGAGCTTCTCGGTGGTCTCCAGCCACTCGGCGCGGTCCTTGGGCGGCTCGGTGATGCCCGCCGCCTCGAACAGGTCCTTGTTGTAGATGACGACGCGGTTGGCCGCGTACCAGGGGATGCCGTACTGGGAGCCGTTGATGCTGCCCGGTTCCGCGAGGCCCGGCAGCCACTCCTCGCTGCCGAGGTCACGGACCGACTCGAGGGTCAGGTCGCGCAGCGCGTCACTCTCCGCGTACCGGGCGACCTGGGTGTTGCCGACCTCGATGACCTCGGGCGCGTCGTCGCTCTCGAGCGCCGCCATCACCTTCTCGCCGATGCCGGTCCACTGCTGGAAGGTCACCTCCAGCTCGACGGACGGATGTTCCTTCTCGTACTCGCTGGTGAAACGCTCGAGGAACTCTTCGGAGACACTGCCCTGCATCAGCCAGACGTCCACGGTGGTCCGGCCCGAACCGCCGGGGAGAACCCCGCAGCCGCCGAGCGCGACGGCGCACACGAGCGCGGTGGGCAGGGCGAGCGAGCGCTTCTTCACGTAGGACACCTTCTGCGGGACACGGAGCATGGGACCCGACGTGGGGGGAAGCGCACGGCGCTCGCACGGGTGTGTGGCTGGATTTTGGTCTGCACCAAAGGCCCGGTCAAGTCCGTCGGCCGAGGGAGAACCGGTGAGCGCCCGACACGGGGTGCTCACCGGGCCTTCACGCCGCGCTCATGACTGTGGCCGAGACGCGCCCGTGCCGCGTGGCCGGCGGGACGCGCCAGTGTGCCCGTCCGCCCGGTCCCGACGCCTCGCGGGAAGCGTGCCGGTGGGGCACGGTGGAGGGAACGCATCGAGAGGAGCGCGACAGACATGTCCAACCACACGTACCGCGTCACCGAGATCGTGGGCACCTCGCACGACGGTGTCGACCAGGCCATTCGCAACGGAGTCAGCCGGGCGTCGCAGACGCTGCGGGGCCTCGACTGGTTCGAGGTGATCCAGGTCCGCGGTCATATCGTCGACGGGCGGATCGAGCACTACCAGGTCGGCCTGAAGGTCGGCTTCCGCCTCGAGGACGGCGACTGACGCCGTCCCGAGCGGCGTCGCGGAACAGCAGCCTCAGGTGCGGCCCTCGCGCTCCTGCGCCTCCCGCATCGCGGGCGTCGTGCTCGACGCGCCCCAGCGCGCCGCCCGGACCACCCGGAAGCCGGCGCGCTCGGCGTCCTGGCAGACCAGTTCGTCGTCGTCGACCAGCATCCCGACCTCCCGGTCGCGGGCGAGCCGCCGCAGGATCTCCAGCTTGGTCCTGCGGGCCGGCCGCCGGTCGTCGTTGCGCCGCATGAACAGCCGGCCCTCCGGCAGCCCCTGGGCGGCGAGCCAGGCCACGGTGTCGGCCCTGCACCGCTCCGGCCGGCCCGTGAGATACATGACCTCGCACTCCTTCGCGGCCTCCAGGCACAGCGCCACCCCCTCGGCGAGCGGTGGATCGTCGGGCGCGGCGGCGAAGAAGGCGTCCCAGGCGCGGGGTCTGCGCTCCAGCAGATGCTGGCGGTGCCCGGCGTCGGAGAGCGTTCCGTCGAGGTCGAATACGGCCAGCGGCCTGCTGCTGCGTGTCACGTCGCCCACCCTAGATCGGCGGACGGGAATCCCGGCGTGCCCTGAGCGTTGAACCCGTATGTGAGCTCAGCCATCGCTTCGACCCGCCTGTCCGTGCTCGACCTTTCCCGCACCCGGGAGGGGCACGACGGCCCCGCCGCGCTGCGCGACACCGTGGCCCTGGCCCGGCAGGCGGAGGCGCTCGGCTACCACCGGTTCTGGGTCTCGGAGCACCACGGTGTGCCCGGCGTCGCCGGTTCGGCGCCGACCGTGCTCGCGGCGGCCGTCGCGGCCGCCACCGATTCGATCCGCGTGGGGACCGGCGGGGTCATGCTGCCCAACCACCAGCCGCTGGTCGTCGCCGAGCAGTTCGGGGTGCTGGAGTCGCTGTTCCCGGGCCGCGTCGACATGGGGCTGGGCCGTTCCGTCGGCTTCACCGACGGCATCCGCAGGGCGCTGGGCCGGGAGAAGAGGGACGCCGAGGACTTCGCGGCGCAACTGGAGGAGCTGCTCGGCTGGTTCACCGGCGAGCAGACCGGGCACCCGCAGGTGCGCGCACGCCCCTCGGAAGGGCTCCGGGTCCCGCCGTACGTGCTCGCCACCGGCGAGGGCGCCCGGGTCGCGGCACATGCCGGTCTGCCGCTCGTCGTCGGCGATCTGCGCGGCCGGGAACGGCTGCTGACGGCCGTGGACGGCTACCGGCGGGAGTTCCGTCCGTCCCGGTGGGCCGAGCGGCCGTACGTGATCGTCTCGGGCACGGTCGCCGTCGCCGGGACCGAGGAGGAGGCGCACCGACTGCTGATGCCGGAGGCCTGGTCGATGGCGTACTCACGCACCCATGGGACCTTTCCGCCGCTCCTGCCGCCCGAACGGATCGAGGCACTGGAGATGACCGCCAAGGAGCGCGGCTTCTACGAGCCGGGGCTGCGGGGCCACATCGCGGGCACCGAGGAGCAGGTGGCCGACGCGCTGGGGACGGCGATCAAGGAGAGCGGCGCCGACGAGGTGCTGGTCACGACGAGCACGTACGACCGCACGGCGCTGCTGGACTCGCTGCGGAGGCTGGCCCGGCTCGCGGGCCTGACACCGGCACCGGCACCGGCGGGCTGACCGGCGACGGCACCCGGCGGCACGCGTCCGGGCGGCGGTGGCGCCGCCCGGACGGCAGGGTCAGGCGGCGGTGTCGTAGGTGTAGTGCGGCCGGTGGTCGAGCAGGTCGGCGGGGGTCACGTCGTTCCAGGGGCGCATCGTGCCGCGCAGGTCCACCACGTCGGAGGTGGCGGCCGCCGGGGCGTACGCCGAGTCCGGGTGGCGTTCCTGCCACTGGGTCCAGAGCCGGTCGATGAAGGCGTGGTGCAGCCAGAACACCGGGTCGTTGGGCGAGACGCCGGTGGCCATCTGACCGCCGACCCAGACATGGACCCGGTTGTGGAGGTTGACGCCGCGCCAGCCTTCGAGGTGGTTGCGGAAGCCGTCGGACGCGCTGTTCCACGGCGGCATGTCATAGACGGGCATGGCGAGGACCGAGTCGGTCTCGGCCCGGGTGGGCAGCTGGAGGCCGTGGGCGCCGAGCGAGCGGCGCAGATGGTCACGGCCGTCCACCCGTACGGTGATGGGCCAGTTCCCGGTGGACGCGGCGAACGGCCCGTCCGTCACCCGGCCGTCGCGGCTGCGGCCGGTGCCGCCGAGGAAGTCGGCGGCCCACAGTGAGGAGGCGACCGTCCGGTCGGCCGTCCAGTCCCAGTACGGCAGGGCGACGGACGGGTCGACGGTCTGGAGCGCCTGCTCGAAGTCGAGGAGGAATCTGCGGTGCCACGGCAGGAACGACGGCGAGCGGTGGCCGGTCCGGGGCCCGTGGTCGGTGTCGGCCATGATGAAGCCGTTGTGGGTGGTGACGAAGGCGTCGTAGCGGCCGGTGCGTTTGAGTTCGAGCACGGCGTCGGTGAAGCGCCTCTTCTCGGCGGTGGTGAGCGCGGCCTGGTTCTTGCGTACGGTCATGGTGCGGGCTGCTCCCTGATCAGGCGGGGTCGAGGGGGACGAGGGAGGCGCCCTGGAGCTCCAGGACGGCGGCGCGCGCGATGGCCCGCAAGGTGGCCCGGGGCTCGTAGTGGTTCACGACGCTGATCCAGGTGCCGTCGGCGTTGCGCATGACGTGCAGTTCGCGGCCGTCGATCCGGACGGCCCAGCCGCCCGCGTGGTGGTCGTGGTGTCCGCCGCCGTGCGACGGACCGCCCTGTATCCGGCGGCCGAGGTAGACCTCGTCGAAGGGCTGCGGAGTGTTCGGGCCGGTACGGCGCGGCAGCGCGATCGGTGCCGAAGGCGCGGAAGGTGCGGCCGGTGCCGCGCCGACGGCCGCGAGGCCCGCGGCTGCGACGCCGGCGCCCAGGGCCCGGCGGCGGGTGAGTCGGGACATGGCTGATCCCCCAGAGGTGGTCCGTGTACGGCGGTGTGGTCGGCACCGCCGTACACATGCCTACCTGGGTCCGCGCGGCGTCCGGTAAACGGTGGGGACCGGTTGGCCCCGAACTGGACAACTCACCGCGAGTGGTACGGAATTGAACGGAGTTGATCTTGCGCTGACACACCTGTCACGGAAGCACGGAGGCACATATTCCGCTCTGAAACCAGCTTGTTGACGGACTTTCTGCGGTACAGGCACGGAACCCATGCGCATTCTCGCGTCCTGAACATGACCGGAACATATGCCGATCCATTCGGCGACGCGGCGACCGCGGCCCCTCAGCCGTACACCACCGACCAGGGCCGCGGCCCCTGCTCCTCTCCCCCGCCGCCGGGCACCGCCGTGCGGTCACGCCCCAGCACTTCCGCCGCGACGGCCGCGAACTCCCGGACGGCGGCGCCGTGCGGCGACCCGCGCGGCCAGGCGGCGCGGATCCGCTGGGCGAGGGGGCGGCCGACGAGCGGCCGCCAGGCGGCCCTGGGCTCCTTCCGTGCGACCGGCCCCTGGTCGAAGGCGACTCCGTGGCCCGCCGTCACCAGCCCGATCAGGAACGCGGGGTTGCGCGCGTGTCTGATCCTGCCGGGGACGAACCCTTCACGCCGGCAGACGTCGAGCGCCATGTCGTACCAGCCGGGCGCCGACGCCCGGGGGAAGAGGACCAGGTCGTGGCCCGCCAGGTCGGCCAGGGCGACCTCCGGCAGCCGGGCGAGCGGCGAGGTGCGGGGAAGCACCACCCCCAGCTCGATGCGGACCTCCGGGCCCAGCTCCAGTTCCGTGGCGTCGACCGGCTGGTGCACCAGGCCCGCGTCCAGGCCCCCGGAGGCCAGCAGCCGCAACTGCTCGTCCGTCGTCACCTCCTGGAGGTCGACCCGCAGCCCCCGGTCGTCGCACTGGGCGAGGAGCGCGCCGAGCACGGCGGCCGAGGTGTCGGGCGGCACGCCGGCGCGCAGAGTGCCGAGGTCGCCGTCGCGGGCGCGCCGTACCAGCGCCCTCGTCCGCTCCTCGCGGGCCAGCAGTTCCTTCGCCTCGTCCAGGAGGACCGACCCGGCCGGGGTGAGCCGCACCTGCCGGCGGGAGCGGTCGAAGAGTTCGGCCCCGAGGTCGTCCTCCAGCCGGCGGACGGCACGGCTGAGCGGGGGCTGGGCCATGCCGAGCCGTTCGGCTGCCCGCCCGAAGTTCAACTCGTCGGCGACGGCGACGAAGATACGCAGGTGGCGCAGGAGATCCACGGGACGACCTTAGGCGACAGAGCAAGGAGTGCTGATCCGGATGCCGGAGGAGGAACGGCTGGTGGAGGAACGGCTGGTGGAGGAACGGCTGGGCGCGGTGTTCGCCGCGGCGGGGGCCGAGGGGGCGCTGCACGCCGTGGACATCGACGGCCCCGGCGAGGCGGGGTGCCGCCCGGACGAACCGGTGGTGGTCGCCTCGGTGTTCAAGGTGCTGCTGGTGCTGGAGTTCACCCGCCAGTCCGAGGCCGGTCAGCTCGATCCACGGGAGCGGGTCCGGGTGGGCGCGGACCGGCGGCTCGGCGGCTGGGGCACCGGCGGCTGCCTGGACGACGTGGAGCTGTCGCTGCGCGACCTGGCGCACTTCGCCATGGCGGTGAGCGACAACACGGCCGCCGACCTGCTGATGGAACGGGTGGGACAGGACACCGTGGCACTGCTCGCCGGGGAACTCGGCCTGGCGAACACGCGGATCGTGGGCGGACCGCGGCAATTGCTGGAGTCGATGCTCGCCGAGGTGGGCGCCCGCGACGAGCGGGAGTTCGCCGCCGTGTTCCCGACCCTGTCCCCGGAGCGGGTGCGGGCCCTCGGCGTCCACGACCCTGCCCGTACGAACGCGAGCACACCGCGCGACATGACGCGGCTGCTGCGGATGGTGTGGCGCGACGAGGCGGGGCCGCCCCGGGCGTGCGCCCAGGTGCGGGACCTGATGGCCCGCCAGGTGTTCCGGCACCGGCTGCCCGCCGGGTTCGGCGACGGGGTGCGCGTCACGGCCAAGACGGGAACGCTGCCCGGGCTGCACAACGAGGTGGGCGTGGCCGAGTTCCCGGACGGCGGGCGGTACGCGGTCGCCGTGTTCGCCCGTACCCCGGATCTCGTCGCGAACCACACGCAGACGGACGTGGCCATCGGCGCGGCGGCGCGGACCGCGGTGGATCTGCTGCGCGCGTCCCGGTCCGGGCACCCCGTCCGACCAGGCGTCATGCGTCCTGGGGTATGAGTCGTGCGGTGTCCGGGTCTTGGACACCCGCCGTCCGGGGCTGATCTTCTCTGCCCCATGAGCGAACACCCGATGAGCGAATCCATGAACTCGCGGCCCGCCGACGGACGACGGGCCTTCGTACGGCGGACCCTGCTGCGCGGCGCGGCCCTGGGCGCGGCGGTTCCGCTGCTGCCCGCCGCGGCCGGCGCCGCGCACGCCGGCCCGGCCGGGGCGGCGCGGAGCACCACGCAGACGCCGAGTCCCGACGCGGCCACGCTGCGCTGGCTCGGCACGTCCGGCTGGCGCATCGGCGTCGGCGGCCGGACCGTCCTGTTCGACCCGTACATCACGCGCTTCCCGACGGGTCTGTTCGGCCCGAAGGGGAGCTTCGACCCGAACACCCCGCTGAGTTGCGACAAGGAGCTGGTGGCCCGCCACGCGGGCAGTCCGGAGCTGGTGCTCGTCAGCCACACGCACTGGGACCACCTGGGCGACGTGCCGTACATCGCGGCGTCGACCGGCGCCCGGGTCGTCGGCACGGAGACGACGTACCACGTGCTGCGGTCGCTCGGCGTGGACGCCGGGCAGATCAGTGTGGTGAAGGGGGGCGAGGTGCTCGACTTCGACGGTTTCACGGTCGAGGTGGTGGCGAGCCGCCACAGCCGCAACGCGAAGTGGTCGTACTTCGCGCCGGGCACCCTCCACGCCGTGCCGAGCCGGGCCCCGCGGACCATCTCGGATCTCCCGGAGGGCGACACGCTCGCCTTCCAGGTGACCGTCGCCGGCGGCCCTTCCTTCTTCCTCATGGGCGCCAGCGACTTCGACGAGCGGTCCGCGGCCGGGCTGCGGCCCGACGTGCTGATGGCCGCGACGCCCTCGACCCGCTCCACGCACCGCTACCTGCCGCGGCTGCTGGACACGCTCGGGAACCCGGGGACGGTCGTCCCCGTGCACTGGGACAACTTCGAGGAGCCGCTGAGCGCGCCGCCGAAGCGTGATCCGGTGATGGACCTCGACGGGTTCACGGCCGCGGTCCGCCGGCTCTCCCCCGACTCCCGGATCGTGGTGCCCGACTACGCGACGGTGTACGGCGCCGATCTGCGGCCTACCGCCTGACCTTGCGGGTCGCCCGCAGCCACTCACGGTTCATCGCGGCGATGGACGGCAGGGGAATGCCCTTCGGGCAGGCGGTGGCGCACTCCCCGGTGAGGGTGCAGCCGCCGAACCCCTCGTCGTCCATGGCCGCGACCATGTCGAGCACCCGGGTCTCCCGCTCCGGCGCGCCCTGCGGCAGCACATTGAGGTGGTTCACCTTGGCCGAGGTGAAGAGCATCGCCGAGCCGTTGGGGCAGGCCGCGACGCAGGCTCCGCAGCCGATGCACTCGGCGTGCTCGAAGGCGGAGTCGGCGTCCGGCTTGGGCACGGGGGTGGCGTGGGCCTCGGGGGCCGAGCCGGTGGGGGCGCTGATGTAGCCGCCGGCCTGGATGATCCGGTCGAAGGCGGATCGGTCGACCACCAGGTCCTTGACGACGGGGAAGGCCGAGGCCCGCCACGGCTCGACGTCGATGGTGTCGCCGTCGCGGAAGGAGCGCATGTGGAGCTGGCAGGTGGTGGTGCGTTCGGGGCCGTGGGCGTCACCGTTGACGACCAGCGAACAGGCGCCGCAGATGCCCTCGCGGCAGTCGTGGTCGAAAGCGACGGGCTCCTCGCCGCGCAGGATGAGGTCCTCGTTGAGGGTGTCCAGCATTTCCAGGAACGACATGTCCGGGGAGATGCCGTCGACCTCGTAGGTGGCCATGGCGCCTTCGGCGTCCGGGCCGTGCTGGCGCCAGACGCGCAGGTTGAGCTTCATGCGTAGCTCCGCTGGGTGGGGTGGACGTACTCGAAGACGAGGTCTTCCTTGTGCAGTACCGGTGCGCCGCCGGTGAACTCCCAGGCGGCCGCGTAGGCGAACTCGTCGTCCTTGCGGGCGGCTTCGCCGTCGGCGGTCTGCGACTCCTCGCGGAAGTGGCCGCCGCAGGACTCGGCGCGGTGCAGGGCGTCGAGGCACATCAGCTCGGCGAGCTCCAGATAGTCGACCACGCGGTTGGCCTTCTCCAGCGACTGGTTGAACTGCTCACCGGTGCCCGGGACCTTGATCCGGCGCCAGAACTCCTCGCGGATCTGCGGGATCCGCCTCAGGGCCTTGCGCAGGCCCTCGTCGGTGCGGGCCATTCCGCAGAAGTCCCACATGAGTTCGCCGATCTCGCGGTGGAAGGAGTCGGGCGTACGGTCCCCGTCGACGGCCAGCAGCAGGTTGATCCGGTCCTCTGTCTCCGCGACGGCCTCGGTGACCGCCGGGTCGGCGGGGTCGACGGCATCGAGGCCGCCGCGGGCGAGGTAGTCGTTGAGAGTGGACGGCAGGACGAAGTAGCCGTCGGCGAGGCCCTGCATGAGGGCGGAGGCACCGAGGCGGTTGGCGCCGTGGTCGGAGAAGTTGGCCTCGCCGATGGCGAAGAGGCCGGGGACCGTGGTCTGCAGGTCGTAGTCGACCCAGAGTCCGCCCATCGTGTAGTGGACGGCCGGGTAGATCCGCATCGGGACCTTGTACGGGTTCTCCGCGGTGATCCGCTCGTACATCTCGAAGAGGTTGCCGTACTTCTCCTCGACCCTGTCTCTGCCCATCCGCGCGACGGCGTCGGCGAAGTCCAGGTAGACGCCCTCCCGTCGCCCACCACCGCCCTCAACCGAGGAGCCTTCGGCCCCGCCCCCCTGGCCCTGGCCGCCGGGGCCGACGCCGCGGCCCTCGTCGCAGACGTTCTTGGCCGCCCGTGAGGCGATGTCGCGGGGGACGAGGTTGCCGAAGGCCGGGTAGATCCGCTCCAGGTAGTAGTCGCGTTCCTCCTCGGGGATCTCGTTCGGCGGGCGGGCGTCGCCGCGCGCCTTGGGCACCCAGATGCGGCCGTCGTTGCGCAGTGACTCGCTCATCAGCGTCAGTTTGGACTGGTGGTCGCCGGTGCGCGGGATGCAGGTGGGGTGGATCTGGGTGAAGCAGGGGTTGGCGAAGTACGCGCCGCGGCGGTGGGCCCGCCAGACGGCGGTGGCGTTGGAGTTCATGGCGTTGGTCGACAGGTAGAAGACGTTGCCGTAGCCGCCGGTGGCGAGGACCACGGCGTCGGCGAAGTGCGTGGAGATCTCGCCGGTGACCAGGTCGCGGGCGACGATGCCGCGGGCGCGTCCGCCGACGACGATCAGGTCGAGCATCTCGGTGCGTGCGTGCAGCGTGACGTTGCCGGCCGCGATCTGGCGGGAGAGGGCCTGGTAGGCGCCGAGCAGCAGTTGCTGGCCGGTCTGCCCGCGGGCGTAGAAGGTGCGGGAGACCTGGACGCCGCCGAAGGAGCGGGTGTCGAGCAGTCCGCCGTACTCGCGGGCGAAGGGAACGCCCTGGGCGACGCACTGGTCGATGATCTCGACGGAGATCTCGGCGAGGCGGTGGACGTTGGACTCGCGGGCGCGGAAGTCGCCGCCCTTGACGGTGTCGTAGAACAGCCGGTGGACGGAGTCGCCGTCGTTGCGGTAGTTCTTGGCGGCGTTGATGCCGCCCTGCGCGGCGATCGAGTGGGCCCTGCGCGGGGAGTCCTGGTAGCAGAACTGCTCCACGTGGTAGCCCTGTTCGGCGAGTGTGGCGCCGGCGGCGCCGCCCGCGAGACCGGTGCCGACGACGATGACGGTGTGGCCGCGGCGGTTGGCCGGGTTGACGAGCTTGGCCTCGAAGCGGCGCCTGGCCCAGCGTTCCGCGACCGGTCCGTCGGGGGCCCTGGTGTCGGCGATCGGCGCGCCGACCTCGTAGTCGGCGTAGTCGGGGTACGTCATGTCAGCTCACCAATCCGGTCATGACGGCGACGGGTACGGAGACGAATCCGGCGGTCAGCGCGAGGGCCAGGCCGCCTGCGACGGCCTTCAGGGCGCGGTCGCGGCGGGCGTCGCCGGCGCCGAGGGTCTGCGCGGCGCTCCAGAAGCCGTGCCGGACGTGCAGTCCGACGGCCAGCATGGCGACGACATAGATCACGTTGCCGTACCAGGTGGAGAAGGTGTCCACGACGTTCTGGTAGGGGCGCCCTTCCTCGAAACCGCCGGGGTGGACGGTGCCGGTGGTCAGGTCGAGGACGTGCCAGACGATGAACAGCGCCAGGATGACGCCGCCCCAGCGCATGGTGCGGGTGGCGTAGCTCGCGCCTCGGCGCTTGTGCACGTACGCGGTGGGCCGGGCCCTGATGTCGCGCCGGCTGAGCTGGTACGCGCTGACCGCGTGGGCGACGACGGCGGCGAGCAGCACGACGCGGACGATCCACAGCGCCCAGGAGTGGTGCAGGAGCGGGGCGCCCATGGTGCGCAGCCAGTGGCCGTAGGCGTTGAACTCGTCCGGCCCGAAGAAGATCTTGAGGTTGCCCATCACATGGGCGACGAGGTAGCCGAGCATGATCAGACCGCTGACGGCCATGACCGTCTTCTTGCCGACGGTCGAGCGCCAGAAGGTGCGTGTCATGGACGGTTGTCGTTCCGTCCGCGTTGCCAGAGCCATGGTGGTGACGCTAGGGGCCGGGACCATCAGAGGTCCAAGACATGATCCGGCTGCTGTTCATAGCCAGGTCCTATGATGGATCCATGCAGCTCCAGCAGCTCCGCTACTTCACCGCGGTCGCAGAGACCCTTCACTTCACCCGGGCCGCGGAGCGGGTGCATGTCTCCCAGCCGTCGCTCTCCCAGCAGATCCGGGCGCTGGAACAGGAACTGGGCGCGGACCTCTTCCGCCGCGCCCGGGGCAACATCGCCCTCACCGACGCCGGTCAGGCGCTGCTCCCGCTCGCCCGCCGGATCCTCGCCGACACCGAGACGGCCCGCCGCGAGGTGCAGGAGGTGGCCCAGCTGCGCCGCGGCCGGGTGCGGCTCGGTGCGACGCCGAGCCTGTGCACCGGTCTGCTGCCCCAGGTGCTGCGCACCTTCCACGATCTGCACCCGGGCATCGAGATCCTCGTCGAGGAGTCCGGCTCCCACGATCTGGTACGGGCACTGGCGCGCGGCGCGCTCGACCTGGCGCTCGTGGTGCTGCCGCTGCCGTCCTCGTCGCCCGCGCTGAGCACGGTCGAGCTGCTGCGGGAGGACTTGGTCGTGATCTCCTCACCGGCCGCGCCCGCACCGCCCACACCGCTGCGGATCGCCGACCTCGCCGGTGAGCCGCTGGTGATGTTCCGGCACGGCTACGACCTGCGTGACCTGACGGTGGCCGCCTGCCGGGCCGAGGGGTTCGAGCCGTCGTTCACCGTGGAGGGCGGCGAGATGGACGCCGTGCTCGGGTTCGTCAGGGCGGGCCTCGGGGCCGCCGTCGTCCCCGCCATGGTGGCCGAGGGCGCGGGCGGCGACCTGCGGGTCACCGCGCTCGCCGGGCCGGGGCTGCGCAGGACCATCGGGCTGGCGCACCGCAGCGATGTCGCGCCGCCGCGGGCGGCCCGCGAGCTGCAGCGGGTGCTGCTGGACTCGCGGGCCGTACGCAGGCGTCAGACCGCGTCCGCCAGCACCAGGGAGTGAATCCGGTCGGGGGCGCCGGGACGCGCGTAGTACCAGCCCTGGGCGGTGTCGCAGCCGATCTCCCGCAGCTGCTCCGCCTGCGCTGCGGTCTCCACGCCCTCGACCGTGACGGCCAGTTCCAGGCTGTGGGCGAGCGACACTATGCCCTCGACGATCTTGAGGTCGACGGGGTCGGCGGGGTGGCGCTGCATGCCCTGGGTGAAGGAACGGTCCAGCTTCAGGATGCTCACCGGCAGCCGGCGCAGATTGGCGAGGTTGGAGTAGCCGGTGCCGAAGTCGTCGAGCGCTATGTCGACGCCCATCTCCGCCAGCTGCCGCAGCGGCTTGAGCCGGTCCTCGTCGGCGCCGATCAGCGCCGACTCGGTGACCTCCAGGCACAGCGCGCCGGGTTCGAGGCCGGAGCGCTCCAGCACGTCGACGGTGTCGGCCACCAGCCCGGGATGCTGGAGCTGGGCCGGTGAGAGGTTGACGTTGATCCGCAGCGGTCCGCCGTCGGTGTGCCGCCTGCTCCAGAACCGGGCCTGGCGTACGGCCTCCTGGAGGACCCAGCGGCCCAGCGGCACGATCAGCCCGGTGTGTTCCGCGAGCGGGATGAACCGGTCGGGGCCGAGCACCCCGTGCTGCGGGTGGCACCAGCGCACCAGGGCCTCCGCGCCGTGCACGCTGCCGTCGCCGAGATGGACCAGCGGCTGGTACTCGATGAAGAACTCACCGCGCTCCAGGGCGGCGGGCAGCGCGTTGGTCAGGCCGTGCCGGGTGATGGCGCGGGCGTCGGCCTCCGGGTCGGCGAGTTCGAAGCGGTTGCCGCCGGCGGACTTGGCCCGGTACATGGTGATGTCGGCGCTGCGCAGCACCTCGGCGCTGGTCCGCTCCCCGGCCGGACCTTCGACGATGCCGATGCTGCCGCGCACGGTGAACTCCCGCCCGTCGACGCGGATCGGGGTCGACAGGGCGTTCAGGATGCGGCCGGCGAGCTCGTCGACCTCGGACTGTGTGTCGGGCCCGGTGGTCAGCGCGACGAACTCGTCGCCGCCCAGCCGGGCGACCATCTCGCCCGGCGCGGTGGCGCAGCTCTGCAGCCGGTCGGCGACCTCGACCAGCAGCCGGTCGCCGGTGGCGTGGCCGAGGCTGTCGTTGATGGTCTTGAATCCGTCGAGGTCGAGGTAGCACAGCCCGAAGCGGGAGCCGTTGCCGGCGCCGACGGCCTTCTCCAGCCGCTCGAAGAACAGGGTGCGGTTGGGCAGCCCGGTCAGCGCGTCGTGGGTGGCCTCGTACCGCAGCCGCAGGTTGAGCAGCCGGCGCTCGGTGGTGTCCTCGAACAGCGCCAGCTGATACTGCGGGCGGCCGTCGGGGTCCCGCAGCAGGGAGACGGTCAGGTTGGTCCACAGGACGGTGCCGTCGTTGCGGTAGAAGGGCTTCTCGACCCGGTAGTCCTCCCGCTCGCCGCTGACCAGCTCCCGGTACAGCTCCCACACCTGCGGCCGGTCCTCCGGGTGGGCCCAGTCGGTGACCTTGCGGCCGCGGACGTGGTTCTCCAGGCCGCCGAACATCTGGGTCAGGGTGTCGTTGACCTCCAGGACGTTGCCCTCGAGGTCGGCGATGCCGATGCCGATCGCGGCGCCCTCGAAGACCGCGCGGAAGCGCACCTCTGTGGCGTGCATCGCGTCCAGGGCCTCGCTGCGGGCCAGCAGCGCGGAGCGGGCGATGGACTCCTGCTCGGCGAGGGTGCGTTCACGCAGCGCCTGGGCGAAGCCCGCGGCGAGCGCGTGCTGCAGCCGCGCGCAGCGGGCCCGGCTCTCCTCCGCGCTCCGGTCGGGGTCACCGCAGTAGAGCACCAGGTAGGCGTCGATCACGCCGAGGGTGCGGCTCAGCGCGTCCGGGTCGGTGCAGTGCGCGCCGACGAGCGCGGCGCCCACCTGCTGGGCGGTCTGCGCGGTGAACGGGCGGGCATGGAGCGCGCTGCTCAACTCGCGGGCGAGCGGCAGCAGATGCTGTTCGAACTCGGGTCGGGTCAGCGACGTGGCCGTGGCGGGGAAGATCGCCCGGCTCCAGATCGTCGCGAACCGCCGCAGCCGGTCCTCCAGCACGCCCGGATGTCCCTCCGCGGCGTCCGCCTCTGACGTATGCCTCACGCCTTGCGCCCCACGCCGGCGAAGCCGGAGAAGGCATACGGATCCTCCTGGTCGACCGGGCCGTCCGGCCGCCAGTCCGGCATGGACACCAGGCCCGGTTCGACCATCTCGCAGCCGTCGAAGAACCGGGTGATCTGCTCGCGCGAGCGCATCACCAGCGGGTTGCGGATGCTCCGGTACACCTCGACGGTGCCGCCCGCCTGCTCGGGGGGCACCGGGATGCCCTCGAACGAGGCGTGGGTGAGCATCAGCAGACTGCCCGGGGCCAGCGCGTCACGCAGCTCGGCCACCGCCGCGTACGGGTCGTCGTCCTCCTCGATGAAGTGGAGTACGGCGACCAGCAGCAGGGCCACCGGCCGCTCGAGATCGAGCAGTGCGGCCTCCGGACTGTCCAGGATCTGCCGGGGCTTGCGCAGATCGGCGGCGACGACGCCCGACCGCTCGTCCCCGTCGAGCACCGCGCGGCTGTGCGCGACGGCCACCGGGTCGTTGTCGACGTAGAGGACCCGTGCGTCGGGCGTGGCCCGGCGGGCGACCTCGTGGACATTGCCGAAGGTCGGTATGCCGGAGCCGATGTCGAGGAACTGGGTGACGCCCGTGTCCACCGCGTAATTGACGGCCCGGCGCATGAACGCCCGGTTCGCCTGCATGATCTTGGGGAGTCCCGGCATGAACTCCATGGCCTTGCGCGCGGCCGCCCTGTCGACCTCGAAATTGTGGGAGCCGCCCAGATAGAAGTCATAGATGCGGGACACGCTCGGCACCGATATGTCGATGCCCTGCGGGGCCCAGGCGGGACGCTCCATCGATGTCTCCAACAAGTCGCCACGGGGGAGTTCGGCCGTGTTCATGGCCGGCGTTCGAGCCGAGGCTACTGATCGCCCGCCAAGAGGGCGACCCCAAACGGAAATTAGCGGTCCGTTCTTGGTCACACCTCCTCGTCACTCGCCCTTGGCAACAGACTTCGTCACATCCGCAGCGCACATGCGACGGCCCGCCGTCACGCGCGAGGCGTGCGGCGGGCCGGCGCTGGCCGGAGGCGCGGCGTGGGGACTACTTGGGCGCTCCGACCGGCTTGCCCTCGGGCGAGACGGCGTACCAGGTGCCGCCGACGCCCTGTCCGTTGGTGTCACCGGCCTTGGCGTCGCCCTTGAAGGTGTAGATGGGCCAGCAGTCGATGGTCTGCTGCACGATCCCGTCGGGGCGGTCGAAGGTGACGTTGCCCCGCTCGGAAACCTTGATGCCCTTGATGTCGTTCTTGTCGACGGGCGCCACGACGGGCCACTTCTCCAGACACTCGCCGGTGCAGGCGGTCTTCATGGGCCAGGCGGAGTCCTTCATGAACCGGTAGACGGTCATGCCGTTCTTGTCGACCACGATCTCGCCGAGCTTCGGGTCCTTGCGTACGGAAAGCCCCGCGAGGTCGGCCGGCTCGGCGGCCTCGTCGCCGCCGGCCTCGCCGCCCGCGCCCGAGGCCGCCTTCTTGCCGTCGGGTGCGGCCGCGTACCAAGTGCCGCCGATCCCCTGCCCCTTGACGTCGCCGGCCTTGGTGTCCTTGGCGTAGCGGTACATCGGCCAGCCGTCGATGGTGAGCTGCTTGGTGCCGTCCGCCCTGGTGACCTCGCCGATCAGGGAGGGGTCGACGCCGGGCGCGGCGGAGGCGCCGCCGGCCGCCACGACGGGCCAGGTCTTCGCGCAGTCGCCTTCGCAATTCGACTTCGGCGGCTTGGCGGTGTCCTTGTCGAACCGGTAGAGAGTGAGGCCCGCGCTGTCGGCGACGACCTTGCCGAGCTCCGCGCTCTCCCAGACCGCGAGCTGCCCGGCCGGCTCGGCGGCGGCCGCCTCACCGCCGGCGGCCTCGCCGTAACCGGCGTCGGAGCCGTAGCCGTTGCCGGGCTGTGCGGCCGGGTTGGCCGCACCGACCGCCTGACCGTTGGGCGTCTCGGTGCCCTTGTCCTGACCGCACGCCGTCGTCAGCGCGAGTACGGCCGTCGCAGTCACCGCGAGCGAGGCGTTCCGCCAGGTGTTCATGTCCACTCCCGTAGTTCATCCATCCGGTCCGGCGCCGCGAGTGCGCCGTTCATGGCTCTAGGTACGGACGGGAGGGCAGCGCGTGTTCAACCGCTTTCAAAGAATCTTCGGCGTCACGACCGCGAAGGGTCGAAATCCCCCTTCCAACAGGTGAATTCCGCCCAAGTGGAACCCCCGAAGAAATGGCTGGATCTCAACTGCCTCGACAGGCGCGCCAGTCACTCGGTGTACCGGAATCGTTCCAGAGCGCCGATGACGAGGCTTCGCATCGTGGCACTACCCTTGTGACCCGAGTCGTCCACGACCACCAGCTCCGCGTCGGTCCAGACGCGATCGAGTTCCCACGCGGTCTCCAGCGGTGAACTCAGATCGAGCCGGCCGTGGAAGAGCGCTCCGGCAATTCCATTCAGACGCCCCGCGTCGCGCAGCAGCGCCCCTTCCTCGAGCCACGCGCCGTGCGCGAAATAGTGGGCCGCGATCCGCACCAGCGCGATCCGCGCCTGCGAGGGCCGGCCGCTGTAGACGTCGGGCCCGCCGCCCGGTTCCAGGGACAGCACGGCGTCCTCCCAGCGGCACCAGTCGTCGGCGGCCTTCTCGCGCACCGCGCGGTCGTCGCTCTCCATCAGCCGGGCGTACGCGGCCACCAGGTCACCGCCGCGCTCGGCCTCGGGGACGCCGGCGCGGAAGCGGTCCCACTGCTCGGGGAAGAAGCGGCCGACGCCTCGGTAGAGCCAGTCGGTCTCCCGCCGGCGGGTGGTGGTGACACCGCTGACGACGATCTCCGTCACCCGCGACGGATGGCGCTCGGCGTAGGCCAGGAGCAGCGTCGAGCCCCACGAGCCTCCGTAGAGGAGCCAGCGCTCGATGTCCAGGTGCTCGCGCAACCGCTCCATGTCGGCGAGCAGACGGCCGGTGGTGTTGTGCCGCATGTCGGCGGCCGGGTCGGCCGCGTGCGGTGTGCTGCGTCCGCAGCCTCGCTGGTCGAACAGCACGATCCGGTAGGCGTCGGGGTCGAAGTACCGCCGCATCCGGGGATTGCAGCCGGACCCGGGCCCGCCGTGCACGACGAGGGCCGGTTTGCCCCGCGGGTTGCCGCACACCTCCCAGTGGACGAGGTTCCCGTCGCCCACGTCCAGCATCCCCTGCTCGTACGGCTCGATCGGCGGATACAGCTCTGCCATGGCCCGACGCCCTTCCGGTTCCCCAAAATTACAACAGCGCTGTTACATTATCCCCGTGACCAGGCCAGACCAAGACCCCCAGGATCAGGACGCCCGGACCTCCGGCGCCCACGCCCCCTCCCCCGGCCCCGAGCTGCTCGGCACCCGACTGCGCCTCCTGCTGGCCCGGCTCGACGCCGGCGTGGCGGCCGTCTACGAGGACCTGGGCCTCGAAGGCGTCCGCCCGCGCTACGCCCCGGTCCTGCGCGCACTGGCCGCCGACGGCCCCCGCTCCATCCAGGACCTTGCCGCGGCCACCGGCGTGACGCACTCGGCGGCGAGCCAGACCGTGGCCCAGTTGGTCAAGGACGGCCTGGTGACGGTCGGGCCCGGCAGCGACGGGCGCCGACGCATCGCGTCCCTCACAACGCGGGCCGAGTCCCTGCTGCCCGCACTGGACGCCGAGTGGCGGGCGACGGCCGCGGCTGCGGCGGCCTTCGAGGCCGAGCTCCCGTTCCCGCTGAGCGAGCTGATCGGCGAGGCACTGGAGGCCCTGCGGCGGCGGCCCATGCGCGAACGCATCCTGGACGCGGCGCCCCATCTCACCCCGCCCGCCCGCTGAAACGCCGACACACCTGCCGTCTCGCCTGCGTGGATCAGTGAAATGACCCGTTTGCCCTACACCGATCGCGGAGACCAGACACCCCTTTTAGCGTTTCGGTGATCGAGGTGCATTTTCCGACCCCTGCGGAAATCGTTCCGCGACTGCTCCTCGGGACCGGAGGACCACCATGCGCGCGATACGTGCCGCATCCGCCGCTCTGCTCGGAGCGGCCGCACTCGCTGTGACGGCGGCCCCCACGGCCATGGCCGTCAACAACACGCCGTACGACTTCAATGTCACACCCTCGACCGTCGCGGCGGGCGGCCGGGTCACGCTGACCGCGGGCGGCTGCCCGAGCAGTACCACCGTCACTTCCGCCGTGTTCGACACCGTCAGCGTCCCCCGCAACGGTGCCGCGACGGCCGTCGTCGACTGGGACGCCAAGCCGGGCGCCGTCTACACGGTGCAGTTCAACTGCGTCGGACGGATCGGCACCCTGAACCTCACGATCTCCGGCACCACCGCCAGCCCCACGGCCAGCTCCACGCGCACGACCACCCCGCCCGCGGGCGTCCGCGGCGGCATCGGCGGCAGTTTCGAAGGCATGAACGCCGCGGAGATCGCCGCCGGCGGCGCGCTGGTCGCCGCCGCGGCCACCGCGACGGTGCTCGTGGTGCGTCGGCGGTCGGCCGACCGCCGGCACTGATGGGCCCGGCCGCCCACGCTCCCCCGCACCTCGCCGGTGCCCCAGCCACAGACGCCGACCGCCCGTCGCCCCGGGTCCCGTTCAGGACCCGGGGCGACGGGCGGTTGCGGCCGGACCGGGAGGTTCAACCGGTCAGGCCGGACCGCCGACCGTGCGACGGCGGCGGACGATGAACAGGCTGCCGCCCACGGCCGCCGTGGCGACCAGACCCGCGCCGATCGCCATCTCTGCGTCGGTCGGGCCGATCGAACCGCCGAGACCGCCCGTCGCGGCGCGGCCGGGCAGCACCCGGAACGAAGCGGTGGCGGTCTGCGGGTTGTCGTTGCACCTGACCGTCAGGCTGTAGTTCCCCGGGGTCGCGTTGTCGCGGACCCGGGCCGTGGCGACCGACTCGCCGCCCCTGTCACCGCCTGCCCGGTCCCGGTCATGGTCCCGGTCGCGGTTGGAGAGCGTGGCGTCCGGGAACGCGTTGGAGCTGACCACACCGCCACGGTGGCAGCCGTCGACGGTGATGGTCAGGATGCCGCCCTGGTGGACCGAGGACGGGCTGACCTGAACGTTCCTGGGGCCGTTGCCGCCACCGGCGACGGCCATGGGAGCGCACAGTCCGACGGCCGCGAAAGCGGTCACCGTCGCTGCGAGAGCGCGTGAGGCACGCATCGTTGAACCTCCAGAAGGAAGACGCCCCAAAGCGGCGCTCCGGGATGATCGACGAGTACGTCTTCCATGACGAACGATCACCGGACGGTGCTTTCATCGCATTTCGGCCTTGGTCCACCCCGGTGAGGCGACACGCCGACGAAGCACCCCGCCACCTGACGGACCCGCAGGTCACGCACCGTCAGAAGTTTTATCGGGCCTCTTACACGGATGGGTCATCTCGACTGGCCCCGGCCACCCGTTCGCGCTTTCCCCCTCGCCGGAGCCCCGCACCCCGCTTAGCGTGCCCACAAGCGCGCGAAGGGAGAACCATGGGCCAGGACAAGTACGGCTGGGAGCCGAGGAGGCGCTCGCCCTGGGGCGTACTGGCTCTGGCGATGCTCACCGGCATCGCTCTGGTCAAGAACGGTGTGGACGTGGGTCTCGGACCGCCTCAGCCGGCGGCCGCCGCCTCGCACGCCAGGGCGGGCGAGGTGTTCCTGCCCGTACCGCTCGAACCGCTGCCGTACGCGGCGGCCAAGCGGGTGCGCATCCCCTCCATCAAGGTGGACGCCCCGATCGTGAACGTCGGCCTGGACCAGGACGGCTGGGTGGCGGCGCCCGAGCCGCGCGACCCCAATCTCGCCGGCTGGTACCAGAACGGCATCTCGCCGGGCCAGCGGGGCACCGCCGTCGTCGTGGGCCACGTCGACAACCAGGCGGGCCCCGCCGTCTTCTACGGCCTCGGCTCCGTCAAGCCGGGCCACCGGATCGAGGTGCCCCGCTTCGACGGGCGCGTCGCCGTCTTCGAGGTGTACGGCGTCGAGGTCTTCTCCAAGTACGACTTCCCCGGCGTCCGGGTGTACGCCGACACGGGGCAGCCGGAGCTGCGGGTGATCACCTGCGGCGGCGGATACTCCAAGGCGGACGGCTACGACGGCAACGTGGTGGTCTTCGCCCGGATGGTCAAGGCGCTCTGACGGTGCGTCAGTGGCGCGGCACCGTGATCCGGTAGCCGTCGTCGAGCAGCTTCGGCAGATAGCGGCGCAGCGCCGCGACGCTCTGCGAGCGGTTGCCGCCCGCGTCGTGCGAGAGCACCACCACGCCGGGGGCGGCGCCGCGCAGCACCCGCCGGACGATGGTCGTGGTGCCCGGCCGGGTCCAGTCGAGGGTGTCGAGCGTCCAGCCGAGCGGCTCCATGCCGAGCTCGGCGCCGATCTCGAACGAGTGCTTGTTCCAGGCGCCGTAGGGCGCGCGGTACCACAGCGGCGCCTGGCCCACGGACCTCTCGATCACCTCGCTGGTGCGGCCGAGCTGGTCGCGGATCCTGGACGGCGGCAGCTTCGGGACCAGCGGGTGGGACCAGGTGTGGTTGCCGACCACATGGCCGTCGTCGGCCATCTCGCGCAGCAGGTCGCGGTGGGCGGTCGCCATCTCGCCGCACACGAAGAACATCGCCCGCACCCCGTGCTCGCGCAGGACGGCGAGGATGTCCGGGGTGTAGCGGGGGTCGGGGCCGTCGTCGAAGGTGAGCACCATCGTGCGGCCCATGTCCGTGACCTCGAGGAAGGGCCGCTCGCGCACCGGCGGCCTGGCGCGCCGCAGTGCGGGCACCGCGTACGCCGCCAGGGGCCGCAGCCGGTAGGAGGTGGCCGCCGGCGGAGGGGCGGCCTGCGGGCCCCCGGCCGTCCCGGCGGCGGGTAGGCGTCCCGGGGTCTCGGCCCGCTCGCTGACGAGCAGGCCGCCGACGGCGGCGGCGCCGAGGCAGGCGGCGATGCGGAACACCGAGCGGCGGCCGGGAGGCGACTGATCCTTCGTCATGGGCCACTGCTCGCACGACCGCCGCCATGACGGGTCGATCAACACCGGTTGCACCGGCGAAAGCACCCGATGAGAGCAGTGCGCGGACGCGCGGCGACGCCGGCTGGCCGGCGTCGCCGGCCTCGTGGGTGACCGGCGTGGGTAACCTCGTGGGTGTGACAGCGCACCGGTTCGAACGGGGCACCGACGGTCCGAAGGTGATCGTCGCCGGCCTCGACGGCTCCGACTCCTCGCTGCGCGCCGCCGCGTACGCGAGCGGTCTCGCCCGGCGGCAGAACGCGCTGCTCGCGATCGTCTACGTGCAGCCGGTGATGCCGGCGGGGGCCGCCCTGGGGATGCCGGTCCCGGACCCGACGGGGGAGATCGCCGAGGAGCTGGTGGAGGAGGTCCGGGCGGCTGCCGAGCGGGTGCACGGGATCTGGGACGTCCGCTGGGAGTTCCACACCCGCCGCGGGGACCCGTACGCCGGGCTGGTGGCGGCGGCGGACGAGCTGCGGGCGGACGCGGTGGTGGTGGGCGCGTCCGAGTCGGCCGGGCACCGGTTCGTCGGGTCGGTGGCGGTGCGGCTGGTGAAGGCCGGGCGGTGGCCGGTGACGGTGGTTCCGTAACCTCGCGGAAACCCCTGCTCAGCGGCCCATGGTGAGGCCGTCCCGGGCCGCGCCGCGGCCGAGGACCGCCTCGGTGACGGCCTGCTGGGCGGCGGCGTAGTCGGCGCGGGGGCCTTCGCGGCGGATCGCGTCCGGCAGGTTGACGACCCGGCCGGCGGCGGTGTCCATCCACTGGGGGATGTACTCGGCCTTCGTGACCTCCCAGCGGGCGCCGGGGGCGGCGGGCGGCGAGAAGGTGAAGCGGGCAAGGGTGCCCTGGTTGCCCCGGGGGTCCTGCTCGCCCCAGTGGTTGATCATGTCGCCGGCGATCTGGTCGCCCATGCCGTAGACGACCCAGGTGCCGTTGACCTTCTCGTACGCCTGGGGCACATGGGCGTGGGTGCCGAGGATCAGGTCGATGTCGGGGCGCCCGCCGGTCGTGGAGGCGGTGAGGGACCGGCCGAGGTCCAGCTGCCGCCGGTCGGGCTCGGTCTGCCATTCGGTGCCCCAGTGGAGGCTGACGACCACGACGTCGGCGCCGGCGGCCCTGGCGGCGCGGGCGTCGGCGACGACCTGACGCTCGTCGAGGAGGTCGACGGCCCAGGGCTGCCCCTGCGGCAGCGGGATGTCGTTGGTGCCGTAGGTGTAGGCGAGGTGGGCCACCCTGGCGCTGCCGGCCGTGAGCCAGGCCGGCCGGTCCGCCTCCCGCGGGGTGCGGGCGGAGCCGGCGTGCCGGACGCCCGCGCGGTCGAGGGCGTCCAGGGTGCGCCGCACTCCGGCGGCGCCGTCGTCGAGTGTGTGGTTGGAGGCGGTGGAGCACGAGTCGTAGCCGGTGTGGGCGAGCGCGGCGGCGATCTCCGGCGGGGACTTGAAGCTCGGGTAGCCGGTGTAGTGCCCGTTCTCCCCGTAGACGGTCTCCATGTGGCACAGGGCGATGTCGGCGCGGGAGACGACCGGGCCGACCCCGGCGAGCATGGGGCGGAAGTCGTAGCCGTGGCCGCCGGCGTCGAGCCGGGCCCGGTCGATGACCGAGTCGTGCGGCAGGACGTCCCCGCTGGCCACGAGGGTGAAGCCGCGGGGCGCGGCGGCGGCGCCCGGAGCCGCGGGCTGTGCCGGACTCGGCCGGCCGGGGTCGGGTCCGGCACAGCCCGCGGCTCCTGCGAGCAGGACGGCGCAGACGGCCGCCGTGGCCCGTGGTGCGGGTCGCGCGTGTGGCATCGCCGACCACCCTCCCATTTGTGTGATTAACGGAATATCGGACGAACCGAATCCACAGGGGAGGACGCGCCGAGTCAAGCGACACGGCCCACGCGTTCGCTGCAACGGACCTGCGCATCCACCCTCCGGAGGCCGGTCGACCGCTCACCGCACCATTCGCCGCTCGGTGCGACCGTTCGCCGACAGACCGCGGCACACCGTCTGTCGCGGCGCGCCGGGATGCGTTCGTATACGCCACGTGTCAGGGGACTTCTACGGAGAAGGGTGCAGGCGATGGCGACCGCGACCGCGACGACCGACGAGCAGGCATTGGCAGATCTGCAGCGGGAGCACGGCCCCGCGCTGCTGAGCTTCCTGCTGGGCCTCACCTACGGTGACCAGCAGCGCGCCGAGGACCTGCTGCAGGAGACACTGGTCAGGGCCTGGCAGCACCCCGAGGCCTTCGACGCCCCGTACGAGTCCATGCGCCCCTGGCTGTTCACCGTGGGGCGCCGGCTCGCCATCGACGCCCGGCGCTCCCGGATGGCCCGGCCCACCGAGATAGGCGATGGGGTGCTGGCCATCACGCCCGACCCGGCCGACGTCACCGAGAGCGCGGTGGCCGCCCTCGACGTGCGGGCCGCGGTCGGCTCGCTGAGCCCGGAGCACCGCGCCGTCCTCGTCCAGATCTACTTCCACGGGATGAGCGTCAACGAGGCCGCGCAGGCCCTCGGCATTCCGCCGGGCACGGTCAAGTCCCGTTCGCACTACGCGCTGCGCGCCCTGGCCCGCTGTCTGCCGGGGTACAGCAGGCGCACCGCCCCGTCCGCCCCGCGAGCCACGGTGATGGCCGCCTCCCCCACCGGTCGCGGGCGCCGGGCGGCCGTATGCCGAACGTCACGGGCGAGTTGAGCGAACCTGCCTTCCCCACCGTGTCTGTCGGTGGAGGCTCGTCGTGGAGAGGCGGACCCAGTCCCACGGGAGAGGGTGAGGAGACATGCGGCCGGGAAGTACGAACGGCACCAGCGGAGGCGGCATCGCCGTCCCCATGGCGTGGCTGTGCGCCGAATACACCGCGGACGAGATGATGCGCACCGCCGCGCTGGTGGATCCGGCCTCCCTCGAGTTCCGGGCCGGCCGGCAGGCGCTCGCCCTCACCATCCATCTGTGCGACGGCGCCGACCCGCTGTCCGGGGCGTCGCCGACGGCGGGTGTCGACGACTGGCTGGCGGTCACCTCGTACGGGCACCCCTGGCCGCAGTGGGTGCGGGACCGGCTCGCGGCCCGCAGGGCACGGGAGCGGCACGGCGGCGAGGACCCCGACCTGGCGCTCGCGTTCGACGCCTGGCGTCTGCTGCGCGAGACCGAACTGCTCGCCACCGACCTCGGGGGCCTGGAACCGTGGCACACCTCCCGCCCGGCGGACACCCCGCCCGACGAGGCGGTGAAGGTGTGGATGCCCGCCTGGGAACTCGGGCTGCCGCTCGGGCATCTGGCGGTCCACCTGTGGTGAGCCGTCCCGCCGCGGCGGACGGGGTCAGGTCAGGGCGCGCGGGCCCGCCGAGGAGTGGACGCCCGCCCGGTACTTGGGTATCCGGACAGTGATCTTCATCCCGGCGCCGACGGCGGTCTCGATGACCAGGCCGTAGTCGTCCCCGTACACCTGGCGCAGCCGCTCGTCGACGTTGCTCAGGCCGATGCCCGACGACGTGGTGCGCTCCCCGGCGAGGATGGCGCGCAGCGCGTCCGGGTCCATGCCCACGCCGTCGTCCTCCACGGTCACCATCGCCTCCGCGCCCGCGTCCTGGGCGGAGATCGTGACGCGGCAGGCGTTCCTGGAGTCCTCGAGGCCGTGCTTGACGGCGTTCTCGACCAGGGGCTGGAGGCACAGGAACGGCAGCGTGACCGGCAGGACCTCGGGGGCGACCTGGAGGGTGACCTTGAGCCGGTCGCCGAAGCGGGCCCCGGCGAGGGCCAAGTACTGCTCGATGGAGCGCAGTTCGTCGGCGAGCTGGGTGAACTCGCCGTGCCGGCGGAACGAGTAGCGCGTGAAGTCGGCGAACTCCAGCAGCAGTTCGCGGGCCCGCTCCGGGTCGGTGCGGACGAAGGACGCGATCGCGGCCAGCGAGTTGAAGATGAAGTGGGGGGAGATCTGCGCCCGCAGGGCGCGGATCTCCGCCTCGATCAGGCGGGTGCGGGAGCGGTCCAGCTCGGCAAGTTCCAGCTGCACGGAGACCCAGCGGGCCACCTCGGTGGCCGCCCGTACCAGTACGGCCGACTCCCGTGAGCCGTACGCGACCAGCGCGCCCAGCACCCCTTCCTCGCCGGTCAGCGGTGCGATGACGACCCAGCGCAGCGGGCAGTCCAGCTCGTCGCACTCGGCATGGACGCTGCGGCTGCGCCCGGAGTCGAGCACCTCCGCCACCAGCTCCATGACCTGCTGCCGGTGCCGGTCGGCGCCGGGTCCGTCCCAGGCGAGCACCCCGTCGCGGTCGGTGAGGCAGAGGGTCTCCGTCCCGAGCAGCGGGCGCAGCCGCCGGGCCGCCTTGCGCGCCGTGTCCTCCGTGAGGCCCGCCCGCAGCGGCGGCGCGGCGAGGGACGCGGTGTGCAGGGTGTGGAAGGTCGCGCGCTCGACGGGCGTGCCGAGGTCGAGGTCCGGCCGGTCGCCGCCGCGGCCGGCGGTCAGCCGGCCGATCACCGTGCCGAGGGCCAGCAGCAGGAGCCCCGCCGCGGCCAGTGCGGCCCACTCCGTCCCGGTCATCGTGGTGCTCCTTCGCGCTGCGGCCGGCCCACCAGGCCCTCCGGCAGATGAAGCCGGGCCAGGGTCGCGGCGGCTCCGGCCGGGATGTGGCGCGGCGTGGCCAGGGACACCCCGATCATGGTCAGGAAGCCGAGCGGCACCGACCAGACGGCGGGCCAGGCCATCAGCGTGTGCGTCCAGCCGCCCGACGCCAGGCCGGTACGGGTGGCCATCACCGCGGTCAGGGCCGCACCGCCGCCGACGACGAGACCGGCCGCCGCGCCGGGCGGGGTGAGCCCGCGCCACCAGATGCCGAGGATCAGCAGCGGGCAGAACGAGGAGGCGGAGACGGCGAAGGCGAGGCCGACCGCGTCGGCGACCGGCACCTTCGTCGCCACCACGCTCAGCGCGAGCGGCGCGGCCATCGCGAACAGGGTCGCGAGGCGGAAGTGCCGTACACCGCGCGAGGGCAGCACGTCCTGGGTGAGCACCCCGGCCACGGACATCGTGAGGCCCGAGGCCGTGGACAGGAAGGCGGCGAACGCGCCGCCGGCGAGCAGCGCGCCGAGCAGTTCCCCGGCGAGCCCGCCGATGACCCGGTCCGGCAGCACCAGTACGGCCGCGTCGGCGGCCCCGGTGAGCGCCAGTTCGGGCGCGTAGACGCGGCCCAGCGCGCCGTAGACCGGCGGGAGCAGATAGAAGGCGCCGATCAGTCCGAGCACGACCAGGGTGGTGCGCCGGGCGGCCCGTCCGTTGGGGCTGGTGTAGAAGCGGACGGCGACATGGGGCAGGCCCATGGTGCCGAGGAAGGTGGCGAGGATCAGCCCGTACGTCGCGTACAGCTGATGGCCGTCCCGGCCGCCGGACAGCGGCTCCGACCAGCTGTACGGTCCGGTGCCCTCGCTGCGGGGCCGGGGGACCTCAGCGCCCTCGGGGAAGCGCAGTGTCGTGCCCGCCTCGATGCGGTGCGTGCCCTCGCTCAGGGTGACGGGGCTCCGCTCGTGCCGCACGCCGTCGACCGTTCCGGAGACGGTGAGGCTCAGCGGCGCCTCGACGTCGACACGGACGGTGTCGTCGAGGCGGACGGCGGTGTGCTGCTGGAAGACGGCGGGCGCGTCGAACCGGGCACGCGGGGTGTCGTCGCCGACCCAGGCCGCGACCAGGAACAGCGCCGGGACCAGCAGGGCGGTGAGCTTCAGCCAGTACTGGAAGGCCTGGACGAAGGTGATGCTGCGCATTCCGCCGGCGGCGACGGCCCCGGTGACGACGACGGCCACGACGACACTGCCGACCCAGTCGGGCGCGCCGGTGAGGATCTGCAGGGTCAGGCCCGCGCCCTGGAGCTGCGGCAGCAGATACAGCCAGCCGATGCCGACGACGAAGAGACTCGCGAGCCTGCGCACCTGCGCCGATTCGAGGCGGGCGTCCGCGAAGTCGGAGAGCGTGTACGCCCCCGAGCGGCGCAGCGGGGCGGCGACGAATACGAGAAGGACCAGATAGCCGGCCGTGTACCCGACCGGATACCAGAGCAGGTCCGGGCCCTGGAGGAGCACCAGCCCCGCGATGCCGAGGAAGGACGCGGCGGAGAGGTACTCGCCGCTGATGGCGGCCGCGTTGAGAGCGGGCCTGACGGTGCGGGAGGCGACGTAGAAGTCGGAGGTGGTGCGGGATATGCGCAGGCCGAGCGCGCCGATGAGCACAGTGGCGAGCACCACGGCGGTGACGGCGGCCACCGCGTAGGTCTGGTTCACCTGGCTGCTCCCGCGGGCACCGTCAGCGTCCCTCGACGAGCCTGGTGAAGTCGCGCTCGTTGCGCTCGGCCCGGCGCACGTACCAGCGGGCGATCAGCCACATCACGGGGTAGACGGCCACGCCGAGCACGGCCCAGACGAACGGCTCCGGCGAGCCCGGCGAACCGCCCAGGGCGGACGGCAGGGCGAACAGCAGCGGCAGCGAGCCGACGAGGAGGGCGAGCGTGCCGAGCGCGTACAGGGCCGCCCGCAGCTGACTGCGCATCAGGGAGCGGACATACGTGGCGCCGAGGGTGGTCTGCTCGCTGATCTCGGAGCGGGCGGGCGCGTGGCCGGGCGGACGGCGGGTGCCGCGCGGCACACCGGTGACCACCTCGCGGCGTGGGGCTTGCTCTGCAGACATCGTCGTCCGCTCCAGCGTCTGTCGGCGAACTCGGGGAGGTCCTGGAGTCTACGCAGGAGTGATTACGGGCGGTAGAGACGAGCGGGGCCCTTCTGGGCGGCCGGCCCGGCCCGCCCGGCCGCTGCTCAGCGGCCGGTGTCACCGGCGCAGTCCCGCAGCGCGATCTCCAGCTCGACGTAGGACTCCTCGGCCCGGCGGAAGGCGACTTCGAGGGCCGCTTCCGCGCGCGGTCCGGCGATCCCCTGTGCCGACTGGCGGATCTCGTCCAGCACGTCGGCCCACCGTCCCGCGGCGCTGCGCACGGTGGCGAGGAGTTCCTGGAGGTCGTGGACGTCGGCCGGGTGGGTGTGCGGAACGCCGCGGAGCTCGTCCAGCAGTGCGTCGATGTCGCGCATCAGGCCCCCATCTTCACCGGCGTGATCAAGGTTAGGGGCGGGCGGGCGTGATCATGGGCCGAGTCCGCCGCCGCGTCGCCGTACGGCCGGTACCGCGCGACGAACGGCCGCTGATGATCGCCGAACGGTCCGTCAGCCTCTGGCGTGCCGCAGCAGCAGGTCACGCAGCTGGCGGGCGTGACGCCGGCTGACCGCGAGCTCGGCGCCGCCGACCCGTACGGTCGTCGCGCCGGCGTCCAGCCGCAGTTCGTCGATGCGGCCGAGGGCCACCAGGTGGCTGCGGTGGATACGGACGAACCCGCGCGACGCCCAGCGCTCCTCGAGGGCGGACAGCGGGATGCGGACCAGATGGCTGCCCGCGGGGGTGTGCAGCCGGGCGTAGTCGCCCTGCGCCTCGACGTAGGTGATGTCGTCGACCGGCACGAAGCGGGTGACCCCGCCGAGCTCGACGGGTATCTGCTCCGGTCCCCCGCCCGCGGCCTGCTGCGCGGCCTCCGGGGTCTCCGGTGCAGGCACGGGCTGGTCGGGACGCTGCGGTTCGCGCAGGGTGACGACCAGGTCGCTGACCCTGCGCACCGCTTCGGCGAGCCGCTCCCGGCGCACCGGCTTGAGCACGTAGTCGACGGCCTTGAGGTCGAAGGCCTGGACCGCGAACCCCTCGTGCGCCGTAACGAAGACGATCAGGGGCGGCCTGGCGAATCCGGCGAGGAGCCGCGCGACGTCCAGCCCGGTCAGCCCGGCCATGTGGATGTCGAGGAACACGACGTCGATGTCGTCCTCGCCGTCCGGCCCGCCCTCCAGGGCGCGGCCGATGCGGCGCAGCGCCTCCGTGGCGTCGGTGGCGCCCTCGGCGCTGCGGACCCGCGAGTCGGCACGCAGGAGGTAGAGCAGTTCCTCGAGCGCCGGTTTCTCGTCGTCGACAGCCAGTACGCGCAGCATGGGGCGGAGTCTAGGTGTGCTCCCGGGGCCTCGGCCACGGGCGGTCGGCTTTGCGATCGCGGCCGTGTCCGCGGCGGGTTGAGCAGAGCGCCTTCCCGCTGCGTATTCCAGGGTGACCGCCCGTAACACCTTGAGGAAACGAGGACCGCCCATGAGCCGGCAGCAGCCGCACCGGGATGTGGCCGCGTATGCGCTGGGCATCCTGGAACCGGCCGACGCCCATCGGTTCGAGGAGCATCTCGCCGGTTGCGCCGCGTGTGCCGTGGGGCTGTCCGACTTCACCGGCGTCGCGACCGCGCTGTCCGAGCTCGCCGGCCCGGGCCGGATCGACGCCCGCCCCGGGCCGCAGCTGCTCGAACGTCTGACCGGCGCCGTCGTGGTGCAGCGGCGGCGGGACCGCGGGCGGCGCTTCCGGCTGGTGGCCGTGGCCGCCGCACTGATCGTCGCCCTGCCCGTCGCCGTGGTCACCGTCCGGGGCGCCGCGCAGGAGCCGGAACCGCCCCGGGTCGTCGCCTCGGACCCCGTCTCGGGGGTGACCGCGTCGGTGGCCCTGGAGGACCGCGACTGGGGCACGTCGGTCGCGATGCGGCTGAGCGGGCTGGCCGGTCCGCGCACCTGCCGGCTCGTTGCGATCGGCAAGGACGGGGTGGAGCACCCGGTGCTCAGCTGGTGGGTGCCGAAGGGCGGTTACGGCGTTCCCAAGGAACCCGCTGGCGAGGGCCCGCTGGACCTGGAGGCGAGCACCGGACTGCACCCGGGCGAGATCGGCCGCTGGGAGGTCCGTTCGGACCGCGGCGAGCGGCTGCTGTCGATCGGCGGCTGACGGCGCGCGCCGGCCTCGCCCGAGCGACGTCCCGGCCGGCCTCACTTGAGGAGGCGGGAGAGCCTGCGGTCGGCGAGCGGCTTGCCACCGGTCTGGCAGGTCGGGCAGTACTGCAGCGACGAGTCGCTGAAGGACACCTCGCGCACGGTGTCCCCGCAGACGGGGCATGGCTGCCCGGTGCGGCCGTGGACGCGCAGTCCGCTCTTCTTCTCCGACTTGAGGCGGCCGGCCGCCACCCCCCGGGAGCGTTCCACGGCCTCGCCGAGCGTCGTCCGCAGCGCCTCGTACAGCGCGTCCCGCTCGGTGTCATTCAGGTTCTGCACCGGTTTGAAGGGGGACATCTTCGCCGCGTGCAGGATCTCGTCGCTGTACGCGTTCCCGATGCCGGCGATCAGACGCTGGTCGCGCAGCGCCCCCTTGAGCTGTCGCCGTTCGCCGGCCAGCACGCGGGCGAACGCGGCCCGGTCGAAGTCGTCGGCGAGCGGGTCCGGCCCCAGCGCCGCGACCCCGGGCACCTCGGCCGGGTCGCGTACGAGGTGCACGGCCAGGCGCTTGGTCGTACCGGCCTCGGTCAGGTCGAACCCCCCGCCCTCCGCCAGCACGGTCCGCAGCGCCAGCGGACTTTTGCCGGGCCGGGGCGGCGCGGCGGGGATCTCGTCCTGCCACCGGAGCCAGCCGGCGCGGGCGAGGTGGATCACCAGGTGGAGGCCGCCCGCGGTCACGTCGAGCCACTTGCCGTGCCGGTCCACGGCGGTGACCTGCGCGCCTTCCACAGCGGAGACCGGCGGGTCGTACGTCTTGAGCACGCTGACGGCCACCGGCAGCACGCGGGCGATGCGGCGGCCCACCAGATGGGAGCCGAGGAATTCGCGCAGCGCCTCGACCTCGGGCAGTTCGGGCATGCCTCCACCCTGCCGCAGCGGACCGCCGGTCGCGCGCCGAATCGCTCAAAACCCGTGAATCCAGAGCCCGTACATCAGCCCGGAGTCCGTATGCCGGAGCCGGTCCGTCAGAGCCCGTACACACGGGCCGCCGTGCCGCCGAAGACCGCGCGCCGGTCGGACTCGCCGAGGTGTCCGGTCAGCGCGCGGGCGACGTCGAGGACCTCCTCGTAACCGGCGGCGAGCAGGCACACGGGCCAGTCGGAGCCGAACATCAGCCGGTCCGGGCCGAAGGCGTCCAGCGCGGTGTCCGCGTAGGGCCGCAGGTCCTCGACGGCCCAGGAGGACCGGTCGGCCTCCGTCACCAGTCCGGAGAGTTTGCAGACGGTGTTCGGCAGCGCGGCCAGGCTCCGCAGCGCGCCGCGCCAGGGCTCGAGCCGGCCGGAGGCGACGGGTGGTTTGCCGAGGTGGTCGAGGACGAACGTGAGTCCCGGCAGCCGGGCGGCCGCCTCCACGGCGGCGGGCAACTGGTGCGGCAGGACCACGAGGTCGTGGGCGAGCCCGGCGTCCGCGACGGCCGCGAGGCCGCGCAGCACGTCGGGGCGCAGCAGCCAGCGGGGGTCCGGTTCGCTCTGGACCTGGTGGCGGATGCCGACGAGCCGCTGCCCGCCGGGGAGTTCACGGAGGGCGGCGAGGGCGTCTGCGACGCCGGGGGCGGTGAGGTCGGTCCATCCGACGACGCCGGCGACGAGGCCGTCGGCCGCGGCGAGGGCCAGGAGCTCCGGGGTCTCCTGCGCGACGCACACGGTCTGGACGAGGACGGTGACGTGCACCCCGGCGACCCGGGCCCGCGGGGCCAGGTCCTCGATGCCGAAGCTGCGCCTGATGGCGGCCGTGCCGGGGTCGCTGAGCCATTCCTGGTCCCGTACGGACAGGTCCCACACATGGTGGTGGGCGTCGACGACGGTCACCGTTGCTCGACCAGGCCGGGCGGGGGCGTGTCCCGCAGCAGTCCCTCGGCGCGCATCTCGTCGTAGAGGACGGGCGGCGCGGGCACGGCGAGCAGGGCGGCCGTGTCCCGCACCTCGGCGGCGGACCGCCCGCCGGCGACGACGCCCGCCACGGCCGGACGGCCGAGGGGGTAGTGAAGGGCGGCGGCGCGCAGGGGGACGCCGTGGCGTTCGGCGACGGACTTCATGCGCAGGGCGCGTTCGACGAGCGACGGTGGCGCGGTGGCGTAGTCGTAGCGGGCGCCGGGCCGGGGATCGGCGAGCAGGCCGGAGTTGAACACGCCGCCGACGACGACGCTCCTGCCCCGCGCGGCGGCCGCCGGCAGCAGTTCGGCGAGCGCGCTCTGGTCGAGCAGGGTGCAGCGGCCGGCGCACAGCACGACGTCGATGTCGGTGTCGCGTACGAACCGGGCGAGCATCGCCGCCTGGTTCATGCCCGCGCCGATGGCCCCGACGACTCCCTCGGCGCGCAGCGCCTCCAGCGCCGGGTAGGCGTAACGCAGCGCGGTCTCCTCGTGGTCGTCCGGGTCGTGGAGGTGCACGACGTCGATACGGTCCAGCCCCAGCCGCAGCAGGCTCGCCTCGATGGAGCGGCGTACGCCGTCGGCGCTGAAGTCCCAGATCCGCCGGTGGTCGGCGGGCACGGCGAAGCCGTGGGCGAGGTCGTCGCCGTCGGCGGGGCAGGGTTCGAGCAGCCGGCCCACCTTGGTGGAGAGGGTGTACGCGTCGCGCGGCCGGGCGCGCAGCGCCTCGCCGAGTCGGCGCTCGGAGAGGCCGAGTCCATAGTGGGGCGCGGTGTCGAAGGTGCGGACGCCCACGTCCCAGGCGGCGTCGACCGCGGCCAGCGCGTCGTCGTGGCCGATGGGTGCGTAGAGGTTTCCGATGCCGGCCGCCCCGAAGGACAGTTCGGTGATCTCGACGGCGCTGTGCCCGAGCCTGGTGCGTCGCATCCGGCTGCTGCCCCCTCGCCCTGGATCCGGACGTCCGTACCCGCATATTCATCGGAGCACTTCGGCCCCGTCAACACCCGGGGAGCGGGAAAAGCACTTCCCGGCAGCCGAGCTGTCCGATCTCTGGGAACGCTTGAGAGCCAGTCGGCCGGGTACCCGCGATCCGCACGGGCCGCACCCGTCCGTACGGGCCGCACCCGAGGAGGTCTCCATGCCCGCTCGCGACGCCCTGGCGGAGTACCGCCGCAAGCGCGACTTCCACCGGACCACGGAGCCCTCGGGCGACGGCGGCCCCCGCGACGCCGAGGTCCGCTCGTTCGTGGTGCAGATCCACGACGCGAGCACCATGCACTTCGACTTCCGCCTCGAGGTCGACGGCGTCCTCAAGAGCTGGGCGGTGCCGAAGGGGCCGTCCGCCGATCCGGGCGCGAAGCGGCTGGCCATGCCGACCGAGGACCATCCCCTGGAGTACGCGGACTACGAAGGGGTCATCGCACCGGGCGAGTACGGCGCCGGGGCCGTCATCATCTGGGACGAGGGCATCTACCGCAGCCTCGCCACCGACCGGCGCGGCCACGAGATCCCCTTCGCCGAGGCCCTGGAGAACGGGCACGCCTCGTTCTGGCTCGACGGCGCGAAGCTGCACGGCGGCTACGCGCTCACCCGCACCCGCGGCGGCCGGTACGGCGATCGGGAGACCTGGCTGCTGGTGAAGAAGCAGGACCGGCACGCCTCTTCGCACGACGCGCCCGAGCCGCGCCGCGCCCGGTCGGCGCGCACCGGCCGCACCCTGGGGCGGGTGGCCGCGGACGCGGAGGCGGAGGCGGAGGCGGAGGCGGGCCGGACCTGAACGACGGTCGCGGAGAAGGGGTCACGGCGCGGACCGGTCCGGCACCCGGATCTCGCACCACACGCACTTGCCGGTGCCCCGCGGCTCGACGCCCCAGGCGTCGGACAGCCGCTCGACCAGCATCAGGCCCCGCCCGGAGACGCCCGACACACTCGCCTCGCGCCGGCGCGGCAGTGCGCTGGAGCGGTCCTCGACCTCCACCCGCAGCCGCCGTTCCCCGCCGGCCGGCACCCGTACGGTGACGATGGCCCCGCCGTCGGTGTGCGTCAGCGCGTTGGTGATCAGTTCGTCCGCGGCGAGCTCGATCTCGTCCGCCCGGTACCGGGCGCCCCAGGACTCCACCGCAGCGCGGACCATGTGGCGGGCGGAGCGCAGCGCCTCCGGGTCGCCCTGGGCGACGTGCTGCTGGAGCCGGCCGCCCGCCTTGGCGGTGTAGGCGTCCTTGCGGCGCAGCAGCAGGAGCGCCACGTCGTCGTCACCTTCGCGTTCGTCCACCACTTCGCAGAGCCGGTCGGCGAGCCGCTGGACGTCGCGGGGGCCTTCGCGGACCAGCTCGGACAGGGCCCGCATCCCGTCGTCGAGGTCCGAGCCCGGCTGTTCGACCAGGCCGTCGGTGTACATCACCAGCGTCTGCCCCGGGTCCAGCTCGATGATGACGACCGGGTACTCCAGCCGGCCGAACTCCGCGGAGAGCCCGAGCGGCAGGCCGCCCGACATCGCGAGTCTGCGGCACGTGCCGTTCCGGTCGCGCATCAGCGGGTCGACATGTCCGGCCCTGACCACCTGCACCACTCCGGTCGACAGGTCCGCCTCGGCGTAGATGCACGTCGCGAACCGGTCGGTGTCCAGTTCGTGCAGGAAGACGGAGGCGCGGGCCATCACCGTGGCCGGGGGGTGCCCCTCCGCCGCGTACGCCCGCAGGACGATGCGCAGCTGTCCCATGACGGCGGCCGCGTGCGTGTCGTGTCCCTGTACGTCGCCGATGACCGCCCCGACGCGGCCGCCGGGCAGCGGGATGACGTCGTACCAGTCGCCGCCGATGTCCTGGCCGAATCGCGCGGAGCGGTAGCGCACCGCGATCTCGGCGCCCGGGACGTCGGGGATGCGGCGCGGCAGCATGGCCTGCTGCAGCCCCTCTGCGAGGTCGTGCTCCTGCTCGTACAGCACGGCCCGCTGGAGGCTCTGCGCGATGCTGCTGCCGAGGGCGACCAGCAGATTGCGCTCGTCGGGGCTGAAGGCGGTCTTGTCTCGGTAGAGCAGGCCGAGCGCGCCGATGGGGCGGGCCTGCGCGATCAGCGGCAGGTAGGCGGCGGCGGTGATGCCGAGTCCGCTGATGTGCGGCCACAGGATCGGGTACGACCGGGCGAAGTCGGCCTTGGACTCGATGAAACGGGGGGTGAGCGTGCGCACCACCTCGCTCATCGGGTACTGCTCGTCGACCCGCGTGTAGCGGGTGCCGGGGACGAAGGAGCCTTCGGGTCCCTCCGCCACCAGGTGGATGCGGCCGGATTCCAGGAGGCCCATGACGAGGCTGGTGGCACCGAGGTGTTCCAGGCCGTGGGAGTCCTTCAGCAGTTCGATGACGTCCTGCACGGTGCGGGCGTGGGCGAGGGCGGCGGTGGTGCTCTCGACGACGCTGGTCTGCCTGCGGCGTTCGAGGTCGACCTCCACATGGGTGCTGGAGTCGGCCAGTTCCTGGGTCGCGTCCCTGACGATGCCGATGATGCGCACCGGACGGCCGGTCTCGTCCCGCCGTACGCAGGCCTGGGTGTGGGTCCAGCGCAGATGTCCGTCGCGGCACCGGATGCGGAAGTACGCGCCGTAGTTGTCGCTCCCGTTCTTCAGCGCCTGGGAGACCATGGTGTCGAGCCGGGCGGCCTCGTCGGCGGGCACCCGTGGCGCCAGGCTCTCCGGACGGCCGTCGTACTCCTCGGGACGCAGGTCGAACACCTCGAGGCCGGCCCCGTCCATGTGCATGAGCCCGCTGGTGAGGTCCCAGTCGAACGTGCCCATCCGGTTGAGGACGAGACTTAGATCCGCGTGCGCCGGCCAGTCGTCGGGAAGCGACAGGGCACCCGCTGCCCGATCAGCCATGTGGCCACTCTGCCATGGTTTGTCGCGATTCACGAACGGTCGGGACCGGGCCTGTCCGGCGGTCAGGGCCGGAACGCGTCGCCCTCGGCGGGCCCGTCCGGGGCCGGACCGGACGGCGCGGCCGGGCCGCCGCCCGCTCCGTCGCCGGCGCCGTCGGGGAGCGCCGGTTCGGCGGGCGCGGGCGCCACGGGGTCCGGCTCCGCGGGCAGATCGGGGAGGTCGGGCTGCGGGACGGCGGGAAGGTCCGGCTCAACCGGCGGCGCGGGCGCGGCGGGGGGCTGTGGCCGGGCCGGGCCCTCAGAGGGCCGCGGTCCCGAGTCGGCGCTCTCGGCGCTCTCGGCGCCCTCCACGCCCGCGGGGTCGGCGCCGCCGTCCGGCTCGGGGCGGTCGGGGTCGGCGAAGACCTCCTCGGGGTCCACGGGCGGCTGCGCCGTGGGCCGGGAGTCGTCCTCACCCTCGGTGCCGCTCGGGCGCTGGATCCAGCCGTTGTCCACGATGCTGACGAGCAGCAGGTTGTTGACCGGCTGCCCCGAGGGCTTGACGACGAGCGTCCGGTCGGCGCGGTAGCCGGGCCAGGCGGTGCCCTTGGTGACCATCCCGGCCGCGGCCGGCACCGGGGGCTTCAGCGGCGTGCCGGAGGCGCACCGCAGGCGCGGCGCGCCGTACTGGTCGACCAGGATCGCCGTGCCGGCCTGGAGGACCGACTGCCGGGCGACGGCCGAGCCGTCACGGAAGCCGTGGCCGGTGACGCGGACGTCGGCGCGCAGCACGACCGGGGTGAGGCCGCGCAGGAAGGCGCCGATGCCCGACGGCTCGATGTCCGCCCCCTCGGCGAACGCGCGGGCCTTGCCCTTCTCCGCGGCCAGCAGTCCGGCCTGCCGCGCCACGTCGCAGGCGGCCACCTCCTGGGTGCCGGCGTACAGGCCCGGTGTCGCACCCGACAGGGTGCGCAGCGTCACCCCTCCCCCGGACGGGCTCTTGGGCGCGCTCGCGACGCGCGGCAGCGCGGGCGGCGGTCCGGGCGTGGCGGTCGAGGCCGTGAAGGGGTCGGGACCCTGCGCCGCCGACGACTGGAGGAGGATCTCCTCGGGTTCCGCCGCCTTGCTCTCGCCGCCGCAGCCGGCGGCCAGCGGCCCCACACACAGCGCGGCGACCGCCGCGTACAGACCACGCATGGGTGAGCGCACCAAGATCTCCTGCCTTTCGCAACCCGGGACGTTCCTCCATTTCTGACGGATCATCACGAACAGTGCGACTTGAACGCGTTCAGTTCGGTGCGTAGAGTCAGCGCCGAGGCGTTTGAACACGTTCAACCAGCGGGGGGTGCGGCATGTTCGTACTGGTCAACCTGATCGTCATGCTCGGGATGCTGTTCATCGTCCCCGCGGGGCTGCGACTCGTGGACCCCGTACGGCTCGCGCCCGTTCGGCGGATCTGGCCGCTCTTCGCCGTGCCGGGTGCGGTGGCGCTCTGGCTGCCGCGAGGGCACGGAGCCACCGCCCTGGCCGTCGTCTACGCGCTCGGCACGCTGCTGCCGGCCGCCCACGCGCTCCGGCGGCTCGCCGCCACCCGCTCGGTCGCGCCCGCGGAGATCGCGGTGCTGACGGCCCTGGTCACACCGTCCGTCGCGGGTCTCGCGCTGGTCGCGGAGCGGACCGGCCACGAGCTGTTCGGCTTCACGCTGCCGATCCTGGCGCTGACCGTGCCGCACTTCCACTTCGCCGGCTTCGCCGCCGCGCTCGTCGCGGGCCTGGTCTGCGGCCGGGCCGACGGGCCGCTCGCACGGTTCGCCGCGCTCAGCGTGCCGATCGGCACGCTGGGCGTCCTCGGGGGCTACTTCGTCGACGACTGGGCCGAGCTGGCCGGCGCGCTGGTGCTGACCGCGGGCATGTGGGCCGTGGCGCTGGTGACCTGGCGCGAGGTCCGAAGCGCGGAACGCGACCCGTGGACGCGGGCGCTCCTCGCCGTCTCCGCGGCCGTGCTGGTGGCGACGATGCTGCTGGCGCTGAGCTGGGCGGTCGGCGAGGCCGCGGGTCTCCCCCACCCGAACCTGACCTGGATGGCCGCCACCCACGGCCTCGGCAACGCCCTCGGCTTCGCGCTCTGTTCGGTGCCGGCCTGGCGCAGGATCCACGACACGAGAAGGACCGGGAGCATGAAGGAGAACGCCGTATGAGCGCCGCACGCAGGAACACCACCCGCAGCCTCGACTACCCCGAGGTCGGCGCGACACGGAACGACCCGCTGCCGGGCGGCTACCACCACCTGCGCCACACCGCCCGGATCGGCAGCGGCCGGGCCGTCTTCGAGGCGGCGGGCAGCGCGGTCACGACCTGGCGCATGCACCGCGCGTCGGGAGCCAGGGTGCGGGCCACCGCGGAGCGCGCCGGCGCCGGCGTGCGGGTCGAGGTCTCCGTCGGCGTCGGACCGCTGCGCGTCGCCGCGCCCTGCGAGGTCGTCTGGACGATCCACGACCGGGACCGCGCCGGCTTCGCGTACGGCACGTTGACCGGCCACCCCGAGCAGGGCGAGGAGGCGTTCACCGTCGACCTGCACGACGACGGCTCCGTGTGGTTCACCGTGCTCGCGTTCAGCCGGCCCGCCGCCTGGTACAGCAGGCTCGGCGGCCCGCTCGTGCCCGTGCTGCAGCGCTGGTACGCCCGGCGGCTGGGCAACACGCTGCGGCGGATCGCTGCGGGCTGATCCCCGGGCGCGGACCGATACTGGCAGCCATGGAATGGTTCGGCGACGACGCTTACTGGCTGAGCCGGCTGGTCTTCCAGCGGGCGCTCGCCGCCGTGTATCTCGTCGCCTTCCTCTCCGCCGCACTGCAGTTCAGGGCGCTGATCGGCGAGCGCGGCATGCTGCCCGTGCCGGACTTCCTGCGCCGGACGGACCGGCGCAGCGCGCCGACCCTGTTCCGGCTGCACTACTCCGACCGCTTCTTCGCACTGGTCGCCTGGACCGGCTGCCTGCTCTCTGCGGCCCTGGTCGCGGGAGCGGCCGACCGGCTGCCGCTCGGGGCCGCGATGGCCTGGTGGGCGGTGCTGTGGGTGCTGTACCTGTCGATCGTGAACGTGGGCCAGACCTGGTACGGCTTCGGATGGGAGTCGTTGCTGCTGGAGACCGGTTTCCTCGCCGTCCTCCTCGGCAACGAGCACGTCGAGCCGCCGGTGCTGGTGCTGTGGCTGCTGCGCTGGCTGTTGTTCCGGGTGGAGTTCGGTGCGGGGCTGATCAAGCTCCGCGGTGACGCGTGTTGGCGCGATCTGACCTGTCTGTACTTCCATCACGAGACCCAGCCGATGCCCGGACCGCTGAGCCGGCTCTTCCATCTGCTGCCCAAACCTGTCCACCGGATCGAGACCGCGGCCAACCATGTGGTCCAACTCGGCGTACCGGTGCTGCTGTTCACCCCGCAGCCGGTGGCGAGCATCGCCGCGGCACTGATCGTGGTGACCCAGCTGTGGCTGGTCCTGTCGGGCAACTTCGCCTGGCTGAACTGGCTGACGATCGTCCTCGCCCTCTCCGCGGTCGACGGCTCGCCGATCGCGGGCGCGCACCCGCTGCCACCGGCGCCGCTCTGGTACCAGGTCGTGGTGCTGGCCGTGACCGCGCTGGTGCTGGTCCTCAGCTACCGCCCGGCGCTCAACCTGTTCTCCAAGCAGCAGGCGATGAACCGCTCCTACGACTCGCTGCACCTGGTGAACTCCTACGGCGCCTTCGGCACGGTGGGCCGGGTCCGTCAGGAACTGGTGGTCGAGGGCACGGACGACCGGACCGTGCACGAGGGCACTGTCTGGCGGGAGTACGAGTTCAAGGGCAAGCCGGGCGACGTGCGCCGGCTGCCGCGCCAGTACGCCCCGTACCATCTGCGGCTCGACTGGATGATGTGGTTCGCCGCGCTCTCCCCCGCCTACGCGCGGCCGTGGTTCCTGCCGTTCGTGGAGCGGCTGCTCGAAGGCGACCGGGACACGCTCAGGCTGCTGCGGCGCAACCCGTTCCCGGACGCGCCGCCCGCGCAGGTGCGGGCGCGGCTCTACCGCTACCGGTTCACGACCCGGCGGGAGCGGCGGGAGACCGGGGCGCGGTGGCACCGGACCTTCGTACGCGAGTTCCTGGCGCCGACACGGCTGTCCTGATCTGCTCGGCGCGGGCCCGGAGGGCGCAGCGGTGCGCCCCCTGCGGGGCGGCAGGGGGCACACGGTGAAGCACTGGTCAGTCGATGCCCGGCAGGATGTGCGGTTCGGCGAGGTCCTCCTCGTAACCGGCGAGCCGGATCGGGGCCGAGCGTGCCCAGACCTCGAGATTGCCGAGCTCTTCGGCCTTGCCGGCCCGTTCGCCGCCGCGCTCGGGCGGTCGCTGGTCTTGCTTCACATCTGGTGTCACCGCGCACTCCTCTGTGTCGGGTAACTGGGGCAGGGGCAGTTCGGTCGCGGTGGCGCCGTCACTCGGGCGGGACCGCAGCCTGGTTGCAGACCTGTCCCAGGACGGCCGAAGGGGGGTTTGTGGATCCCTTGGCGGCTCGTCCGTTCACCCCAAGATAACCAAATGAGCGGCGCTGCGCTCGATAGCGCCTTGAATTCCGCTCGTTTCCGGCCGATCGGTGTCCGGGGACAGCCCAACGGCCGGTGCACCCTTGGCGGGTGCACCGGCCGTGACAGGCGGTGCGATGTGCTCCCGGCGGTCTACCAGTTGGCGGGGGCGTAGTCCTTGAGGAAGCAGCCGAACAGGTCTTCGCCCTCCTCGCCGCGCACGATCGGGTCGTAGACGCGGGCCGCGCCGTCGATCAGGTCGAGAGGGGCGTGGAAGCCCGCGTCCGCCAGCCGCATCTTGTCGGGGTGCGGCCGCTCGTCGGTGATCCAGCCGGTGTCGACGGCCGTCATCAGGATGCCGTCCGCCTCGAACATCTCCTGGGCGCTGGTGCGGGTCAGCATGTTCAGCGCGGCCTTCGCCATGTTGGTGTGCGGGTGGCCCGCGCCCTTGTAGCCGCGGCTGAAGACGCCCTCCATCGCGGAGACGTTGACGACGTACTTCCGCCGGGACGCGGCCGCCGCCATCGCCGGGCGGAGCCGGCTGATCAGGATGAACGGCGCGGTCGAGTTGCAGAGCTGGACCTCGAGCAGCTCGACCGGGTCGACCTCGGAGACGGTCTGGATCCAGCTGTTCGTGTCGTGCAGATCGGGCACCAGGCCGCCCGCGTCGATGGCCGTGCCCGCCGCGATCCGCTCCAGTGAGGCGGAGCCGCCGACCAGGGCGAGGTCGGTGACGTCCTGCGCCGTCAGCCCCTTCGCGCCGGACGACGGCAGCGCGGCCACCGAGTCGACGGCACCGCTGCCGAACGTGCCGATGACCTCGGCCGGCGGCAGCTCGCCCGCCGGCAGCGGCGCCGACTCCGCGGCGATCAGCTCCCGGTACGCCTGCGGGGAGCGGCGGACCGTCTGGGCGGCGTTGTTGATCAGGATGTCGAGCGGGCCCGCGGCCGCGACGGAGTCGGCGAGGGCGACGACCTGCGCCGGGTCGCGCAGGTCGACCCCCACGACCTTGAGGCGGTGGATCCACTCGTCGCTGTCCGGCATCGCCTTGAAGCGGCGGATGGCGTCGCTCGGGAAGCGGGTAGTGATGGTGGTGTGGGCGCCGTCACGCAGCAGCCGCAGCGCGATGTACATACCGATCTTGGCCCGGCCGCCCGTGAGCAGGGCGCGCTTGCCGGTCAGATCGGCGCGGGCGTCGCGCCGGGCGCGGTTCTCCGTGGCGCACTCCTGGCACAGCTGGTGGTAGAACGCGTCCACCTCGACGTAGCGGGTCTTGCAGATGTAGCAGGAGCGGGGGCGCCGCAGGACGCCCGCGATCTCCCCCTGGGACGAGGACGACGGCAGCACGCCCTGCGTCTCGTCGTCGATCCGGACCGCGGAGCCCGTCGCGGTCGCCTCCGTGACGGCCTTGTCGTGCGCCGTCTTGGCCGCGCGGCGCTCCTGGCGGCGTCGCTGCTTGACCGTCCGGTACACACCGGCGGTGGCGCGGCGTACCGCGATCGCGTCCGGATGGTCGACCTCGAGCTTGTCGAGCTCTTCGAGCACGCTCAGGCAGACGGCCAGCCGCTCAGGGTCGATGCCCGGCCCGTACGCCACCGGGCTGTCCTCTGTCACCGTCATCGCTTGTTGCCGTTCTTCCTAGGTCACTCGAATGCCGCGTTTCAAAAGCTCGACTTTACTGACTGTTGAGGTACCGGCCAAATGACACCCGTCACATGAGATCCGGGGACGAGGCGGGAAAACCGGGCGGGCAGGGATTGGCCGAAATGTGTGCAGTGCCGTCAATGATCGACATCGGGGGCGATTGGTCTGCACCTCTGTAGGTGTCGCCATTCGCTCACCCCATGCGCCGCCTGCCGATCCGGCGGTGGCGGCGATCACCTCACGCGTCCGGCCTCCCCTTGCGGGGCGTACGGCCGGCCCTGGGCGCCGCATCCGTTTTACGCCAGGTTTCACCGTCCCCACACACTTGCGGCACAGCGCACCCCACTATGTGATCCGACAGAGCCGACGTGGCGGATCGCGTTGCGGTCCGGCCATTTCTGGGGGGACAGCGCATGCCGGATGGGGGTCCGGCATGCCCTGTCAGGGGAGGAAACACTGTGAGGCGTACCGTCCGCACCACCGCTTTCGCCTGCGCAGGCGCACTGCTGCCGGCTCTCATGGCGCCGGCGGCGAGCGCCGCGGAGCCGCCCGCGCCGCGGGTCGATCTGCGGGTGCTCGTGGTCGACGACGGCGGTCCCGCCGTCGAGGCGATCGCCGCCGAACTGGGCGGCCAGGGCACACCGTTCACCCGCGTGGATCTCCGCACGGCGGAGCGCGCGGAGATCGACGCGGGCTTCCTCGCCGACACCGTCGACGGCCGGCCGCGCGCCAAGTACCAGGCGGTGGTGCTGCCCAGCGACAGCCCGGCCCAGCTCGCGGCGACCGAGCTCGCCGCGCTCACCTCGTACGAGAAGCGCTTCGCGATCCCGCAGGTGGACGCGTACACCTATGCCAGGCCCGAGGTGGGGCTCGCCTATCCGGTGCACGGCGGCTACAGCGGGTCGCTGGACGGCGCGGAGGCGGGGGTGACGGCCGCCGGGCGGGCGGGGCCGTTCGGCTATCTGGACGGGCCCGTCCCGTTCGAGGACAACTCCCCCGTCGTCGGCGAGAGTTACGCCCATGCAGCGCTGCCGGCGGCCGGCGCGGACTTCACCACCTATGTGGACGTCCCCGTGCCGGGCACCGGCGGGCGCGGCTCGCTCGTCGGGGAGTACCGGCACGACGGCCGGCGGGAACTCGTCGTGACCTTCGTCTACAACCAGTACCAGCAGCAGTTCCGGCTGCTGGCGCGGGGCATCGTGGACTGGATGACGCAGGGCGTGCGGCTCGGCGCGGGCCGCAACCACTTCGCGGTCCACGTCGACGACGTGCTGGCCGCCGACGACCGCTGGGACAGCGAGCTCGACTGCACCCCCGGCGACGTCGACTGCCCGCCCGGGCAGGGCGAGCCCGACCCGATCCGGATGTCCGCGGAGGACGCCCGGTACGCGGCCGGGTGGTCGGTCTCGAGGGACTTCACCCTCGACATGGTCTTCAACGGCGGCGGCAGCGAGCTGTTCAAGGAGGAGAACGGCGGCGCCGACCCGCTGGCCGGGCAGCTCACCGCCGACAGAGACCTCTACCGGTGGGTGAACCACACCTACAACCACCCGTTCCTCGGCTGCGTCCAGGACGTCTCCACCGTCCCGTGGACCTGCGCCAAGAACACGGACGGCAGTGTGAAGTACGTCAGCCGCGCCGAGATCGCCGGCCAGATCGCGGACAACCGCGCCTGGGGCCGCCGCGCCGGACTCCCGATGCGGGCCGACGAGCTGGTCACCGGCGAGCACTCGGGCCTCAAGATCCTGCCGCAGCAGCCGGACGACAACCCGAACCTCGCGCCCGCCCTGGCCGACAACGCGATCACATCCCTGGCCTCCGACAACTCCCGCGACGGGCAGCAACGCAAGGTGGGCCCGGCCCTGACCGTGCCCCGCTACCCGATGAACATCTTCTACAACGCGGGCCGCAGAGCCGAGCAGATCGACGAGTACAACTGGATCTACACGCGGGCCGCCGACGGCGGCAGCGGCATCTGCGAGTCCTCGCCCGTCACCACGTGTCTGGACGAGCCGCTGGACCCGGCCACCGGATACGACGCGTACCTCGTCCCGCTGGAGGCGCGGATCGCGCTCGGCCATGTGCTGTCCGGCGATCCGCGGCCCCACTTCATCCACCAGTCCAATCTGGCGGAGGACCGCATCGCCTACCCGGTGCTCGACCGCGTCCTGGAGAGCTACGCCGCCCTGTTCGCCGACAGCGCCCCGCTGGTGAATCTGCGTCAGCGAGACATCGGCGCCGAACTGCGGGCCCGTGCGGCATGGCGGGCGGCGGTCGCGGCCGGACAGGTGACCGCGTACCGCATCGGCGACGCGGTGACCGTGCGGGCGCCTTCCGGCGTACAGGTCACGGCCACGATGCCGACCGGCACCCGCCAGAACCAGCTGCTGGGCTCGACCGCCTTCGGCACCCCGTACGCCGGTTCCGTCTCCGGCTGGGTGTCGCCGGGGCTGCTGCAGGACCGGGTCACGCTCGCTCTGCCGGCCGGTACGCCGGCGCCCGCACTCCTCCGCGTGAAGAAGGCGGAACCGGTGCGGGAGCGCACTCCGCGGCTGCCGCTGCCCCGAGGGGTGCGCGAGCCGGTGGCACACGGGGTCGCGCGCTGACCACGCGCACCCGGCCGAAGGACGACTCGCACCACTCGCACACCCGGGGGAAGTTCCGCATGGCACCCAGGATCGGGCCGCCGCGTGCCGGCGCGCCGAAGGTCACCCTGCTGACCGAAGGCACATATCCGCACAGTCACGGCGGCGTGAGCGTCTGGTGCGACCAGCTCGTACGCGGCATGCCCGATGTCGGCTTCCGCGTCACCGCGGTGACCGGCACCGGGCAGGAGCCGGTCGTCTGGGAGCTGCCGCGCCATGTCGCGGACCCGGTCACCGTGCCCATGTGGGGCCCGGCCCCGACGGGGCGGGCGCCGCGCGGGGCACGGCTGCGCCGGCTGACCGGCGTCTACGAGCGGTTCCTGACCGCGCTCGTGGAGCCGGCGGCCGAGGACGGCTTCGGGCCGGCGCTGTACGAGCTGGCCCGCGCCGCCCGTGACGGCGTGCTGTCCCCCGTGCTGCGGTCCGACCGCGCGGTGCGGGTCCTGACCGGCCTGTGGACGCGGCGCGACCTGCCGCTGTCCGCCGCGCGGCCCACGCTCCACGACGCGCTCACCGCCACGGACCTGCTGGAGCACGCCCTGCGGCCACTGGCCGCGGCCCCTCCGGAGACCGGCGTCGCCCATGCCGTCAGCGGCGGGATCGCGGCGCTGCCCGGTCTGGTGGGCGCGCACGAACACGGTGTGCCGCTGCTGCTCACCGAGCACGGCGTCTACCTGCGGGAACGTTACCTCGGCTATCGCACCGGGCCGTACAGCTGGCCGGTCAAGGCGCTGCTGCTGGCCTTCTTCCGGCTGCTGGCGGAGGAGACGTACCGGGTCGCCGCCCTGGTCACACCGGGCAACCGCTACAACCGGCTGTGGGAGGAGCGCGGTGGCGCCGACCCGCGGCTGATACGCACCGTCTACAACGGCGTCGACCCGTCCGCGTTCCCGCCCGCCGGCCCGGAGCCCGCGGCGCCGACGCTGAGCTGGGCGGGCCGGGTCGACCCGATCAAGGATCTCGGGACGCTGATCCGGGCGCTCGCGCTCGTACGGCAGGAGGTGCCGCAGGCGCGGCTGAGGCTGTTCGGCGGCACACCGCGCGGCGGGGAGGCGTACCGGGAGAGCTGCGAGGCGCTCGCGGCCGAGCTGGGACACGGCGACGCGGTCCGGTTCGAGGGGCGGGTCGACGACATAAGGGACGCGTACGCGGCGGGCAGTGTGGTGATGCTGTCCAGCATCAGCGAGGGCTTCCCGTTCACCCTGATCGAGGCCATGTCGTGCGGGCGGGCGACGGTCTCGACCGATGTCGGCGGGGTGCGGGAGGCCGTCGGCGCCTGCGGTCTCGTCGTGCCGCCGCGGGAGCCGGAGGCCATGGCCCGTGCCGCGCTGGAGCTGCTGCGCGACCCGGGGCGCCGGGCGGCGCTGGGCGAGCGGGCACGGCTGCGGGTGATCGAGCAGTTCACCCTGCGGCAGACCGTCGACACCTTCCGCTCCATCTATCTCGAACTCGCCCTCGGCACACGGGAAGCCGTCGTGGCGCGGCCGTTCGCCACCGCGGGAGCCACCGGATGAGCGGCCCGCTGCGGCTGGTCCCCGGCGACGGGGACACGCTGTCCGCCTCCCTGGCGGCGCCGCTCCCCCGCGCGCGCCGGCGGCCCGGCTGGGCGAAGGACCCCGCCGACGAACTGGCCGAGCGGCTCTTCGAGCCGATCGCGTCCGCCGTGCACCCCTACGAGGTGGCGGCCCTGCTCGAGTCGGACGGCCTGACGCCCGATCAGATAGGCGAACGCTACGGCCGGCCGGACCTGTTCACGCTCGCCGAGGACCTGTACGAGCGGGTGCCGCGCCACTATCCGCGGCCGCCCGCGGCCGTCGACCCCTGGCGCGCTGACCCCGTCCGCTGTGTGCTGCGCAGTCTCGTGTTCGCGCTGCCGGGGCTGGCGTACGTGCTGGGCGGCGGTCTGTGGCACGGCCGTTCGGAGATCGCCGGGCTGGTCGTCGCCGGACTGGCCGCGTGGGCGTGGAACCAGGGCCTGAGCCATCGCGCCTACGTACGGCTCGCGGCCGGGGGGCGGGCTGCGGGCGGACGGACCCTGGCGATGGGGGCGCCCGCGGGGGCGCTGGTGGCCTCGGCCGCCGGGCTGGCCGTCGCGGGCCCCGGCGCGGGCGCGTGGTTCGCCGCCGGGCAGTCCTGTTATCTGGCCGCGGCGAGCGTTCTGCTCGTCCTCGAGCGGGAGCGGCTGCTGCTGGCCTCGCTCCTGCCGGTCGCCGCGGGCGCCGCCGCCACCGCGGCCGGAACGCCACCCGTGCCGCCGGCCGTGGCGCTGCTGCTGGCCACGGTGGTGCTCGCCGCCGCGGCCGCCGCGCACACGGTGCGCTCCGCGCTGCGCTCGGGACCGGCCGGCGACGACGGCGGGCCGGGGCTGCCGCGCTCGCTTCCGTACGGCCTGTTCGGGCTCGGCGCGGGCGTGCTCGCGGCGCTCATGGGGGCGGCGGACCCGGCCCTGGTCGTGGTGCTGACGCTCAGCATGGGACACGCCGAATGGCTGCTGTACCGATACCGGTCCCTCTCCGTCGGCGCCCTGCGGAACAGCACCGGCATGAGCGACTTCGCGCTGCGCTCGGCCTGGGCGCTTGCGCGCTGCCTCTGCGGGTACTCGGCGCTCCTGGCGGCCGGCGCCCTGCTGTTGGGGAGGGGGCCCGCCGCCCTGCTGTCGCTGCTGACGCTCGGCGTCGTGCTGTGGACGGCGCTGCTGCTCCAGGCGTTCGCGCTGCCGTGGGTCCCCGCTCTGGTGACGCTTCTCGCCGCCGCCGCGCAGGCGGGCGCCGCGGCGGCCGGCCTCCCGCAGGACGCCGTCGGGACCGTCTGCGGCACCGCGGCGGCGGCCGCCCTGGTCCTCACCGCGGTACGGCAGCTCTGCCGGCCGACCGCCCATCGCTGACCGTCATGTCCGCACTCCGTCATTGCGTCATTCCGACATCCACCACGGGAGCTCTTTCGTGACACCGAACACGCTGGTCGCCGTCACCGGGGCGGAGGGTTTCATCGGTTCGCACCTGACCGAGACCCTCGTCGCCGCGGGACTCCGGGTCCGGGCGATGGCCCAGTACAACTCCTTCTCCTCCTACGGCTGGCTGGAAACCCTCTCCCCCGAGGTGCTGGACCAGGTCGAGATCGTCCTCGGCGACGTCCGCGACCCGGGTTCCGTGCACCAGCTCGTCGACGGCGCGGAGGCGGTCTACCACCTCGCCGCGCTCATCGCGATCCCGTACTCCTACCAGGCGCCGCACAGTTACGTGGACACCAACGTCACCGGCACGCTCAACGTGCTGGAGGCGGTGCGGCGGCTCGGCACCCCCCGGCTGGTGCACACCTCCACCAGCGAGACGTACGGCACCGCGCAGACGGTGCCGATCAGCGAGGACCATCCGATCAACACCCAGTCCCCGTACGCCGCTTCGAAGGCGGGCGGCGACCGGCTCGCCGACAGCTACCACGCGAGCTTCGGCACCCCCGTGGTGACACTGCGGCCCTTCAACACCTTCGGGCCGCGCCAGTCGATGCGCGCCGTCATCCCCACCGTGATCGGCCAGGTCGCGGCGGGGGAACGGACGATCACCCTCGGGGACCTGCGCCCGACCCGCGACTTCCTCTACGTCAAGGACACGGCGCGCGCGTTCCTCGCGGTGGGCACGGCGCCCGCCGACGCCGTCGTGGGCCGCACCTTCAACGCCGGCACCGGCGGCGAGGTGTCGGTCGGCGAACTGGCCGCGCTCATCGGCAAACTGATGGACGCGGACCTCGAGGTACGGCAGGACGAGCAGCGCATCCGGCCGGCCGCCTCCGAGGTGATGCGCCTGGTCGCCGACGCCTCCCGGCTGCGCGCCGCGACCGGCTGGGCGCCGGAGCACGACCTGGAGCGCGGCCTGGGCCACACCATCGACTTCTTCCGCGACCCGGCCAACCTGGCCCGCTACAAGACCGGCATCTACAACATCTGATCCGACGTCCGAGCCGTCCGACGCAGACGTCGGACGGACGAGAGCCCAAGGCACAGGTCCGACGCACAGGTCCGGCACACCGGGGGAATCCGGCCCGGACCTCCCGCCCGGACCCTCCGCACGGCAACCGACCGCACAGGAGAGCCCCATGCACGCAGTGATACTCGCCGGAGGCAAGGGCGTCCGGCTCCGCCCGTACACGACCGCACTGCCCAAACCGCTGGTGCCCATCGGCGACCAGCACGCCATCCTGGAGATCGTGCTCCGCCAGCTGGCGACCGCCGGTTTCAGCAGCTGCACACTGGCGATCGGCCATCTCGGCCACATCATCCGCGCCTACGTCGGCAACGGCTCCCAGTGGGGGCTGCGGGTCGGCTACTCCAGCGAGGACAGCCCGCTCGGCACGATGGGCCCGCTGCTCACCATGATGGACCGGCTGCCCGAGCACTTCCTCGTGATGAACGGGGACGTGCTCACGGACCTGGACTACGGCGACGTGCTGGGACAGCACACCGAGTCCGGCGCGCCGCTGACCGTCGCCACGTACGCCCGCAAGGTCGCCATCGACTTCGGCGTGCTCACCACCGAGGCGGGCAAGGTCACCGGTTTCGCGGAGAAGCCGAGCATGGACTACCGGGTCTCCATGGGCGTGTACGGGCTGAGCCGGAACACCCTCGCCGGGTACACGCCCGGCCTGCCGCTCGGATTCGACGAACTGATGCTGGACCTGCTGAAGGCGGGCGACCCGCCGCACGCCTACGAGTTCGACGGCTACTGGCTCGACATCGGCCGGCCCGACGACTACGACCGCGCCAACGCCGAGTTCACCACCCACCGCGGCCTGCTGCTCAAGGGGGCGTGAGCACAGGTGCGCATCCTCCTGCTGGGGTCCACCGGATTCATCGGCACTCACGCCGCGACACGACTGCGCGCCCTGCCGGACGTGCGGCTGCTGCTGGGCGGCCGGACGCTCGGCTCGGACCTGGAGGCCGATCTGACCGCAGAGCCCGAGGTACTCGCCTCGGCGCTGCGCCTCGCGGCGCCCGACGTGGTCGTCAACTGCGCGGGGCTCGTGGCGGGCAGCGCCGTACGGCTCACGGACGTCAACGCACGAGGACCGGCCGCCCTGTGCGAGGCGATGCGCGACACCCTGCCGGGCGCGCGTCTCGTGCATCTGGGCTCGGCGGCCGAGTACGGTCCCACCGTGCCCGGTGAGCCCGTCGCCGAGTCGGCCCCGACCCGGCCGCTCGGCCCGTACGGCGCGACGAAGCTGGCGGGGACGGTCGCCGTGACCGCCTCCGGCGTCGACGCCGTCGTCCTCCGCGTCTTCAACCCGGTCGGTCCCGGCGCCCCGGCGGCCGGACTGCCCGGCCGACTCACCGCGGAACTGCGGCGGGCCGGCGGGCACGGCCGGGTCCGGGTGGGCGACCTGTCCGCGTACCGCGACTTCGTCGACGTGCGGGACGTGGCGGACGCGGTCGCCGCGGCCGTGACCGCGCAAGGCCCGCTGCCGCCGGTGCTCAACATCGGCAGCGGGCACCCGACGCAGGTGCGCCAGCTGGCGGCGCTGCTGGTGGAGGCGGCAGGGTTCGCCGGGCACCTCGACGAGGCCGGCGACGGGTCCGGGCGCTCGGCGGCCGTGCCGTGGCAGGCGGCGGACGTCTCGGCGGCCCGCGCCGCGCTCGGCTGGCGGCCGCGCCGGACGCCGGCCGAGTCCGTCGCCGACCTGTGGCAGGCGGCGGGCGGGGCCGCTCGGGCCATGGGCTCCGGCCCCGTCGAGGCGGTGAGCGGCCCGGCATGAAGCTGCTCGTCCCCCTCTACATCCACCCCGGCGTCGACCCGGCCGCCTGGCGGACGCTGGTCGACCACGCTCCCCTGCTGTACGGCGTCGTGCTCAACGCCGCCGACGGTCCGGGGACCGCGCCGGACGCCGGGTTCGCCGCGGCGGCCGGCGCGCTGCGGGCGGCCGGTGTGCGGGTGCTCGGCTATGTGGACACCGACTACGGGCGCCGCCCCGCCCGCGCCGTCGCCGGCGACTACGGGCGTCACCGCGACTGGTACGGCACGGACGGGTTCTTCCTCGACCAGGTCGCGCCCGACCAGGCCGGGGTGCGTCACTACCGGCGCCTGGCCAGGACGGCCAGGTCGCACGGCGCGGCGACGGTAGTCCTCAATCCGGGGCTGCATCCCGCGCCCGGCTACGCGGCGTTCGCCGACCTGCTGGTCACCTTCGAGGGCGGCTGGGAGGCGTACCGCACGGCCCCGGCCGCGCCGCCGTGGACGGGGGCCCATCCGCCGGAGACGTTCTGCCACCTGGTGCACGGGGTGCCGCGCGCGCTGTCGGGACTGGCCGCCCGCACGGCCGCGCTGCGCCGGGCCGCGGTGCACTGCGCCGTCCCGGGCCGGGGGCCCAACCCGTGGTCGGCGCTGCCGCCGGCCCTGGGCGCGTCGTGATCTCCCGGTCCCGTGCGGTTCTCGCCGCCCTGCTGCTGGTGCTGCTCGCCGCCTGTACGGCCACGGGCGGCGAGGACCCGCGGCCGCGGTGGCTGCCCCAGCCGGGCACGGACTGGCAGTGGCAGTTGGACGGGAGGATCGACCACGGCATCGACGTGCCGGTCTACGACATCGACGGCTTCGAGAACGACGCCGCGACCGTGCGCCGGCTCCACCGCGAGGGCCGCAAGGTCATCTGTTACATCAACGCCGGCGCTTGGGAGGACTTCCGCCCCGACGCCGGCGACTTCCCTCGCTCGGTGCTGGGCTCGCCCAACGGCTGGGCGGGCGAGCGCTGGCTGGACATCCGCCGGCTCGACGTGCTGGAACCGCTGATGGCCGAGCGGATCGAGATGTGCCGCGAGCGCGGCTTCGACGCCGTCGAACCGGACCTCCTCGACGGCTGGACCAACGACACCGGCTTCCCGCTGACCGCCGCGCACCAGCTCGCCTACAACCGGATGATCGCGCGGCTCTCCCACGAGCGGGGACTGTCGGTCGGGCTCAAGAACGACCTGGACCAAGTGCCGGAACTGGTCGACGACTTCGACTTCGCCGTGAACGAGGAGTGCGCCCAGTACGGCGGGTGCACGGCCCTGACCCCGTTCGTCGCGGCGGGGAAGGCCGTCTTCCACGTCGAGTACGCGCTCCCGGTGGAGCGGTTCTGCGGGCAGGCGACCCGGCTCGGCTTCAGCTCGATGCGCAAGAAGCTCGACCTGGGGGCCTGGCGGCAGCCCTGCTGACGGGGCCGCGGGCCGGCCGCAGAAGTGGGGCCGCGGGCCGGCCGCAGAAGTGGGCGTTCGACCGGCGCCGAACGGATACTGGAGACGAGTCGTGTGCACCCCGACCGCCCCGGCCGGAGCACGCACCCACACCCGGAGGCGGACCTTGGACCCGTCCCCGTACTACTTCGGCAGTACGGGCAAGTGCCTGCTCAAGAACGACGACGTGACGGCAGAAGGGGGACAGGGTTGTCACTATGAGCTCCCTCGCGCTGTCCGTGCTCCTGTCGCTGGTCTCCGCGGTCGCCTACGCGGCCGGCGCGATCCTTCAGGAACACGTGGCGACCACCACCCCCTCGCGCCCGTACGCGCCGCTGCACCAGCCGGGCTGGTGGGCCGCCGTCGCCCTCAACGGCACGGGAGCGGTCCTGCACGTGGTGGCCCTCGCGTACGGCCCGCTGAGCCTGGTGCAGCCCCTGGGAGCACTGACCATCGTCTTCGCGCTGCCGATGGCCGCGCTCTTCGTACGGCGCAGGGCCGGCTCCACCGCCTGGCGCGGCGCGATCATGGCGACCGTCGGCCTCGCCGGACTCCTCGCCCTCACGGGGGAGACGGAGTCCCGCCCGCTGGACGCGACCGGGCGCGGCGCCCTCGCGATCGCCACCCTCGGCACGGTCGCGCTGCTCTTCCTGGCCGCCCAGGGCGTGCACCGGCCGATCAAGCGCAGCATGCTGCTCGCCGTCGCGGCCGGCGTCGCCTTCGGTATCGCGTCCGTCTTCACCAAATCGGTCGCCGTGGACTGGCTGTGGAGCTCGCCGTTCGCCCAGTGGCCGAGCCTGGCGGTCATCGCCGCCCTGGCCACCGGCGGCCTGCTGCTCTCCCAGGCCTCCTACCGCGGCGCGGGGCTCGCCGCACCGCTCGCGACGCTCACCGTCGTCAACCCGGTCGTCGCGGCGGTCGTCGGCATCACCATGTTCGGCGAGGGCTTCCGCTACGGCGTCGCGGGCACGGTGCTCGCCCTCGCCTGCGGTGCGGTCGCCGCGGGCGGCCTGATCCTGCTCACCGTCGAACGGCTCGGCACCGGGCGGACCACGCGGCCCGGGTCAGATCGACACACCTCGCGCCCGCAGGTACGCGAGGGGGTCGATGTCGGAGCCGTACCCGGGTCCCGTGCGGATCTCGAAGTGGAGATGCGGCCCCGTGCTGTTGCCGGTGGATCCTGAGCGGGCGATCCGCTGACCGGCGCTCACCTGCTGACCCGCCCGCACGTTCATGGCCGACAGATGGGCGTACTGGCTGTACCTGCCGTCGTTGTGCCGTACGACGATCTCGTACCCGTACGCCCCGGCCCACCCGGCCGACACGACCTTCCCGGCCGCGACCGCCTTCACGGAGGTGCCGGTCGGGACGGGGAAGTCGACGCCCGTGTGGTAGCCGCTCGACCATGACGAACCGGTCTTCCGATAGGAGGTCGAGGGGCCGGCTGCGACGGGGGCGACGGATGGCGCCCTCGGCGCCGTCGTCTGTGGTTTCTGCGGCTGCGGCCGGGGCTTCGACTGCGGCTCGTCCTGCTTGGGATTTGCTTGCGGCCTCTCCTGCTGGGGCTGGGGCCTGGGCCGCGGCTTTGCCTGCTGTGTCTTCTCCGGCTTCGGCTGCGGTTTCGCTTCCGGGCGGGGCTGCGGCTTCTCCGGTCCGGGCTGCGGCTTCGGGGTCTCGGTTCTGGACGGCGTCCGCTCCTGGGGCGGGGCCGTCCTGCCCCGCAGGGTCAGCCGCTGCCCGGGGAAGATCAGATCGGGGTCGTCACCGACGACCGCGCGGTTCCGCGCGTACAGCCCCTGCCAGCCGCCCCTGACCCGCTCCGAGCTTGCGATCTTGGACAGTGAGTCACCGCGGGCGACGGTGTAGCCCTCGCGCTGCGTCGGAACGGTGGTCGGGGACGCGGCGTCCTTCGACACGATCCGCTTCGGCGGCGCGGCCTGCTGCGGTCCCGTCCTCGCGATGTCCGGGGCCCCGCCGCCACGGGTCAGCCCGGCCTCGCCCGAGCACGTCGGCCAGGCGCGCGGCCCCTGCCCCTTGAGCACCTTCTCCGCGACGGCGATCTGCTGGTCCTTGGTGGCCAGATCCGCGCGTGGGGCGTACCGCCGGCCGCCGTACGCCTCCCAGGTGGCCTGGCTGAACTGGAGACCGCCGTAGTAGCCGTTGCCGCTGTTGATCCCCCAGTCGCTGGTGGACTCGCAGGCCGCGACCTTCTCCCACACGTCCACGGACGCGGCGTGGGCGGACCCCGCGCCGATCAGGGGCAGAGCCATGCCGGCGCCGCCGGCGGTGACGGTGAGCGAAGCGCGGTTGATTCGGCTCGGCTGATATCGGCGGTGCCGACCGGTTCCGGCCATGACGGTCTCCCCCTGAGCGCAATTCTGGTCATGTCGCAATCGAGCAACTTACGGGCGGCGTACGGACAGTGACAAGGCTTCAGCCCGACGCTGGCCCGATCCCGCCGGTCCGGGCGGCGCCCGGTGGGTCCGGGTTACGTTTCCGGTCCTGGCCCGGTCCGTGTAGTCCGGTGTCCGGGCGGCGCGCGTCCGGGCGGGGCCGGGCGTGGCCCGGTCCTGTGCGCTTGCGCCCGGGTGCCGCGCGTCCGGAGCGTGGCCCGGTCCTGTGCGCTTGCGCCCGGGTGCCGCTCCGGAGGCATGTCCGGGACTGCTTTCCCGTACCTGCCTCGCCCTGTCTCCCGACGCCTTACGTCCCGGACACGCCCCCTGCACGTCCCCCTGCCCCGGGGCGGCCGTTTCGCCCCCGCCGGTGGGCGTGTGCAGATGGGAGAAGTCCCCCACCCCGCCCCTTCCCGAAACTGGGGCTCCGCCCCAGACCCCGACGAGGCGGGCCCGGGCGGCGGGCTCCGAACCGGGGCTCTGCCCCAGCCCCCGGGAGACGCGGCACCCGTGCGGGTACGCCAGTTGGCTCGAAAGTGTCGCTCCACCGGGGCGGTCGCGCCGCCACCGGCCGGAGCGTAGCGAGGGCTCGGGCCGACGCCCCCGGCAGTGGATCCGCGCGCGGGCAGTTGCCGACTCGCACCATCCCGTGCGGGAAGGGGGTACCCCCTTGGGGCGGCCACCGGGCGGGACGGGCACGACCCGGCGGGAGGGGAGCGGGGTCGGAGGAGGGGGGTGACCGGACATGAAGCGACGCAACTCGCGCGAAGCGCGGTGCGTACAGCAGTCCGGCATCCCCCTCCGGAGACCCCGGCACCCGCACCCACCACCGGGCGGTGGCCCGGACCCGCCCGACCCCGGCCGGACCTACCGGACCCCGACCGGCCCGGACGTCCAGAACCGGACCCCGACCGGGCCCGGGCCAGACCTACCAGACCCGGCCGGACCTACCGGACCCGGCCCGGCCCGCCCGGACCCGGACAGACCTGGCGGCGCCCCGCCGCGTGACCGCCGCCGTGCAGGAACGCCGACAACGGGAGCGTCGCCGCTCCCACCGTCACCGCGTCCGGACCGAGCCGGCCCAGTTCGATCGTCGTGCGGGACGCCGCGTGCGCGAGCGCGTACTCCCCCGCGTAGCGCCGCACTTCGGGCAGGAGGCGCGGCCCGAGCTGCAGCCCGGCCCACCCGCCGAGGAGGATGCGCTCGGGCCGGAAGAGGTTGATGAGGTCGGCGACGGCGGCGCCCAGGTACTCGGCCGTCTCGTCGAGGAGGGCGAGCGCCGCGCGGTCCCCGGCGCCCCGTTCGGGATACGCCGCCGCCAGCAGCGCGCCGAGGGCGGACTCGTCGTCCGCGTCGGCCGGCAGCGACCCGCCCGCTTCCCGCCAGCGCTCGCGCAGCGCTTCGGCGCCCGCGTACGCCTCGAGGCAGCCGAGAGAGCCGCACCGGCAGCGGCGGCCGCGGATGTGGGCCACGGTGTGGCCCCATTCGAGGGCGTCGGTACGGGCGCTCTCGTCGGGCGTGGCGGCGTGGACGACGCACGCGCCGACGCCGGAGCCGATGAGGGCGACCGCTGCGGAGGCCGCGCCCCGGCCGCCGCCGAACCACATCTCCGCCTGCCCGAGGGTCTTGGCGCCGTTGTCGATGAACAGCGGTACCCCGGGAGGGATGTCGACGCTCTTGCGCAGCAACTGCTCGAAGGGGACGGCGTTCCAGCCGATGGTCTGGCCGTGTACGACCGCGCCGTCGGCGGAGTGTTCGACGATGCCGGGTACGCCGATGCCGATGCCGAGCAGCCGGCCGGGGTCGGCGTCGCCGTCGCGCAGGACGTCGGCGACGGCGGCGCGTACATGGGAGACGATGCGGTCGACGTCGTAGCCGTGCCGGGTGATCGGCCGCTCGGTGCGGGCGAGTTCGGTGAGGGAGAGGTCGAAGAGTTCGACCCGTACGCGGGTCTCGCCGATGTCGATGCCGATCAGGAGTCCGCTGCCGGGAGCGACGCGCAGCAGGGTCCGCGGTCTGCCGCCGTCGGAGCCGACGATGCCGGCTTCTTCGAGGAGGCCGTCCGCGGCGAGTTCGGAGACGACGTTGCTGATCGAACCGGAGCTGAGTCCGGTGGCCGGACCGAGCTCCTGGCGGCTCAGCGGGCCGTCGAAGTACAGCCGCCGCAGGACCAGGGCGCGGTTGCCGCGCCGCAGGTCACGCACGGTCCGCCTCTTGCCTTCCGCCATGGTGCTCCTTCCCGGGAACGCAACATACCCCGGCGGGTCACCGCTCCGCGGCCAGGGGCGCGGACGCCCGCGGGCGACCGACGTGCGGCCGCGACCCGACAAGGACGCGGAGGATCGGGTGCGGATGTCCGCTCGTGGCACCAGGATCGGTGAATGGCCCGCCTCGCCCGTACGTATGCGTAGGGGCGCAGGGGCCGCACGTAATCCACGGACTTCCAGGAGCACACGCATGAGTGGAACAGCTCGGATCGGCGTCACGGGGCTCGCGGTGATGGGCCGCAATCTGGCCCGGAACTTCGCCCGCAACGGCTTCACGGTGGCCGTCCACAACCGTACGGCGGCCAGGACGCGCGCCCTGGTGGAGGAGTTCGGTCACGAGGGCACGTTCGTCGCCGCCGAGTCGGCGGAGGAGTTCGTCGCGGCGCTGGAGCGGCCGCGGCGTCTGGTGATCATGGTCAAGGCGGGTGAGGCGACGGACGCGGTGATCGAGGAGTTCGCGCCCCTGCTCGAGGAGGGCGACGTCATCATCGACGGCGGCAACGCCCACTTCGCCGACACCCGGCGCCGGGAGAAGGATCTCCGGGAGCGCGGCATCCACTTCGTGGGCGTCGGCATCTCCGGCGGCGAGGAGGGCGCCCTGCACGGTCCGAGCATCATGCCGGGCGGCTCGGCCGAGTCGTACGCCTCGCTCGGTCCGCTGCTGGAGCGGATCGCGGCGAAGGCCCCGGACGGCACGCCGTGCGTCACCCATGTCGGGCCGGACGGCGCGGGCCACTTCGTGAAGATGGTCCACAACGGCATCGAGTACGCCGACATGCAGCTCATCGCGGAGGCGTACCACCTGCTGCGCGCGGTCGCGGGCTTCTCCCCCGCGCAGATCGCGGAGACCTTCCGCACGTGGAACACGGGGCGCCTCGACTCGTATCTGATCGAGATCACCGCGGAGGTGCTGGCGCACACGGACGCGGCGACGGGCAAGCCGTTCGTCGATGTCGTCATGGACCAGGCGGAACAGAAGGGCACGGGCCGCTGGACGGTGCAGATCGCGCTCGATCTGGGGGTTCCGGTGTCGGGGATCGCGGAGGCGGTCTTCGCGCGGTCCCTCTCGGGGCACACGGGGCTGCGGGACGCGTCGCGCTCGCTGCCCGGCCCGCAGCCGGAGCCGCCGGCCCCCGAAGACGCGGCGCGCTTCGCCGACCAGGTCGAGCAGGCGCTGTACGCGTCCAAGATCGTGTCGTACACGCAGGGCTTCCACCAGGTGCAGGCCGGCAGCGACGCGTACGGCTGGGACGTGGACGCCGGTTCCGTGGCGGCGATCTGGCGGGCCGGGTGCATCATCAGGGCCGCGTTCCTGGACCGTATCCGCGGGGCGTACGACGAGCGGCCGGACCTGCCGAGCCTGCTCGCGGACAAGCAGTTCGCCGAGGAGATCGGCGCGGCGCAGGACGACTGGCGGCAGGTCGTCGCGACGGCCGCCCGGCAGGGCGTGCCGACCCCGGGCTTCTCGGCGGCGCTGGCCTACTACGACGCGCTGCGCGCCACACGGCTCCCCGCGGCGCTCACGCAGGGGCAGCGTGACTTCTTCGGCGCGCACACCTACCGGCGGACCGACCGGGAGGGGTCGTTCCACACCCTCTGGGGCGGTGACCGCACGGAGGTGGACGCGGGCTGACGGGCCGGATCCCCTCGCCGGGGCCCGGCCGTGCGGTCAGGGCCCGGCAGGGCCCGGCTGAGGTTCGGGTTCCGGTACGGGGTCGGGGCTCGGCCCGGGCGGCCTCGGGATCGGGTCCGGTGAGGGGACCGGCGGCGGGTTCGGCGTCGGCACCGGCCCGGGCAGCGGACCCGGGTCCGGCGGCGCCCCGGGGTCGGGCGTCGGCACCGGTGGTGCGGGGTCGGGGTACGGGTGCGTCATGCCGGCCTCCAGGGTGCGAAGTCGTACCGTCGCGCATGTCTCCCGTCCGCGTGCCCATGCGGGCCGGATCCACTCCCCGCGCGACGGGACGATCTCACCGGGGCCGGGGCCGGGGCGGACCGGAGCGTGGCCTCGCCGGGGGCGTGCGCGGGGGAGCGTCAGGACGGCCGGGGAACCCGGGCACGCCCGTGGCGCGTGCGGCCGCGGGCGGCTCAGGAAGCGGCGGCGTGCACCGCGGCCGCCGCCGCCCGCAGGCCGGGCCGGGGGCTGGACAGCACGGGCACGCGGCTGCCGGTGCGCTCCGCGGCAGCCGCCATCGACGCCTGGGCGAGCACGATGACGTCCGCGTCGCCGATGTCGTCCACGGCGGCCGCCACCGCCGCCAGGTACCCGTCCCGGTCGCCCGCCTCGAACCGCTCCCAGGCGCCTTCGACGAGCACCGTCCTCAGTTCGGTCTCGCGCCCCGCCGCCTCGTCCCGGATCAGGGCGGCCGTCGGCGTCAGCGTGCTGTGCAGCGCCGCCACCACGGCGATCCGCCGGTGCCGGGCCGCCGCGGCCGCCATGGGCCGGTCGACGCGCAGCACCGGTACGCCGAGGGCGGGCCCGCACGCCTCGGCGACGTCGCCGATCGTGGAACACGTGCACAGCGCGGCGCGCGCGCCGCCGGCGACCGCATCCGCGAGGACGGCGGCCACGTCACCGGCGACGGCCTCGGGTCCCTCGCGTACGGCGCGGACCAGCAGTTCCTCGTGCACGAGGTGGCGCACCGCCAGCGACGGGTGCTCGCTGTCCCGCAGACCGTCGAAGACGGGCACATGGACCGGGGAGGTGTGCAGCAGCGCCAGCATGATCGGGATGCTACGCGCCGCGGCACGGACGTCGTCAGCCGGGCACGGCGGGCGCCGGCGGCGCTTCTCCCGGCTCGAAGGAGGCGAGCAGCAGCTCCAGGGCGGCCTGGTCGGGTCCGACGAACGGGTCGGCGCCCGGGGCCCCGCTGATCGTGTCGATCATCTGCGGTGCGCGGCCGACGGCGGGCGGCAGATGCGTACTGAGCACGGCCTCGGGGGCCATGTCCCGCAGCGGCTGGACGCCGGCCAGGTACCTGGCGGGGTCGACGTTGTGGATCCACGGGCTGTCCACGGTCGCCCAGAGCAGCTGGCCGGCCCGCAGCTCGTCGTCCTTGACGTCGCCCACGTGTCCCGCGGCGGCGAGTTCGGCCGTGGGCATCGGGGCGCCGAAGCAGTCCGAGCTGAAGCAGGTGCGGGACGCGTCGTCGTAGAAGCCGGTCGTGGCCGGGTTGTCGAACAACGGCGGCCGGAAGGCCCTGAGCGTACGGTCGCCGACGTCGAGGGACTGGCCGGGATTGAGCAGATGGACCCGGTCCAGCGGCAACGGCCGCTCCGTGGACATGATGCCGACGCCGAGGTACGTCGTCACGAGGCGGGCCCGGGGCGCCGCCTCCAGCAGCGCGAACAGCCCTCCGGTGTGGTCGCGGTCGGGATGGGTCAGCCAGATCCAGCGGACGTCCGCCGGGTCGACGACCGAGCCGAGCGTGTTGAGGAAGTCGCGGTCGGGCAGTCCGAGGCCCGTGTCGACGACGACGGGTTCGGCGGCGTGGAGCACGAACGCGTTGACCGGCAGGTAGCCGATGCCGGGCACCTCGAGGAAGTCGTTGAGGACGCTGACGTCCGGACCGATCTTGTGAATACTCATGTCTGCTCCGGGACCCCCTGGTGACAGGGAGGGGATCGCCGGCACGAACGCCCGCGGTCCCCGAGGGCCCCACGCTCGAGGCGTGCCCACCACCGGGCCGAGAGACTTCTGCTCCCAGTCTGCGCCCCGGCGGCGCGGCACGCCCGCGCGCGTCGTCTCGGGAGCGGACCTCAGAGCGCGGGAGCCGCCTGGGGGCTGCGCGCGGTGTCGCTGCCGGGCACGGGCTCGGAGGCGTCGGACCCGAGCGCGACGATCCGGTTGTCGGCGTCCACGTGCACGACGCTCGGCACCAGGGTGCGCGCCTCCGCGTCCTCGACCTGGGCGTAGCTGATGAGGATGACGAGATCACCGGGGTGGACGAGATGCGCCGCCGCGCCGTTGATCCCGATCACACCGGAGCCGCGCTGCCCCTCGATGACGTAGGTCTCCAGGCGGGCGCCGTTGGTGATGTCCACGATGTGGACGAGCTCGCCCGGCAGCAGGTCGGCGGCGTCCATGAGATCGCGGTCGACGGTGACGGAGCCCACATAGTGAAGATCGGCCTGCGTGACGGTGGCCCGGTGGATCTTGGACTTGAACATGGTGCGCAGCATCGAGGTACTCCTGGAGCTAGGCTCCCTGCCTGCGTTTTTGCAGGTCAAGGGCGGTTTCCCTACCTTACAACGAGGGGCGTGTCCGGTCAGCGCTCCCCAGGGTCCTTCGGGACTCGTGCTCATCGCCCCCGGACCCCGCGCGCGACGACGGCACAAGCCTAAGCCGCACCCTCTGAAGGGCGTCCGTGATCACCGTCACTCCGGCGGTCCGGGCGGCCGTGGGCAGCGAAGGCGGTCGACCGGGGGTCGCGCGCCGCCACACGCTCGCCCCGAGCGACCGCGCGGCAAGTACGGGCGAGGGAGCGTGCTCGCGCACGCAGGGCCGACCGGGGCCGAGACCGGGCCACCGGCGCACCCGCCACCGAGGGGCACCGGCGTCGACCGGAGCCGATCGCACAGGCGGCGTACCGACTGCGGGTCCGGCGGACATGAGCGGGAAGCAACGGCAGCAACCGGCTCGGGCCCTGTCAGGTCCGCTGGGTCATCATGCGGAACCCGGTGCGACATCCGGGCCAGTTGACTAAATCTCCGCACGCCCCCTGTGCTCCCGCGGACCGGTGCCTAGTGTCTTGCTCTGTCTCCGACGAGAGCGTGTCGAGCACAACCACTGGTCGCGTCGCGGTAGTTGACCGCCAAAGGCCGCGACCGTCGCCGCACGCCGCCGGGCGCACCCGTCCGCCGTCCCCGGACCGTACCCCGCCCGCAGACACCCGTCCCCGGCGCCCATTCCGTGCCGCTGAAACCTGCCCTCTGGAGCACGCATGACCATTGCCGACATCAAGGTTCCCGACAGCGCCCTGGCCAAGGAGGCCACGGAGCTGGTCCGTGACACGGCCGATGAACTGATCTTCCACCACTCCCGTCGCGTGTACCTCTTCGGTGCCCTGCAGGGCGAGCGTCGCGGCCTGTCGTACGACCCCGAGCTGCTCTACGTCGGCGCCATGTTCCACGACCTGGGGCTCGCCGAGAAGCATCGTTCCTCCACCCGCCGCTTCGAGATCGACGGCGCCGAGGACGCCAAGGAGTTCCTCCTGGCGCGCGGCGTCTCCGCGGACTCGGCCCGTGTGGTGTGGGAGGCCATCGCCCTGCACACCACTCCCGAAATCCCCACGTACATGGCTCCGGAGATCGCCCTGGTCACCGCCGGCGTCGAGCTCGACGTTCTCGGCATCGGCTACGACGACATCACCGACGAGCAGCGCGCCGCCGTGGTCGCGGCCCACCCGCGACCCGACTTCAAGAACCAGATCCTGCGGGCCTTCAACGACGGCATCGCGCACCGCCCCGACACCACCTTCGGGAACATCAAGGCCGATGTGCTCGCGCGCTACACCGAGGGCTACGTACGGCCGGACTTCGTCGACATCATCACCGGCTCGCGCTGGCCCGAGTGACCCACCGCATGACCGCCGGCCCCTCCCGACACCTCACCGAGAAAGGACCCGTGGCACCGTCATGAAGTCCCTCCATAACCGGACGAACCCGCTGAAGCGCTGGGCTGTCTTCGGGTCCCTCACCGCCATGACCCTGGCCGGCACGATCACCGGTCCCGCCTCCGCGGTGTCCAGCGACGACGCGACGAACCCGGCCGCGGCACAGGCGGCCACCGGCGGCGACAGCGTCGTACTGCAGTGGAACAAGCAGGTCAGCGAGGCGATGCGGGTGAACAACCAGGGCTCCCCGCACCCCACTCCGCCGCCGGTCGGCGGACGGACCCTCGCCGTCGTGCACAACGCGATGTACGACGCCTGGGCCGCGTACGACGCGAAGGCCGTGGGCACCCAGCTCGGCGGCGACCTGCGCCGCCCCGCGGCGGAGCGCACCGAGGCGAACAAGCGCAAGGCGATCAGTTTCGCGGCGCACCGGGCACTGGGCGACCTGTTCCCCGAGCAGCGGGCGACGTTCGACGCCAAGCTCGCGGAACTCGGCTACGACGCGGCCGAGGCCGGCTCGGCCGAGGCGGGCACGCCCGCCGCCGTGGCGGTCGAGGCGACCGACGCGCTGCTCGAGGTCCGCCACCGGGACGGCTCCAACCAGCAGGCCAGCCCGGCGTACAAAACGCCGGAGGGCTACTACGAGCCCGTCAACCAGGCGCAGGACGTGGACGACTTCGACAAGAGCAAGATCGTCGACCCGAGCCGCTGGACGCCGCTGACGCTGAACGGATTGACGCACGACTTCCTCACCCCGCACTTCGCCGACGTCAAGCCGTTCCTCATCGATGACGTCGACAGCTACCTGCCGCCGGCGCCGCCGCGGTACGGCAGCGGGGCCTCCAAGCGCGCCATCGCCGAGCAGATGAAGATCAGCGTGCGCCTGACGGAGCGCCAGAAGGCGATCGCCGAGCACTGGCAGTACCGGGACACCTCGTCCTCTTCCATCCCCCAGGAGTGGGCGGCCTTCGTCTCCAAGCGCGATCACCACAGCCTCGACGAGGACGTGAAGCTGTACTTCGCCCTCAACGTCGCCCAGGGCGACGAGGCGGTGGTCGACTGGAAGACCAAGGTCCACTTCGACTACGGCCGCCCGATCACGATGATCCGGTACGCCATGGACGGCAAGAAGATCCTCGGCTACGCCGGGCCCGACCGGGGGACCAAGCTGATCGACGGCGCCAAGTGGCAGCCCTACCTCAAGACGCCCGCGTTCGCGGCCTACGGCTCGGGGCACACCGGGTTCACCGCTGTCGGTGCGGAGATCCTCAAGCAGTTCACCGGCTCCGACAGGTACGGCGGCACCGGTGTCGTCAAGGCGGGCAGCTCGGCCATCGAGACCGACATGCCGTCGAAGGACGTCCAGCTGAAGTGGGCCACGTTCTCCGACGCGGCCAAGGAGGTGGGCCTGTCCCGCCTGTGGGGCGGCGTGCACTGGAAATTCGACCACACGGCGGCCGACATCCAGGGCCGTGAGCTCGCCCGCGACGTGTACGCCGAGGCGCAGCAGTACTTCGACGGCACCCACCCGGACGCCTGATCCCTCCCCTGCCCCACCGCGTCGTCCCCCCGCGTCGAGGGCCTGCCCGGCAGCCCCGGGCAAGGCCCTCGACGTGCCGCGCCTCGCGGGAATCTCCACGGAGTCGGTGCGGGGATTTCCACGGAGTCAGTGATGATTCGGCCGTCGGGTTGCCGGCGCACCCGCGCGGCACCTGCCCAACGGGCGTCCGCGGTCACCGCCACTCCGGCAGCCTGCCCCGGGAAAGCTGTTGACTCGCCGGGATGCGGGTACCCGGCGGGCATGAAGTGGCAACTGGTGGAAAACCCTCCGGCGGCAACGTACGTGCTCGTCCTCGATCCGGACGAGGAGACGACGGAGGTCCTGACGGCCTTCGTGCGTGCGCGGGGACTGCGTGCCGCCCAGGTCACAGCGGTGGGTGCGTTCAAGAGGGCCGTCGTCGGTTGGTTCGACCGGGACGAGAAGGACTACCGCCGCATTCCGGTCGAGGAGCAGTGCGAGGTGCTCTCGCTGGTCGGGGACATCGCCGTCGGCGAGGAAGGACCGGCGCCGCACGTCCACGCCGTCCTGGGGCTCTCGGACGGGACGACCCGCGGTGGCCACCTGCTGGAGGGCGAGGTCTGGCCCACGTTGGAGATCGTCATACGCAGCAGCCCGGCGACACTGGTGAAGACGTTCCGGCCGGAGATCGGCCTCGCTCTCATCGACCCCTCGAAGGAGTGGCACCACGCCGGGTGACGCCCGTGCCGGCACTCCCCTTCGGCACCCCGCGCGAGGGCAGCCGGCACGGCACCCGGCAGGGAAGGGGACGGAGGCGAACGCGCTGTGAAGGCGACCTTTTCCCTCGGGCATGTGGCCGGCATCCGGCTCGGGGTGCACTGGAGCGTCCTGGTCATCGTCATCGTGCTCGCCCTGGGCCTCGCGGGCCGGTTCCCCGACGCCTACCCGGATCGGCCGGCCTGGCAGTACTGGGTGACCGGGATTCTGGCCGCGGTCGTCTTCCTGCTGTCGCTCCTCGCCCACGAGCTCAGCCACGCCCTCGTGGCCCGCCGCAACGGCGTGGAGGTCGGGGACATCACGCTGTGGCTCCTGGGAGGTATCGCCCGGCTGAAGAGCGAGGCGCCCACCCCGGCCGCCGAAGTCCGCATCGCCGGGATCGGCCCGCTGGTCAGCCTGTTGCTCGGGCTGGTCTTCGGGTTCCTGGCCGGACTTTTCCGCGCCCTTTACGGGGCCGGACTGGTCGCCGAGGCACTGGCATGGCTGGCGGCCATCAACATCCTGCTGGCCGTCTTCAACACCCTGCCCGCCGCTCCCCTCGACGGTGGACGGCTCCTCAGGGCCGTGGTGTGGCACCGGACCGGCAATCCGCTGCGCGCCACCGCGGTGTCGACGGGCGCCGGCCGGGCACTGGGCTGGCTCCTGATCGCGATCGGCCTGTCCTTCGTCTTCCTCGGCGCGGCCCTCAGCGGAATCTGGTTCGTCGTCATCGGCTGGTTCCTCCTCGCCATGGCCACGTCGGAAGGCGGCCAGGCGAAGCTGCGGGAACTGCTCAGCGGGGTTCCGGTGCGCCAGGCGATGGGGCGCGACCCCATCACCGTGAACGCTTCCCTGACGGTGTCCGAGTTCCTGGCCGCGCCGGAGTTCCGGTACCGGCATTCCGCCTTCCCGGTCGTCGACCAGGAGCATCGTCCGGTGGGGCTGGTCAGTGTGAAGACCGCCGCCGGCGTTCCGGAGGTGGAGCGGGACTCCACCGTGGCCTCCGTGATGATCCCGGTCGCCGACATCCCCACGCCGCACCCCGACGGACCGCTGGTGCGCGTCCTGCCCGGTCTGGAAGAGAGCCCGGCGCACCGCGCCCTGGTGGTCGAGAACGGCAGAGTCGTGGGCATGGTCACCACCTCCGACATCAGCCGGGTCACCTCCTGGCTGGCGTCCTCCTCCTCGTGGCGACGCCGGACCTTCTGAGCCCGGGCCGCTCATGAGGCGGCTGCCGTGCCGTCACGGCGAGGCAGGAAGGCGGCGCGTCACCCGCATCGGTGGCCGACCGGGCCGTCCGGCCCAGCAGAAGGAAGCCGCGGTCTCTCGCGGGGCACACAGAGAGATGCGTACCTCCGTGAAGCCCCTACGACCGAGCGAGAGATTCCCGTGGCCTTGAGAGAACACGTTCCCCACCGCCGGCGCAGAGCGGCCGCAGCCGCCCTGGTGGCCGGATGCCTCCTGGCCGCCACCGGCTGCGGTGCCACTCAGGACGAGTACAACCCGCCGGGCGCCAACGCCCGCATCGGCTCGATGCTCATCCGCTACGCCCACATCGCCGAACCCACCGACGGGCCGTGGGAGCCGGGAGACAACGCCCCGCTGTACGTGTGGCTGTTCAACCAGGGCCAACGCTCCGACAGGCTGCTCGGCGCCGAAACGACGATCGCGCGCTCCGTCGACATCGTCACCGCCGCGGGCGACACCCGCGGCCCGGTGGACGTGCCGACCGGCAAACTGCTCGCACTAAACGACGAGCAGCCGCATCTGCTCCTGCGCGGGCTCCGTGAGCAACTGCGCGGCGGCGACTTCGCCTGGGTGACCCTGCGCTTCGAACGGGCTGGCGAGGTAGCCCTCCAGGTCCACGCGCAGCTGCCGACCTACGAGGAGAAGGACGCCACCAAGGCCCCCGGCCTCACCCCGCCCTCGCCCAGCCCGTGAGGGCTCCCGGTGACGCCTTCCCCGATGCTGTGGCGTCACGAGTCCGCAGTCGGGATGCCCCTGGTGCGCTGAGCCGCCGTCGCCCGCCTGGTTCGCCGCCGTCGCCCGCCTGGTTCAGTGGCCGGCCGCCGAGGCGACCGGCACGCGCTCGGTGAAGGTCCTGCCGCCGTCGCGGGTCTCGTGGACGCCGTCCTGGGTGGCTGCCAGCACACGGTCGGCGCTGACCGCGGTGAGCGCCTGGGGCTGCCCGCCGGGCACGGATCCCGCCTTCTTCCAGGTCTTGCCGCTGTCGGTGCTGCGGTGCAGTGCGCCGGTCGGGTCGATGCCGTAGAGGGCGTCGGGCCCGGCCCAGGAGAGGTAGGCCATCACCGGTTCGGCGCCGGGGCCGAACGTCTTGCCGCCGTCGGTGCTCTTCGCGACGCCCGCCTGTGTGGTGGCCAGTACGAGGTCGGGGTCGTCGGGGCTGACGGCGATGTCGAGGGCGGTGAGCTCGGCGCGGTCGTCCCACGTCTTGCCGTCCTCGCTGACGCGGAGCAGGCCGTTGGTGCTGTCGTATCCGTAGACCGTGTCGTGGGCGTACTCCAGGGCGTGGAAGTCCGCCTTGCCGCCGAGGGAGAGGGTCTTCCAGGTCTTGCCTGAGTCGGTGGACTCGATCAGACCGCGGTTGGCGTGGTCGCCGCCGCCCGGTGCGGGATGGCCGCTGCCGAGGAAGGTGTTGGGGCCTTTCACGGTGAAGCCCATGTAGTCGGCGGTGTCGCTGACGCGCTGCGTGGAGCCGTCGTCCTCGACGGCGATGACGCCCTCGTGGGTGGCGACGTACATCCGGCCGTCGGCCGGGTCGATGCCGAGTCCGTGGATGTGACTGACGGCCACCCCGGAAGCCGGTGATTCCTCGGATGGGGCTTCGGCGTTTCCACCGCAGGCGGTCAGGGTGGCCGCGAGTACGGCCGCGGCCACGGCGGGACGGAAGCGGGAACGGAACGTCATGGGAGAGGTCCTTTGCGAGGGAGGAACGGGCTCCTGTGGCGTGGGCGACGCTTTCGGAGTTCGTGCTGGGGAGTACGGCGCCGCAGCGAACGGGTGCTCCGGTCGCGCGCACCGTTACAGCGGGAGTTCGTAGCCGCTGATCCAGGTGGTCTGCAGGTGGTAGATCATCAGCGTCCACAGGCCCGAGACCTGGGCGATGCCGACGACCACCAGCAGGGCGCCGCCGACGCGCAGCACCGTACGGGTGTGGCGGCGGGCGAATGCGAACGCCCGCAGGGACTTTCCGAGGGCGAGGGTGAACACCAGGAACGGTACGCCGACGCCGACGGCGTAGAGGAAGGCCAGGAAGGCGCCGCGCCCCGCCGAGCCGGTGGTCAGGGACAGCGAGAGCACGGCGGCGAGGGTCGGGCCGATGCAGGGGGTCCAGCCGATGCCGAACATCACGCCCATGAACGGTGCCCCGGCGAGCCCGGCGCGCGGGGTGAAGCGCGGCTTGAAGGTACGCGCGAGCGGCGGGAGGCGCTCCAGGGCGCCCAGGAACATCAGGCCGAGCAGAATGGTGAGCACGCCGAGGACCCGGATGACGGTGTCCTGGTGCGCCAGCAGCAGCGTGCTGACCGACCCGAAGAGTGCGCCGTAGGCGGTGAACACGGCGGCGAAGCCGAGGATGAACAGGGCCGTGCCCAGCAGGGCCCGGCTCCGGGCGCGGCCGCCCGGCGCACTCCGTGCCTCCTGGGCGTCGGCCGCGGTCATGCCGGTGGTGTACGAGAGATAGCCCGGGACCAGGGGCAGGCAGCACGGCGAGGCGACGGTGATCGCCCCGGCGGCCAGCGCGACGGGCCCGGCGAGGAACAGGGATCCGGAGCCGACCACCTGGCTGATGTCGACGGACAAAGCGATGCCTTTCTGTGAGGTGCGGGGCCGGCCGCGCCCGGTCCCGTCGGGGTGCGCCGTCCGGGCCGAGCGGAGGTGCGGGGGCGGCGCCCAGGTCTCGCGGGGCGAGACCGCGGGCTTCGACAAGGACCCGTGCCGGTCCGAACTCGTAGCCCTGCGCAAGGAGATCGACGGCCTCCGTGCACCGCGCATCCCACCGACGCCGTGCGGATCCAGAACGAGTCACGCCGAGCGGCTCGGGCATACGCCCGCGACGGTCCTCCTCCACCGGCACCCGGAGGCCGGGCAGTACGCGGCTGCTCCGTCCGTGGGCATCGCCCGGCCGGGACGTCCAGCCGTGATCGGGGCCGATGCCCGGTCACGGAAGCTGCCCCTTGAGGAGCTTCGGCAGGTCCTTGGCGTAGTCCTCGGCGGTGGCCTCCTGCCCGCTGTAGAGCACGTGCGCCCTGTCGTCCTTCGGGGAGAACGCCAGGACCGTCTTGCCGTGCGTGGCAGTGACCTTGCCGTCCTCGCTCGTCACCGGCGGTTCCATGCCCACGCCCACGCTGCGGGCGGCGGCCTCGACCGTCTTGTAGTCCCCGCTGAGCCCGATGAAGTCCGCGTTCCCGGCGCTGCGCAGCCACGTGCCGAGCTCCTGGGGCGTGTCGCGCTCGGGGTCGGTGGTGACGAAGACGAACCGGAGCTTGTCCTGCTCGGCCCTGGGCAGACCCTGGTAGGCGAGGGCAAGGTTGCTCACGGTCAGCGGGCAGGCGTCCGGGCAGTGCGTGTAGCCGAAATAGACCAGGGTCAGGCGGCCCCTGGTCTCCTCCCGGAGGTCGAACTCCTCGCCGTGGGTGTCGGTGAGGACCAGGTCCGGCTTGGTGAACGGCTGGTCCAGCACGGTCGCGGCCTTGTCCGCACCCCCGCCGGTGTCGGCGATGACGAAGGGCTTGTCCTCAGCCCCGGGCTCGGCTCCCGCGCCGCTGCCGCAGGCGGACAGCGCAAGCGCGGCAGCCGCGGTGAACGCGGCGGCGAGCAGGGTGCGATGACGACGCATGACGAGCGACCCCCATGGGGTGGTGACGGCGACGGCGCGGGATGCTCTCCACGCACACAAAACCTAAGCCACTTAGGTGACAGGGGTGAAACTATCAGACACCCGGGCCCGGGCCTTCGGACCTCATGCGAGACGCTGCGCGCCCGCCACGGGTGCGTCGGGCAGCGGGCAGGTCGTCATACCGGCCGCCGCCACCGCGGGCTGGACGGCCAGGACCAGCGGCAGCGCCAGCACCGCGGCCGCTGCCGTCGCCCCGGCCCGGACGGCCGCCCGGCGCAGCGGTCGAGGAGGGCCCATGAGCCGTCGCACCCGGACGGCGACCTGACCGCCGGAGGCCGCCAGCGAAGCGGTCGGCACGCCGGCCCCGGCCAGCTCGACCAGGGCCCCGGCCAGGGTGAGGGAATCGGTACGGGCCGTGGCCTCGTCGTCGGCGGCCATCTCCACCAGCCACCGGGTGTCCTGCGCCGCGGTACGGAACAGCGCCACCTTCGGGAAAGCCCGCTCCAATGCCTCCGCCTGGGCCAGGACCAGGTGGTGCCGCTGACGGATGTGCGCCCGCTCATGGGCGATCACCGCGTCCAGTGCGCGAGGATCCAGCGCGGCGAGCGCCGCCGAGGTCAGCACGATCCGGTGTCCGGTGCCGGGCAGGCAGTACACCGCCGGACGGTCGTCCTCGAGCACCGTCACACCCAGACCGGGATGCGCGCGACCGACCATCGCCAGCACCTCGGCGTGCCGACTGCGCTCCCGCCGCGCCCGCCACAGGGACGCCCCCAGGCACCAGCCGGCGCGGCCCACCACGGCGAGGGCCAGGACCGTGCCGGTGGCGGCCGCCACGGCGCCGCCGGGCGTGACGTACTGAGCGCGCAGCGCCATCACGCACGCGTGGAGCATGTCCGCCAGGCTGCCGCTGACCGGCATCGTCGGCACGGCCAGGACGAGCCCGGCCAGCACGACCGAGACGACGAGCGTGGCCGTGACCGCCTGCCAGGCCCAGATCGCCAGCAGCGGCGCCCGCACCGCCCAGCCCGTCCGGACCAGCAGCACCGGGGCGAGGGCGCCCACCAGCGCCGCGTACCCGAGCAGGAGGATCGCGGCCTTCACGAACCGCTTCCCTCACGGCGCGCCGCGAGCGCCGCCCGCAGCTCGGCGACCTCGGCCTCGTCCAGCCCGTCGAACAGTCGCACCAGCGTCGCGGTACGGTCCGCACCGGTCGCCCACACCTGGTCGATCAGCGACGCCGCGTACTCTTCACGGTCCTTCGTGGCCCGATACTGGAACGCCCGGCTGACCTTGGTCCGGGACAGCCAGCCCTTGCGGTGCAGGATCTCCATCACCGTCTGCACCGTGTTGTACGCCAGCGGCTGCGGCCGGTCGCGGTTCAGCCGCTCCAGCACCTCACGCACCGGCAGTGGCGCTTTCGCCGCCCACACCACGTCCATGATCGCCTGTTCGAGCTCGCCAAAGCCCCGCATCCCGGCCGCCTCCCTGATGAAAACCTAAGCGCCATAGTACGTGCCGCCGCTCAGGCGGCCGGGCGGCCGCGGCGACGCCGCGCCTGTCCAGGTGGGCGAGTTCGGCCGGGCCCCGGGGCCTACGCACGTCGTTTCGCAGGGGAACGGCTGCTTCCGCGGAGAGTGCACCGCAGAAGCAACCGGACGTTCCGGGCCCGCCGCCACGCAGACCCGAGGCGGGCCACGGCCCCGGCCCGCCTCCCCGCTTCCATGGGCGGCGGGCCGCCGGAACGGCCGTACACTCGCAGCATGGGTCGCACGAGTTCTACGAGGCAGTGCCTGCGCCAGGCCGCCTCGGGAGTGCGTCCGGCCGTCGCCCACCCGGCCACCGCCGCCGGCGTAGAGGCGCCCCGTACCCGCCGTGTCGCGCTGCACGGCCACGGTTAGCGATCCTCTCTCCCCCGGCGCGCCGCTTCCCCCGCCGTACGCCGTGCTTCTCCCCGGCCGAGCCCGCCTCGCCCTGCTGACGGCCGGGCGGTCTCCGCCCTGCTCCACGTCACCACAGCAGCCTCCGGCACTCGCCGGCGCTGCAGCCTGGCGACGGCCGCACGATCGGGCCGTGCCACCTCGAAGGGATCATTGTGAAGCTGAGCGAGTTGTTGGCCGGCCAGGAGCACCACGTACTCGAGGGTGACCCGAGCAGAACAGCGATCACCGCGGGGACGACGTTCGACGTGGACCGGGTGACGCCGGGCTGCCTGTTCATCGCCGTGCCAGGACACCGGAAGGGCGGGCACGGCTCCGTGGCGCCCGCGCTCGCCCGCGGAGCGGCCGCCGTGCTCGTCGACGGCACGGACCCGGCGCTGTCGCTGACGGTGTGGCCACCCGGTACCTGTGCCGTGCGGGTGCCGGACGTCCGGAGGGCGGCCGCGATCGTGGCCTCCCGCTACTTCGGCGAGCCGGGGCGGCAGATGGACATGGTGGCGATCACCGGCACCAACGGCAAGACGTCGGTCTCGTACATGATCGAGTCCGCCCTGCGGATCTCCGAGGGCGCGAAGTCGGGGGTCATCGGGACGGCCGGCAGCCGGATCGGCGACGAGCTGATCCCGATGCCGCAGTCGGGGCTGAGCACCCCGGAGTCACCGGACATGCAGTATCTGCTGGGGTGCATGCGCGACCGCGGGGTCGGCAGTGTGGTGCTGGAGGCCACCTCGATGGGCCTGCTGACGCACCGCATGGACCGTACGTTCATCGACGTCGGCGTGTTCACCAACCTGACGCAGGACCACCTCGACGACCACGGCACGATGGCGAACTACCGGGACGCCAAACTCCGTCTCTTCCAGGGGCTGTGCCGGCGCGCGGTCGTCAATGCCGACGACCCGGTGGGCGCCGGGATCGTGGCGATGATGCCGGGTGCGGTGACCACGTACGCCCTGGAAGCGCCGGCGGACTACCGGGCCACCGACCTCGTCGTCAGCTCGTCCGGCACGCGGTTCACCCTCCATCACGGCGGACGCACCTATCCGGCGTCGATCCCGATCCCGGGCCGGTTCTCGGTGGCCAACGCGCTCGCCACCCTGGCCGCCTGCCACGTCCTCGGGCACGAGCTGGGCGCCCTCGTCGCCGCACTCGACCGGATGCCGCCCGTCCCCGGCCGGTTCGAGCGCTTCCAGACGCCGGGCGGCGCCTCCGTGATCGTGGACTACGCCCATTCGCCGGACTCCCTGGACAAGGTCCTGACCACCATCCGCGGTTACGCGCGGGGCCGGGTGATCACCGTCTTCGGCTGCGGCGGCGACCGGGACACGACGAAGCGGGCCGACATGGGGCGGATCGCCGGGACCCACTCCGACCTGTGCGTCCTCACCTCGGACAACCCGCGCAACGAGGACCCGCAGGCCATCCTGGACCAGATCGCCCCCGGCCTCGCCGCGACCGGTACCCCGTTCGAGCGGATCGCCGACCGCCGCGAGGCCATCTCGTTCGCCATGTCCGCGGCAGGTCCGAAGGACACGGTCCTGATCGCCGGCAAGGGCAGCGAGCCGCACCAGATCGTCGGCGAGGAACTGCTGCCCTTCAGCGACATGGCCACCGTGCGTGAACTCGCCCTGGAACAGCAGGCCGTCGTCCGCGCCCGCGCCGCCCGGTCCGCCGCTTCCTCAGCAGCGGGTCGCTGACGCGCGGCGCGGCCGGGATCGAATCCGACGCCGTCTCGAGGAGTCGGTGACCGGACGGCCGAGGCTGTCCGGCCGGCCGTCTCAGCGGGTGAGGGTCACACCTCGGTGCTGGAGACGCGCTGGACGGCGAGGAGGGCGACGTCGTCGATGCGCTCCGGGGCGTCGCGCCGGGCGAGGAAGTCCACCAGCTGTCCCAGGTCCAGCCCGTCCTCGCGCGATGCCGCCCAGCGGTGGATGTCGTCGATCATCTCGCGCACGCAGACGTCGATGTCGGCGTTCCGGCGCTCCACCAGCCCGTCGGTGAACAGCACCAGCGCCTCGTCGCCGTCCATGCCGGTCCTGGTCGTCGGGAACACGGCCGCGGGGTCGACGCCGAGGGGCGGGCCGCCCGCCAGGACGACCTCGCTGACGGCTCCGCGCCGGATGCGCAGGGGGTGGAGATGTCCGGCCCGGCCGCCCTTCAGCGCGCCGCCCTTCGGGTCGAGGACCAGATAGGTGCAGGTGGCGAAGCGATCGGTGTCGAGGTCGCAGAGGACCCGGTTGACCTGCCCGAGGAGGGCGCCGGGCGGCAGCCCCGCCTCCGCGCACGCCCGCAGGGCGACGCGCAGCTGCCCCATGACGGCGGAGGCGTGGGCGTCGTGGCCCTGGACGTCGCCGATGACGAGGGCCGCCGTTCCGTCCCTGAGCGAGAGGATGTCGTACCAGTCGCCCCCGATGTGCATGCCCTGCGTGCCGGGCAGGTAGCGGGAGTGCACGGTGAGCGAGTCCAGCGCCGGGAGATGCCGCGGCAGCATGGCCTCCTGCAGGTCGGTGGCGCGCTGGTGCTCCGTGTCGAACAGCCGGGCGCGTTCCAGGCTCTGGGTGAGGATGACGGCGACGGCCGTGTAGAAGGTCCGCTCGCCGGCGTCGAACTTCCGCGGCCGGGCGAAGGCGATCAGGCAGGCGCCGGTGACCTGGTCCACGGACCCCAGGGACAGCACCACCCATGAGCGCGGCGGTACGTCGCCGGTGGCGGCGAGTTCGGCGAGCGCCGGACCGGTGTGCCGGCTGAGGTCCTCGATGAACAGCGCCTGCTCCTGCCTGGCGGCCAGGGCCATGACGGTGTGCGCGGGCCCGCGCAGGTGGGAAAGCGCCGTGGGGATGGCGGTCTCGCCGACGATCGTCAGCCGGCCGGCTTCCTCGATGCCGAGGACGAGGTTCTCGGCGCCGAGCGCCGGCCGGGCGAGCTGCGTCATGACGCGGGTGACGTCCCGCACGGTGACGGCCTGCGAGAGCGCCCGGGTGAGCGTGAAGAGGAACGAGTCGCGTGAGCTGTCCGCCGACACCGAACCGCGCGGCGACCGGTCGGATCCGTCCCCGGTCTCCATGACCAGGCCGACCGCGCGGGCGGGGCGGCCCTGGTCGTCCATGATCACGCGGCCGAATTCGGTCACGGCGTGCACGCTGCCGTCGGGGTGCAGGATGCGGTAGCCGAGGTGGTACCTCCCGGCGTCCTCCGCCGCGCCGTGCGCGGGGGCGCTGACCGCCTCCTCCGTCACGCGGGCGATGGCCGCCTGCAGAACCGGCACGTCGTCCGGGTGCAGCAGGGCGAAGAACGTGTCGCCCTTGCCGTCGAAGGTGGCGGGATCCACCCCGTAGACGGCGCAGGTCCGTTCGTCCCAGTACACGTTGTCGGCCATGAAGTCCCAGGCGAAGACACCGGCCCGTGCCGCTTCCGCGGCCTCGCCGAGCGTCGCGTCGCAGCTGTGCGCGGCGAGCACATGGGCGCAGCACTCCGCCACCACGTCGAGGACTTCCGGGTGCTCGTGGCAGACGCCGTCCGCGCCGCCGCCCTCGAGGGCCACGACCAGGACGCCCCGGACCTGCCCGCCCGAGGACAGCGGCAGCGCATGCGTCCGGGGACCCGCGCCGTCCGGCTGCGTACGCCGTCCGGTGCGCAGGACCTCGCGGGCGACGGCGTCGAGCGCGCGGTCGCGGTCGTCGTTCCCCGGGCCGTCCGCCGGGGCCGGCCGGCAGTGGAGGCCCGTCCGGTCCTGCACGTACAGGAAGGTCCGTCCGGCCGGAAGGGCGCCGGCGCTGTCGTCCGCGAGCGTCAGGGCCTCGAGCAGTGCCTGCGGGTCACGGCAGCCCAGTACCCGCGCGAGCAGGTTCCGGAGCCCCGCGGGTTCGACCATGGCCGCGCCACACCTTCCAGTGATCGAGCAAAGCCGGATGAATTTTCCCTCATCGTATGAATTGTTCTCAATGGTAGGAACAGGATGCGACATCCTCTCTCGCTGGGACGAGGCGCCTCGTCGCGGGCCCGTCCGGGGAAGCGGGCCGGGCGGCGGGCGCCGCCCGGGGCCGCCCGTGCGAAGAGGTCCGATACTGGTGGGGTGAGTGATTCGCACATCAAGCCTCACCTGCGATGCCTCCATGGCAGCGGCTCCGATCTCGGCCACGCGGTGGCGGAGCGGTCGCTGGAGCGGGCGGCGGGGAAGTCGGACGTCGCGCCGCTTCCGCTGGGCCCGCCGGTCCACGTGCTCGTGGTCCATACGGGCGGATCGTCGAATCTGCGCTGGTCCGCGGACGGCACGGCGCGCCGTGAGCGTTTCCACGCGGGGCAGGCGCTGGTCAATCCGGCCGGATGGGCGTCGAGGCCCCGCTGGCAGGACGACGTGGAGTTGCTGCTGCTCGGAATCGATCCGGTGTGGCTGGAGAAACTGGCCGAGGAGGGCGGGGCGGCGGGCCCGGTCGAGCTGGTTCCGCGGTTCCACTTCACCGATCCGCTGCTGAAGATGCTGCTGGAGCGACTGGTGGCCGAGTACGCCGGTCCGGGCCCGGCGGACGCGCTGTACGCGCAGTCGCTGGTACAGGCCGCGGCCGCGGTGGTACTGCGGGTGGCGGGCGAGGGCGGCGCCGTGGCGCGCCGGGAGGGCGGACTGTCGCCGCGCCGGCTGGCCGAGGTGGTGGACTTCATCCACGCGAACCTCTCCCAGCGGGTCACGCTGGCGGATCTCGCGAGCGTGGCGGGGGTGAGCGAGTCGCACTTCACCCGCGTCTTCAGGGCCTCGACCGGGGAGTCCCCGCACCGGTACGTGACGCAGCGGCGCCTGGAGCACGCGCGGCGTGAGCTGATGCTCTCCAGCCGTCCGATCGCGGAGATCGCGACGGAGGCGGGGTTCGCCGACCAGAGTCACCTGACGCGGATGATGCGGCGCCACGAGGGGGCCACGCCGCGGGCGCTGCGGGACGGGACGGCGGCCGCTGACGGGCGGCGCCCGAAGTCGTGAGCGTTCTGTTCCACGGGTGATCGGATCGTTCAAGATGCGCGCCCGTTGTGGCCGCGATTCTGTGAGGCACGGCATTGCCCCCGGCGCGGTCCGCCGGTCGGTGCCGTCCCTGTAGCCACATCGCAAGGAGGCCGTCATGGTCGACACTCCGGACAGGACGCTCAACGGCAAGGCCGCCTTCGTCGGCGGCGCGTCCCGCAACCTCGGTGGGCTGATCAGCTCCACCCTCGGCGCGGCAGGCGCCCTGGTCGCCGTGCACTACAACAGCGACTCCTCACGGGCCAAGGCCGAGGACGTCGTCGCGCAGATCAACGAGGGGCCGGGCGAGGCGTTCGCGATCCAGGGGGATCTGACGAAGGCCGCCGAGGTGGAGCGGGTCTTCGACGAGGTCCTGAACCGGTTCGGCAAGCTCGACTTCAGCGTCAACACCGCCGGCATGGTGCTGAAGAAGCCGCTGACCGAGATCACCGAGGACGAGTACGACCGTATGTTCGCGGTGAACTCCAAGGCCGCGTTCTTCGTCATGCGGGAGGCGGCGCGCCGCATCGAGGACGGCGGAAAGATCATCACGATCGTGACGTCGCTGCTCGCCGCCTACACAGGGCTGTACTCGTCCTACGCGGGCAGCAAGGCGCCGGTCGAGCACTTCACCCGCGCCCTGTCGAAGGAGCTGTTCGGCCGGAACATCTCGGTCAACAACATCGCCCCCGGGCCGATGGACACGTCGTTCTTCTACCCGGCGGAGGACGACGGCTCCGTCGCGTACCACAAGTCGTCCGCGATGAACGGCGACCTGACCAAGATCGAGGATATCGTTCCGTGGGTGACGCACCTGCTGACGGACGGCTGGTGGGCCAACGGTCAAACCCTCTTCCTCAACGGCGGATACACCACCCGCTGACCGGATCCGGCCGGGCGCACACCGCCGCCGGCCCGTCCGCCCGGCCGGTCCCCCTCGTACCGATCTGATCGGAGACCACCGTGACAGCCCAGCTCAACGACCCGGCCGTCGCCGCGTTCGTCGACGCCGTCAACGCCGGCGACAAGGACGCCTTCTTCGCGGCGCTCACCCCGGACGCCACCATGGCCGACGACGGTACCGACCGCGACATCCGCGACTGGACCGAGAAGGAGATCTTCTCCTCGGACGGGCGCATGGACGTCGAGGACGTCTCTCCCGACGGGCGCACCCTGACCGCCGTCTACACCAACTCGACCTGGGGCTCCATGCGCACGCGCTGGACGTTCACCGTCTCCGGGGGCAAAATCAGCCGCTTCGAGACCGGCCAGGCCTGAACCGCCCAACTCGCCCCCGCCACTCCCCCCGCTCGTCGACGCACCGCAGGGATCGCCCGCCCATGAGCCAGACACCCTTTATCGCCGGCGCCTGGCACCGGCCGATGGTCGCTCGTCCCTCCGACGAGAAGCACCGCAGCGCGACGGCGCTGGAGCTCTTCTTCGACCTGTGCTTCGTCGTCGCCGTCGCCCAGGCGGCCGCGGCGTTCGAACACGAGCTGGCCGAAGGGCACATCGGCCACGGGGTGCTCGGGTACGCCCTGGTGTTCTTCGCGATCTGGTGGGCGTGGATGAACTTCACCTGGTTCGCCTCCGCCTACGACACCGACGACGTCCCCTACCGGCTGCTCACCCTGGTCCAGATCACCGGCGCGCTGATCATGGCCGCCGGCGCGGCCGAGGCCCTCCAGCACCAGGACTTCACCGTCATCACGTGGGGCTATGTGGTCATGCGCCTCGCGATGGTCACCCAGTGGCTGCGCGCCGCCCACGCCGACTCCGAACGCCGCACCAGCTGCCTGCGTTACGCGGTGGGGATCTTCGTCGTCCAGATCGGCTGGGTCGCACGCCTGTTCCTCCCGGACGACGGCGGCCTTGTCTCGTTCGTAATCCTGCTCGTGGCCGAACTGTCCGTTCCCGTCTGGGCGGAACGCGCGGCCATCACCACATGGCATCCGCACCACATCGCCGAGCGCTACGGCCTGTTCACCATCATCGTCCTCGGCGAATCGATCACGGCGGCCACGCTGGCCGTCCGTGCCGCCCTCGACGACGACGCCGTGCTCGCAGACATCGCCACCCTCGTCGTCGGCGGCATCTTCACCGTCTTCTCTCTGTGGTGGCTGTACTTCGCGCAGAACGCACCGCGCGGGCTCACCGGTCTGCGCGCCGCCCTGCTGTGGGGTTACGGCCACTACGCCGTCTTCGCCTCGGCGGCCGCGGTCGGCGCCGGACTCGCGCTCAACGTCGCCCACACCACCGGCCACGGCCGCCTCACCGACCACGCCGTCGCCGCCGCCTACACGATCCCCGTCGCCGTCTTCATCACCGTCGTCTGGCTTCTGCACCACCGGTCCTCCGAGGTGCGCGGCGCGAGCGACATCATCCACCCCCTGGCCGTCGTCGCGGTCCTGGCCGCGACCTTCGCCCCCGTCCCCGTGCTCGTCACCGGAATCGTCGCGACGCTCCTCATCGCAGGGAGCCTCGTCGTGGGCGCCCGCGCCGCCGCGGCGGCGCGGCGCGCCTGAGGCCGCGCGGCGGTCGGGGCTTCCCCGTCGGGGGGTGTTCCCGGACGGGGAGCCGGCAGGACGCGTCCGATGTCAGCGCCCGGCCGTCGGCCGGCTCGCCTCACCGAGCGGCTCCGCGCCGGGCCGACGGCCTGGCGAGCGGCTCCGCTTCGACCGGGCCCGCCGGTCGGCGACCGTATCCGGCGGCGGCCGACGCGCATCGGGTACGCGTCGAGCCGTCATCGCCCGGATGCTCGTCGTGCTGGAGCGGCCGGACGCGGGCAGTCTCGGTGGAGGGCAGGGACCGCGCAGTACGGCTGCACGTCCTGGACCTGAGGACGATGCGCGACATCCCGCTGGCCGAGGTCCGCAGCGTCGACGACGAGGCCGCGTGGCTGGACGACTCGACGCTCGCCTACGCCCTGACGGGCGCGGCGAAGGGCTCCTCCGACATCTGGTCCGTGCCTGCCGACGGCACCGGCGCCCCGGCACGCGTCGCGCGCGACGCCTCGTCGCCCAGCATGGTCCCGCACTGACCGAGGGCCCACGGCCCGACGACCCGTCGTACGGCCCCTGACGGCGGCGGGCATGGGACCGCGCGGCCGTCAGTCGAACAGGCCGCTGTAGGCGTTCAGGGCGGGCCGGCCGCCGAGGTGGGCGTACAGCACGTCGGAGTCCGGGATGTCACCGCTCCTGACGAGGTCGATCAGGCCGGCCATCGACTTGCCCTCGTAGACGGGGTCGATGATCACGGCCTCCAGGCCCGCGGTGAGCCGGATCGCGTCGAGCGTGGACTCGACGGGGATGCCGTAGCGGTCGCCGGCCCAGTCGCTGAGAACGGTGATCTCGTCGTCGCGCAGGTCGCGGTCCAGGCCGATGAGCCCGGCGGTGTTGTGCGCGGTCTTCTCCACCTGCGCACGTGTCTCGGCCGGCTTGGCCGAGGCGTCGATGCCCAGCACACGGCGGGGCCGGTCCTGGCCGGCGAAACCGGCGATCATGCCGGCGTGGGTGCTGCCGGTGACGCTGCACGGATGGCGCGGCAGGCGTTCTCCCGGAGGAGCGATCGGGGGACGAGACCTCGGGTCTGGGGTACCGGCATGCAATATATGGATGCCGGCGCCAGAGTCCTGTCAAGGCCCGCCCGAGGCCCCCCGGCCCGAAGGCCGGGCCGGGGGTGCTGTCGGTGCCGTGCGGACGCCTTACACGGGATCTGCGCGCTCGATCAGGTCGGTCAGCGGCACGCCGGGGTCGGCCAGCTTCGCGGGGTCGACCGGCCGCCCGGAGGTGACGAGCTCGCGGATCGGGTCGGTGACGTCCCAGACGTTGACGTTCATGCCGGCGAGCACCCGGCCGCGGGAGACCCAGAAGGCGATGAACTCGCGGCTCTCCTTCCGTCCGCGGAAGACGACCTGGTCGTAGCCGCCCGGCTCCACGTAGCCGGTGTACTCCATGCCCAGGTCGTACTGGTCGGTGAAGAAGTACGGGACCCGGTCGTAGGCCACGTCCTGGCCGAGCATGGCCCGGGCAGCGGTCTGCGGCTGGTTCAGCGCGTTGGCCCAGTGCTCGACCCGGATGTACGTGCCGAGCAGCGGGTGGAAGGCCTCGGCCACGTCGCCGGCGGCGTGGATGTCGGGGTCGGAGGAGCGCAGGGCGGCGTCGACCCGGATGCCGTTGCCGGTCTCCAGACCGGCGGCCTCGGCGAGTCCGGTGTCGGGGGTGATGCCGACGCCGACGACGACCGCGTCGGCCTCGACGCGGCTGCCGTCGGCCAGCAGTACGCCGTTCGCCCTGCGGCCCGCTCCGGTGATCTCCGCGACCTGCACGCCGCAGCGCAGGTCGACCCCGTGCTCGGTGTGCAGGTCGGCGAAGACCTGGGCCGCCTCGCGGCCCAGCAGCCGCAGCAGCGGCAGTTCGGCGGCCTCCAGCAGCGTCACCTCGGCGCCGGCGGCCCTGGCGGCGGCGGCCGTCTCCAGGCCGATCCACCCGGCCCCGACCACGGCCACCCGTGAGGCGGACGCGAAGGCGTCCTTGATCCGGTCGCTGTCGGCGAGCCGGCGCAGATAGTGGACGCCGTCCAGGTCGGCTCCCGGTACGGGCAGCCGGCGCGGCGACGATCCGGTGGCCAGCAGCAGCTTCGCGTATCCGATGCGGCTGCCGTCGGCGAGGGTGATCTCGTGGGCGGCCGGGTCGACGGCGGTGACCGCGATGCCGAGGCGCAGCTCGACCTTGTGGTCGGCGTACCACTGGTGAGGGTGGACGTAGACGCTGTCCCGCTCCTCCTGGCCGAGCAGGTACCCCTTGGAGAGCGGCGGCCGCTCGTAGGGGCGCTCGGCCTCGTCCCCCACCAGCACGAGCGGGCCGTCGAAACCCTCTTCGCGCAGGGCCTGCGCTGCTTTCGCGCCGGCCAGGCCGGCTCCGACGATCACATGGGCGTTGTGTGCGGGCATGTCCGCTCCTCTGTCGCGTGGGGGTCTCTCAGGGCGGTTGCGTGCAGCCCCGCCGAGCCGGTCAGCCGGGTGGGGGCAGCTCGTCGAGGGGCGGGACGCCGGGCTCCCTCGTACAGATGCCGTCGGGGCCGGGGGCGCCGTGACCGTCGGACGCGGCGCGCAGTTCGACGCAGCACCGCCCCGGCCGGGGGGCGAGGACGGCCTCGATCCCGTTGGCGCGCAGCCCCTCGAGGAGCCCTCCGAGGAAGGCGTGGTTGATGGCGCACACCAGCTCGGGAGAGCGGGCGGCGAGGGGGTGGAAGGGGCAGTTGAGCAGCCGCAGGCCGGTCGGCGTCGGCCGCTCCGGCTCGAAGCCTCGCTGCGCCAGGACGGCTTCGCTGAGCGTGACGGAACGCTCGGGGCCCAGCCTGCCGGGACGGCTGTCGGCACGGGTGGCGGCACCGAGTTCCTCGCCGCGGGTGCGGGCCGTGCGCAGCGCGGCGGTGCGGGCGTCCTCGCCCGCCTGCTGGCCGAGCACGGCGTCCACGAGGATCTCGGCGAGCACGTCGGGGCGGCGCTCGGGGATGCTGACGCGGATGTCGGCTCCGGCCGGCTCGTACACCTTCGGCCGGCGGCCGACCCTGGGGGCCGCGCCGGGGCTGTCGTAACCCGCGCGCAGCAGCCCGGCCGTGACGAGCTTGTCCAGGTGGAAGGCGGCCAGCTTGACCGAGATCCCGGCGTCGGCGGCGGCCTCCTCCCGCGTGACCGGCCGACGGGCCCGGCGTATGAAGCCGTGCATCCTGCGGCGGGTCTCGTCGGCGAGGACCGAGACCGCTTCGACACCCTCGGCCGCGGTGAGTGACGGCGGTGTCAGGTCGGAGGAGGTCATGCCTTCATCGTAACTCCAATGACTGCTTCCGTAATGGCAAGCAGAGCCCTCTTTGCGGCTCCTTTCTTGACCGTGATCACAATAAGTCCAATACTCTTTAGTGAAATGTATGATCGTGTCGGCATCGGAGAGTGACATGACGCAGCACCCTCACACCACCCTGCACCTCGCCTCCGACGCCGCCGAGGCACAGCTTCCGCCCCCGGCGGCGGAACCGGCCGCTCTGCGGGTGGTGCGCGAGGCGCGGGAACCGGATCTGCCCGCCGCCGAGCTCGCCGCCGGGCAGTTCCTGGAGGCCCTGGGCATCAGCACGGACTCGGAGAGCCTGCGCGGCACGCCCGGCCGGATGGCCCGCGCCTACGCGGAACTGTTCAGCCCCCGCCCCTTCGACCTGACCACCTTCCCCAACGACGAGGGCTACGACGAGCTGGTCCTCGCCCGCGGCATCCCGCTGCGGTCGGTGTGCGAGCACCATCTGCTGCCGTTCGTCGGCACGGCCCACATCGGCTATCTGCCCGGCAACCGGATCCTGGGCCTGTCGAAACTCGCCCGCGTCCTCGAGCACTTCGCGTGCCGCCCCCAGGTGCAGGAGCGGCTGACCAAGCAGGTCGCCGACTGGCTCCAGGCCCAGCTGGAACCCAAGGGCGTCGGCGTCGTGATCCAGGCCGAGCACACCTGTATGACCCTGCGCGGCGCGCAGGCAACCGGCACCACCACCCTGACCTCCACCATGCTCGGCCTGCTGCGCACCGACGCCCGCTCCCGCAGCGAGTTCCTCGCCCTGACCGGCCCGCCCCGCTGACGCACGGCAGAGCCCGGTCCCTTGCTGCGCGGCGGTCGGTACGCGGCCGCGCTGTCGGGATCCGCGTCGGTGAAGTCGGCGGCGTCCGCGGGCCGGCTGCGCGCATCAGGTGCGCCGGCCACGCCCCGCGTCCGGGCGCAGCCCGCCGTGGTCAGTTTCCGGCGAGCGGTACGCGGGCGATGGGCGTGGCGAGGTCCAGGCCGGCCGGCAGCGTCCCGAAGGCGAGGCCGCGGTCGCCGGCGAGCCGTGACGCGCAGAACGCGTCCGCCACGGCCGCCGGTGCGTGCCGGACCAGCAGGGAGCCCTGAAGGACCAGGGCCATGCGCTCGACCAGCCGGCGGGCGAGCAGCGCCGCGTCGTCGGTGGGCACCAGCTCGGCGCGCAACTGGCGCCACGCCCCGTCGAGTCGGGCGTCCGCGCCCGCCGCGGCCTCGATCTCCGCGGCGTACGCCGCCAGGGACTCGGGCTCCTTGGCCAGCGCGCGCAGCACGTCGAGCGCGTTGACGTTGCCGGAGCCCTCCCAGATGCCGTTCAGCGGCGCCTCCCGGTAGAGCCGGGGCATCCCGGACGCCTCGTCGTAGCCGTTCCCGCCGAGGCACTCCAGTGCTTCGGCGACCGCCGCGGGCTGCCGCTTGCACACCCAGTACTTGCCGACCGCGGTCGCGAGCCGGAGGAACGCCCGCTCCTGGGCGTCGCCGCGCTGTGCGCGGTCGGCCGCTCCCGCGATGCGGAGCGCGAGCGTGGTCGCCGCCTCGGACTCGACGCTCAGATCGGCGACGACGTTGCGCATCAGCGGCTGGTCGATCAGCTTGGCGCCGAACACGGAGCGGTGTCGGACATGGTGGGCGGCCTGGGTGAGCGCGGTGCGGATGCCGGACGCCGAGCCGAGGACGCAGTCGAGCCGGGTCATCGTGACCATGTCGATGATCGTGCGCACGCCCTGGCCCTCGGACCCCACCGGCCAGGCGACGGTGTCGTCGAACTCGGGCTCGCTGCTGGCATTGGAGCGGTTGCCGAGCTTGTCCTTGAGGCGCTGGATGCGGAAGGTGTTGCGGCTGCCGTCGGGGAGGACGCGCGGCACCAGGAAGCAGGACAGGCCGCCGGGCGCCTGGGCGAGCACCAGGAACAGGTCGTTCATGGGCGCGCTGGTGAACCACTTGTGGCCGCGCAACCGCCAGGTGCCGTCCGGCTGTTCGACGGCGACGGTGGTGTTGGCGCGCACATCGGTGCCGCCCTGCTTCTCCGTCATACCCATCCCGGCGAGCAGCCCGCGCTTGCCGCCGGGCGCGCGCAGCCCGGGGTCGTACACCCGGCTGGTCAGCAACGGCTCGTAGACCGCGGCCAGTTGCGGCGCGGAGCGCAGGGCGGGCACGGCGGCGTACGTCATGGAGACCGGGCAGGCGTGGCCCTGTTCGGCCGAGCTCCACACCATGAAGCCCGCGGCGCGCGCGACATGGGCGCCGGGCCGGTCGTCGGCCCACGGCGCGCCGCCGAGCCCTTCACGGATCGCGACGTCCATGAGCGCGTGGTAGGAGGGGTGGAACTCGACCTCGTCGATCCGGTTCCCGTAGCGGTCGTGCGTGCGCAGCAGCGGTTCGCAGCGGTTGGCCTCCTCGGCCCAGCGCTGGGCGTCCTCCGAGCCGGCCAGCCTGCCGACGCGGTGCAGGTCGTCCGCGTACCAGCCGGCGCCTTCGCGGCGCAGGCCCTCGAGCAGTACGGGGTCGTCCGCGACGTCGTGGCCGACGAGCGGCGGCGGCTGGTTGGTCACGGCATGGGTGGCGGCGGTGGGCCGGCTGCTCGGGGTGGCGGCGGTCGTGTCGTGGGCTGCGGCCGGAGTCGTCATCGTGGTCCTCGGGGAGTCGTAGGGGTGGTCAGCCGGCGGTCCGGGCGCCGGCGCAGCGCAGGGACATCGCGACGAGTTCGGCGACCAGGTGCTCGGCGGCGTCGCCGGACGCCGTGTCGGACAGCGGGTCCACCAGCACCTCGCCGATCGCTCCGGTCAGTGCCGCCGCGGTGACCTCGGGGTCCTGCGGTGGCAGCTGCCCGCCCGCGATGCCCTCGCGGATCACCTCGGCGAACACGTCGCGGTAGCGGCGCCGGAAATCCAGCCGTTCCTGGCCGACGGCCGGTTCGGCGGGGGCGGCGAGCAGCGCGTGGGCGAGCCCGCGGCGCTCCATGGCACGGCGGGCGAAGACGCGTACGCCGTGTGCGAGTCGCTCGACGGGGTCCCCGCCCGCGTCCCTGAGCACGTCCGCGAGCACCTCGACCTCACGGCCAGAGGCACGGCGGAAGACCTCGACGGCCAGCGCCCCTTTGGAGGGGAAGTGCTGGTAGACGGACCCGACGGACATACCGGCCGCGGCGGCGACCGCGGTGACGGACGCGTTCGCCCAGCCGGACTCGGCGACGACGGACGTCGCCTGCTCGACGAGGCGCTCCCTGGCGGCGTCGAGCCGGCTCTGCACGGCGGGTGTCTTGCGGTAGGCCACGCAACAAGTGAACCACTGTTCAGACCTTCGGGCCAGCCCCTTGCGGCGGAGGTGAACACGCACTGAAAAGTGCGTACTTGATCACGGTCCGGGCCCGTACGAGCCTGACGCCATGGACGAACACACCGCTTCGAAGGCTCCTGTCACCCTCCTCGGCCTCGGCGACATGGGCACCGCTCTCGCCCGTGCCTGGCTCGCCGCGGGGCATCCGCTGACCGTCTGGAACCGCACCCGCGCCCGCGATGACCGGCATGTTCGCGGGTGTCACCCACGCCTTCGCCCTGGTGCGCCCCGAGAAGTACCTCGACCTGGCCGGTTTCGCCGCCCTGCTCGCGGACTGGCTCGGCGCCATGGCCGGCATGACCCATGAGATCGCCGCGCAGGTGGAGAGCGGCGACTACACCGAGGGGGTCACCTCGAACCTCGCCATGATGTCGGCGGAAAACGCCGCGCTGCTGGCCACGGCCGAGGAGCAGTCGGTCGACCCCCGGCTCCTCACGCCCTACATGGAACTGATGCACCGACGGGTGACCCAGGGCCACGGCGACGAGGGCCTGGCGGGCACGGTCGACCTGCTCAGGAACGAGTGACACCCGGGGCGGACACCGGGGCCGGCGACCGGGCCACCGGGACTTCGACGGACCGGACCTAGTCCTCGAGTGTGTCGGCTTCCTGCTCCCTCGCCGAGTCGTCGACGTCCGCCCCGATCTGGCCCTTGGCCCGCTTGCCGACGACGGCGGCCGCCGCGAGGGCGCTGGCGGCGAAGGCGGCGCCGAGGATCCACGGGCCGTCGAAACGGTGGCGGGTCACGTGGTCGAGGGAGTAGCGGCCGGGGCCCATGAGGCCGATGGCGGCCGCGGTGAAGCCGAGGAACGCCGGGTACTCGAAGCCGCCGGACTGGACGAAGAAGCCGGCCGGGGCGTGGACGGAGACGGCGCCCGCCATGTTGCCGGTCACCGCCGCGCCCGCCGCGGGCGTGGCGAGGCCGAGGGCGAGCAGCAGGCCGCCGCCCGTCTCTGCGATGCCCGCGGCCATCGCGCTCTGCCTGGGCGGGTGGAAGCCCATGGCCTCCATGCCCTGCGCGGTGCCTTCCAGGCCGCCGCCGCCGAACCAGCCGAAGAGCTTCTGGGTGCCGTGGGCCATGAGGACGGCGCCCGTTCCCGTGCGCAGGACGAGCAGGCCGAGGTCACGTCGGTTGAGGCAGGTCATCGGTACTCCCGGTGCGGTGACGGTGGGCGACGCCCTCCACTCTGGGCGCGCCGCACGCCGGGTCCGCTGCGTTGCTGGGCCGTACGGGTGAGGCAGGAGCCGTCAGTTCGCCGGGACCGGGGCGAGTGAGCCAAAGTGGCGCGCGGCCCGCGGCCGGAGGCCGCCGTGAGTACACGGGTGGGGCTCCCCGGAGGCAGGGGGAGAACCGAGCCCTCAAGACGGGCGAGCCCCAGCCCACAGGTGGTGCATCGCGTACGAGCGCCACGGCCGCCAGCGTTCGGGGTCCGCGCCGGGCGGCAGTGCCGGGTCGTCGGGCAGCAGGACGTCGGGGTCGCCGAGTGCGTGGAGGCGGACGGCGGCGGCGGTCCGGGCGTCGATGCCGGGCAGCCGTAGCAGCCGGTGCTCGGTCTCCTCGCGGTCGGCGCCGGGGTCGAGGACGAGATCGCCGGCGGCGAGCGCTTCGGCGAGGGCGCGCAGCGCCGTGTGGTCGGTGCCGGTCAGGTCCCGCGGGCGGGGGAACAGATGGGTGAGGCCGCCGCTGGGGGCGGGGAGCGGCTCGCCGTGTGCGGCGACGAGTTCGCCGGCCGTCCGCCGGCCCACCAGGGTGCGGATCGCCGCCTCGTGCGGGTCCGCGGCACCGGGGACGCGCAGGCCGGGCCGGACCGCGACGAGCGGGGCGAGGGCCGGGTCTGTCCCGAGGCGTTCCGCGACCGCGCAGGGGTCGGCGTCCAGGTCGAGCAGGCGGCGCATCCGCTGGGTGGCGGAGGTCAGGTCGCGCAGGTCCGTCAGGTGGAGCCGGCACTCGAGCCAGCCGCCGGCGCCCGGGCGTTCGCCGACTTCGGCGATGCCGGCGCCGCGGGGCAGCCGCAGGGTCCGGCGGTAGGTGCGGGCGCCGCGGGCGCCGGTGACCTCTTCGGTGCCGGGGACGGCGTGGGCGGCGAGATGGCCGAACATCGACTCCGCCGCGTACGGGCCCCGGTGGGCCAGCCGCAGCGGGATGCCGGAGCCGGTGTCGACCGGCGTGGCGCGGCCGGGCCGCAGGGCGCGCAGTTCGGTGGGCGTGGCGGCGTAGATCTCGCGGATCGTGTCGTTGAACTGCCGTACGCTCGCGAATCCGGCCGCGAAGGCGATCTCGGCGGCCTGCAGGGTCGTCGTCTGCAGCAGTACGCGGGCGGTGTGACCGCGCTGGGCCCGGGCCAGGGCGACGGGGCCCGCGCCGAGTTCGGCGTTGAGCTGGCGCTGCACCTGGCGGGCGCTGTAGCCGAGGCGGGTGGCGAGCCCGGCGACGCCTTCCCGGTCGACGACGCCGTCGCCGATCAGCCGCATGGCGCGGCCGACGACGTCGGCGCGGACGTTCCACTCGGCGGAGCCGGGGACCGCGTCGGGGCGGCAGCGGCGACAGGCGCGGAAGCCGGCGGCCTGCGCCGCGGCGGCGGTGCGGTAGAAGGACACGTTCCGGCGTTTGGGTGTGATGGCGGGGCAGCTGGGACGGCAGTAGATCCCGGTCGTGGAGACGGCGAAGAAGAAGACGCCGTCGAACCGGGCGTCCCGGCTGCTCACGGCCTCGTAGCGGCTGTCGGGGACCGCGGGCGCCTCGGTGGTCATACGGCCAGTATGCGAGCGGCCCCGGCACCGGGCCGGCGGAAATCGGACATGACGGCGACGCGGACCGGGCCGCCCTCGGGGTCGGCCCGGCTGATCCAGTCGGCGCGCAGGTGGACGGCCCGGCCGGGCAGGGCGGTGCGCGGCAGGTGCCGTCGGTCCAGCTCGCGGCCGTCCTGGCTGACGAGGAGGACGGGCCGGGCGAGGCGCTGCGAGGTACGGAGGGTGAACCGCCCGTCCAGGGGCGGCGGGCCGTCGGGACTCAGGCGGTTCGGCGCGACCCAGAGCAGGGGGCGCTCGACGTGCACGGGCACCCGCCCGTGCGTCCCGGCTCCGGCTCCGGCTCCGGCTCCGGCCAGATGGTGCAGGACGAAGCCGGCGGCCCGGCGGCCCTCCGCCGCCGCCGTCGCGGCCGGTTCGGCGCCGTGGAGCAGGTTGCCGACGGCGAAGACGCCGGGCAGGGAGGTGCGGAAGGCCGTGTCGACGGCCGGGCCGCGCGTGCCGGGATCGAGGGCGGCGCCGCCGAGCCGGGCGAGTTCGTGGTCGGGGATCCAGTCGCCGGTGAAGACGATCGTGTCGCAGTCGAGGAACGTACTGCTGCCGTCGCCGCCCCGCAGCCGGACACCCGCCGCCCTGCCGCGGCCGGTCACCTCCTCGACGGCCGTCCCGGTGATCACCGGGACCCGGTGCCGGGGCGAGCGCAGAGGGGGGTGTGGGTCCTCGGTGACGAGGGCGACCACGTGGGTGCCGCTTCCCCGCAGGGTGTCCACGGCGTGGAGTGCGACGGCCTCCGAGCCGACGACGACCGCGCGGCGGCCGGCCCGCTGCCCGTACAGGTGGACGGCCTGCTGGAGTTCCCCGGTGGTCAGGACGCCGGCCGGCCGGGTGCCGGGGACCAGACGGGCGCTGCGGGGCCGCTCGCGGGCGCCGGTGGCCAGGACGACTGCGCGGGCGGTGAGGCGTTCGAGGCCGTCCGGTCCGGTGGTGTCCACGGCGCGGGGGCCGGCCCAGCCGGTGGCGGTGACGCCGGTGCGCAGTACGGCTCCGGCGCCGGTGGCCGCGTCCACGAGCCGCTCGGCGTACCGGGGGCCGTCGACGGGCCGGTGGCGGGGCCCGAACCCGCGGTGGCGGCTGTGACGCGGGATGCCGCCGGGCCGCTGTTCGCGTTCCAGTACCTCGACGCGGCCGGCGCCGGCGGCGGCCAGGTGGGCGGCCGCGGCGAGTCCGGCCGGTCCCGCGCCGACGACGAGGACGTCCACGGCGCGTTCCGCGCGGCTCATCCGCGGCCCTCCTCGAACAGTGCGCGGACCGCGGGTCCGCAGTAGAAGCCCTGGCAGCGGCCGCCGCGGGCGCGGGTGCGGCGCCGCAGTCCGTCGAGCGACCGGGGCGGGACGGTGCTGTTCAGCGCGTCGCGGATCTCGCCGCGGGTGACGCGTTCGCAGTGGCAGACGATGGCGCCGTACGCGGGGTCGGCGGCGATGAGACCGGCCCGCTGGTAGGGGCGGGTGCCCGCTTCGCCGATGCCGGGCATCCGGACCGGCTCCAGGTCGCGGGCGGGGCCCAGGTGGAGGCCGGCGTCGCCGAGGAGGCCGGTGACGTGGGCGGCGACGGCCATGGAGGCCGTCAGGCCGGTGGAGCGGATCCCTCCGACGGTGACGTACCGCTGCCGGGCGTGGGCCCGGATGCGGTAGTCCTCCTGCCCGGTGGCGGCGCGCAGGCCGGCGTAGACGGCGGTGACCTCCTCGTCCACGAGGGCGGGCAGGATCCGCCGGCCCTGGTCGCGCAGCGTCCGCAGGCCCTCGGCGGTCGACCCGGTGGCCTGTTTGTCGTCGAGGTCCTCCGCGGTCGGGCCGAGGAGGACGTTGCCGTACACGGTCGGTGCGACGAGGACGCCCTTGCCGACGGCGGTCGGGACGGGGAGCAGGATGTGGCGGACGAGGGGGCGGGCGAGCTTGTCGTAGACGATGAGCTGGCCGCGCCTCGGGGTGACGGTGAAGTCGTCGTGGCCGAGGTGCCGGTCGAGCTCGTCGGCGTGCAGTCCGGCGGCGTTGACGAGGTAGCGGGTGCGCAGCAGGCCGCGTGAGGTGGCGAGTTCGTGGTGTCCGCCGCCGGTCACGGATTCCACCCGGCAGCCCAGGTGCAGGGCGGCGCCCGCGCGGACGGCCTGGGTGGCGTAGGCGAGGGTCGTGGTCCAGGGGCAGATGATCCACTCGTCGGGGATCTCGAGTGCGCCGAGCGCGCCGGGGCCCAGGTGCGGTTCGCGCAGGGCGAGTTCGGCGGTGTCCAGGAGGCGGGTGCCGTGGTGCCCGTTGCGGGCGGCCTTGGCGGCGAGGGCGGGGAGGGTGGCGAGCTGCTCGGCGTCCCAGGCGACGAGCAGGGCGCCGACCGGTTCGAGGGGGATGCCGCTCTCTTCTGCGTAGGCGGCGAGGCGGCGCCGGCCGTCGCGTACGAGCCGGGACTCCAGGGAACCGGGCACGGCGTCGAAACCGGTGTGCAGGATGGCCGTGTTGGCCTTGGATGTGCCTTCCCCGACGTCGTCGGCGGCGTCGACGAGCGCGATGCGCAACCGATGACGGGCGAGTTCGCGGGCGATGGCGGCGCCGACGACACCGGCGCCGACAACGGTGACGTCGTACAGCTGGTCGGGCAGTGGGCCGCCGGTCGTGACGGTCATGACGCTCCGGGTCCGGCGGGCGGCGGGGTGCGCTCCAGCAGGGCCCCGACCTCGGCGCGGAAGACGCCGAGCCGTTCGGCGGCCTGCTCGGCGCCGATACGGGGCTCGTAGACGGCGGACGGCCGCCAGGCGGGGACGGCCTGTTCGGAGGTGAGGTCCGCGTCGATGCCGAGGCGGGCGACGACCGCGGCGCCGAGGGCGGTGGCGTCCGGCAGGGCGGAGACCTCGACGGGGAGTTGGAGGAGGTCGGCCTGCGTCTGCATGAGCAGCGCGGAGCGGGTGAGGCCGCCGTCGACGCGCAGCGCGGTCAGGGGGGCGCCCAGGTCGGTGGCGACTGCGTCGGTGAGGGAGACGACCTGTGCGGCGAGCCCCTCGCACAGCGCGCGCACGAGATGCCCGGGGCCGGTGTCCAGGCCGAGACCGGTGACGCTGCCGCGGACGTCGCCGCGCCACCAGGGCGCCGCGAGTCCGGCGAGCGCCGGTACGAAGGTGACGCCGCCGCTGTCGGGCACCGCGCCGCCGACGGTGTCGAGGTCCGCGGCGCCGGAGATCACACCCAGGTCGGTGAGCCATCGCACGGCGGAGGCGGCGGTGTAGACCTGCCCGTCGAGGCAGTAGCTGGTACGGCCGCCGAGCCGCCAGGCGACGCAGCCGACGAGTCCGGTGGTGGAGCGGCGGGGCCGGTGCCCGGTCTGGGCGAGCAGGAACGCGCCGGTGCCGTACGTGCACTTGGCGGAGCCGGGTCCGGTGACGCTCTGGGCGAGGAGCGCGGCCTGCTGGTCGACGAGGAGGCCGGTGAGCGGGATGCCGGCGCCGAAGGCGGTGGTGACGCCGACGGGTCCGGCGGCGTCGACGACGTCCGGCAGACGTTCGCCGGTCAGGCCGAAGATCTCGAGTGCTCGCGGCGACCAGGCGACGCGGTCGAGGTCGAGGAGCTGGGTGCGTCCGGCGGTGGCAGCGTCGGTGACGAAGGCGCCGGTGAGCCGGTGCACGAGCCAGGAGTCGCTGGTGGTGACGACGCCTTCGCGGGTGAGTTCACGGCGGATCCAGGCCATCTTCGGCGCGGCGAAGTACGGGTCCAGGGGCAGTCCGGTGAGGTGACGTAGCTCCTCGGCGTACGGCGCGAGTTCGGCGCACAGCGGCTCGGCGCGCCGGTCCTGCCAGACGATCGCGTCGGTGAGCGGCTCGCCGGTGGACGGATCCCAGGCGAGGACGGTCTCGCCCTGGTTGGCCAGGCCGACGGCCTCGACGCTCTCACCGGCGTCGGCCAGCGCGCGGCGCCCCGCGTCCACGACGGAGGACAGCAGCTCGGCCGGGTCGACCTCGACGCGCCCGCCGGGCCCGTGGCGGGGCGACACCGGCGCGAAGCCGGAGCCGATGACTCCGCGGGCGGGACAGACCACGAGCGCCTTGGTGCCGGACGTGCCCTGGTCGACGGCAAGCACCGGGCCCGTCATCGGCCACCCCGCTCTCCGGTGGAAGAAACGACAAGAATAGAAGGAACGACGAGAACGCCGAGGGAACGCGGCACAGACCTTGATCGCTGACGAAAGCGTGGTGCAGACGGGCATCGTCGTCAAGGGCCGGACCCGTAGCTGACACCGTTGTCCGGAACTGCTTGCCGAGCGACGTCACTTGAGTAAGATCAGCCGCGCAACGAAGCGGAACGGGGGGCCGGCGCAGCTCTCCGCGTCGCCCGATCTGTGCAGATGCCGGCCGACCACTGCCGTCGGCGTACGCCTCAGCCCCCACTGCCCCAAGAGGCCTCATGACGACCAGTGCACGACCCGAGCTGCCCCTTGCGGCACCGCGCCCGGCGGACCCTCCGGTGACGGAATCGGGGGCCCGGCGGCCGTGTTGACGGACCCCCTCGCGGCGTTACGCCACCCGGCGGGGCCGGGCCCCGCCCCCACGTCCCGGCGCCCCGCGCGCCCCGGACGGACCCGGCGCTGATGGCCCCGGACACCTTCCGCCCGGTCTACCACCCGGCCGGCCAGGACAAGGAACTGCGCACCGCGCTCCAGGACTTGCGCACCGGCCGCTGGCGGTCGATGCGCGACCTCCTCGAGACGACGGCCGACTGGGAGCTGTGGACACGGCGCACCCAGGTGCTGGCCGCGGTCGCGGCCGGCTCCGACACGGTGCAGGCGTGGCGGACCGAGGAGCCCGGAAGTTCCGCCGCGGCCGTGATGCACTGCCGGGTCGTCGTCGAACGGGCGTTACGCGCCCACCGGGACGGACACCGGCGCACCCAGGAGCTGTGGCACGAGGCCTGGGAGGCGTGCCGGTTCGCCGCGCACCGGTCGCCGGAGGACCCCGTGCCGTGGGTGTGCCTGCTGGCCCTGGCCCAGCTCGACGAGGGGCAGCGGCTGGAGGAGCACCGGATGGCGCCGCCCGGCCCGATGCTCTTCCCCGGGCCCTGGGGCCTGCTGGCCCAGGCGGACAAGCGCGACCCGCACAACCGCGAGGCGTACCACCGGATGCTGCAGTTCCTGTACGCGCGGCGGTCCGGCGTCCATCTGTCGGAGGCGGTGAACTTCGTCCAGTGGGCGTCTTCTGCCGCGCCCGCCGGATCGTCGGTCAAGGCGCTGCCGCTGTATGTGCGGGTCGAGCGCTACCGGCGTGAGAAGGGCCATGAGAAGGCGCTGGACCTGCACTGGGTCACGGACGACGCGGCCCGTGACGCGCGGCTGGCGCTGCGGGACTGGTTCGACGCGATACGGCCGGAGACCTGCACGCTGCTCGATCTGAGCCACTTGGCGCACGCGCTGTGGGGATCGCACCAATTCGCCGAGGCGGGGCGGGTGTTCGAGGCCCTCGGACCGTTCTGGACGATGCAGCCGTGGGGCTGCCGCACGCCCGATCCCGGTGACGCGGGGCTCGCGGAGGAGGTGTTCGCGCGCGCCCGCGCCCGCTGTCTGGCGGCGGCGCGCGACACCCGTCCGGGCCCGCCCCCGGACACGTACAGCTGAGGCCGCCGCTCCTCCAGCCCGTAGGCCCGCTCCCCGCTGTCCCTCCCGTGCCCGCTCAGCACGTCCCCGTCCCCCTCCGGAGGTATCCCGATGTCCATATCCCCGCCGAAGTGGTCGGATCCCGGCCAGGATCCCCCTCAGGACGAGGAGGAACGGCTGCGGGAGCTCGGCTACCAGCCCGTCCTCGCCCGGCGGATGGGCGGCTTCGGCAACTTCGCGATCAGCTTCTCGGTGATCTCGATCCTGTCCGGCTGTATGACGCTGTACGGGTTCGGGCTCGGCACCGGCGGTCCGGCGGTGATGCTGTGGGGCTGGGCCGGCGTCGGCCTCTTCGTCCTCTGCGTCGGCATGGCCCTGGCGGAGGTGACCAGCGCCTATCCGACGTCCGGCGCGCTCTACTACATGGCCGACCGGCTCGGCGGCCGCAAGTGGGGCTGGTACACCGGCTGGCTCAATCTGCTCGGCCTGCTCGGCGCGATCGCCGGCATCGACTACGGCTGCGCCCTGTTCACCGGCGCGTTCCTGAACCTGCAGTGGGGTTTCGAGCCCACGCCGGGCTCCACGATGCTCATCTTCATCTGCATCCTGCTGCTGCACGCCACCCTCAACCTGTTCGGGGTGCGGCTGGTCAGCCTGCTCAACTCGGTCAGCGTCTGGTGGCACCTCGGCGGTGTGGCACTGATCGTGGGCGCCCTGGCGATCGTGCCGGCCGACCATCAGTCCCCCGAGTTCGTCTTCGGCGAGTTCGTGAACAACACCGGGTGGGACAACCCGATCTATGTCGCCGCCATCGGTCTGCTGCTCGCCCAGTACACCTTCAGCGGGTACGACGCCTCCGCCCATCTCTCCGAGGAGACCTCGAACGCGTCCGTCGCCGCCGCCAAGGGCATCGTGCGCTCCATCTGGGTCTCCTGGATCGCCGGGTTCGCGCTGCTCGCCGGCCTGACCTTCGCCATCCAGGACTACGCGGGCACCCAGAACACCGCGACCGGGGTGCCGCCCGCGCAGATCCTCATCGACGCGCTGGGCACCGGCGCCGCCACGGCGCTGCTGCTCGTGGTGATCGTCGCGCAGCTCTTCTGCGGCAACGCGGAGGTGGCCGCCGCGAGCCGGATGGTGTTCGCCTTCAGCCGTGACAACGCCCTGCCCGGCTCCAAGCTGTGGCGCAAGGTGAGCAGCCGCACGCAGACGCCCGTCCCCGCGGTGTGGCTGTCCGTGTCGTTCGCCTGTCTGCTGGCCGTGCCGTCGCTGTACTCGGCGACCGCCTACGGGGCGGTCACCGCGATCAACGTCATCGGCATCACCCCGGCGTACGCGATCCCGGTCTATCTGCGGCTGCGGGCCGGCGACCGTTTCCAGCCCGGTCCGTGGTCCCTCGGCCGGTGGAGCAGACCGATCGGCTGGGTCGCCGTGGTGTGGGTGGCGTGCGTGACCGTGCTGTTCTGTCTGCCGCAGTCGAATCCGGTGACCGTCGAATCGATGAACTACGCTTCGATCGCGCTGGCGGCGGTGCTGATCCTGGCCACGGTGTGGTGGTTCGTGGCCCGCCGCTCGTACAGCGTCCCGGCCGCGTACGGGAACGCCCGCGAGCGGGCGGAGATCGCGGAGAACATCGTCTGACCGCCCCATGCGCACCGAAGGGCCCGACCGTGACGGTCGGGCCCTTCCGCGTGCTGGCCCGAGGAATTTCTGCGCAAGGCATTGACGGCGCGTCATCGGGGCCCTACGTTCGGCGCGTTGCACTTCGTACGTCATATATGAGACGCGATACGCGAGATCTGAGAGTGCTGATGACCTTCGCTCCCACTCCGATCCCCTCCCGGACGCAGTACGTCCTGGAGGCGATCAAGCACGGCATCCTCACCGGTGGCCTCAGCCCCGGCCAGGCCCTGGTCGAGACCGAACTGGCCACGCAGTTCGGGGTGTCGAAGACCCCGGTGCGCGAGGCGCTCAAGACGCTGGCCGGCACCGGGCTGGTGGTGATGAGCCAGTACAAGGGCGTCACCGTCCGCATGGTCGACGCCGACATGGCGCGCGAGGTGTACGACGTGCGACTGCTGCTCGAGCCGGAGGCGCTGCGGCGCTCGATCACCCGCCGCGCCTCCCTGGAGGAGGCGCGGACCGCGCTGGTCAGGGCCGACGAGGCGGCCGACCAGGCCGAACGGTCGCTGGCGAACCGGGAGTTCCACCGGGCGCTGTACGTGCCCTGCGGCAATCCGCTGCTGGCCCGGATGCTCGACGAGGTCCGCGACCAGGCGGCCCTGGTGTCCACGGTGGCGTGGGCGGCCGACCCGTCGTGGCAGCGGGAGGCGGACGAGCACCGCGAGATCCTGCGGCTCGCGCTGGCCGGCGACGCCGATGCCGCGGCCCGCGCCCTGCACGAGCACATCGACTCGTTCGTGCAGCGGGCGTTCCCGATGACGGCCGAGGAGGGCCAGGCATGAGTGGCGATCCGGGCTTCACCTCCCTGCGGGAGGCGCTCGCCGATGTGGTGGCCATCCCGGTCACGCCCTTCACCGCGGACGACACCGTCGACGCCGGTGCGTACCGGGCGCTGGTGCGCCGGCTGCTCGACGGCGGTGTGCGCACGCTCACGCCCAACGGCAACACCGGCGAGTACTACGCGCTCGGCCCCGACGAGCGGCGCACCGTCACCGAGTTGACCGTCGAGGAGTGTGCCGGCCGGGCCGTCGTCCTGGCCGGTGTGGGCCTCGACGTGCCGACGGCGGTCGCCGGCGCGCGGCACGCGCGGGACGTGGGCGCGCGGATGGTGATGGTGCATCAGCCGGTGCACCCGTATGTGTCGCAGGACGGCTGGGTGGACTACCACCGGGCGATCGCGGAGGCCGTTCCCGAGCTGGGGGTCGTGCCGTACGTCCGCAATCCGCAGCTGCGGGGCGAGCGCATGGCCGCGCTCGGGGAGCTGTGCCCCAATGTCATCGGCGTGAAGTACGCGGTCCCGGACGCGGCGCGGTTCGCCGCCTTCGCCCGCGACGCGGGCATGGAACGGTTCGTGTGGATCGCGGGCCTCGCCGAGCTGTACGCGCCCTCGTACTTCTCCGCCGGCGCCACCGGGTTCACCTCCGGACTGGTCAATGTGTCGCCGTCCGTCTCACTGGGGATGCTCGCCGCGCTGCGCACCGGCGACCACGCGGCCGCCATGAAGATCTGGGAGCAGATCCGGCCGCTGGAGGAACTGCGCGCCGCCCAGCGGTCCGCCGACAACGTGACGGTGGTCAAGGAGGCGCTGGCCTCGCTCGGCCTGTGCCGCCGCGACGTCCGCCCGCCGAGCAGCATGCTGGCGAGCGGGCGGCGGGACGAGGTCGCCGATCTGGTGGCCGGGTGGTCCGTATGACGGTGCGGCCCGAGCAGTTGCGCAGCCACCAGTGGTACGGGACGGACGGGCTGCGCTCGTTCTCCCACCGGGCACGTACCCGCCAGCTCGGCTATCTGCCCGAGGAGCACCTGGGCAAGCCGGTGATCGCGGTCCTCAACACCTGGTCCGACATCAATCCGTGCCATGCCCATCTGCGCGACCGGGCGCAGGCCGTCAAGCGGGGGGTGTGGCAGGCGGGCGGCTTCCCGCTGGAGTTCCCCGTCTCCACGCTCTCCGAGACGTTCCAGAAGCCGACCCCCATGCTCTACCGCAACATGCTGGCGATGGAGACGGAGGAGTTGCTGCGCTCCTACCCGGTGGACGGCGCGGTGCTGCTGGGCGGCTGCGACAAGACGACGCCGGCGCTGCTGATGGGCGCCGCCAGCGCGGATCTGCCGGCGGTCTTCGTGCCGGCGGGCCCGATGCTGCCGGGCCACTGGCGGGGCGAGGTGCTGGGTTCCGGCACGGACATGTGGAAGTACTGGGACGACAAGCGGGCCGGGCTCATCGGCGACTGCGAGATGAGCGAGCTGGAGGGCGGGCTCGCCCGCTCCCCCGGCACCTGTATGACCATGGGCACCGCCGCGACGCTGACCGCCGCGGCGGAGGCGCTGGGCGTGACCGTCCCCGGCGCGTCGTCGGTCCCCGCGGTCGACTCCGGCCACGACCGGATGGCGGCGGCGTCCGGACTGCGGATCGTGGAACTGGTGCGCCAGGACCTGCGGTTGTCGCGCATCCTCACCAGGGAGGCGTTCGAGGACGCGGTGACCACGGTTCTCGGTCTCGGCGGCTCCACCAACGCCGTCATCCATCTGATCGCCATGGCCGGGCGGGCGGGGGTGCCGCTGGACCTGGACGACTTCGACCGGATCGCCCGTACGGTGCCGGTGCTCGCCAACGTCCGTCCCGGCGGCGGGCCTTATCTGATGGAGGACTTCCACTTCGCGGGCGGCCTGCCGGGCTTCCTGTCCCGCATCCGCGACCTGCTCCACCTGGACCGGCCGACCGTCGCCCACGCCACCCTGCGCGAACAGCTCGACGGCGCGCTGGTGCACAACGACGACGTGATCCGCACCCGTGACAACCCGGTCGCGGCCGAGGGCGGGGTCGCGGTCCTGCGGGGCAACCTCTGTCCGGACGGCGCCGTCATCAAGCACGTCGCCGCCGACCCGGCGCTGCTGAAGCACACCGGACCGGCGGTGGTCTTCCCGGACTACCGGACGATGCAGCGCACGATCGACGACCCGTCGCTCGGCATCACGGCGAACCATGTGCTGGTCCTGCAGAACGCGGGCCCGAAGGGCGGGCCCGGCATGCCGGAGTACGGGATGCTGCCGCTGCCGGACCACCTGCTGAAGCAGGGGGTGCGGGACATGGTCCGGATCTCCGACGCCCGTATGAGCGGCACCAGTTACGGCACCTGCGTCCTGCACGTCGCCCCCGAGTCGTATGTGGGCGGGCCACTGGCCCTGGTCCGCACCGGGGACCTGATCACACTCGACGTCGAGGCGCGTTCGCTGCGTCTCGAGGTGTCCGACGCGGAGCTGGAGCGGCGCAGGTCGCAGTGGACCCCGCCGCCGGCCCGTTATGAGCGCGGCTACGGCGCGCTCTACAGCGAACAGGTCACCCAGGCCGACACGGGATGCGACTTCGCGTTCCTGGCCAGGCCGGGCGACGTCCCGGACCCGTACGCGGGCTGAGAACGGCCCTCCCCCTTCCTGCTCTTTCGCCCGTCATCCGCACAGCGCCGGAGAAAGCGCTTACCACCAGATCGGAGATGCAGTCATGGCCCAAGCTGTGGCGCAGAAATCGCCAGGGCCGCCGACCCGGCGGCCGGGCGCGCCCGGCCGCCGTACGGGTTCGGTCCCACGCCGGCTGCCGTATCTGCTGATCGCTCCCGCCGGGCTGCTGTTGCTCGGTTTCATCGCGTACCCGGTGCTGAGCGTCTTCTATTACAGCCTGCAGGAGTACAACCCGACCAAGCCGTGGCGCAACGGCTTCGCCGGCTTCTCGAACTTCACGACGATCTTCACCGAGGACCCCCTCTTCTGGGACACCCTGACCTTCAGCCTCAAGTGGGTCGTGGTCGAGGTGGGCCTGCAGCTGCTGTTCGGCCTGGCCCTCGCGCTGATCATCAACCAGACCTTCGCCGGCCGTGCCCTCGGCAGGGCGCTGGTGTTCTCGCCGTGGGCCGTCTCCGGGGTGCTGACCTCCGCGATCTGGGTACTGCTCTACAACTCCCAGACCGGCCTCACCCGTTACCTCGCGGACTTCGGCGTCGGCGAGTACGGCACCTCGTGGCTCTCCGACACCTCGACCGTGTTCTCCGCGGTGGTCATCGCCGACCTGTGGCGGGGCGTGCCGTTCTTCGCGATCCTCATCCTCGCCGACCTCCAGTCCGTGCCCAAGGACCTGTACGAGGCGGCCGAGATGGACGGGGCCGGCCGGGTACGGCAGTTCCTGCACATCACACTGCCGCACCTGAAGGACGCGATCGTCCTGTCCACACTGCTGCGGGCGGTGTGGGAGTTCAACAACGTCGACCTGCTCTACACCCTGACCGGCGGCGGGCCGGCCGGCGAGACGACCACGCTGCCGCTCTACATCGCCAACACCAGCGTCGACGCACATGACTTCGGATACGCGTCGGCACTGACGACGGTGGCGTTCGTGATCCTGCTCTTCTTCTCGATGGTCTATCTGCGCCTGAGCAAGTTCGGAGGCCAGGACAAGTGATCACCACTTCGGTCACGCGCACCCCCGCTCCCGCGCCCCCGGCGGCCGCCGCCGCGCCGCCGCCCGCACCCCGGCGCGTCAGGCGCGCCTGGGACGAGGTGCCCCGGTGGCAGATCTATCTGCCGCTCGGCGTCTATCTCGTCTTCACGCTCGTCCCCTTCTACTGGATCCTGCTCTTCGCGCTCCGCCCCTCCGGGTCCACCTCGCTGGTGCCGTGGCCGATGACCACGGAGCACTTCGAGAAGGTGTGGACCGAACGCGCCTTCGCCACCTATTTCCAGAACAGCGTTCTCACCGGCATCGCCGTCCTCTTCATGACGACCGTGGTCGCACTGGCCGGCGGCTACGCGCTCGCCCGCTTCGACTTCCGCCTCAAGAAGGCGTTCATGCTGGCCCTGCTGTGCTCCCAGTTCGTGCCGGGCGCGCTGCTGCTGGTGCCGCTCTTCGAGATCTTCGCGAATCTGCGGATGATCAACTCGCTGGGCAGCGTCATCCTCGCGGAGACCGTCTTCCAGCTCCCCCTGTCGATGATCCTCATCAGCGGGTTCATCAAGAATGTGCCGTACTCCCTGGAGGAGGCGGCCTGGGTGGACGGCTGCAACCGCTTCAGCGCCTTCCGGGTCGTCGTGCTGCCGCTGCTGCGGCCCGGACTGATCGCGGTCGGCTCCTTCGCCTTCGTGCACGCCTGGAACCACTTCCTGTTCGCCCTGATGTTCCTCAACAACCAGGACAAGCAGACCATCCCGGTCGGCCTCAACACCCTGATGGGCGCGGACAGCGTCGACCTCGGCGCGCTGGCGGCGGGCGGCGTCATCGCCGCCGTTCCGGTGGTGATCGTGTTCGCGTTCATCCAGAAGTGGCTGATCACCGGCTTCAGCGCGGGGGCGGTGAAGGGATGAGCACCGTACGCGAGCCGCTGCCGGTGGTGCTCGTCGGCGCACGCGGCCACGGCGGCCACCACCTGGCGAACATCCGCAGGCTCCAGCGCCAGGGGCTGGTGCGGCTGGCCGGCGTCTGCGACGTCCGCCCGCTCTCCCCGCGGGAGCTCGACGGCTTCCCCGGCGTCGAGCAGTCGCCGGACCTCGACGCGCTGCTCGCCTCCACCGGCGCCCGGATCGCGGTCGTCTGCACCCCGATCCAGACGCACACGGACCTGGCACTGGTGGCCGCCCGGCGCGGCGCGCACCTGCTGCTGGAGAAGCCGCCGGCCCCCTCGTACGCGGAGTTCCGGCGGATGGCCGACGGGGTCGCGGCGGCGGGCGTCGCCTGTCAGATCGGGTTCCAGGCGCTCGGTTCGCACGCGCTGCCCGCGATCCGCTCGCTCGTCGGCGACGGCGCGATCGGTGAGGTGCGCGGCGTCGGGGCGGCCGGGGCGTGGGTGCGTGACGAGGCGTACTTCCGGCGCTCGCCCTGGGCGGGCCGCCGCCGGCTCGACGGCGTCGACGTGGTCGACGGGGTGCTGACCAACCCGCTCGCCCACGCGGTGTCGACGGCCCTCGCGCTGGCCGGCAGCACGCACGCCGAGGACATCACGGACGTCGAGACCGAGCTGTTCCGTGCCAACGCCGTCGAGTCCGACGACACGTCCTGCGTCCGGCTGACGACGGCGCTCGGCGGACGGGTCGCCGTGGCGGCGACGCTGTGCGCGGAGACCGCGGCCGAGCCGTACGTCATGGTGCACGGCGCCCGGGGCCGGATCACCTTCTGGTACAAGCAGGACCAGGTGCTGCTGCAGCGGACCGGGCACGGCCCGGACGAGAGCGTCCACGGCCGGACCGATCTGCTGGAGAACCTGGTCAGGCATCTGACGGAGGGCGCGGCGCTGCTCGTACCGCCCGAGGTCTGCGGCGCCTTCATGCGCGTCGTGGAGGCCGTGCGCACCGCCCCCGACCCGGCGCCGCTGCCACCGTCGGTGTGGCGCTCCGTCGAGGACGGCGGCGTGCCGCGGCGGGTGGTCCCGGGCATCGACTCCCTCGTCGCCGCCGGCGCCACGTCCCTGCGCCTCTACTCCGAACTCGGCGCCCCCTGGGCGCGAACCGCGGAGGTGGCCGCACCATGACGGACACGATCACCCTCAGCTGCTCCGGACGCCCTGTCGGGCGCTACACCTTCCTGCCGGACATGGACCGGCGTTCCTCCCCGCGCCCCTACCTCCACCCCCTGACCACGCCGGCCGGCGTGCCGGTCACCGAGCTGCGGCCCGCGGACCACCGGCACCATGTGGGTGTGTCGGTCGCGGTGCCGGACATGGCGGGGCACAACTTCTGGGGCGGGCGCACCTTCGTGCGCGACCAGGGGCCGACCGAGCTCGACAACCACGGCGAGCAGCGGCACACCGGCTTCAAACTGTGCGACAAGGACGGCTTCGTCGAGGAGCTGAGCTGGGTCGCGGGGAAGCGCACCCTGCTGCGCGAGCACCGCACCGTCGCGGCCACCCCGCTGACCGGCACGGCATGGGCCCTGGACCTCACCTTCTCGCTGACCAACACGGCGGGCACGGCCCTGTCCGTCGGCAGCCCCGCCACCAACGGGCGGCCCGGTGCCGCCTACGGGGGCTTCTTCTGGCGGGCCCCCAAGGAGCCGTCCCCGCCCGCGGTGTTCACCGACCGGGCCGACGGCGAGGCCGCCGCGCACGGCGCGCGCGCCGACTGGGTGGCCCTCGCGGGCGCCGGCTGGACGCTGGTGTTCGCGGGGGCGACCGGGCGCACCCGCGAGGACCCGTGGTTCGTCCGGGCCGAGGAGTACCCCGGCGTGGGTTCGTCGCTGGCGCACACCGAACGGCTGCCGATCGCGCCCGGCGAGACGGTGGTGCGCCGTGTGGTGACCGTGGTCGCCGACGGACGGCTGGGCCGTGCGGACGCGGCGGTGCTGGTCCGCAGGGCGGTGGCCGCGTGATCACCGGAGACCTCGGCGACGGCACGTACCGCAACCCGGTGCTGAACGCGGACTGGTCCGACCCCGACGTGGTCGCGGTCGGCGACGACTTCTACCTCACCGCGTCCAGTTTCGGCCGGGCCCCGGGGCTGCCGCTGCTGCACTCCCGCGACCTCGTCAACTGGAGGCTGGTCGGGCACGCGCTCAGGCGGCTGGAGCCGGCGGCCGCGTTCGCCGCTCCCCGGCACGACGGCGGAGTGTGGGCGCCCTCGATCCGGCGCCACGACGGCCGCTTCTGGATCTTCTGGGGCGACCCCGACCACGGCATCTGGCAGGTCAACTCCCCCGACATCAGGCACGGCTGGAGCCGCCCGCACCTGGTGAAGGAAGGCAGAGGGCTGATCGACCCGTGCCCCCTGTGGGACGAGGAGACGGGCGAGGCGTACCTCGTGCACGCCTGGGCCAGGTCCCGCTCCGGCATCAAGAACCGGCTCACCGGGCACCGGATGCGCCCCGACGGCAGCGCGCTGCTCGACGGCGGCCGGACCGTCGTGGACGGTGACGCCCTGCCCGGCTGGTTCACCCTCGAAGGACCCAAGCTGTACCGGCACGACGGGTGGTTCTGGATCCTCGCCCCCGCCGGCGGAGTCGCCACCGGCTGGCAGGGAGCCCTGCGCTCCCGGGACTTCTTCGGCCCCTACGAGGAGCGGGTCGTCCTGGAGCAGGGCGCCACCCCCGTCAACGGTCCGCACCAGGGCGGCTGGGTCCGGACCCGGCACGGCGAGGACTGGTTCCTGCACTTCCAGGAACGCGGGGCGTACGGGCGGGTCGTCCATCTCCAGCCGATGCGGTGGGACGACGACGGCTGGCCCGTGCTCGGCGAGGACGGCTCGCCCGTGCTCCGCCACCCCAAGCCCGCGCTGCCGCGCCAGCCCCGGTGCGCGCCGGCCACCGACGACGCGTTCCCCGGCGGGCGCCACGGCCGCCAGTGGCAGTGGACCGCCAATCCGCGCGACGGCTGGGTGACGCTGCACTCGGGCGACGGTCTGCGGCTGATGTGCGTACGCGGCGGCGACGCGCACGATCTGCGCCGGCTGCCCCATGTACTCACCCAGCGGCTCCCGGGCCACGAGGCCGTCGTCGAGGTCGAACTGCGCCTGGACAGCGGGGAACCGGGGGCGCGGGCCGGGCTCGCCGTGCTCGGTGACGCGTTCGCCTGGATCGGCCTCGAGCGGGCGGCCGGCGGGGCGGTGCACCTGGTGCACCGGTTCGCCGAGGCCACCGCGGAGGCGGAGCGGGACGCCGCGCACCGGCGGCCCGCGCCCGAGGGCCGGGCGCGGCTGCGGATCGCGGTCGGGGCGGGGGCGCGGTGCCGGTTCTCGGCCGCCGTGCCCGGCGCGCCGGACCCCGGGTTCCTGCCGTCGGGCCAGGTCTTCACCGCCGCCCCGTGGCGCTGGGTCGGCGCCCTCCTCGGCCTGTTCGCCGCGGCGCCGGGGGACGGGCCCGCGGCGGCGGGCCACGCCGGCGCCGCGACGTTCACGCAGTTCCGCATCACCCCCGTACACCCGCCCACCACCAACCCACCCAGCACGTCCGTACCAGCAGAAATGAGCCGACCATGAACATCTTCCGCCGGGGACACGGCAGAGCCGCCAGTGTCCTCGCCCTCACCTCGGCCCTCGCGCTGACCGCCACCGCCTGCGGCGACGGCGGTGGGGGAGCCGCCGGCGACAAGGGCGGCGAGGGCTCCGGCAGGGGCGAGATCACCTTCTGGGACAACAACGGCGGTGTCCGCACCGACGTGTGGAAGGAGATCATCGCCGACTTCGAGAAGAAGCACCCGGACATCAAGGTCGACTACGTCGGGGTCGCCTCGACCGAGGTCCAGTCCAAGTACGACACCGCCATCCAGGGCGGCGGCCTGCCCGACGTCGGCGGCGTCGGGGCCGCGATGCTGGCCGGGATCGCGGCGCAGGGCGCGCTGGAACCCCTGGACGAGCGCATCGCCGCCGGCTCCCTCGACGGCAAGCTGAACGCCGGCATGGTGGAGAGCGTGAAGGCCGCGGGCGGCCAGAACAAGATGTTCACGGTGCCGACCTCCGCGAGCAACGGTGTGCTGTACTACCGCACCGACCTGTTCGAGGCGGCCGGTCTGGAGCCGCCGACCACCTGGTCGAAGTTCTTCACCGCCGCCGACCGGCTGACCGCCAGGGACAAGAACCGCTTCGGCTACACGATCCGCGGCGGCTCCGGCTCCATCGCCCAGGCGCTGGACGCCATGTACGGCCAGAGCGGGATCGAGACGTTCTGGAACGGCGACCGGACCACCGTCAACGACCCGAAGAACGTGGCGGCGCTGGAGAAGTACGCGGCCCTGTTCAAGAAGAACACTCCGGCCGCCGACGTGAACAACGACTTCACCAAGATGGTCGCCCAGTGGGACAGCGGCGAGATAGGCATGCTCAACCACAACCTGGGCTCGTACAAGGATCATGTGAAGGCGCTGGGCACGGAGAAGTTCCGCGGCATCCCGCTCCCCACGGCGGACGACGGCACCCGGGTGCAGGTCTCCAACCCGGTCGACGGGCTCGGCCTGTTCAAGTCCAGCAAGAACAAGACGGCCGCCTGGAAGTTCATCGAGTTCGCCGCCTCGCACGAGTCCAACAGCAAGTGGAACGAGTCGGCCGGCGCGATCCCCGCCCACACCGACGCGGCGAAGGACGCCTGGGTGCAGAAGGCGGAGCCCACCAGGCTGGCGGCCGAGGCCCTGTTCAGCGGTACGACGAAGATCGTGCAGCTGCCGTACTACCTGCCCGACTGGAACACCATGTCCAAGGCCGACAACGAGCCGGGCTTCCAGAAGGTGCTGCTCGGCAAGATGTCCGCGAAGGACTTCCTCGACACGCTCGCCGAGCAGCTCAACGAGGCGCAGGCCGAGTGGAAGCAGCAGAACAAGTGAGGCCCACCCGCCGCCAGGTGGTCGCGGCCGTCGCGGGCGTCCCGCTCACGATCGCCGCGGCCCCCGCCGCCCCGGCGGCGGGCCGCCCGACGCGCACACTGTTCGTCGCGGGCGACTCGACCGCCGCGCAGAAGTACGCCGACGCCGCACCGGAGACCGGATGGGGCATGGCGCTCCCCTTCTTCCTGGGCAGATACGTGCGGGTCGACAACCACGCGGTGAACGGGCGCAGTTCGAAGAGCTTCGCCGACGAGGGCCGGCTGGACGCCGTCCGGGAACGGATCCGCCCGGGCGACATTCTGCTCGTGCAGTTCGGTCACAACGACGCCAAGAGCGCCGACCCGGCGCGGTACACCGAGCCGTGGTCGACGTACCAGGAACAGCTGCGCCGTTATGTCGAGGGGGCGCGGGCGCGCGGCGCCGTGCCGGTGCTCGCGACCTCCGTCGAGCGGCGCAGGTTCGACGCGCGGGGCGACGCGGTCCCCACCCACGGCGACTATCCGGCGGCGATGCGGGCGCTGGCCGGCGTCACCGGCACCGCGCTCCTCGACATCCAGGCCCGCTCGATCGCCCGCTGGCAGGAGCTGGGCCCCGAGGGGACCAAGGCGTACTTCAACTGGACGCCCACCGAACAGGACAACACGCACTTCAATCCGCCGGGCGCCGTCGCGGTCGCGCGGATGGTCGCCGGCGAGCTGCTGCGGGCCGGTGTGCTCGCTCCGCGCGACGTACGCCGTCTCGACGACGAGATCCCCGACTCATGGATCACCTGGCCAACGGCCGGCTGACAGGGAAGAGAGCCGCACCATGTCCACCAACAGAAGCAAGAGAAGCCGGCGACGCGCCATCACGGCGGTCGTGGGATGCACCGCACTGGTCCTCTCCGTGACCGCGACCGCGGCGGCCGCACCGCACGGGGACCGCCACCACGGCCACCACCGGGACACGGCCCGCCAGACCCTGCCCGCCCAGGACGGCTGGGCGGCGCTGGACGGCGGCACCACCGGCGGCGCGCACGCCGACCGCGCGCACGTCCACACCGTCACCACCTGGGAGGAGTTCAGAGCGGCGCTCGCCGACGAGAGCGACGCTCCCCGGATCATCAAGGTCAAGGGCACCGTCGACGCGACGGCGTCCGGGTGCGCGGCGTTCGAGGCCGAGGGGTACGACTTCGACACCTACCTCGCCGACTACCACCCCGACGTGTGGGGCCGCGACACCGAGGTCAGCGGCCTGCAGGAGGAGTTGCGCGCGCAGTCCGCCGACAACCAGGCCGAGGCCGTCAAGGCGTTCGTGCCGCCCAACACCACCATCGTCGGCGTCGGCCGGGACGCGGGCATCGTCGGCGCCAGTCTCCAGGTCAAGGGCGTGGACAACGTCATCGTCCGCAACCTCACCCTGGAGAGCCCGCTGGACTGCTTCCCGCAGTGGGACCCCACGGACGGCGCCAACGGGGCGTGGAACTCGGAGTACGACGGCCTCGTCGTGTACGGCTCCACCCACGTGTGGATCGATCACAACACGTTCACCGACGGACGCCACCCCGACAGTTCACTCCCCCGCTACTACGGCCAGCTGTACCAGCAGCACGACGGCGAGCTGGACATCGTGCGCGGCGCCGACCTGGTGACCGCCTCGTGGAACGTCTTCGCCGACCACGACAAGACGCTGATGATCGGCAACAGCGACAGCGCCGGCGCCACCGACCGCGGGAAGCTCCGGGTCACCCTGCACCACAACCTCTTCAAGGACGTCGTGGAGCGCGCCCCGCGCGTCCGCTTCGGTCAGGTGGACACGTACAACAACCACTACGTCGTCGACGGGGACGCCTACGGCTACACCTTCGGCATCGGTGCGGAGTCGCAGCTCGTGGCCGAGCGGAACTCCTTCTCGCTCCCGGACGGCGTCGGCGCCGGCCGGATTCTGAAGAAGTGGAAGGACGCGCCCGTCACAACGGAGGGCAACTACGTCAACGGCCGGCCGGTGGACCTGGTGGCCGTCCACAACGCGGAGGTGCCCGAGGAGACGCTGCGCCGGGACGCCGGCTGGACGCCGGTCCTGCGGACCCGGGTCGACCACCCGCGGGCCGTCCCGTGGCTGGTCACGGACCGCGCGGGCGCCGGCCGGCTGCGCTGACGGCCGAAAGGAGCCCACCATGACCACACATCCCACCGGCGTCGGCCGCCGGTCCCTGCTGGCGGCCGGCGCGGGCGCGGCGCTCGCCCTCGCCGTGCAGCGGCCCGCGGCCGCCGCCGGCCGGCCCGGGCCCTTCGGCCCGTTCGGCTCTCCCACGGCCCGGCTCACACCGCGCACGCTGTACGTCCACCCCGGCGGGCTCGGCGACCACACCACCGTCCAGGCCGCCGTATCCGCGGCGGGCGGCCCCGGCCGGACGCTGGTCGTCGCCCCCGGGACCTACCGCGAGGTGGTGACGGTCCCGGACACCCACGCCGGTCTCACCCTCATCGGCGCGAGCCGCGACCCGCGTGACGTCGTCCTGGTGTACGACAACGCGGCCGGCACTCCGCGGCCGGACGGCTCCGGCGCCTACGGGACCAGCGGCTCCGCGACCACCACCGTGCGCGCCGCCGGCTTCACCGCCCGCTGGATCACCTTCGCCAACGACTGGCTGCGAACGGATCATCCGGAGATCACCTCCACCCAGGCCGTCGCGCTCAAGGTGATGGGCGACCGCTCGGCGTTCCATCACTGCCGCTTCCTCGGCCACCAGGACACGCTCTACACCGACTCGCTCGCCCAGTCGGCCGTCGCGCGGCAGTACTTCTCGCACTGCTACGCCGAGGGCGACGTCGACTTCGTCTTCGGACGTGCCCGTGCCGTGTTCGAGAACTGCCGCTTCCACACCCTGGCCCGGGACGTGGACTTCACGCCCCAGGGCATGGTGTTCGCCCCGTCCACGGCCCGCGCCAACCCGTACGGCTTCCTCGCCGTGCGGTGCCGCTTCACCAGCGGCGCACCGGACGGCGCGTACAAACTGTCGCGGCCGTGGGTGCCGAGTTCGGACCCGACGGCATGGCCGTCTCTGGTGGTGCGCGACAGCGTGATCGGACCGGGCATCGACGCCGTCGCGCCGTACACGAACATGCGGGACGCGTACCCGTGGCAGGCGCAGCGGTACGCCGAGTACCGCAACTCCGGTCCCGGGGCGCGGATCACCGTGCCGGAGAACCGGCCGCAACTGGACCGCGCCGGGGCGGCGTCGGCGACGCGGGAGGTGTATCTGGACGGCTGGGCGCCCCGGCGGAGCGCGGGCTGACCCACGGCCGCGCAGGAGGCCCCCCGCCGGGCGTGTCCGGCGGGGGGCCTCACCGTTGGCCGGGTCCTCAGTCGTAGCTGATGTCGGAGGAGCCGTAGCGGCAGTGGGTGCCGTCGGGGCCGCTGCCGATCTTCCTCGGCTCGTCGCCGTCGTCGTTGCCCTCGTAGCGGGCGCACAGCTCCATCTTGCGGCTGTCGTCGCCGTGGATACGGATGTTGCGCAGCGCGGCCGTGTCGCCGTAGTTGCTGTTGATGCCGACGAGCGACTTGCCGGGCGCGGTGACGTCGACGTCGTTCACGATGATCGAACGCCGGTACTGCGTCGAGCAGTTGCCGCAGGAGCGGACCAGTTTGCCGAAGTCGGCGACCTGGAACTTGGTGACGACGAGTTTGCCCGCGCCGTTGAACTGGAACACCTTGTCGGACGCCTTGCGCGCGCCGCCGCCGTAGACGGTGTAGACGGAGCCCGCCGACTTGCCCTTGAAGCTCGCCGCGTCCTCGCCGACGTCCTCCCACCAGACGTTCTGGAGGGTGCAGCTGCCCATGCAGTGGACGCCGTCGGCGGCGGGGGTGCCGAGGACGACGTTCTTCAGGACCGCGCCGTCCTTGAGCTTGAAGACCGGGTCCTGGCCCTCGTCCTGGCCGCCGCCGCCGAGATCGCCGCTGCCGTGGAAGCGCTTCAGGCCGCCGTCGTACGTGCCGGAGACCTCGATGGTCGCGGTCACCGCCTTGCTGCCCTTGGGCGTCGGCCAGGGGGAGGCCGCGCCGGCGGACGTGAGCATGCTGTTGGTGACGACGCCGGCAACGGTCAGCCCGAGCGCCGCGCCCAGCGCGGCGACCGCCCTTCGGCGGCGTGGGCTCCTCTTGTGTCGGCTCATTGTTCCGGTCCCTTCGGTGTGGGGGTGACCTACGTGTGCAGGTCGCCGCCGAGGGGCCCGGGGTTGCCGCGCCGGCCGGGGTTTCTCCGTGATCCGGATCACTTCGGGGCAGGCGTGAACTCCCCGCCGGTCTCGACCGGTTCACCCGACAGCGTGGTCCGGACGGTGTACGTGTCGCCGCCCGCGTCGCGCCCGCCCTCGGCGTGGTTGTACTGGGCGGCGAAGACGTGCCGGCCCGGCGGGACGGTGCGGCCGGGGCGCAGCACCCAGCGGTAGACGAGGGCGCCGCTCTCCTCGCGCACGGAGAAGTCGAAGTCGGCGGCGGGGCGGGTGCGCCAGTTGCCGGTGCTCTCGACGCCGCCGGTGCGGGCGACGCTCAGCTCCACCGTGAGCGAGGTCAGTTCCCCGGCGTTCCTCACGGTGACGTTGGACTGCGCCCAGTAGCTGTTGCTGTGCGGGTCCACCGAACCGTCGGTCCACAGCCGGCCGTCACCGGTGCCGGCCGGCGCGGAGGGGGTCGCCGGGGGCGCCGCCACGCCGCTCCCGTCGCCCTCGTGGTCCATGGCCGCCACGGCGTACCCGCCGAGCGCCAGGACCGCGACGACGGCCGCCGTCGCCCCGGCGATCCGCACCCGGCCGGCCCTGGCCAGCGGCGGCCTGACGACCGGGTGCGGCTCCTCGGCCATGCCGCGTTCGACGCGGGCCAGGATCCGCGCCCGGTCGGGGCTGTGCGACCGCGCCGCCTCCCGCAGCCGCCCGCGTACCTCGTCGTGCGTCACTTCCTGCCTCCGACCAGATCGACGGCCGCCTGGGGGCCCAGCAGCCTGTGCAGTTCCGCCATGCCCTTGGAGGTCTGGCTCTTGACCGTGCCGACCGAGATGCCGAGCACCAGGGACGTGTCGCGCTCCGACAGGTCGAAGGCGTGGCGCAGCACGACGCAGGCGCGCTTGCGGAACGGCAGCGCGCGCAGTGCCTCCTGCACGTCGACGACGCCGGGTACGTCGGGGCCCTCCACCGTGTCGGGGCGCCGGGACCAGAACAGCGCGACACGGCGGCGCTCCCGGACGGCGCTCCTGATGCGGCTGCGCGCGAGGTTGGCGACCACGCCGCGGGCGTAGGCGGCGGGATGCTCGGCGGCGCGGGCCCGGTCCCAGCGGTGCCACAGGGCGAGCATCGCGTCCGCGGCGAGGTCGTCGGCGGCGTCGGCCTCGCCGGTCAGCAGGTGGGCGAGGCGGGCCAGTTCCGCGTAGTGGCGCTCGAAGAAGTCCTGGAACTCCGCGCGCGCGTCAGCGGCGGGTGTGCCCACGGCGGTGTCCTCTCTCCGGGTCTTCGGGGCGCGTCCGGTCAGCGCGGCGCCGGTCCCGAGCTGGCCCGTACGGTCAGTTCGGGCGGCAGCAGTACGGTACCGGCGGCCTGGCGGCCGTCGAGCACGGCCACCACCTGTTCCACGGCGCGCCTGCCCATCTCCTGGGCCGGGACGGCGACGGCGGTGAGCGGGACGGAGGCCCGCTCGGCGACCTGGTCGGGGCAGATCGCCACGACGGAGACGTCCTCCGGGACGGCCAGCCGGCGCTGGCGCAACAGGGCGAGCAGCGGATCGGCGGCGGCCTCGTTCTGGACGACGAAGGCGGTGGTGCCGGGGCGTTCCTCGAGAATTCTGCCGAGTGTGGCGTCGACCGCGGTCCAGCCGCTCGCGCAGGGGCGGTGGAGCAGCCGCGCTCCGTGCGCGTCGGCGGCGGAGCGCAGGCCGGCCAGGGTGCGCTCGGCGAAGCCGGTGCGGCGTTCGTAGACGCCGGGCGCCTCGCCGACGAACGCGATCTGCCGGTGGCCGAGTCCGGCGAGGTGTTCCACGCACAGCGCCCCCGCCGCCTCGAAGTCGAGGTCGACGCAGCCCAGCCGGTCGGCGTCGGCGGGCAGCCCGATGAGGACGGAGGGCCGCCGCGCCTCGCGCAGCAGCGGCAGGCGCTCGTCGTCGAGCTCGACGTCCATGACGATCATCGCGTCGGCGACCGCGCTGCCCTCGACGCGGCGCACGGCGTCCGGGCCCTCCTCGCCGGTGAGGAGGAGGACGTCGTAGCCGTGGGCGCGGGCGGTGGTGGTGACCGCCATGGCGATCTGGAGCATCACGGGCACATAGACGTCGGTGCGCAGCGGGACCATCAGGGCGATGATGTCCGAGCGGCTGCTGGCGAGGGCCCGGGCGCCGGCGTGGGGCCGGTAGCCCAGCTCCTCGATGCTGCGGTTCACGCGGTCGCGGGTGGTCCCGGAGATCGAGCGTTTTCCGCTGAGCACATAGCTGACGGTGCTGGCCGAGACTCCGGCATGGCGGGCGACATCGGCAAGGGTGACCATCACGTTCTCCACAGCGGACGTACGGACGCGCCTCGGCGTCCTGGGCCATGACCCTAAGTTGCGGGTCAAGGCGTGTCCAGGCAGGCCGCAGCGCGTCCGTCGCGGTGGCGCCGGGCCACCGGGTCACCGAACCGCGGTGACCCGGTGACCCGGCTCGTGTTCCGGAGACTTCCCGGAGGTGCCCCAGGGGTGTCCTCAGAGCGCGGGGTGCGCGTTCTTCATGAGCTCCTGGAACTGGGCGGAGAACCAGTGTCCGGCGACGGGGGCGTCGCCCAGCGCGCCGGACATGTTGTTCCCGTTGCGGGCGTTACCGGTGTACGTGGGGTCGCACATCCGGTCGAAGCCCTTGCCCTCGTCGTTCGGGATCTCCTTGCTGGAGCCGTCGGACTCGCCCGGCGGCTTGACCCACAGGTAGGCGTCGATGCCCGGCTCGGGAGCCGCCTGCGGCCGCTCGCCGATTCCGGCGCCTGCCTGGTTGCACCAGTTGCCGAGGTGGATGCGGCGGTCGAGCTTGCCACCGTTGACATAGGTGTCGACGTTGGTCTGCGGTCCCGGTCCGGTGGGCCGGTCGGCGCCGCCCCAGCCGTTGCGGGAGGTGTCGATCAGCATGCCGATGTCGGAGGCGAAGCCGGCCTGGACCAGGCGCCCGCGGAAGGCCTGCGCGTACGACAGCTCATCGACGTAGCGGTTCCAGTCGACCCACTTGGACTGGCGTACCGAGGTGCCGTTCACCGAGTCGCCGATGTCGTAGTACGGCTCGTCGAGGATGCCGTAGTTGGCGGTGTTGGTGATGAAGCCGTGGACGTACTCGAGCTTGCTGCCCTCGGCCTTGGCGGCCTCGGCGAACAGGTCCGCGGAGGGGCCGAAGTTGTCGTCCCAGCCGAGCCAGCCGTGGTGGCCGGCGTCGATGTAGTTGTAGACGTTGGGGATCGGGCCGAGCTTGGCGAGCGCGTAGCCGACGCCCTTGACGTAGTTGCCGTTCGCCTTCATCACGTCGCACTGCGGGGTGGCGGTGGGCCGGCTGCCCGCGTTGGTGATGAGGTTGGGCAGCGAGTCGATCTCGATGATCGTGGTGATGCGCAGGTCCGCGTACTTCGGGTCGGCGACGATCTCCGCAATCGGGTCGATGAACTCGCTCTTGTAGCGCGGGAGTTCCTCGGGTCCGAGCTCGCCGTTGGAGGCGAGGGCGGCGCAGTCGCGGCCGGGCAGGTCGTAGACGACGACATTGATGGCGAGCGGGTCGCCGCCGGACTGGACGAGCGCCTCGTCGAGGTGGTCGCGCAGGCCCATGCCGCCGTTGACGCCCTCGATCGCGGCGATGCGGTCCAGCCACACCGAGGTGGAGGTGTCCGCGATGCGGCTGCCGCCCGGTTCCGCGGCGGCCTTCGCGGACCACTCGGGGTTGACGTACAGCTTGGCGCCGGCGAACGGGTTGTCCGCCTTCTCACCCGTCGGCGGGTCGGTCGGCGGGTCCGTGGGCGGGTCGGTCGGGGGATCGGTCGGCGGGTCCGTCGGGGTGGTGTCGCCGTTGCAGGCCACGCCGTTGACCGCGAAGGACGTCGGGGCGGTGTTGGTGCCGCTGTACGAGAACTGGGCTCCGGGCGAGACGGTGGCGCCGGCCGCGATGGACCGGTTCCAGTCCGGGCCCTTGACCGTGATGGTCTTCCCGGACTGCGACCAGATGCCGTTCCAGCCGTTGCCCAGCTGCTGGTTCCCCGAGTAGGCGTAGGTAAGCGCCCAGTTGTCGAGGCTGGAGGTGCCGGTGTTCTTGATGTCCACCGTGGCGGTGAAGCCGGAGCCCCAGTCACTGGTCTTGTAGTCGACGCTGCAGGCGAGCGCCGCGGCGGCGGCCGGCGTCTGCATCACGGTGACCGCGCCGGCGCCGGTGGCGAGCAGGCTGCAGGCAGCCAGCAGCGCGGTCCGCTTTCTGCGCAGTGGTGGCGCGGTGTCGCGGCTCATTGTGTCGCGGCTCATGGGGTGACGTTTCCTCTCGTCGACGGAGCAGAGTGGGGGCGTGCGACGGGTCCGCCGGCCGAACGACAACCGGCAAATCCATGGGAGCGCTCCCAGCCAAAGTGGCCGGATTCCGCGGAGGAATCCACTGACTCGGGAAGCTCGACCCGCAATGGCGCAAGCCGCCGCAGGGTGACGGCGTCCGGTGGCGGCGGGCCGCCGGACGGGGCGACGGGGAGGTGCGGGGGGTGACGCATGAGCGACTCCTTGCAGCTCGGACCCGCCGAAACCGGCGTGTCCAGTGATGGAACCGCTCCCACTGGTTGCACCGGAGGCTAGCGCCGAACCGCGAACCAGAAAAGGGGAGTTGGCAAATTTCTTGACGGAGCACACCTCCGTACACCGGTTTCTGCGCCAAGTCTTGACAGCGTTGCCCGGCCACTCCACCGTGGGAGCGCTCCCACTGGTTCAAGGCTTGTGCCCAGCCTCCACATGCCCAACTCCCAGAGCCGCTAGGAGAGTCACCCTCATGTCCCCACCAGGAAGACGGCGCCCGCTGCGGCGCGTACTGACGGCGCTCGCCGCCGTCCTCTCGCTCCCCCTGGCCCTCACCGCGACCGGCACCGCGCCGGCCCATGCCGCCGCCGTGCAGTGCAGTGTCGACTACAAGGCCAATGACTGGGGTTCCGGCTTCACCACCGACCTCACGATCACCAACCGCGGCTCAGAGGCCGTCGACGACTGGACCCTGACCTACGAGTACGCGGGGAACCAGCGGCTGAGCAACGGCTGGAACGGCACCTGGTCGCAGTCCGGCAGCACCGTCACCGTCAAGGCGCCCGCCTGGAGCAGGACGATCGCCGCCGGCGCCGCCGTCAGCACCGGCGCCCAGTTCTCCTACAGCGGCACCAACGCCGCTCCCACCTCCTTCTTCGTCAACGGCACCAAGTGCACCGGCGCGCACCAGCCGCCCATAGCGGTCCTGACCAGCCCGGCCGCCGGCGCCGTCTTCTCGGCCGGCGACCCCGTCCCGCTGGCCGCCACCGCCGCGGCCGCCGACGGCGCGACGGTGAGCAAGGTCGAGTTCTACAGCGACACGGCCCTGCTGGGCACGGACACCACCTCGCCGTACACCTTCAGCGCCACCGGCCTCGCGGCCGGCTCCTACTCGCTCTACGCCAAGGCGTACGACAGCCAGGGCGCCTCCGCCGAGTCCTCGCCGGTCGGGATCACCGTGGCCGCCGGCCCCGCCCTGGTCGCCACACCGTCCCAACTGGCGGTTCGTCAGGGTGAGTCGGGCACGTTCGCCGTCAAGCTCTCGACGCAGCCGTCGTCGAACGTCACGGCCACGGTCGCCCGCACCGCGGGCAACTCCGGCCTGAGCGTGAGCAGCGGCGCCGGCCTCACCTTCACCCCGTCGAACTGGAACACCGCGCAGCAGGTCACCATCGCCGCCGACAGCGAGGGAACCGGCTCCGCCACCTTCGCCGTGACGGCGCCCGGCCACGCCGCCGCCGAGGTGACGGCGACGCAGCTCGGCGGTTCCAAGCAGTACGACGAGCGCTTCCTCGATCTGTACGGGAAGATCACCGACCCGGCCAACGGCTATTTCTCGCCCGAGGGCATCCCGTACCACTCGGTCGAGACGCTGATCGTCGAGGCCCCCGACCACGGGCACGAGACGACCTCCGAGGCGTACAGTTATCTGATCTGGCTGCAGGCCATGTACGGCCGGATCAGCGGCGACTGGACGAAGTTCAACGGCGCCTGGGAGATCATGGAGAAGTTCATGATCCCCACCCACGCCGACCAGGCCACCGGCTCCTTCTACGACCCGAACAAGCCGGCGACCTACGCACCCGAGCACGACCTGCCCTCCCAGTACCCGGCCGAGCTCCAGCCCTCCGTCGCCTCCGGCAAGGACCCGATCGCGGCCGAGCTGAAGAGCGCGTACGGCACGGACGACGTCTACGGCATGCACTGGCTCCAGGACGTCGACAACGTCTACGGATACGGCAACGAGCCGGGCAAGTGCGAGGCCGGTCCGAGCGCCACCGGGCCCTCGTACATCAACACCTTCCAGCGCGGGCCGCAGGAGTCGGTCTGGGAGACCGTGCCCCAGCCGACCTGCGACCGGTTCGCCTACGGCGGCCCGAACGGCTACCTGGACCTGTTCACCAAGGACGCGTCCTACGCCAAGCAGTGGAAGTTCACCAACGCGCCGGACGCGGACGCCCGCGCCGTGCAGGCCGCCTACTGGGCGGACCTCTGGGCCAAGGAGCAGGGCAAGGGCTCCGAGGTCTCGGCGACGGTCGCCAAGGCCGCGAAGATGGGCGACTATCTGCGCTACGCCATGTTCGACAAGTACTTCAAGAAGATCGGCGACTGCGTCGGGCCGACGACCTGCCCGGCCGGCACCGGCAAGGACAGCTCGCACTACCTGCTGTCCTGGTACTACGCCTGGGGCGGCGCGAACGACGCCTCCGCGGGCTGGGCCTGGCGCATCGGCTCCAGCCACGCGCACGGCGGCTACCAGAACCCGATGGCCGCGTACGCGCTGAGCTCGTACGCGCCGCTGAAGCCGAAGTCGGCGACCGGCCGGTCCGACTGGGCGAAGAGCCTGGAGCGGCAGATCGAGTTCTACCGCTGGCTGCAGGCGGACGAGGGCGCGATCGCGGGTGGCGCGACCAACAGCGTCGGCGGCCGCTACGAGGCCCCGGCGGCGGGCACGCCGACCTTCTACGGCATGGCGTACGACGAGAAGCCCGTCTACCACGACCCGCCTTCCAACCAGTGGTTCGGCTTCCAGGCGTGGTCGATGGAGCGGGTGGCCGAGTACTACCAGCAGACGGGCGACGCCAAGGCGAAGGCCGTGCTCGACAAGTGGGTCGACTGGGCCGTGTCGGAGACGACCATCAACCCCGACGGCACGTTCCTGATGCCCTCCACTCTCCAGTGGTCCGGCAAGCCCGACACCTGGAACCCCTCGTCGCCGGGCGCCAACGCCGGCCTGCACGTGACCGTGGCCGACTACACCCAGGACGTGGGCGTGGCCGGTGCGTACGCCAAGGTGCTGACGTACTACGCGGCACGGTCGGGCGACGCCGACGCGAAGCGGGTGGCGAAGGGTCTGCTGGACGGCATGTGGGACCACCACCAGGACGCGCTGGGCATCGCGGTGCCGGAGACGCGGACCGACTACAACCGGTTCGACGACCCGGTGTACGTGCCGGACAGCTTCACGGGCACGATGCCGAACGGCGACACGATCGACTCGTCGTCCACGTTCGCCTCACTGCGCTCCTTCTACCAGGACGACCCGGCGTGGTCGAAGATCGAGGCCTATCTGGCGGGCGGCGCAGCGCCCGAGTTCACCTACCACCGCTTCTGGGCCCAGGCGGACATCGCGCTGGCCATGGGGGCGTACGCGGAGCTGCTCGAGTGACGCCACCACGTAGCTGAGCGGCCCCGGCACGCGGAGCCGGGCGGGCATCTCCCCCATGATGCCCGCCCGGTTCCGTCGCCGCGCGCGGGCGCGGAATGGGCGCGGAATGGCGCGGAATTGTGACGCGTGTGACGTCAAGTCATTCCCGTCGCACGGGGAGTCCAGCGGATCTTGCGAGGAACCCCGGCACTTCAGCCGCAGAAGGACGGGGCCATGTGTTCGCGGCACAAAGCGCCGCTGCATCCACTGCGATTACCGGGCCGCGCAGCGGCCGGTAATCGCTTCGTGGGACGGGCCGAGTGCCGACGAGGCGGTCGGTTCATCCGGTTGCGTGAATGGTCGGGAACGTGTGGTGGGGTCTCGCACAGGTGTGTACGGTCGGTGACCGTGAGGCTGGTTGTACAGGTGAAGCTGCTGCCGACACCCGTGCAGACGGCGGCGCTTGAGGCGACCCTGTGCGCCTGCAACCAGGCCGCCACCTGGGTGAGCAAGGTCGCGTTCGGACAGGGAGGGTTCAAGAACTTCGCTCTGCGCAAGCACACCTACGAGCAGGTCACGTCGCGTTGGGGGCGTGGGGCGCAGGCAGCCCGGTGATCTGCCAGGACAGCATCCGGTCGTCATACGGCTGCCCGCCCTCGGGCCGGAAGGTGATCGGCTTCTCGTCGGCCCGGCGGCAGCGTGATGCCACCTGTGCAAACCGGGACCTCGGCCCCGGGTAGTTGACTAGAGTTGTGGGTGATCCGGGAGGGGAGAGCGCATGTCCGAATTACTGACGGCCGCGGCTGTCATCGCGCCGTTCATCAGCACCGCGGCGATGTCGTTCGCCGGCGCCGTCGCCCAGTCCGCGCAGACCGCGGTGGCGGACAGCGCGGTGGAGCGGGGGCGGGTGCTGCTGGGCAGGGTGCTGCGCCGGGGCCCCGATGACCCTCCCCCCACCGAGGACGACGCCGCGGCGGCCGCTGCCGTCGAGGAACTCGCCCCGGACGACCGGGAGATCCTGGAGACCGCGGTCGGCGAATGGCTGGCCGACGGGGACGATCTGAGCGCGGATTCCCTGCGTGCGCACATCCGCGTCGCCCATCAGGAGTACCACGCGGGCGACCGGATCAATGTGACGACGTACGGCGACGGCTCCCCCGCGATCGGCAAACTGGACACGGCCACCTTCAACTACAACCCGCGGCCGGAGCAGGGGGGCGGTAGTTGAGCGGCGACCCGCCGGTGCGGGGCGGTGCCTCCACGGTGGGGGACAACTCGCCGGCGATCGGCTTCGTCGGCAAGCTGTTCCTCAGTGTGTTCGTCGGGGACGTCGTCGAGTTCGCCGACAAGGCGAAACGCTGGAGCGGCTGGAACTGGCCGCCGTTCCTGCTGGTCGTCCTGCTCGGCGGCTTCGCCCTGATCACCGCGCCCGACGGGCCGCTGCGTCAGTTCGTCTGGGTCTACCTCGCCATCTGCGCCGCGGTCGGCCTGGCGCTCGCCCGGCTGGTCGCCCCCGCCGGCGAGAAACGGGCCCGCCGCTGGCGCGTTCTCATGTCGGCGACGGCGCTGATCTGCGCGGTGGCCGGGACGGTCGGCATGGACCATCTCGCGGACCACGGCGAGATCAATGTCACCGGCCGGACCGACATCAAGGGCGGCGAGACGGTCACCGACGGCTCCCGGCTCCGGCTCGTGGTCGACAGCCCCGTCGACCGCTCCCGGCTGCGCCTCACGCTGTCGATACGGGACGCGGCCCGGGCCGCCCAGTTCTGCGCGCCGGAGACCACCTACTCCGCCGAGCTGCGGGGGAACGCGAGCACCCGCGTCGAAGAGGTCCAGAGCGGACAGACGATCGAGTTCCCTCTCGGCGGTCTTCAGGGCGAGATCGAGGTCGGGATCGCCCTGAGCACCGACGAGGGTTGCGAGATGGGCCTGTTCGTCGCGGACGCCGTACTTCACGACTGAGAGGACACAGTGGCTGCCACCCCTGAATCCCGGCGCTCCGCCCCACGGCTCCTCAGACGCGTTCTCGGCATCGCCGCGGCGGTGACCGTGCTGGCGAACCTCGCCTCCTGCTCGTCCGACGAGCCGGAGCCGGAGTTCCTGGGCGTCAAGCGGATCACGGTCGCGATGCACAACGACCTGCCCGGTGTGTCGTACTCGTCCAACTACGATCGGTCCGGGCTGGACTTCCTGGTGTTCCAGCACGTCCAGGAGGAACTCGACGTCGCGTTCAGCGAACCGGTCGACGTCTCCTCGGGCGACCGGGTGACCCAACTCCTGGACCGCAAGGCCGACATGACGATCGCCTCGTTCTCCATCACGGCGGACCGGATGGACCTGATCGACTTCGTGGGCCCCTACCTCAAGACCCGGCAGGGTTTCCTCGTCGGCCCGCAGGGAGCCGACGTGGCACGCCTGTCCGACCTGCGCGGCAGCCGGATCTGCACCTGGCAGGGCACCACCTCGCAGGAGGCCCTCGACGGCATCAGGGAGACAGTCGGCGCCGACCCGGTCACCCACACCGACGCGTCGGACTGCATCGAGCAGCTCATCAGCGGCCAGGTGCAGGCCGTCTCCACCGACCAGGCCATCCTCTACGGCTTCGCCCGGCAGCACGAGAAGGACGGCCTCCGGGTGGTCCCGGACGTGACGATAGGAGCACCCCAGTACTACGGCATCGGCCTCCCGAAGGGCCATCAGGAGGACTGCGCCCGGCTCAAGACCTGGCTCAAGAAGCATGTCGGCACCAGCACATGGATCCGGGACGTCGAAACCTCCCTGCCAGCCCTCCCGGAGCAGGACCGCGCCTGGATCAGCAGCCACAAACCCAACGGCGCGGAGATCGAGGCCCGCTCCTGCCGGAACAGCATCAGCCCGTGACCCGAGCGGTCCGGACCACGGGTCCGGGCCGGGTCCGCGCCGGGCCTGTCCGGGTCGTGCCCCGCCGGCCATCGTGTTGCGTTGCGTGCGACTCCGCCCACACCCGCTTGCCCCAGGGCAGCGGCTCGGAGGACCGGACCGGTCCCGCGGTCGTCGTCATCGCTGGAAACCGAGGCGCTGCGCGCGTCCGAGATCAAGTCCGGCAGCGCCTTCGTCACTGTGTCGAACTCGGCGGAGTGGCACTGGGTCCAGCCGTCCGCGATCCGCTCGCGCAGTACGTCCAGCGAGAAGTCGGGCCCCGGTGGCTCGGGCTCCGCTCCCCAGAGCGCGGGCATGAGGGCGCGGCGCACCGCCACGAAGCGTGGTCAACTCGACGCCGAGACCGTTGGCCAGCGCGTGCAGCGTGGGGAGACGGGCCGAGTGCTTCCGCCGCTGTCCGAGCTGGCGGATCACATCGACGGACACGCCGGACCGCTCGGCCGGCTCCTCCTGTGTCAGGGCGGCCAGCCGGCGCAAGCGGCGCAGGGTCCGCCCCAGGTTCGTTTGCCACGGTGCCACCGTACGCCGCCGCAATCGCCCGCCACCACGGAGGCGATGCCGCCCGACAGCGCCACCGAACCGGGGTCCCGGGGCTGTTACGGAGTGCGGAAGCCGCGGAAGGTCACCGGCTTGCGGGTTTCGAAGCCGATGCGTTCGTAGAGGTCGATGGCCCGCGTGTTCGCCTCGGCGACGTGCAGGAAGGGGCGTTCGCCTCGTGCCACGATGCGCTCGACGAGCGCGCCGACCAGGCGGGCGGCGTGGCCCTGGCCGCGGGACCCGGGGTCGGTGCAGACGGCGCTGATCTCGGTCCAGCCCGGTGGCCGGAGCCGTTCGCCCACCATGGCGACCAGCCTGCCGTGGTCTCGGATGCCCAGATACGTACCGAGTTCGTGGGTGCGCGGCCAGAACGGCCCCGGCTGAGCCCGGGCCACCAGGTCGAGCATCTCGGACACGCTGTCCGCACCCAGTTCGACCACGCCGGCGTCGGTACGGGGATCGGCCGGGCGCCCGCTGTCCGGCCAGATCATCTGGCGGCCTTCGAGCACGAACACCGACTCCCACTCCGCGGGCGGCGTCGCCGGGCAGCTGAACATGTCGGCGAACGCGCCCGGGCCGAGGAGCCGGGCGAGGTCGGTCCACTCCTCGGGATCCGGCTCTGCGGAGACGGCGGCGAAGGTCGCGACGTCCGCCATATACGTGGCGGCCCGGCCGACTTGGCGGGCGAGATGGGCGTGATGACCGCGCAGGGACTCGCGTACCGGCTCGTCGAGTGCGACGACGTCGCGGTTCACCATCGTGCTGTACCTCTCATGATGTTGCGTGACGGTCGACCGGCCGGGCTGACCCCCGGGAATGACCAAAGGCCGCATCGGATTGACTCCGATACGACCTCTGGCCTGCGACTCCGCAGAGTCGGGACGACAGGATTTGAACCTGCGACCCCTTGACCCCCAGTCAAGTGCGCTACCAAGCTGCGCCACGTCCCGATGCGCCGTCCGGCCGGTTTCCCTGCCCGAGCGCGCAAGAGAACATTACCCCACTCCGCAGGCCCGCCGAACGCCCGGCCCGGCCGACGCTGCCCGCGTCGCCGCGGGTGCTCCGCCGTGGCCCGCCGCCGTCCGCCGGTACGGAGGAGGGACAATTGCTGCATGGACAAGGCACGCAGAGACCGCGACGCCGAGGGCCGCGCCCGCAACGCCCGCCCCCGGGACGGCCTGGGCCGTCCCCTTCCCCATGGCGCGCCCGGCGTGGAGCGCCAGCCGGAGGGGGTGGTGCGCACACCCGCAGAGACGCTCTCCGAGGCGCAGCGGCTGCTCGACGCCGGTATGCCGTTCCACGCGCACGAGGTGTTCGAGGACGCCTGGAAGTCCGGCCCCGAGGGGGAACGTGAGCTGTGGCGGGGCCTGGCGCAGCTCGCGGTGGGTCTCACCCACGCCGCGCGCGGCAACACCACGGGCGGCGCCCGGCTGCTGTTGCGCGGCGCGGAGCGCATCGCGGACTTCCCGGCCCCGCACGACATCGACGTGCCGGGGCTGAGCCGCTGGGCCAGGGAACTCGCGGACCGGATGACCGGCCCGGTGGACCCGGCCGCGGAGGCGCCGCGGCTGACGGGCCGGACCTGACGGGACGCCGCACCGGCTCGCGGCCGTTGCGGGACCTGAAGTCCCGGGCGCTACGCACCGCTTCGCGCACGTCTCCGTCGAAGCCGCCGCGCGTGCGGCGGACCGCTCGCCCCCAGGTCTCCGGGGCCTATGCCTTCGTTTTCAGCTCGGACTTCCTGGTCAGGCGTCTTCACCTAGCCTCACCGGCTGTGAAGATCGCACGGATGATACGGGGCCGCTCACGGGAAGCCGCCGCCTTGGAGGTCCTCCATCAGCTGTGGAAGGAGGGCCGGTACGAGGATGCCGAGGCGATCGCCCGGGGGAACCTTCCCCGGGCCGAAGGCGCCGCGGCCGCCGCTCTGCACCGCGGCCTGGTGCACAGCCTGAACGGGCAGGGGCGCTGCCAAGAGGCGCTCACCGAGGCGCGCCGGGTCGCCCCGCACGGGGACCGGAGCCTGGCCGGGAGCCTGGACATGGAAGCAGCCGCCGCCCTGCACGGTCTGGGCCACCGGAGCGAGGCGGAAGCGGCGGCCCGAGGGGCACTGGCCGACTGCGAGCGGCATCTGCACCTGGACCACCCCCGCGTCGGGGAGGCCCGCACGCTGCTGACCCGCGTCACGGCGGACGGCCCACCGGCGCCGGCCGCCGAAGAGGCCCCGCGCGGCTGACAGCCCCGGTCCGGCGCGGCCGGGGCTGTTCAGAGGAGGCTCAGGAGCACGGCGGCGTGGCTGCGGTCGGGCTCCTTGGCCGCCGTCAGCAGCGTCAGCGGGCCTTCGGCGGCCAGGGCACGCAACCGGCTCAGGGCCTCTGCCGCGGCGGGTTCCGCCAGCTCCGCCTCGTAGCGCCGGCGGAACTCCTCGTACTCGCCGTCCGGACCGTGGTACCAGCGCCGCAGCTCCGTCGACGGGGTCACCGACTTGGGCCACTCGTCGACCCGCGCCTCGACCTTGCTCAGGCCACGCGGCCAGAGCCGGTCGACGAGGACGCGGACCCCGTCGTCCGGGTCGGGCGCCTCATAGACCCTGCGGAGCCTCACCCTGCCGATGCCTCGCTGCACACCCCCCAGCGTCACAGGCCGAAGGCGTGAACGCGACCGGGCTCACGCCCGGAACCGGGCTGTCCGGCGGCAGTCCGCCCCCGGCGTGGGCGCGCCCCGCGCCACCGCCACACGATCAATGTCGTCTCCTGACTAGCTCCCACCACGCGAACAACGGCAGCATGGGAGCAGCGCGGTACCTGACCGCGTACGGAGGCGGTGCGCGCATTGACACGGGCGAACTTTGCGTTCTGCGGGGCCGAGCTGGCCGCTGTCTACGTGCTCACGGAGAGTGGCGACGAGCTGCGGCTCGCCGAGGTGGTCGGCGATCGCGGCGGGTCGTACGGGCTGCCGTCCGTGGTCTCGCTGGGCGGCCGCTCCCCCGCCACGGACGCCTACCGGGCCGCCCGGCCGCTGTGGCTGAGCCCGGCGGAGCTGGCCGCGTACCTCTCGGCCGACGCCCGCGGGGTGTCCCCCGTCGGGGCCGGGACGCTGCCGGCCAAGTTCTCGCTCGGCGCGCTGCCGCTGGGCCGCGGCACGACCCAGCTCGGCTGCCTGATCGTGGCCGGTGAGACGGCGGACGGCTTCGACGCCGACCGCCGCAGCCTCCTGGAGCTCTACGCCGATCAGGTGGCGGCCGGACTGGAGTCGGTACCGGCCCGTGTGGCGGGCCGGCCGGCTCCGCGGGCGCACCCGGGGCCGACGCTGGTGCCGCTCCACAGCGGGGCGTTCACCCTGACGCTGGACACCGGGCAGATGGAGGCGGACACGCGCGTACTGGAGCTGCTGGGCATCGCGCAGGAGGACTTCGACGGGCGGGTGGAGACGCTGCTCGCGTGCGCCGTACCGGACGACATCCCGGCGCTGATGGCCGTGGTCGAGCCGGGCCGGCTGTCGTCCTCCTCCGGCGAGCAGCTGGCGTTCCGTATCCGGCGCCCCGGTGGCGAGCTGCGCTGGCTGGGCCTGCGCTGCCGTCTCCGGTTCGGCGCCGACGGCGCGCCGGAGCGGGTGCTCGGGGTGGTCGCCGACGCCGTGTATCTGCGCCCGACGGACGACGAGGTCGCCGTCGTGCAGGGCCTCTCGGCGCGGCTGGCGGGCGCGACGACGGTCCGGGACGTCAGCCGTACGGTCGTCGAGACCCTGCGCCAGCCGCTGGCCGCCAGCCGGATCGCGGTCGCGGAGGTGGAGGCCGACCGGCTGCTGGTCACCGTGCTGGACCCGCCGGAGCCGGACTCGTGGCCGGGCGTGTGGCAGACGGAGTGGCGGTCCGAGTGGCCGGACGCGTCCTGCCATGCGCTGCCCACTCTGGAGAGGGCGCTGCGGGACGGCCATATGAGCCTGTGGCCGCCGGGCGCCGATCTGGAGCCCGGCCTGATCGGCATCGGTCCCGGCGGGCTGGCGGTCGTGCCGCTGCCCGCCGACGGGCGCCTGGTAGGGGTGTGCCTGGTCGGCTGGGACGCGGCGCACGAGTTCGCCCCGGAGGAGCGGTCGCTGCTGACGGCGGTGGCGGGCCTGGTCGGCAGCGCGCTGCGGCGCGCGCACGCTCTGGACGCCGGGCACGAGCTGGCCAGGATGCTCCAGCGCAGCCTTCTGCCCCGCAAGCTCCCGGTGCTGCCGGGCGGCGTCGCCGTGGCCCGCTATCTGCCCGCGACGGCCGGCCTGGAGGTGGGCGGCGACTGGTACGACGTGATCCCGCTGGCCGACGCCCACGTGGCGCTCGTCATCGGCGACGTCCAGGGCCACAGCGCCGCGGCGGCCACCATCATGGGCCAGATGCGCACGGCGGTACGGGCGTACGCGGTGGAGGGCCATCCCCCCGACGTGGTGGTCTCGCGCGCCAACCGGCTGCTCGTCGGCATGGAGACGGATCTCTTCGCGACGTGTCTGTACGTGGACCTGGACATGGAGGAGGGCATCGCCATCTTCGTGCGCGCCGGGCATCTGCAGCCGCTGCTGCGGCACCCGGACGGCACGACCGAGGAACTGGCCGTCGACGGCGGGCCGCCGCTGGGGGTGCTGGCGGAGGCGGAGTTCTCCATGACCGAGGCGGGTCTGCTGCCGGGCACCCTGCTCACCCTGGTCACCGACGGCCTGGTGGAGTCGGCCCATCTCCCGCTGGAGGAGGGCATCCGGCGGGCGAACGAGGCGCTCGCCGCGGCCGACCCGTCCGACATCGGCCGGGTCGCCGACGAACTCCTCGGCACCGTGAACGGACGGGACGACGACGTCGCGGTGCTGCTGCTGCGCTACGACGGGACCCGGGTGCGTCCGCTGCGGACCCACTGGACGGTGTGGCGGCTGACCAACGCCGTGCTGCACGCCCGCCGCTTCGCCGCGCGCACACTGCGCTCCTGGGGCCTGACCCACGAGATCGACATGGCGCTGCTGGTGGTCTCCGAGCTGGTCACCAATGCCATCGCGCACACGCAGGGCGAAGTGGGCCTCGACCTGACCCTGTCGTCGGACCGGCTGCGGATCGCCGTGAACGACACCTCGCCCCGCTCCCCCGTCAAACCGGCGAACGTCGACTGGGAGGCGACGGGCGGCCGGGGCCTGCTGATCGTCGAGGCGACGACGGCGGCGTGGGGCTCGCTGCCGCTCAGCGGCGGCAAGCAGGTGTGGGCCGAGATCGAGGTGGGCGGGCAGGGCTGAGCGTGCGCCACCGGCCGCCCACCTGCGGTGGACGGCCGGGACGACACCGGAACGGTCGGCGGATCAGACCGCCGGGGCCGGGAAGGTGGGGTACTCCACCCCGGAGACGTACTGGACGACCCGGATGACCTGGCACGAGTAGCCGAACTCGTTGTCGTACCAGAGGTAGAGGATCGCGTTGTCGCCGTCGACCTTGGTGGCGCCGGCGTCGACGATCGAGGCGTGGCGCGAGCCGATGAAGTCGTTCGACACGGCGTCGGGGGCGCTGGTGAAGTCGATCTGGCGGCGCAGCGGGGAGGTCAGCGAGACCTCGCGGAGGTGGTCGAGGACCTCTTCGCGGGTGGTCTCGCGGCCGAGGCGCAGGCTGAGGATCGCGATGGAGACGTCCGGGACGGGGACGCGGATCGAGCTGCCGGTGATCGGCGCCTTCAGGTCGGGCAGTGCCTTGGCGACGGCGGACGCGGCGCCGGTCTCGGTGATGACCATGTTGAGCGGCGCGGAGCGGCCGCGGCGGTCGGCCTTGTGGTAATTGTCGAGCAGGTTCTGGTCGTTGGTGAACGAGTGGACCGTCTCGACGTGGCCGCGCAGGACGCCGTACTCGTCGGCCATCGCCTTCAGCGGCGGGACGATCGCGTTGGTGGTGCAGGAGGCGCAGGACAGGATGCGCTCGTCCGGCTTGATCGTGTCGTGGTTGACGCCGTGCACGATGTTCGGGACGTCGCCCTTGCCCGGGGCGGTCAGGACGACCTTGTCGATACCGGGGCGCAGGTGCTCGGACAGGCCCTCGCGGTCGCGCCACTTGCCGGTGTTGTCGATGAGGATGGCGTCCTTGATGCCGTACGCCGTGTAGTCGATCTCGGACGGGTCGCCCGCGTAGATCACCTTGATCTCGTTGCCGTTGGCGATGATCGTGCTGTTCGCCTCGTCGACGGTGATCGTGCCCTGGAACTGGCCGTGGATGGAGTCACGGCGCAGCAGCGAGGCCCGCTTCACGAGGTCCTGTTCGCCGCCGCCGCGGACGACGACGGCGCGCAGCCGCAGGCCGTTTCCGGAGCCGGCCTTCTCGATGAGGAGGCGGGCGACGAGGCGGCCGATGCGGCCGAAGCCGTAGAGGACGACGTCGCGGCCCTCGCGGCACTCGATCTTGTTCTCGCCGGTGGCGCCGGCGACGGCCTGGGCGGTGAACGCCTCCACCGTCAGACCGCGGTCGTCGGCCCGGTACGTCTCGGCGAGCATGCCGATGTCGATCTGGGAGGGGCCGAGGTCGAGCGTGGTGAGGGCCTGGAGGAACGGCATCGTCTCGGTGACGATCAGCTCCTCACCGGCTATCTGCCGGGCGAAGCGGTGGGTCTTGAGGATGCTGACCACCGACTTGTTCACCAAGGAGCGGCTGTGCAGCAGGACCGTGACGTCCCGCTCCCGGTGCAGCTTCCCGATGATCGGGATCATCGACTCCGCGATCTCCTCGCGGTTCTTCCAGTTGGTGAACGAGTCGTCTTTGACAGTCACAGGTTTATCTTTCGAGCTAGGCGGTGCTCATATGCTAGCCGTACCGGATTCGGACTCATCCAGCGGTGCGGTCTGTGCGAAATCGCCCCGTTCGCCCCGTCACCGGGCACGGCGGACGTGTCGTCCGGGCATGAAAAAAGGCCGTTCTCCCATTGGATGAGAGAACGGCCTACGACTCGCCAGAAGCAGAGTCGGGACGACAGGATTTGAACCTGCGACCCCTTGACCCCCAGTCAAGTGCGCTACCAAGCTGCGCCACGTCCCGGTGCCCGCTGACCTGGGGTTTCCCCCGGCCGAACGTGCACGAGAAGAATACCGCACTCGGACCGCTGGTCACGAACCCGTATGGTGCGGACCGACGCGCTTGACCTCAAGCAAACTTGAGGTTGCACGGTGGTGGGCATGACGACAACGGCATCCACCACCGCATCCGTCCGCACCCCCACGACCACGTCCGGCACCGCGTCCGTCCGGGGCCCGGCGCCCGTCGGCTTCGGCGATCTCGACCGGCTCATGTCCCTGATGACCGGCGACGAGAAGCACGGACCGGCCGCCACGTCCACGCTCGACGCCCTCTGGGTCCTGTACGACCGCGTCCTGCGCGTCACGCCCGAGACCGCCGACGCTCCGGACCGGGACCGGTTCCTCCTCTCCAAGGGGCACGGACCCATGGCGTACTACGCGGTCCTCGCCGCCAAGGGCTTCTTCCCGCAGGAGTGGCTGCCCGGCTTCGGCTCGTACGACTCGCCACTCGGCCACCACCCCGACCGGGTCCTCGTGCCCGGCGCGGAGATCGGCAGCGGCTCTCTCGGCCACGGCCTGCCGCTGGCCGTCGGCTCCGTACTGGGCCTGCGCGCCCAGGGGCTGACGGACCCGCGGGTCTGGGTCCTGATCGGCGACGCCGAACTGGACGAGGGAAGCAACCACGAGGCCATCGCCTACGCGGGCCCGGCCGGCCTGGAGCAGCTCCACACGCTCGTCGTCGACAACTCGTCCGCGACCCACGGCTGGCCCGGCGGCATCGCCTCCCGCTTCGAGGCGGCCGGCTGGTCGGCGCGGACGGTCGACGGCAGGGACCACGAGGCGCTGTACGCCGCGTTCACCGCGCCGCACCCGGGACGGCCGCGGGCGGTCGTCGCCCGCGTCGAGCCCAAGAGCGCCTGACCGACCGCCCCTTCGTCGCATCTCTCACCGCACCATTCATCGCACCTTTCATCGCGCCGCCGCAGAGGAGACTTCCGACCATGGACACCATGCGCGACCGTTTCATCGCCACCACCTCCCGCCTGCTGGACGAGGACCCCCGCCTCGCCCTCGTCCTCGCCGAGATCAGCGCCGCCGGTTTCGAGCAGGCGCAGCGGCGCCATCCGGACCGGGTGATCAACGTCGGGATCCGCGAGCAGCTGCTGATCGGCGCCGGGGGCGGCATGGCCCTCACCGGGATGCGGCCGATCATGCACACGTTCGCCAGCTTTCTCGTGGAGCGGCCGTTCGAGCAGGTGAAGCTCGACTTCGGCCACCAGAACACCGGCGGGGTGCTGGTGAGCGCCGGCGCCTCGTACGACTGGCCGGCCGGCGGCTTCACCCACATGTCGCCGGGGGACGTGGCCCTGCTGGACACCCTGGACGGGTGGACGGTCCATGTGCCCGGCCACCCGGACGAGGCGGAGGCGCTGCTCCGGCACGCGGCCGCCGGCGACGACCGGGTGTACGTACGCCTGTCGCTGCAGAGCAACGCCGAGGCCCGGCCGGTCACGGGCGACCGGTTCCTCACCGTCCGCGAAGGGCGCGGCGGCGTGGTGATCGCGGTCGGACCGATGCTGGACAACGTGCTCGCGGCGACCGAGGGGCTGGATGTGAGCGTGCTGTACGCGACGACCGTGCGCCCCTTCGACGGGGCCGCCGTCCGCGCCGCGGTGGGCGGCCGGGCCGACGTGGTGATCGTCGAGCCGTATCTGGAGGGCACGTCGACGACGGCCGCGAACGACGCCCTGGCGGACGTGCCGCACCGGGTGCTGGGGCTCGGGGTGGCACGGCGGGAGCTGCGCCGTTACGGCGCGATCGACGAGCACCTCGCCGCGCACGGACTGGACCCGGCGTCCCTGAGGGCGCGCATCTCCGTGTTCCTGTGACCGGCGCGGGGACGGGAAGCGGCTCAGGGGCGCCGGCCGGTCACTTCCGGAGCTCGGGGGCGGGCCCCATCACGACGACCGGCCGCTTGTCGGGATCGAGCAGCCGGAGCAGCTCGCGCATCCGCTCCCTCGGCAGCGAGATACACCCCTGGGTGGGCCCCTCGTGGTCCACGTGGATCCACAGCCCGCTGCCCTTCTCGGGGCCGAGCGGCCGCTCCTTGTCCAGCGGACTGGTCCCCGGGACCCGGTTGTAGTCGATGGCGATCACGTAGTCGAAGGAGCCTTCGAGGGGCTCCCCGAGGAAACCGGTCCCCGGGGCGACGAACTCCTCGTCCTGGTCGTACGGCAGCCGGGTCCCGGGGTCCGGTTCGAGTCCGCCGGCGTCGCCGAGGCCGAAGACCCCGATGGGGGTGCGCAGATCACCGGCGTTGTGGTCGTGGGTCCAGCCCCGCAGGGCGTTGTGGGCGGGCCAGGGGCCGGCGACGCGCCGCCAGTCGTCTCCCTTCCCGCTCTCGCTCCCGTTCTCGTAGAGCGTGGTCTCCGCGACGTTGGTGTCGGCCGTGCCGCCCGACACGACCAGGGCCTGACGGGTGCCGCCGGGGATGCGGGAGCGGAAGTCCGGGCCGAGGCCCGGGATGTGACGGACCGACGGCTTGTGCGGTCCGGGGCCGGCGTGCCCGGCGGGGCGCTTCGCGGGCGCCTGGGGTGCGGGCGACACGGACGAGGTGTCCGTACAGCCGGTGAGAAGCAGTGCGGCGCAGACCGCCGCGGCCAGCGTGCTCCCGGCGCTCTTGGTGACGGGCATGGGTGGAGTCCTCCCGGCGTCGTGGAACGGCGCCGCAATCCGTACCCCGGTCCGCGCGGGAAGCGGTAGCCCCGGGCGCGCACTCACCCGACCGTGGCACCGGCCGCGCGGCCATCCGGCCCGGCGGACACCCGGACCCGGGGCCACCTGACCGGGGGGACCCGTACCCGTGTGCCTGGCAGCGCGGAGGCGGGCGCGTCACCGGGGGGGCGGGGCCAGCTCCGGGTGGGCGTCGAGCAGTTTGCGGGGAGCGGCCTGCCGCCACGAGTCGAGCAGGATCGCCCGCAGTTCGTCGTCGTCCTCCAGTGCTTCGAGGCGCACCCGCACCCACGCGTAGTGGTCGTCGTGTCCCCCGCGGAGGAAGAACTTGTCCGGCTCGGCGGCGATCAGCTCCTCGCGCTCCTCCTTCGGGCACTTCACGCCCATCACGCGGTCGTCGTCGTCCAGCGACGCGAAGACCGGGCCGCGGTCCTTCAGCCGGAAGGTGGGCATGCCCCAGGCGAGCTTCTCGATCGTCCCCGGAAGCGACAGTGCGATCCTGCGTACGTCGTCGGCAGTGGCCATGGCACCACCGTAAACGCCGTCACCGACAACGCCCGCCGGCGTCCTGGTCGCCCCGCGTTCGCGCGGCCCCGACGGGCCTCAGGGCTCAGATGCCGCCGTCCTCGCGGCGGTGGATCTGCTCGACCAGTTCCGCCGCGAGCGACTTGATCGTCTCGAGCCCCGGCCTGCCCCAGGGCCGCGGCCGGGTGTCGAACACGCAGACGGTGCCCAGCGCGATGCCCGTACGGTCGATCAGCGGCGCCCCGAGGTAGGAGCGGACGCCGATCTCGTCGACGACCGGGTTGCCCGCGAAGCGCGGGTAGTCGCACACGTCCTCCAGGACCAGCGCCTTGCGGCGCACCACCACGTGAGGGCAGTAGCCGTGGTCGCGCGCCATGAACCGGCTGATCTCCTCGCCCCTCGGCGCGGTGCCCGGATCGGCGTCGCGCCGGGCCCACGACGGATGCAGTCCGGCGAAGAACTGACGCTTCTCGTCGATGAAGTTGACCATCGAGTACGGAGCTCCGGTCACCGCGGCAAGGTTGCGCGCGAAGTCGTCGAAGGCCGCGTCGGGCCGCTCGCCGAGCCCGAGCCGGCGAAGTCGCTCGACGCGGGCGGGTGCTTCGCGGTCGACCGGTGTCAGCAGCAGATGGCCGGTGGGGTCGTACGTCATGTCGGTGCTCCATGGCTCGGTGCCGGGCCCGGCACGACGGCGGTGGTGGTGAGCAGGTGCTGGACCAGCGTGACCAGGGTCCCGATGCCGGAGCTCGCGATCCGTGCGTCGCACAGCACGATGGGCACCGCCGGTCCGAGGCCGATCGCGGCCCGCACCTCGTCCGGTTCGTAGCGGTAGGCGCCGTCGAACTCGTTGACGGCGACGACGAATCCGATGCCGCGCCGCTCGAAGAAGTCGACGGCGGAGAACGATGCCTCCAGCCTTCGGGTGTCGGCGAGCACGACGGCGCCCAGAGCCCCCGTCGACAGCTCGTCCCACATGAACCAGAACCGCTCCTGCCCGGGCGTGCCGAAGAGGTACAGCACATGGCGGGCGTCGAGGGTGATCCGGCCGAAGTCCATGGCGACGGTGGTCGTCGTCTTGGACTCGACGCCTTCGAGGCTGTCGGTCGCCGCGCTGACCTGGGTGAGCACTTCTTCGGTACTGAGGGGATCGATCTCGCTGACCGCTCCGACGAAGGTCGTCTTGCCCACCCCGAATCCCCCCGCTATGAGGACCTTGAGCGCGGTGGGGAACCGGTCGTCGCTCCCGGCGCCGTACCGGTCAGAGCCGTCGTCGTAGGCCATCGAGCACCGCCTCCAGCAGTGAACGGTCCGTGGGTGTGTCGTGGCTGCGCGGCGCGCGCGCCGTGACGGCGCCGCAGTCGACCAGGTCGGAGAGGAGCACCTTGGTGACGGCGGCCGGAAGGCGCAGGTGGGCGGCGATCTCGGCCACCGACACCGGTCCGTGGCACAGGCCGAGGGCCGTGGTGTGCTCCGGACCGAGGTGCGCCTGCGGCACCGTCCCGGTCGCCATCACCATGGAGAGCAGGTCCAGCGGGGCCGTCGGACGGGTGCGGCCGCCGCTCACGGTGTACGGGCGGATCAGCCGGCCCGCCGCGTCGTCCAGGAGCGGCCCGTCCAGGGGCGAGGGCATGGTCACCGTCCTGCGGTGCCCGGGGCTCCCGCGGCCTGTCTGGCGGGGGTGGCGAGATAGGGACGCACGCTCTTGACCAGCATGGCCATCTCGTAGCCCAGTACGGCGGCGTCGGCCTCCCGTCCGGCCAGCACGGCGAGGCAGGAGCCCGAGCCGGCCGTGGTGACGAACAGCAGCGTGGAGTCGAGCTCGACCACGACCTGGCGCACCTCTCCCCCGTCGCCGAAGCGCGCTCCGGCGCTTCGGCCCAGGGAGTAGAGGCCGGAGGCCAGGGCGGCCATGTGGTCCGCCCTGTCGCTGTCCAGGCCGTGCACCGACTTCACCAGTCCGTCGGAGGAGAGCAGTACCGCACTGCGGGTGTACGGGACACGCTGGACCAGACCGCTCAACAGCCAGTCGAGGTCCGAGACATGGCCGGTCGGCACATCGCTCGCCATGGCGCATCACTCCTTGGTGTGGTCGTTTCGCGGGGCGCCGGTCTGGCCGGCGGGCCGGGGGACGCGCTCCGGCCCGGTCTCGGCGCGGCCGATGCCCCGCTGGAAGGCCGCCATCAGACCGGGGTCGTGCAGGGCCGGCTCGTCGTCCCCGCGCGGGGCGGGGGTGTCCCGCAGCTGCGGGACGAGGTGCTCCTGGCTGCGGCGTTTGGGCAGTGGAGGCCGGCCGACGGTGCCGCGGACGATCTGCGGGGCGGGGCCCTGCGGCGCGGGACGGGCCTGCTCGGGCGCGGAGACAGGAGCGGGGGCCGTGGCGTGCGGTGGATCGTCCGGGCCGGGGCCCTGCGCGCCGCCGGCTGCCGGTTCGCGCTGCGCCGGCACGGGGCGGGACCGTTCGGGCTGTGCGGACGGGGGCAGCGTGGGCGGTGACACGGCCGCGATGTGGGGCCCGGCGGCGGGCGCTTCGGGTGCGGCGCTCGCGCTCTGTCCGGCCTCTTCCCGGTCGCCGCCGAGCAGCCCCTGCGGAAGGACGATGACGGCCTGGACGCCTCCGTAGATGTTCGACTGGAGCCGTACGACGATGCCGTGGCGGCGGGCCAGCGCGGAGACGACGAACAGACCGATCCTGCCGTCCTGGAGCAGATGGGCGACGTTGACCTGGTCCGGGTCGGCGAGCAGGGCGTTCATCCTGTCCTGCTCGGACAGCGGCATGCCCAGGCCCCGGTCCTCGACCTCGACGGCGAGTCCGGCGGTGACGTGCGTGGCGCGCAGCAGCACCTGGGTGTGCGGGGCGGAGAACAGCGTGGCGTTCTCGACCAGTTCCGCGAGGAGGTGGATCACGTCGGCGACCGCGTGTCCGCGCAGTGTGCCGTCGACCGGCGGCACGAGCTTGACCCTGGGGTACTGCTCGACCTCGGCGATCGCGGACCTGAGCACCTCCGTCATGGTGACCGGGTGGGACCACTGCCGCCGGGAGACGGCGCCGCCGAGGACGGCGAGGTTCTCGGCGTGCCTGCGGATCCGGGTGGCGAGGTGGTCGACATGGAAGAGGCCCTTGAGCAGCTCCGGGTCCTCGACGTCGTTCTCCAGGTCGTCGAGGAGCTGGATCTCGCGGTGCACCAGGGACTGGAGCCGGCGGGCCAGGTTGACGAAGACCTCGACCTTCTGCTCGTTGCCCACGCTGCTGGAGAGCCGGGACGCCTGCACCACGGCCGTCAGCGCGGTGTCGTGCGAGCGCACCAGCTCCTGTGCGAGCAGGTCGAACTCGTCCCCGCCGCCCGGCGTCCGCTGCGGCGGCGCAGGGCGGGGCGGCGGGCCCTCGCCGCGCCGGAGCCGGTCGACGGCGGTACGCAGGTCGTTCTGGGCGCGGGCGGTGGTGCGGCGCAGCTCCGAGCAGCGGTCGAGCACGGACGTGGCCGTGCGTTCGGCGCCGCGTGCGGCAACGGCCACGGCGGCCAGGGCGATCCCGGCCAGCAGGATCAGCGCCACCCAGAGGCCGGCGGACGGCCCGGGGGTGACGGCACGCACCGTGAGAGCGACGGCGATCGCTCCGCTGAGGGCGGTGACCACGGTCGGCAGCACGGCGGTGCGCAGCAGTCGGGGTCGTATACGGGTTTCCGGCTGCCCGGCCGCGGACGGCGTCCGGCTCGCGGCCGCCAGGGCGCGGGCGCCCGGCCGGCCGTGCCGTCCGCCCTCGCGGCGGTCGGACCGCGCGGCGGGTGCGCGTAGTTGAGACATCAGCGTCCTCGGTACGTGGGGGCCCCAGGGATCGGCGTGGTGCTGTCGGCCGACGTCCGATCGGCATGACTCCACGGCGGGCTCCGGGCACGCGGACGGGGAGCCACCGTCGATCACCGGACACACACGGTAGCCGCGGGGGGAACACGTCCGAGGGCCAGTCGCCGAAGTTCCCCGCCATTCGTCCCACTCTGGTATGAGGCATCGCACGGCAGCACGAATACGGAGAGTGAAACGCGGGCCCGGCGTACTTCCCGACCGACGGCGCACACACGACCGGGCCGCGGCCTCGGGATTCCGAGACCGCGGCCCGTGTGCCGCGGCGCGCGGCGGACGGACGGCGTACGGGTCAGCCGGCGGGCTGCCGCAGGACGGTCACTCCGCGCGGGGCCACGACGAGCGCGCCGGGGGCGGCGGCCTCGCCGATGAGCACCTCGCCCGCGAGGCCCGGCACGGTCACCCGGTCGTCGGTGCGGTTGACCAGGAAGAGGTAGCGGCTGCCGGCGGTGGTGCGCACGGTGGGTTCGACGCGGCCGCGGGCCTCCTCGGGCAGTTCGCTCTCCACTCCCGCCGGGGAGAGCAGCCGCGGCAGCAGCCGGGTGAGCCCGTCCCGGCCGAGGCGGGTGGAGACGTAACCGGCCGAACCGGAGCCGGTGGTGCGGCGGGTGACGGCCGGGCGGCCGTCCTGCTCGCCGGCCGCGTAGCGGGCGAGCACCTCCGTGGCGGGGTCGGTGACGGCGAGGCGGTCGGTCCACAGGGTGCCGGTGGTGCCGTCGTCCAGGGGGACGCCCTCCCCGTCGGGCAGCGGGCCGAACTCCTCCGCGCGGACGCCGAGAAGGTCCCGCAGCGCGCCGGGGTGGCCACCGAGCCAGATGTGGTCGTTCTCGTCGACGATGCCCGAGAAGTAGGTGGTGACGAGGTGGCCGCCGTTCTCGGCGTACCGGGTGAGCCGCTTGGCCAGGGCCGCGGGCATCATGTGCAGGACCGGGGCGACGACGAGGCGGTACCGGTCGAGGTCGGTGTCCGCGGGGACGACGTCGGCGCGGATGCCGAGGTCGAGGAGCGCGGAGTACCAGTCGAGGGCTTCCTGGTGGTAGCTGAGCCGCGAGGTGGGGTGGGAGTCCTGTTCGCTCGCCCACCACGACTCCCAGTCGAAGAGGATCGCGGCCGACGCCGGCTCCCGTACGGACCCGGCGACCGGGGCCAGTTCGCCGAGGGTCCTGCCGAGGTCCGCGACGGAGCGGAAGACGTCGCTGTCGGCGCCGGCGTGCGGCACCATCGCGGAGTGGTACTTCTCCGCGCCGGCGGCGGACTGGCGCCACTGGAAGAAGCAGACGGCGTCGGCGCCGTGGGCCACGTGCAGCAGGGAGTCGCGGGCCAGCTCCCCCTCCTTCTTGGGCAGGTTGACGGGCTGCCAGTTGACCGCGCTGGTGGAGTGCTCCATCAGGAACCAGGGGCGGCCGCCGGAGATGCCGCTGGTGAGGTTGGCGGAGAAGGACAGCTCGTCACGCGCCTGCGGGCCCGGGTGGGTGTAGTGGTCGTTGGAGACGAAGTCGACCTCGTCGGCCCAGTCGGCGTAGTTCATGCCCTTGATGCCGGGCATCACCATGAAGTTGGTGGTGACCGGGACATCGGGGGTGAGCCGGCGCAGTACGTCGCGTTCCGCGCGCAGATACTCCTTCAGCGCGTCGGACGAGAAGCGTTTGAAGTCGAGCTGCTGCGTCGGGTTGGGGTGGGAGGCGGCCAGCCGCGGCGGCAGGATCTGCTCCCAGTCGCTGTAGCGCTGGGACCAGAAGGCGGTGCCCCATGCGGTGTTGAGGCTGTCGAGGGTTTCGTAGCGGGCGCGCAGCCAGTCCCGGAAGGCGCGGGCGGCGTCGTCGGAGTAGTCGTGGACGTTGTGGCAGCCGAGTTCGTTGGAGATGTGCCAGGCGACCAGGGCGGGGTGGTCCGCGTAGCGGGTCGCGAGGGCGGTCACCAGGCGCAGCGCGTGGGTGCGGAAGACGGGCGAGGTGGGCCGCCAGTGCTGGCGCGCGCCCGGCGAGAGCGTCTCCCCGGAGGCGGTGACGGGCAGCACCTCGGGGTGGGCGGTGGTGAGCCAGGGCGGCGGGGAGGCGGTGGCGGTGGCCAGGTCGACGCCGATCCCGTGGGAGTGCAGCAGGTCCATGACCTCGTCGAGCCAGCCGAAGTCCCACTGGTCCTCTGCGGGTTGGATCCGGGCCCAGGAGAAGATGGCGAGGGAGACGATGTTGACGCCGGCCTCGCGCATCAGCCGGACGTCCTCGTCCCAGACCTCGCGCGGCCACTGGTCGGGGTTGTAGTCGGCGCCGTAGGCGATCCGGCGGGTGGGTTCACCGTCCGGCCCGGGGTGCAGCTGGGACAGGAGGGTGCTGATCATGGTGGTCCTTCCGATGCGCCCGCGGGGGCGGGGTGGCGTGCCGGCTACTTGTTGACGCTGAAGCCCTGCTCGATGCCGTACTTGACGATGGACTTCTCCCAGCTCCGCAGCCCCTCGGCCAGGGGCGTGCCGGAGACGTAGGCCTGGCCCGCGGTGTCGTTGAAGACCGAGTTGGCGTAGGCCTGGTAGGGGAGGTAGGTCCAGTCGTCGGCGACCATGGCGGCGGACTCGGCGAATATCTTGTTGGCCTGCTGGCCGCCGAAGTACTCGAACTCGGTGTTCTGGAACTCCTCCGACTCCAGCTCCGCCCTGGTGGCGGGGAAGGCGCCCTCGGAGATACGGGTCTTCACTCCCTCGCCGGCGTTGGCGTACCGGACGAAGGCGTAGGCCAGGGCCTCGTTCTTGCCGGCCTCCGGCAGGGTGAGGGAGCTGCCGCCGTTCTCGGCGCTCGCCTTGCCGCCCGCCTTCCACTGGGGCAGCGGGGCGGCGCGCCAGTCGCCGGAGGCTCCCTTGACGCCGGAGGCGAAGTTGGCGGGCATCCAGGCGGCGGAGACCAGGGTGGCGATGGTGCCGTCGCCGAGGCCCTGGTACCACTCGTCCGTCCAGCCGGTGATGGGGGCGAGCAGGTCCTCGGAGATGAGCTTCTGCCAGGTCGCGGTGTACGCGGCGGTGGTCTGCTCGGAGAAGTCGACGGTGATGTCGCTCCCCTCGGCCTTGAAGGGGCGGGAGCCGGCCTGCCACAGCATGCTCGACGTCATCCCGGCGTCGCCGGTGTCGTTGGCGATGTAGACGTCCGGGTCGGCCTTGTGGAGTTTGCGGCCGGCTTCGACGTACTCGTCCCAGGTGGTCGGCACGTCGATGCCGTGCTTGTCGAAGACCTTCTTGTTGTAGAACAGCGCCATCGGCCCGGAGTCCATGGGCAGACCGTGCACGCCCTGCTCGGTGGCGACGGCGTTCCAGGGGCCGGGGGTGTACGTGCCGGCCAGGTCCTCGGCGCCGAAGGCGGACAGGTCGGTGAGCGACTCGCCCAGGGTGTACTGGCCCAGGGCGAAGTACTCGATCTGGGCGACGTCGGGCACGCCCTTGCCCGCAGAGACGGCGTTGCTCAGGGCGGTGTACGCGTCGTTGGAGGTACCGGGGTTGACGAGTTCGACCTTGACCTTCGGGTACTTCTTCCGGAAGTCGGCGGCGACGGACTTCAGCGTGGGCTCCCAGGCCCAGACCTTGATGGTGCCGCCCTTCTCCAGGGCCGCCTGGATGTCCTTCTCGGACAGTGTCTGAGGGCCGGAGGTGTCGGACGAGCCGCCGCAGGCGGTGGCCAGCAGGGCGAGGGCGCAGAGGAGGCCGGTGCCGCTCAGGGCGCGGCGGGTCTTCAGGGACATGAGGGTGTTTCCATTTCGTCGAGGTCCGAAACGGCGCGGGTGGGAGCCGATGGGGGCGTGTGGGACGGGGGGCCGGGGCAACGGGCGGCTATTCCTTGACGCTTCCGGCGGCGAGACCGGACCGCCAGTACTTCTGGAGCAGCAGGAAGGCGGCGATGAGGGGCAGGATCGTGATCAGCGATCCGGTGATCACGAGGTGGAAGACGGCTTCGCCGCCGGCCGTCGCGGCCTGGGCGTTCCATGCGTTCAGGCCCAGGGTCAGGGGGTACCAGTCCGGGTCCTTGATCATGATCAGCGGCAGGAAGTAGTTGTTCCAGGTGGCGACCATCGTGAACAGCAGCACGGTGACGAGACCGGGCGCCAGCAGCGGCAGGCCGACCCGGAAGAAGATGAGCGCCTCGCTCGCGCCGTCGATGCGGGCGGCCTCCATCAGCTCGGTGGGGATCGCCTCGGTGGCGAAGACCCACATGAGGTAGAGGCCGAACGGGGAGATGAGCGAGGGGATGACCACCGCCCACGGGGTGTCGGTCAGGCCCAGCTCGCTGAACATCAGGAAGGTGGGCACCGCCAGAGCCGTGCCGGGGACGGCCACCGCGCCGATGACCACGGCGAACACCGCCCGCCTGCCGGGGAACCGGAACTTCGCCAGCGCGTAACCGCCGAGCACCGCCAGGAAAGTGGCTCCGCCGGCGCCGACGACCACGTACAGCAGCGTGTTGAGCAGCCAGCGGGTGAAGACGCCGTCGTCGTAGCTGAAGGTCTGGACGATGTTGTCCCAGAGCGCGAAGTCGTCACTGAACCAGAGGCCGAAGGAGCCGGACAGGCCCTCCTGGGTCTTCGTGGCGCTGATCAGCAGCCAGCACAGCGGCACCAGGCTGTAGAGCAGGACCAGTCCGGTGAGCACGGTGAGCAGGACGCTGCGGCGGGTGCGGCGCGGTCCCGGCTCGACGCGGCGCGGGGTCCTGCTCCGCAGTCTCGGCGCGCCGCGGGCGGCGGACTTCGGGGTGCCGCCGGACGCGGTCATGGTGGGGCTGCCCATCGTTCACGCTCCCTTCCGCATGCCGCGCAGCTGGACCGCGTAGGCGATGACCATGGTCACCAGGCCCATCACGATGGCGACCGTGGCGGCGTAGTTGTGCTGCCCGCCGGAGAAGGCCAGCGAGTAGGTGTAGAGGTTCGGCGTGAAGTACGTCGTGATCGCGTTGGGGGCGAGGTTCTGCAGGATGCTCGGCTCGTTGAAGAGCTGGAAGCTGCCGATGACGGAGAAGATCGTCGCGATGACCAGCGCGCCCCGGATGGCGGGCAGTTTGATCGCGGTGACGACGCGGATCTGGCCGGCGCCGTCGATCTCCGCGGCCTCGTAGAGGGAGTGGGGGATCACCCGGAGCGCGGAGTAGAAGATGAGCATGTTGTAGCCCACGAACTCCCAGGTGACGATGTTGCCGATCGAGGCGAGCACCAGGTCCGGGGAGAGCGGGTCCGGGAGCGCGGTGCCCAGCGCGGCGTTGACGTCCCCGAGGAGTCCGAAGCGGGTGCCGTACATGAAGCCCCACATCAGAGTGGCGACGACGGCGGGAACCGCGTACGGCAGAAAGACCGCGATGCGGAAGAAGCTCTTGCCGTAGAGGCGGCCGCTGTCCAGGGCGAGCGCCACGAGCAGCGAGATGCCGAGCATGATCGGCACCTGCACGGCGAGGAAGAGCGCGACCCTGCCCAGTCCGGACCAGAACTGCGGGTCCTCCAGGGCGCGCCGGTAGTTGTCGAGGCCCACGAACTGGTTGCCGCCGATGAGTTGTTCCCGGAAGAGGCTCAGGAACAGCGAATAGGCGATGGGGGCGAGGAACACGAGGGCGAAGACGATCGCGAACGGGGCCATGAAGCCCCATCCGGTCCACGCGTACCTCTGCCGTTTCACGGGCCGCATCCGCCGCTCCGGCCGGTCGGCACCGACCTCCTCGGCGGGTGGGGGTCGTAGCGTCGTCATGTCGTTCCTCGCTCGGGTGTCCGGGAACCGGGCGCCGGCTCTCGGGGCGACTCGATGTTTACGCAAACATCAGGCCGCCGGCGATCCGGCGAGCTGTTATGTTTACGTAAACATCGGATGGCGGAATGTCTACACTGCCCCCAGGACGAGCGTCAAGGGTCGGCGGACGGATTCGACGCCGGTAGCTGGGAGGAGCCGGGTGGACACCGCGGACAGCACACCAGTGGGAGGGCGGCAGACCCGGAAGCACCCGGGCAGACCGACCGCGCGGCGCACCCGTACGGCCTCCATGGCCGACGTCGCACGCGTCGCCGGCGTCTCCTCGCAGACGGTCTCGCGGGTCTCCAACGGCTTCCCCGGCGTGACGGAGGAGACCAGACAGCAGGTCCTCGCCGCGATGAAGGAGCTGGGCTACCGGCCCAACAGCGCCGCCCGCGCCCTCAAACGCGGCGAGTTCCGCACCATCGGCGTCATCCTGTTCTCCCTCTCCACCACCGGCAACGTCCGCACCCTGGAGGCGATCGCCACCTCGGCCGCGGAGGAGGGGTACGCGGTCACCCTGCTGCCCGTCGCCGTGCCCACCCAGGACGAGGTGCGCGGCGCCTTCTCCCGCCTGGGAGAACTGGCCGTCGACGCCGTCATCGTCATCATGGAGGTCCACCTCCTCGACACCGCGACCGTCGCCCTGCCGCCGAACGTCCAGGTCGTCGTCGCCGACTCCGACGCGGGCGACCGCTACAGCGTCGTCGACACCGACCAGGCCGGCGGGTCGCGCGCCGCCGTGCGGCATCTCCTCGACCTCGGCCACCGGACGGTGTGGCACCTCTCGGGCCCCGAGGAGTCCTTCGCCGCGCAACGCCGCGCGGCGGCCTGGCGCGCCACGCTCACCGAGGCGGGGCGCGTCCCGCCGCCCCTGGTGCGGGGCGACTGGTCGGCGGAGTCCGGCTACCGCGCCGGCCTGCGGCTGGCGGACGAACCCGACTGCACGGCGGTCTTCGCGGCGAACGACCAGATGGCACTGGGGCTGCTGAGGGCGCTTCAGGAACGGGGCCGGAGAGTCCCGCAGGACGTGAGTGTGATCGGTTTCGACGACATCCCGGAGTCCGGCTCCTTCCTGCCACCGCTCACCACCGTCCACCAGGACTTCGCCGAGGTGGGCCGCCGCTGCGTGGCGGGGGTGCTGCGCCAGATGCGCCTCCAGAGTGCCGAACCAGGCACGGCCCTCGTGCCGACGAGGCTGGTACTGAGAGACAGCACGGCCCCACCGCGGGAGTGACGGGGCCTGCGGGCGGCGGCCGGGCCTGCGCTGACCCGGTCGGGGTCGGCGGCGAGCCGCCCGGTCGGGGTCGGCGCTGCCCGGTCGGGGTCGGCGCTGCCCGGTGGGCGGCGGGGGCTGCCGAATGCACGCCGGTCGCCGCGCTGCTGCGGGCGGTGGGCGGTGGGCGGACCTACCCGGCCGGTGTTGGCGGCGGGGCTGCCGACCGCGGGCCCGTCGCGGCGCTGCCCCGGCCGGGGCCGGCGGCGGCACCGAATCGGCTGGGGTGAGCGCCGGACCGATCCGGCTGGTGTTGGCGGCGAGGCTGCCGGCCGTAGGCCGGTCCGCGGCGCCGGCCCGGTCGGTGTCAACGGGGCCGCCTGCGCGGCGGCCGCCGCGCTAGCGGTCGCCCGCCAGGTCGGGCTCGCGGTGGTCCTTGACCGTGGCCGTCGCGACGGCCGGCCAGGCGGCCCAGCCGCCGGACGGGGTCTCGGCGACCTCGCGCCACCAGGGATGGGCCGGGTCCATGGCCGACGGCTCGAACGGCTGGCCCGGTCGCGGCGTCGCGACGGTCTGGCCGATCTTGTGCCCGGCGTGCAGGGTGCGTTCGGCGGGCTCGTGCCACGGGTGGGGGGCGAGGTTGAAGGTGCCCCAGTGGATGGGGAGCAGGACGCCGTGCGGCTTGCCCCGCTGGAGGTCGAGCTGTGCCCGGACCCCTTCGTCGGGCGTCATGTGGATGTCCGGCCACGGCCCCGGATCGGGCACACCGGTGTGGTTCTTGGGCCAGTACTCGGAGTACGCGCCGATCTGGATCATCGTGACGTCGAACGGTCCGTGCTCCGCCCCGATGTCCTTGAAGCCGGGGAAGTACCCCGTGTCACCGCTGTGGTAGAGCCGGTGCTCGGGGCCGACGACGACCCACGAGGCCCACAGGGTGTGCTGCTGGTTGCGCAGTCCGCGCCCGCAGAAGTGGCGCGCGGGGGTCGCGGTCAGCCGGATACCGGCCACCTCGGTGGTCTCGTTCCAGTCCAGCTCGCGCAGCCGGTCCGGGGAGACGCCCCAGCGCTCCAGGTGCGCGCCGACGCCCAGCGGCACGGCGAAGACGGTGTCGCCCGCTGCCAGCGCACGGATGGTGGGCAGGTCGAGGTGGTCGTAGTGGTCGTGGGAGATCACGACGACGTCGACGCTGCCGAGGGCCGCGATCGGGGCGGGCACCGGGTGCAGCCGCTTGGGCCCGGCGAAGGAGAACGGAGAGCACCGCTCTCCCCAGACCGGGTCGAAGAGCACCCGGCGGCCGTCGATCTCCGCGAGGACGCTGGAGTGCCCCATCCAGGTGAGCCGGAGCCCGGACGCGGCGGGCCGTGCGAGGTCGGCGACCGTGGTCCGATGCACGGGAACGGGGGCGGCCGGCACCCGGCGGGCCCGCGACTCCCGCGCGAAGTAGGCCTTGGCGAACTCCATCATGGAGCTGCCCGACGGTCTCGTCCTGGACCCTTCCGGGTTCCGGAAGACGCCGTCGACGAAGTTCGGCGAGCGGCGGATGCGCGCCATGCGTTCTCCGGCCGGGTCGGCCCCGAAGGCGGCCGGCCTGTGCGAGCGCAGCCGCGAGCGCAGCGAGTAGGGGGAACCAGCGCCGGACACGGCACCTCCTGATGCTCGGAACTCATTCCATTATGTGCGGTTCGGATACGGTGCGGGCCGGTCCACAGGCCGATCGGGCCGGCCACTCCGCCTTGACCTGCCAACGCCCGCCCGCGTTCCGGTGTTCCTCGAAACGGTCCGCCGCCATGTCACATCCGGCGCCGCCCGGTCCGTCGTACCCGTGACAGCACACGGATTCGGACGACGAGGAGCACGTCATGGCCCGCATTTCCCTCGAACCGCGCCGCACTCTCTTCCTGCGCGCCATCGAGTGGTACTCCCGGCGCACCTACGGCAAGGTCCTCGACCCGGTCCGCGCGCTGGGGCATCACCCCGGGGTGCTGTGGGCGGATCTGCGCTTCGAGCTGGCGGTCGGCAGGTGGAACAAGCTGGACGCCGACCTGAAGGCGCTCGCGGTGATGGCCTCCGCCGCGTCCATCGGCTGCAGCTGGTGCATGGACTTCGGCCACTGGGAGAGCCGGCAGCGCGGGATGGACGCCCGTAAGATCCGCGAGGTGCCCCGGTGGCGGGAGAGCGACGCGTACACACCGTTGGAGCGCGACGTCATGGCGTTCGCGGAGGCCGTGACCGCCAACCCGCCGGAGGTCGACGACGACCTCGCCGCGCGGCTGGTCGCCACGCTGGGTGAGGCGGCGTTCGTCGAGCTCACGACGATGGTGGCGGTGGAGAACCTGCGGTCCCGGATGAACACGGCGCTCGGCCTGACCAGTCAGGGCTTCAACGACCACTGCGAGGTCCCGGCACCCGGGCAGGACGCGGCCCCGGCCGCCGCGGACGGTGTGGGCGCCGGATGAGACGCCCACGGGCGTCCCGCGGACGCGTCACGGGCGCACCGCGGACGCGTCACGAGCGCGCACAACAGGTACCGGCGTGGTGTGAGGTGATGCTGTTACAGGGCTGGACTTCATCCAAGATCGGCTGTGTACTGTGACGCCGTGGCCAGAGTCCGGTTGAGCGTGGCGGAGAGGCGCGAGGAACTGCTCGGCGCCGCCGTCCAGCAGATTCAGGAGCGTGGTGTGGCGGCCGTACGGATCGCCGACGTCGCCGCCGCCCTCGGCGTGAGCAGCGCGCTGGTGCTCTACCACTTCTCCACGAAGGAGAAGCTGGTCGCGGCCGCCTTCACCCATGCCGCCGACGCGGATCTGGCCCATCTGCGCAAGCTGCTCGGCCGGCGTACCAGCGCACTGCGCCGGCTGCGCGCCGCGGTGCGCTGGTACGCGCCGACGGGCCAGGCCAAGGGCTGGCGGCTGTGGATCGACGCCTGGGCCGCCGCGCTGCGCGAACCGGCGCTGCGGAACGTGTTCCGCGACCTCGACCAGCAGTGGAAGTCCGCGCTGGCGGGGGTCATGGCGGAGGGCGCGGCCGCAGGCGAGTTCCCGTGCGAGGACCCGGCGGCGGCAGCCTGGCGGCTGACGGCGTTCCTGGACGGACTCGCCGTCCAGATGACGTCGTACGCCGGGTCGCTGTCCCGCGCAGCGATGCTTCAGTGGGCCGATGAGGCGCTGGCCCGGGAACTGGGCATCGACCGCAGCGAGTTGAACCCCTCGGCACGCTGAGTCCGGGGACCGGGCGGGAGGCGCGCCGAGCGCTCCGGCCGGCAAGGCGGACCGAAGTGCGACGCCCGGACGGGGATCCGTCGACCACCCCCGGCCGGCGGATGCACGCACCGCGGTCGGCGGAGGCGCCCCGGGCACCGCGCCCGGCCGCAGACGCGTCGAACACCCCCGGCCGGTGGCACTCGGCCGGAGCGGTGACCCCGGCCGACGGCACGCGACCCCGAGCGGTGACCCCGGCCGACGACACGCGCCCCCGAGCGGTGACCCCGGCCAGGGGTGCGCCGAGCGCCCCGGCCGGCCGGGTGCCCGCCGGGCACCGCCGGCGCGCCAAGTCCCGTCCGCGCCCCCGCCGTTCAGGTCTGCCGCACTGGTTCGTAGACCGCGGCGTCCAGGCCGAACGTCCAGGCGACGCCCTCCTTCGCCGTCCTCGTCGTCGGCGGCACCCGCAGCCAGTACGTCCGGTGGGTGCCGTCGGGCTCCGGCGTGGAGTTGACCACCTCGACCATCACCACGTCCTCGTCGTCGGCGAGCGCGATCCGCCACAAAATGCCGGTCTCGTCGCGGTGCACCGGTTCGGCGCCGGACTCGGCGAGGTACCGGTCGTATCCGTAGTACTCGAGCATCACGCGGCGCAGTTCCGTGTTGTCCTCGGTGCGTATCCGCTCCGGTGTGAGCGCCGCCAGCTCGCGCAGGAACTCGGCGGGCACCGGCATGCCGCGCCAGGCGTGGAGCGCGAACCCGTCCGGAAAGACCAGCGCGGGGCCGTCGCCGTTGTCGAGCCGGCCCGCCTCGTCGCGGTGGAGCTGCGAGGGCCTTTCGCAGATCACGACCGCGTTCTCGAAGGGCCACCACCAGCCCGCGTGGGCGGCGACGCGCGCGAGTGCCTCCAGCCGGTCGCTGCGTCCGTCGAACGCCGCGAGCCATGCGGCGTCGTGCTGCCCGAGCACCGCGTCGAGCAGGACGACGCGGATGTCCGTCTCCGCCTGAGCACGGGCCGCCGGGTCGTCGGGCGTCTTCTCCAGGAGCGCGTCCACGATCCCCGCGCGTATCCGCTCGGCCAGCGATCGGGTGCCGTCCCACAGCAGCGCGCCGGTCGTGCTCCACAGCGCGGTCCAGCCGCCGGGCCCCAACTCGTCGTGCACCCGCCTTCGTTCGTCCGCCCAGGGACGGGTGCGCACGTCGTCGCGCACGGACCGTCCCGGATCCTCCAGGGCCCGTACCGCCTCGACGCCCGCGAGGGGCGATGCCGCCCAGACGATCCGGTCCGGCGCGGTGAGCCCGGCCGTGCGGTATGCGAGCCGTACGCCCTCCTCCGCGGCCGCCCGGTCCGCCGGTCCGGTCGCCGCCGCGATGGCCCGCCACTTGTCCGCATACTGCATGTGAAAGTCCCGTCCCCTGTCGTCGTTCTGCGTCCGCCGCGTCGTGCCGCGTGCCGTGTCGTGTGTTGTTCCGTGCGCTGCCGTCTTCTGGACCGTGCCGCCCGCGTCGGGTCAGTCGGCGACGATCCGCACCGCTCCGGGCAGGTACTCCCGCTGGCGCACCACCCGGAACCACCCCTTCGGCAGCGGTATCGCGGCGTGCTCCTCGTGCACCACCCGGCCGCCTTCCGGCAGATGGAGCAGCATCGGCCCGAACGGCCCCGGCTCGCGCACCAGTCGGCCCGGACCGGTCACCGCGTGGGCGTGGCCCGTGACCTCGCCGAGGGCGAGCACCATGCGGCCGCGTGCGTCCCGCGCCTCTCCCGGCGCGTCGACGACGTGCGACGGCACGGCCTCCTGCGCGACGGGCACGATCAGCACGTCTCCCTGCCGGTACATGGCTCTCCCCTTCCCGCCGGACGCCGTGTGCCTCCGACCTGCTCACGACGTTAGGGCGAGGGTCTGACAACGCCGTCCGGCTGCGCGCCGAACCGGGCCCGCGGGCGGCGATGTCAGTGGCACTTGGTAGAACTTGCTCGCACGTCAGCGATCAAGCCTCACCGGTGTCTGGAGCCCGTCATGACCATTTCGGACCATCTGCAGGAGTGGTACGGCCTGCCCGTGTTCGACTTCCCCGACGCCGAGACACAGGCCGCGTCGACGACCGGGCTGCCGTCGGCGGAGAGTGTCGCGTGGCGGGTCTCCGTCGACAGTTACGAGGCCGAGGAGGAGTGGGCGGAAGCGTTCGCCCGCTTCGCCGCGGCGGTGGACACCACGCGGGTGCGGGCGCTCGTCGTCGGTTCGTGGAGCGAGGCGTACGACTCGGGGCCCGACGGCATCTTCGAGGCGCTGATCGGGGCGAAGGAGAAACTGCCCCGGCTGCGCGGTCTGTTCCTCGGCGACATCACGTACGAGGAGTGCGAGATCTCCTGGATCCACCAGGGAGACGTCACGGGGCTGCTCGGCGCCTTCCCGGACCTCGAGGACCTGGGTGTACGCGGCGGGGAGGGTCTGCTGTTCCCCGCGGTGCGGCACGAGAGGCTGCGCTCGCTGGTCGTCGAGACGGGCGGCCTGGACGTCGGCGTGGTCCGCGGCATCGCCGCGAGCGACCTGCCGGCGCTGGAGGACCTCGACCTCTGGCTCGGCACGTCGTGGTACGGGGCGAACGCGGACGTGTCGGACCTGGAGCCGTTCCTGTCCGGTACGAGGCTGCCGAGCCTGCGGTATCTGGCGCTCCGCAACAGCGAGATACAGGACGAGATCGCGGTCGCGACGGCCGGCGCACCGGTGGTGGCGCGCCTGGAGGTCCTGGACCTGTCGATGGGCACCCTCGGCGACGACGGCGCGGAGGCGCTGCTCAACGGTCAGCCGCTGACCCACCTCAAGAAGCTGGATCTGCACCACCACTTCATGAGCGAGGCGATGGTGCAGCGGCTGTCCGACGCCCTGGTGCCGGCCGGTGTGGAGCTCGACGTGTCGAAGTCGGAGGGCGGCGGCTCCCGCGGCAGGGAAGACCGCTACACGGCTGTCGCGGAGTGAGCGTGCCCACCCGCCGCACCGGCCCCCGCCTCGCCGTCGTCGGCGTTCCGGCGGGCCGCCGGGTCGCGTTGTTCCAGGACGCGGTGCGTGCCGCGGGGCTGCCCGCGGCGCGTGTGGTGTCGTGGCTCGACGTGCTGGGCGGCCGGGCGGAGTTCCGGCCGGGCGAGCTGGTGCGGATCGACTCGCCGGGCGAGGACGCCGAGGTGGACCGGGCGTTGCGCGGGACGGACGACCCGACCCGGGTGGAGGGCACCCGGCTCTGGTACGAGCGGTTCACCGCGGCCGTACGTGAGATCGGGGTTCTCGCCGGGGCCGGCGGGGCGACGCTGCTCGACGATCCGGCGCAGCCGGCCGTGCTGTTCGACAAGCGGCTGTGCCATGGGGCCCTGTCGGCGGCGGGCGTTCCGGTGCCCGAGTCGCCGACGTCCGGCGCCGGTGCGCCCGAGGTCCGCGGCTGGGACGACGTGTGCGCGCTGCAGGCGGCGACCGGGCTGCGCCGGGTGTTCGTCAAGCTCGCGCACGGCTCGTCCGCTTCGGGGGTGCTGGCACTGGAGACCGCGAGCCGGGGCCGGGTGCAGGCGACCACCTCGGTGGAACGGGATGCGCGCGGGCGCCTCTTCAACTCCCTGCGCGTCCGGCGCTACAGCGGCGAACATGAGGTCGCCCCGCTGATCGACGCCCTCGCCCCGGACGGTCTGTACATCGAGCGCTGGGTTCCGAAGGCGTCGCAGGACGGCCGGGTCGCCGATCTGCGGGTCGTGGTGGTCGCGGGCCGCGCCACCCACGCGGTGGTGCGTACCAGCCGCTCCCCCATGACCAATCTCCACCTGGGTGGCGGGCGCGGCGACCTCGCGGCCGCCCGGGCGGCGACGGAGGCGGCCGGCGGGAGCTGGGCGGAGACGCTCGCGGTCTGCGAGCGGGCCGCGGAACGCTTCCCCGGAATGTCGCGCGTCGGCGTCGACCTGCTGCCGGGACGGGGCTGGCGGCGTTTCTCCGTCGGGGAGGTCAATGCCTTCGGCGACCTGCTGCCGCGACTGACCGGCCTGCCGGGGAGCGGCGCGGAGGGCCTGGACACCTATGCGGCGCAGGTCGCCGCCGTACTGAGCGGGACACTGAGCGGGACGAGGAACGAACACCGTGCACATGCCTGACCGACACACACCCACCGACACCGTCCACCGGACCGACGGCACCGGCCGCGACACCGCCCCCGGCCTCGAGGACGCCGCCGTCGAGCCGCCCGACATGAACGAGGTCGTCGGGCGGGACGACCTACTGCTCGTCACGCTCGACACCCTGCGCTACGACGTCGCCGCCGAGCTGGCGGCCGAGGGCCGGATACCGAATCTGGCCCGTCATCTGCCCGGTGGCGTCTGGGAGAAGAGGCACGCCCCCGGCAGCTTCACCTACGCCTCCCACCAGGCGATGTTCGCGGGTTTCCTGCCCACGCCCGCGGTGCAGGGACCGCACCCGAGGCTGTTCGCCTCCCGGTTCGCGGGCAGTGAGACGACCGCCGGCCGCACCTTCGTCTTCGACAACCCCGATCTGGTCTCCGCACTCGCGGAGTCCGGCTACCGCACGGTGTGCATCGGCGGTGTCGGATTCTTCAACAAGCAGGCTCCGTTGGGTTCGGTGCTGCCGGGACTGTTCGACGAGAGCCACTGGGAGCCCGAGTTCGGGGTCGCCTCGCCGACGTCCTTCGAGGCGCAGGTGCGGCGCGCCGAGCAGGTGGTCGCCTCGCTGCCGGCCGAGCGCCGGCTCTTCCTGTTCGTCAATGTGCCGTCGCTGCACCAGCCGAACTGGTTCCATCTGCCGGGCGCGACCGACGCGGAGGGCGACTCCCGTGCGACACACGCCGCGGCCCTGGAGTACGTGGACCGGCACATCGGCCGGCTGTTCGCCGCCGCGAGCAGCCGCCGCCGGTGCTTCGCGATCGTCTGCTCCGACCACGGCACCGCCTACGGCGACGGCGGCTTCACCGGCCACCGCCTCGGCCATGAGGCCGTCTGGACGGTCCCCTACGCCCACTTCTTCCTCGAGGCCATCACATGAGCACGACAAAGACGACGGGCACCGCGGCCCCGCGCCCGTACCAGAGCTACGTCTACGCCTATCCCCACAAGACGGCCTACCGCCCGCTCGACGAGCGCCGGCCCACGCTGCGCGAGCTGTGGGCGCACGAGCCGAAGGACGCGCTCTCGCTCTATCTGCACATCCCGTTCTGCGAGGTGCGCTGCGGCTTCTGCAACCTGTTCACCAGGATCGGCGCCCCCGACGAGCTGACCGGGCGCTATCTGGACGCCCTCGACCGCCAGGCGACCGCCGTGCGCGAGGCCCTCGGGGCCGGCTCGCCCGTCCGCTTCGCGGCGGCCGCGTTCGGCGGCGGCACGCCAACCTTCCTGACGGCCGGTGAGCTGGAGCGGCTGTGCGACATCGCGGAGAAGCGGATGGGCGCGGACCTGGCGGCGGTGCCGCTCTCCGTCGAGACGTCACCGTCGACGGCGACGGCCGACCGGCTGGCCGTGCTCGCCGGGCGCGGCACGACCCGCGTCAGCATCGGCGTGCAGAGTTTCGTGGACGCGGAGGCGCGAGCCGCGGTGCGCCCACAGCGCCGCGCGGACGTGGAGGCGGCCCTCGGCCGGATACGGGACGCCCGGATACCCGTCCTCAACATCGACCTCATCTACGGCATCGACGGCCAGACCGAGCGCAGCTGGCTCTCCTCGCTGGACGCCGCCCTCGGCTGGGAGCCGGAGGAGCTGTATCTGTATCCGCTGTACGTGCGGCCGCTCACCGGTCTCGGCCGGCTGAGCGCCGGCGCGGACGCGCACGCGCACGCGGCATGGGACATCGCCTGGGACGAGCAGCGGCTGCGGCTGTACCGCGCGGGTCGCGACCATCTGCTCGCGAACGGCTACGAGCAGGTGTCCATGCGCATGTTCCGCCGCGCCGGCGCCCAGCCCGCCGCCGGCGACCACGCCTGTCAGACGGACGGCATGATCGGTCTGGGCTGCGGCGCCCGTTCCTACACCTCGTCCCTGCACTACTCCTTCGACTACGCCGTCGGCATGGGCGAGATACGCGGCATCATCGACGACTTCACCACGGCACAGGACTTCTCCCGCCCGGAGGTGGGCCGGTGGGTCGACCGGGACGAGGCGCGCCGCCGCCATCTCCTCCAGTCGCTGCTCCAGGCCGAGGGGATGGACGCGGCCGGCTACCGGGAGCGGTTCGGCGCCGCGCCCGCCGACGACTTCCCCGTGGAGCTGGAGCGGTTCGCCGCCCTCGGCTGGCTGGACCCGGCCGCCGCCCCGGACCGGCTGCGGCTGACGCCGGAGGGCCTGGCCCACTCGGACGCCCTGGGCCCGGAGCTGTTCTCACCCGCGGTGCGCGCCGCCATGGCCGCGTACGAGGCGAAGTGACCGGGCCCATGGACCTGACCGTGCTGTACCGGGGCCCGCTGGCGTCCTGCGACTACGACTGCCCGTACTGCCCGTTCGCGAAGCGGCGCGACAGCCGCGAGCAGTTGCGCGCCGACCGTGCGGCGCTGGAGCGGTTCACGGCCTGGGCCGCCGCGCAGCGGGACGACCGGCTGTCGGTGCTGTTCACCCCGTGGGGCGAGGGGCTGGTGCGCTCCTGGTACCGGAAGGCGCTGACCGAGCTGTCGCAGCTGCCGCACATCCGCCGAGTGGCGATCCAGACCAATCTCAGCTGCCGCACCGACTGGGTGGCGGACGCGGACCCGGCGAAGCTCGCGCTGTGGTGCACCTACCACCCGGGACAGACCCCTTACGACCGGTTCATTGGCAAATGCCTGGATCTGACCCGGCGGGAAATCCGGTTCAGCGTCGGCATCGTCGGCTTCCCCGCCCATCTCGCGGAGGCGCGCCGGCTCCGCGCCGAGCTGCCGGCGCACGTCTACCTCTGGGTGAACGCGCCCGAGGGGCACGAACTCTCCGACGCCGAGGCCGACGCCTGGACGGAGCTGGACCCGCTCTTCCCCTACAGCCGCCGTCCGCACCGATCCGCCGGGCTGCCGTGCCGCACCGGCGAGTCGGTGGTCTCGGTGGACGGCGACGGGACGGTCCGCCGCTGCCACTTCGTGGCCGCCGAGCTGGGCAACCTCTACGACGGTTCGTACCGCCGGGCGCTGCGCCCCCGCGCCTGCCCGCTCGCCGTGTGCGACTGCCACATCGGCTACGTCCACCTGGAGACGCTGCCGCTGTACGACGTCTTCGCGGGCGGCGTCCTCGAACGGATCCCCGCCCCGGCCGTTCTCGAACGGATCCCCTCCCGGGCCCCCCGGTGACCCCCGCCGCCCTCAGAGCGGCAGCAGGTCCGGACGCTTGGCCTCGACGTGGTCGCCGGAGCTCTCGCCGCGCAGCCGCCGCCCGATCCAGGGCCCCAGGTAGTCGCGCGCCCACTGGATGTCGTCCCTGCGCACCTCCAGCGCGCCCCGCGGGGGCAGCGGCGGCCACGGCTGGTCGGGATCGGCGGGCACGTCGAGCCGGAGGACCTGCGCCGCGCGGAGCGCGACCCGGGTGTGCCCCTCGGGCGACAGGTGCAGCCGGTCGGCGTCCCAGGCCCGCCGGTCCTGGACGGACTTGAGCGACCACAGGTCCAGCACCGGGCAGTCGTACCGGTCGGCGATGGCCCGCACATGCGCGGTGTACGTGGCGATCTTGCCACGCAGATGGCGCAGCACGGGCACGTTCCGGGTGTCGAAGCCGGTCGTCACCATGACGGTGCCGACCGAGGCCGTGAGGTCGGCGACGGCCCGCTCGAAGCGTTCGGCCACGTCGTCCGGGTCGGAGCCGGGGCGGATGATGTCGTTGCCGCCGGCGCAGAAGGTGACGAGGTCGGGCGCGAGCTCCCGGGCCCTCGGCACCTGCTCGTCGACGATCTGGTCGAGGAGCCGCCCGCGCACGGCGAGGTTGGCGTAGCGGAAGGTGTGCTCCGGCCTGCGGTCGGCGAGCAGGACCGCGAAACGGTCCGCCCACCCGACGAAGCTGCCGTCGGGCCCCGGGTCGCCCACGCCCTCGGTGAAGCTGTCACCGATCGCCGCGTACGACCCGAATGCGCCACTGTTCTCTGTTCTCGAATCGTCTGCCACAAGGGCACATCATTCCTTTATGGATGTGACCTACGCGACCGTAAGGAAGGGTTGACGGGGGGTGATCTTTACCACCCGTCAGTTTTCGCCGGGCCGGAATACGCGGAAGTCCCCGCTCCGCCAGGACGGAACGGGGACTTCCGGGAATTGCCGGACGGTGGGCCGCACGGGTCAGAGGGAGACGCCGCGCTCCCGCAGGTAGGCCAGCGGGTCGATGTCCGAGCCGTAGGACGGGCCGGTGCGGACCTCGAAGTGCAGGTGCGGGCCGGAGGAGTTGCCGGTGGAGCCGGACAGGCCGATCTGCTGGCCGCCGCTCACGGACTGACCGCCGGAGACGGCCAGGGAGGAGAGGTGGGCGTACTGGGAGTAGGTGCCGTCCGTGTGCTGGATGACGACCTCGTTGCCGTACGCGCCGCTCCAGCCGGCCGAGACGACGGTGCCCGCGCCGACGGCCTTGACGGAGCTGCCGGTCGGGGCGGCGAAGTCGACGCCGGTGTGGTAACCGCTGGACCACATCGCGCCGGAGGCGCGGTACGGCGTGGTGACGGCCGCGTCGACCGGGGCGCTGAAGCCGGACGCGGACGCCGGGGCCGCGGCCTGCTTCTCGGGAGCCTGCTTCTCGGGCGCCTTCTTCTCCGGGGCCTGGGCCTGCGGAGCGGCGGCCCGCGAGTCGTCGCGCGACGGGCGCGGCTTGGACTCGGCGCGGGGCTCGGGGTCGTTCTTCGCCGTGGACTTGGCGCCGATCGTCAGCTCCAGACCCGGGTGGATCAGCGACGGGTCGGAGCCGATGGCGCGGCGGTTGTCGTTGAAGAGCTGCTTCCAGCCGCCGCGGATGCTCTGCTCCTCGGCGATCTTCGACAGGTAGTCGCCGGCGACGACGGTGTACGTCTTCGGGGCCTTCTTGGCGGCCGGCAGCGCCGACTCGGCGAGGGCCGGGGCGGCCTGCTGGGGCGCGGCGACCGGAGCCGCCGCCGGGGCGGCGGGGGCTGCCGTGGCGGTCGTGGCGCCGATCAGCGGGAGCGCGATGACGGCGCCGCCCGTGCCGGCGACGACGAAGCCGCGGGTGAACGGGTTGAACTTGGGACGACGGTGCTTACCCTTCGCGGGCATGGCGCATTCCTCTCCGGCGCCTACGAGGTGAGCTGTCGGGTTCGGGCTGGAGATGCCCGGTCGCACGGATTGTGCGATTTCACCCCAAGCCGTCCGGTTTTCCCGGAATCGGCGTACTACCTGGGTCCCCCGCTCCTGCCACACGTGGGTGGGTTCGAATTCCGGGCGGCGGCAGGATTAGGCGTTCCGTCCGGATTGAGCGTGACCGTAGGCGAGTCGGGCAGTCGTGGACAAGCGAGGATTTTCCACGATCAATGCGGAGCCCGATATCGCCGGGGAATTCCGGTCACCCTCCGTGGACGACACCCCTTCAATCGCCTTGCACGTTACGGAATTGACCCGCCGCCCCCGGCCACACAACGTCACGAATATGACGCTGCTCACCAGCCGGGGCCCATCTCCCCTGCTTACGGGGCACGTTATGCCGAAGCAGCCAATTCGGACAGAAGAAAGCATTTGGTGATCTAGTGCCGCACTACGACCGCGGTTCACGTCCGCCGGAGCCGGATCACGGTGGCGTCCAGATCACCCTTCAGTCCGGTGTGCAGTCCGTGGTGCAGCAGCACCGCCCCCCGATGAACCACTCCGGTGTCCCCGCACGCGTAGGCGGCGGCCGGGTCGAGGCCGCGCAGCCGGAGCGCCGGCGGCCGCTCGCCGTACCGCTGCGCCTCGAGCAGCGCGAGCACGACCGTCTCGTCGCCCCGGACGTACTGCACGGCGCTCAGCCCGCCCTCCGGGGCCCGCAGCCGGTACAGCTCCCCGTGCTGGACCAGCGGCCGGATCTCCTTGTAGAGCCGGATCCAGTCGGCCGCCTCCGACAGTTCCGCCTCGCTCCACCGTGTGAGGTCTCCCCCGACGCCCAGCACCCCGGCCATGGCGCTGACGAAGCGGAAGCGCAGACTGCTGTGGCGGCCGTTGAGCTGGACGTTGGGGCTGTCGGTCACCCAGGCCGCCATGACCCGGGCCGGGTGCAGCTGACTGAAGCCGTGCTGGACGGCGAGCCGGTCCAGCGGGTCGGTGTTGTCCGAGGTCCACACCTGGTCGGTGCGGCCGAGGACCCCGAGGTCGATCCGGCCGCCGCCGCCGGAGCAGGACTCGAAGGCGACGCCCGGGTGCGCGGCCCGCAGCCGGTCCAGCAGGGCGTAGAAGCCCTCGACGTGGCCGGTCCACAGCTTCTGCGGATACGGCTCCCCCGGCCAGCCCGCGTCGGTGAAGCAGCGGTTGAAGTCCCACTTCACATAGTCGACGGGCGCGCCGGACAGCAGGTCGTCCAGTTGCTTCCACAGATGCTCCCGGACGTCCTCGCGCGCGAGATTCAGCACGAGCTGGTTGCGGAATTCGGTGCGCGTCCGTCCCGGATGGTGCTGCACCCAGTCGGGGTGGGCGCGGTAGAGGTCGCTGTCCGCGTTGACCATCTCCGGCTCGACCCAGATCCCGAACCGCATACCGAGGCCGTGGACTTCGCGGGCGAGCGGCGCCAGTCCGCCGGGGAAGCGGTCCGGGTTCGGCGTCCAGTCACCGAGTCCGGCACGGTCGCTGGTGCGCCGCCCGAACCAGGCGTCGTCCACGACGAACAGCTCCACTCCGATGCCGGCGGCCCGCCGGGCGAGGGCCAGCTGCTGCTGCTCCGAGATGTCGAAGCCGGTGGCCTCCCAGGAGTTGTAAAGCACCGGACGCGCCTCCTGAGCGCCGGGGATCACATGGGCGAGCTGCCAGGCGTGCCACGCCCTGCTGGCACCGCCGAACCCGCCGTCGCTCCACAGCCCCGCGAAGACGGGCGAGGTGTAGGTCTGTCCCGGTGCGAGCCGCAGCAGCCCGGAGTCGTCGTGACCGGCCCCGCCGGTTATCTGTACGCCTTTGTCCGGGAGCTGCTGCACGGCGATCCGCCATGATCCGGACCAGCCGAGGGCGCAGCCGTACACCTCGCCGCGCTCCTCGGTGGCGCCTTCCGCGTCCAGGGCCACCCACGGCAGGTGCTGGTGACCGGTGTGGCCGCGCCGGCTGCCGATGATCTTCTCGCCGTAGGTGAGCTCGGAGCGGACCAGCCGGGACTCGGCGGCCCAGCGGCCGTGCAGCTGGGAGAGCCGCCATGCGTCCCGGTGCGGCAGGGTCCAGGCGGCGGCGTCGGCCCGGAGGAGTTCGAGGTCCGGGCCGGCGCCGTCGTGGGCGACGGTGGTCCAGCGTTCGATCACGTCGGAGTCGTCGCGCATCCGGTAGTGCAGGGTCAGGCCGAGGCCGACCTGTGCGTCGGCGAAGCGCAGCCGCAGCTCGTCGCCCTCCGCGGTCCAGCCGGTGAAGGCCCACTCGGTGCCGCGTACGGACTCGGTGCGGACCGACAGCGCGGGGCGGACGAACCGGGGGCCGCCCTCGACGGGGTACTCCTCGCGCCCGTCGAGCTGGGACTCGAACGGCCAGTAGGGCGGCGGCCCTTGCGCCGCCAGCGCCTCGGCGTCGGCGGCCGTGATGCGGGCGCCCCAGTGCAGATGGACGAGCTCGTCCGCGTCGGTGAGATGGAATGCGTAACTGCTCGCGGGCCCGGAGAGGATCCACGTACGCCCGTTTCTCAGATTCTCGATCATCTCGCCCCTCAGATACTCACAGCCCCGCACAGATTCGAACATCATCGGTCGTACGGGCAGCCCGGGGCAACGCCGGGAAGGAGGGAGTCTCGCCAACGCCCGCGAACAGCGGACAAGATGATTGCCCGATGAATGTGTGTCGTATGGTCGAAGGCCGCGCCGTCGTCGGCGAGCAGCGCCGGCCACCGCCCCCCGAAGGAGTCCCCGTGACGCAGCAGCTGCCGCAGGCCACCTCGTCAGAGCCCGAACTGTCCGGAGTGCGCAACTTCCGCGACGTGGGCGGACTGCCGACCGTGGACGGGCGGCGGGTGCGGTCCGGCAGGCTGTTCCGCAGCGGACACCTGGCACACGCGACCGAGACCGACACGGCGTTCCTGTCGTCCCTCGGCCTCCACACGATCTTCGACTTCCGCAACGCCGCCGACCAGCGGCTGGAGGGGCCGGACGTCGAACTCCCCGGCGTGCGCAATGTGAATCTGCCGCTGAGCGACCCGGCTGACGGGGCCGAGTTCTGGAAGATGGTCCGCGACGGGAACCTGGACCAGCTCAAGGCGATCCTCGCCGACGGCAAGGGCGCCGGCCGCATGATCGAGTCGTACCGGACGATCATCACGGAGCGTACGGCGGAGCACAGCCAGGTGCTGCACGCTCTCGCCGAGGACAGCGTCCCGGCCCTGATGCACTGCGCCGCGGGCAAGGACCGGGCCGGCCTGTCGATAGCCGTCTCCCTCCTCGCCGTCGGGGTGGAGCGGGACGCCATCGAGGCGGACTACCTCAAGTCCAACGACCCGCACCGACGTTACAAGGTCCGGCGCGGCGACAGCTCGCCCGACGCGATGTCCCCCGAGGTGATGGAGCTGCTCAGCCCGCTCTTCGACGCCCGCGCCGAGTATCTGGCCGCGGCGTTCGACGCCATCGGGCAGACCTGGGGCACGACGGAGCGCTACCTCGACGAGGGACTGCGGCTCGCCCCCGAGACGCGCGAGCGCCTGCGGGACCGGCTCGTCGAACAGGACTGAGCCCAGGGCTGCGGTTCCGGCCGGCTACTGGTTCTGGCCGCCGACCAGGAAGAGCAGATAGAGGAACCCGGCGATGAAGTGGCCCGCGATCAGATAGACGAAGAGCCGGATCACCAGCCCGCGGGGGAAACGCTCCTCACGCGGACTGCCGCCGGAGGAACCGCGCCGGTCCAAGGGGTCGTGCGACATGTCGTGGATCACATTCCTTGCCGGTCGGATGAGGGATGCAGCTCGGGCGCCTGCAGGAGGGTGTGGACGAACAGCAGTTCCGCGCCGTCGGGCGAGAGCGCCTCGATACGGTGCGGTGTGAGCGAGTCGAAGTGCGCACTGTCGCCGGGGACCAGCTCGTGGGCGGCCTCGCCGAGGCTCAGCCGCAGCCGTCCCGCGACGACGTGCAGCCACTCCTCGCCGGGGTGCACCCGCACCAGATCGCCCTGGACGCCGTGGGGGACGAACACCCGCAGGGCCTGCATGGCCCGTCCCGGACCGCCCGCCGGATGGTAGTCCCAGGAGCCGGCCGCCACCGGCTCGGGGCGCCGGCCGCGGATGACGGGGTCCCGCTCGGGCGGCTGCTCACCGAGCAGCTCGGCGACCGTCGTACCGTAGATACGGGCCAGGGCGAGGAGCATCGGCAGCGAGGGCTGCCGCAGCCCCGTCTCGAGCCGGGAAAGGTGCGCGGGCGAGAGGCCGGCCCGGTGGGCCGCGGCCTCGAGGGTGAGCCCGCGGCGGCGGCGCAGTTCGCGCAGCCGGGGCGCCATCTCGGGCAGGCCCTCGGCCGCCGGGCCGGCGGAAATGGTCATGCCTCCATTGAGCCAGAGCTTTGCCCCTGAGGCAAGCTTCTTGCCTCAGGGGCAAAGGCCCGCGCTCCCAAGAAGAAGGTCAGCGGTTGGCGACCGCCTGTTTCATCAGGGTCTTGCCGAAGTCCCACATCAGACCACCGCTGCCGTGGGCGTCCTCCATCACGGCCGTGAAGGCCGCCACGAAGCGGTCCACCTCCCGCTCGCCGATGATCAGCGGCGGGATCAGCTTGATCACCTCCATGTGGTCGCCGGAGACCTGGGTGAGGATCCGGTGCTTCTGGAACAGCGGAACCACCACCATCTGCGCGAACAGCCCCTTGCGGGCCGCCTGCAGCACGGTCCACCGGCTGCGCAGCCTGATCGACTCCGGGCGCCCGAACTCGATCCCGATCATCAGTCCGCGTCCCCGCACCGCGTGCAGCAGCTCGTACCGGTCGACCAGGGCCGCCAGCCGGGAGCGGAGCAGCTCACCGGTCACCCGCGCGTTCGCCACGACGTGCTCGTCCTCCAGCACGGACAGCACGGCGAGGCCCGCCGCCATCGCCTGGGCGTTGGCGCCGAAACTCGCCGAGTGCACCAGGACCCGGTCCATCGACGAGTAGACCTTCTTGAAGATCCAGTCCCGGCCGATCGTGGCGCCGACCGGCACATAGCCGCCCGACAGGGCCTTGGCCACGCACACGAGGTCCGGCTCGACGCCTGCCTCGTACTGGAAACCGTAGAAGTCGCCCGTGCGCCCCAGGCCCGTCTGCACCTCGTCCACGATCAGCAGGGCCTTGTAGGTGTGCAGCAACTCCTGGGCGGCGCGCAGGAATCCCGGCGGGGTGGCGTGCACACCCTTACCCTGGACCGGTTCGACGACGAACGCCGCCACGTCGCCGCGCACCAGCTCCCGCTCCAGCGCGGCGAGGTCGCCCATCGCGATCGCGGTGTCGGGCAGCAGCGGGGCGAAGCCGTCGCGGAAGCCCGCCTCGCCGTTGACCGACAGCGCGCCCGTCGTCAGCCCGTGGAAGGCGTGCGAGCAGTGCACGACGCGGGGCCGGCCCGTGGCGTACCGGGCGAACTTCAGCGCCGCCTCCACCGCCTCCGCCCCGCTGTTGCCGAAGTACACCCGGTCCAGGTGCGGGGTCTGGGCGAGCAGCTTCTCCGCCAGCAGCCCGGGCAGCGGCTGGCAGTCGAAGCGGGTGAGGTCGGCGAGCGAGGCGTCGAGCACGTCGTGCAGTGCCTTGCGCACGACGGGGTGGTGGCGGCCGAGGCCCATCACCCCGAAGCCCGCGAGCATGTCGAGGTAGTCGTTGCCCTCGGCGTCGTAGAAGTAGGCGCCCTCGGCCCGGGTGTAGACCTTGTCGAAGCCGAGGGTCCGGAGCATGCGCGGCAGTTGGTGGTTGAGGTGCCGGGCGTGCAGCTCGTAGCGCTCACCGCCGCGCCGCGCCAGCAGGTCCGCCAGGTCGAAGCCCTTGGGCTGCTCGGTCATTCCTCGCCCCTCCTGATCAGGTCGTCCGCCGTGGGCGGATCGCTCACCGGCCGCCGGAGACGGTCTCGCGGGCGGCCCGGAGGGACTCCTTGAGCGAGCCCATGGTGGCGAGCACAGCGGTGGGTTCGTAGCCGCAGTGGGCCATGCAGTTGGCGCAGCGCGGGTCCTTGCCGCGGCCGTACTTGTCCCAGTCCGTGTCCTCGACCAGCTCGCGGTAGGTGGGGACGTAGCCGTCACTCATCAGATAGCAGGGTCGCTGCCAGCCGAAGAGCGAGTAGTTGGGGATCGCCCAGGCGGTGCAGGGGAAGTCGGCCTTGCCCTCGAGGAAGTCGAGGAAGAGCGGCGAGTGGTTGAGCCGCCACCGCCGCCGGTTGCCGCCGGCGAAGGCCTTCTTGAACAGCTCCCTGGTCTGTTCGACGCCGAGGAAGTGCTCCTGGTCGGGGGCCTTCTCGTAGGCGTAGGCGGGCGAGATCATCATCTCGTCGACCTTGAGGTCGTCGTTGAGGTAGTTGAGCACCTCGACGACGGTCTGGGGGGTGTCGGTGTTGAAGAAGGTCGAGTTGGTGGTGACCCGGAAGCCGCGGCGCTTGGCCTCCTTGATCGCCTCGACCGCCTCGTCGAACACGCCCTCCTTCGCCACCGACTCGTCGTGCCGCTCCCGCAGCCCGTCGATGTGCACCGCGAAGGCGAAGTACCGGGAGGGGGTGAACTTCTCGATCTTCTTGCGCAGCAGCACGGCGTTGGTGCAGAGGAAGACGTACTTCCTGCGGCGTACCAGCTGGCGGACGATCTCGTCGATCTGAGGGTGCATCAGCGGCTCGCCGCCGGCGATGGAGACCATGGGGGCGCCGGACTCCAGCACCGCTCCGACCGCCTGCGCCACCGGCATCCGCTGCTTGAGCACCCCCGCCGGATGCTGGATCTTCCCGCAGCCCTCGCAGGCGAGGTTGCAGGCGTACAGCGGCTCGAGCTCGACGATCAACGGGAACTTCTCACGCTTGCGGAGCTTCTGTTCGAAGAGATACGTCCCGACCCTGATGGTCTGGCGAAGCGGCATGGCCATCTGGCTCACCTCCTGGGGAGCAGCAAAGAACGGTGCCATTCGGAAAAAGCGGGCATGACGGCACGAAGGACACGGAAGGCCGATATTCCACCGCGAAGCGTGCCGATACGTACCAGTTCGTGTTCCGGGGCGTCCACGACCACCCGTACGGCGGCAACCGGGCGCGGTCCGGCATCCAAGGCGCTGTTCAGCGTGGCCGCGGACTCCATGTCCGCGGCGATCGCGCCCGTGGTCAGCAGGCGCGCCCGTTCGGGACCGCGTACGACGTGGTCGACGCCCATCAGCGGTCCGGTGTGCACCGTGCGGCCGGGGACGGCCCTGGCGACGGCCTCGACCAGCAGATCCGTGTGGGTGCAGGCGGTGGGCGTTCCGTCGAGCCTCACCTCGTCCACGACCACCAGGTCCCCCGGGTGCATACCGGGCGCCAGTCCCGCGCAGAAGCCGGACGCGACGACCGCCGCGTCCGCGAGGGAGCCCGTCCCGCAGGCCGCGCGCACCGCACGCCCCGCGTTGACCGGCCCCATCCCGGTACGGAGGATCGTCACGTCACCCGCGGCGCCGCCGGCGCGCAGGGCGAGCTTCTCGATGCCGAGCGCGCAGGCGATCAGCAGCGGGACGGCGGAGCCGGCCGGCTCCCGGGTGTCCCCCATCAGCCCCCCTCACGGACGCCCGTGCGACCGGGAAGACGCTCCCCGTGCACGTAGCGGCCGAGTGCGGTCAGCGGGAACACCTGCCGGTACAGGTGGTAGTTGATGGAGAAGTCCCACGGGAAGCCGGTGCCGGTGAAGTACGGCTCGTCCCAGGAGCCGTCCGCCTGCTGGGTCCGGGCCAGCCAGGCCACGCCCCGCTCGACCGCCTTGCTCTCCCGCTCCCCCGCCGCCAGCAGGGCGAGCAGCGCCCAGCCGGTCTGGGAGGCCGTGGACGCGCCGTGGCCGATCGACTTCTCGTCCCGGTAGGAACGCAGGTCCTCGCCCCAGCCGCCGTCCTCGTTCTGCACGGACTCCAGCCAGCCGACGGCGCGGCGGATCGCCGGGTGGGAGACGGGCAGCCCGGCCGCCGTAAGGGCCGGCACCACCGCCCCCGTCCCGTAGACGTAGTTGACGCCCCACCGGCCGAACCAGGCTCCGCCGTCCTCCTGTTCGGCGAGCAGCCACCGGACGCCCCGCAGGGTGCGCGGGTCCTGGGCCATGCCCTCGTGGGCCAGCATCTCGACGACGTGCGCGGTGACGTCGGCCGACGGCGGGTCGATGACCTCGCCGAAGTCGCAGAACGGCAGCCGGTTCGGGAACGGGCTGGTGTTGTCCGCGTCGAACGCGGCCCAGGCGCCGTTGCGCGACTGCATGCCGAGGTTCCAGCGGGTGGCGCGCGCCACGGCGGCGTCGAGCCGCTCCGGGTCCGGATGCCGCACCCGCCGCAGGGCGAGCACCACCTCCGCGGTGTCGTCGATGTCCGGGTAGTTGTCGTTGTGGAACTCGAACGCCCAGCCGCCCGGCCCGACTCCGGGCCTGCGCACCGCCCAGTCGCCCGGCCGGACGATCTGCTCGCTGAGCATCCAGTCGGCCGCCTTCACCAGCGCCGGATGGTCGGCGGGCAGTCCGGCGTCGGCAAGGGCGATCACGGCCAGGCAGGTGTCCCACACGGGGGACTGGCAGGCCTCGATCATCCGGACGGGCAGGCCGTCCTCCTCGTGCCACACGGCGAACCGGTCCAGCGACTCCAGTCCCGCCCGCATGACCGGGTGTTCGAGGTCGTAGCCGAGCAGGCGCAGCGCGATCACCGAGTACACGGCCGGGGGCTGGATGCCTCCCCAGCAGCCGTCGTTCTCCTGGCGTTCGACGATCCAGCGGGCCGCCGCGTTCATGGCGGTCCGGCGCAGCCGGCGCGGCGCGACCTTCCGGTAGGCGTGCAGTGCCTTGTCGGCGCGCTGGAAGAAGCCGTCCCAGCTCGCCGCGGGCGCGAGCCGTCTGCCCGGGTCGGGCCGTGCGGGGTCGGTGTGCAGCTCCTCCAGCGCGAAGGGCGCGGGCCGGACCGGCCGCTTCGCGGAGACGACGGTGAGCGGGACGATGGTCTGCCGTGCCCAGCAGCCGAAGTCGTAGATGTTCAGGGGGAACCACTTGGGCAGGAAGATCAGCTCGGGCGGCAGCTCGGGCAGGGCGTCCCATTTCCACCAGCCGAACAGGGCGAGCCAGATGCGGGTGAAGACACGGCTCGCGGCGATGCCGCCCCGGCTGCGGACCCAGGAGGCGGCGCGCTGCATGTGCGGGTCGTCCGGCCGGTCGCCGGCCAGCCGGAGGGCGACGTACGCCTCGATGGTGGTGGACAGGTCGCCGGGCCCGCCGTAGAAGGTCGCCCAGGTGCCGTCGTCGCGCTGCTGCCCGCGGATGAAGCGGGCGGACGCCTCGACGGTCGCCGCGTCCTGGATGCCGAGGAACTGCCGCAGCAGCAGGTCCTCCGCGTCCATGGTCACGTTGGTCTCGAGGTCGCCCTTCCACCAGCCCTGGGCGTCCTGCCGTGCGAGCAGATGCTCCACGGCGCGTTCCGCGGCGCGTCCGGCCGCGTCCCGTACGTCTTCGCCCGGCCCGGTGGTCCGGGGGGCGCTCGTAGGAGTGGTTCCGCCGGCAGTGGCAGCGCCGCCCCGCAGGGGCCCGCTGCTTCCGTCGGTCGTCGCTGTCATGTGTCTCCCCTTCGTGGCAGTGGTCTCTGCTGAGCTGGGGTCTGACGTCGGCCGGTGACACGAGAGGGTCACCGGCCGGCGACGCGCTTCATATGGTGCGGCTGCTGCTCCGGTAGGTCCTGGACCGTGCGGAGCACGGCCTGGCGGCGGCGAGGACGGTAACGATGGTGATCATCTCTTTCGTACGACGACGAAGTCCGCGAGCGCGACGAGCTGCGCGCGGACCCGTTCCGGCATGTCGACGCGGCTGAGGGCCTCGATCGCGACGGCGTGCTGCCGGCGGGCCTCCTGGGCGGTCCACTCCCGGCCGCCGGCCTCCTCGATCAGAGCCGCCCTGGTGGCGAACTCCTCCTCGGAGAAGCTGTCGAAGTCGCTGCTCTTGGCGTCGGCGGCGAGCAGTGCGCCGAGCCGCTCGGAGGCCGGGCCGCCGGCCGCGAGGGCCGCGACGACCGGCAGGGACTTCTTGCGCTGGCGCAGGTCGCTCCAGGTCTGCTTGCCCGTGGCGACCGGGTCGCCCCAGATGCCGAGCAGGTCGTCGACGGCCTGGAAGGCGAGGCCGAGGTGGTGGCCGTACGCCTCCAGCGTGTCGGCCGTCTCGTCGTCGGCGCCGCCGAGCACGGCGCCGATGGAGACGGCGCAGGCCAGCAGTGCGCCGGTCTTGTTGCCCTCCATCTCCAGGCACTCCTCGACGGTGACCCGCTCGCGGTGCTCGAACGAGATGTCCTGGGCCTGGCCGTCGATGAGCTTGCGGGTGGCGGTGGTGAGCCGGCGGGTGGCCCGCCCGGCCTCCACGGTGCCGATCTCCAGCAGCACCTCGTTGGCGAGGGCGAAGAGCGCGTCGCCGACGAGGATCGCCTGCGCGGGCCCGTGCACCTTCCAGACGGTGTCGCGGTGACGGCGCTGCTCGTCGCCGTCCATCAGGTCGTCGTGCAGCAGCGAGAAGTTGTGGACCAGTTCGACGGCGACCGCGCCGGGGACGCCGACCTCCGGCGCCGCGCCGGCGGCCTCCGCCGACAGCAGCGCCAGCGCCGGGCGTACGGCCTTGCCGCCGTCGCCGTCGGACGGCCGGCCCTGTGCGTCGATCCAGCCGAAGTGGTAGGCGGCGACGGTGTCCATGGGCGGTGCGAGCCGGTCCACGGCGGCGCGCAGCACCGGCGTGGACAGGGTCCGTCCGCGCTCCAGCAGCGCGGGGATGTCGACGCCCTCCGCGCTCTGCGCGGTGTCGTCGGCCGGATACGCCGAGTGCACTGTCGGCACGCTTTCTCCTCTGGTTCCAGTACTGGTGCTCACGCCGCCTCCTCGAGCGGATGTACATGGCGGCGGCCGAGCGCGGAGAGCGCGGCGGCCGCGGCGCTGAACCCGCTGCGGACCGCACCCTCCATGGTCGCGGGCCAGCCGGTGGCAGTCCACGCGCCAGCAAGGTACAGGCCCGGAGCCCGAGTTGGCGCATCCGGTCGCAGTCTGCCGACGCCCGGAGACGGGGCGAACGTCGCCGTCCGCTCACGGGTGACGAAGAAATCCCGTACTCCGGCGCCGCGTGCCGCGGGCAGCAGCCGCTCGAGTTCGGGCAGATACCGCTTCCGCAGTACGGACACGGGCTCGTCGATCTCCTCCTGCGCGGCCGACTGGGACACGGCCAGATACTGGCCCTGGTCCGCCCCGGACGCCTCCGTGCGGTCGAAGACCCACTGGACGGGGGTGCCGAGAGCGGCGAAGAAGGGACGGCGCAGCACCTTGCGGTCGTAGTGCACATGGACGTTGAGGATCGGAGCGGTGCCGATGTCGAGCAGCCGGTCCGGGTCCTCCAGCGCGCCGTCCGGGAGCAGCGCGTGGGCCTCGCGCTGCGGTACGGCGAGCACGACGGCGTCGGCGTCGAGCTCCTCGCCGTCCACCGCGACCTGCCAGCGGCCGTCCTCGGTCCGGGTGATGTCCCGTACCCGGGTGGACAGTTGGGTGCGGACACCGGCCGAGTCGAGGGCCTTGCGGGTGAGCGTGTCGTGCAGCTCGCCGAGGGGCACCCGGGCCCAGCCGATGTCGGCGGCGCCCGGTTCGGAGAGCAGTCCGGTCTTGAAGACCATCGCGGCGAGCCCCATGGAGGCCTGCGGCGCCCGCGCGTTGAGCGTCGCCACCCCGACGAGATCCCACAAAGCGGCGACCGCGCGCGGTGACTGGCCGTGGCGGCCGAGCCAGGTCGCGAAGTCGATGCCGTCCAGGGCCGGGTCGGCCGGGTCGAGCCGGCCGAGGGCGAGCGCGGCCCGCCCCACGCCGGCGCGCTCTCTGACGTTCAGATGCGGATAGCGGGCGAGGCTCGCGCCGAGATGCAGCGGTACGGGCAGCGCGCTGCGCCGCAGCCGGCCGAGCCGGGGCCCGCGCCTGGCGGCCACGTCGAGCACCGGCACGTCCAGGCGGTCCTGGACCGGGGCGAGGTGGGCGCCGTCGATCCGGTCGAGGAACCAGCGGTAGGCGGTGCAGCAACGCAGGTACACGTGCTGGCCGTTGTCCACGGTGAGGTCGCCGCGCCGGAAGGAGAAAGCGAGCCCGCCGAGCCGCGGCCGGCCCTCGAGCAGCGTGACCCGCACGCCGGCGTCGGCGAGCTGAAGCGCGGCGGTGACCCCGGCGATCCCCCCGCCGACGACCACGGCGTGCCGCGCGGCCGTCACATCGATGGCGGTCATACCCTCGCCTCCCTTCCCACTGGGGCCCCGCCCCGCGGATGCCCCGACCGGCGGCCGGCGGTGTGGCCCGCCCGCTCCCCGGTCCCGGCCGCGCCACCGGACAGGGCGCACATCGCTGCAGCGGCGCACCGCGGCGCCGGCGACGCCGAACCGACCGCCGGGCCGCCCGCCGCAGGCGCGCCGGAGCGCAGTCGGGCGGCGCCGTCCCGCCGGCCGGGCCCGGCCAGGGCCCCCACCGCGCCGACCGGCGCGGTCCGGGCCGCGCTCCGCGGGACCCGCACGGCCGTCACCGGGACGCCGGGGCACGGGCGGGCGGTGCCGTCCGGTCCGGCCGGGGCGTCGACCAAGCGCGGTCGCCCGGCCGCGGGGAAGACCGCGCCCGGCAGCGACAGGCCCGCACCGGCTGCCTGCCGAACTGCCACGGGCGCGCCGGCAGCCGAACGGACGGCACCGTCCCGCGGCCCGGACCCGGCCCGCGCGGCGGGGCACGGGCGGGCGGTGCCGTCCGGCCCGGCCGGGGCCAGGGGCGCTCCGGGACGGGGGGTCATCGGTGGCCGCCGTGGGGCTGGCGGGCGATGAGGCGGGCGTCGAGGCCCGAGAGGCCGCGGACGGCGACATACGCCTTTTCACGGCCCGGCAGGGAGACCCGGCCGCGCAGCACCGCCTCCGGCTCGCGCTCGATGCGGTCGAGGAGGCGGCGGTAGATGCCGGCCATCGCCGCGACGCACGCGCCGCTGCGCCGGTCGAGCATCGGCAGCAGGCGGTAGCCCTCGGCGAACAGGGCTCGTGCGCGCCGGACTTCGAAGTGGACGAGGCCGGTGAAGTCGGAGCCGGGCGGCGGGGCCGTCTCGCGGAAGCCGTCGGAGCAGCCGAACTTGGCGAGGTCGTCCGCCGGGAGGTAGGTGCGGCTGTTGGCCGCGTCCTCGGACACGTCCCGGAGGATGTTGGTCAGTTGCAGCGCGAGCCCCAGCGTGTCGGCGTACTCGGCGGCGCGCTCCGCGCCGCGCGCGCCGGGCTGGGTGCCGAACACGCCGAGCGAGAGTCTGCCGATCGCGCCCGCAACGCACCGGCAGTACACCTTGAGGTCGTCCCACGTCTCGTACGTCGCGCCGCGTACGTCCATCAGTACGCCGTCGATGAGTTCGTCGAGGCCGCCGAGCGGCAGGGGGAAGCGGCGGGCGGCGTCGGAGAGCGCGACGGCGACGGGGTCGGTGTCGTCCTCGTCGACGGCGCCGCTCCTGACGCGTTCGAGCAGGGCTCGGGTGCCTTCGAGGCGGTCCTGCTTTGCCTGCGGCGTCAGCGTGCCGTCGCCGATGTCGTCGACGCGCCGGGAGAACGCGTACAGCGCCGACATCGCCTGGCGCTTGTGCGCCGGCAGCAGCCTGATGCCGTAGGCGAAGTTACGGGCCTGCTGCCCGGTGACGGCCTCGCAGTAGCTGTACGCGGCCTGCACCGGCGCGGGCACCACGGTCGGTCCCTCCATCGTCCGGCTCATCCCTCTCTACGCGCTCTTCGCAAGACGGCTGCCACTTCACGCAGCAGATGTGCCCTGGTGGCTCTGGGCGGCCCGGGCAGCACATCATGTCCGGCCGCGGCGATCGCCGCGAGCGCGGCACGCCCGCCGGCGACGAATCCCGCCAGCAGCAGCCGCAGTCTGCCGTCGACGCTCCCGACCAGGGGCGTGCCCTCGTCGAGCAGTGCGCGGGCGCGCCGGGCCTCGTGGTCGACGAGGGCGCGCACCGACGCGTTGGCGGTCGGCGCGGCGAGGTCGGCCTCGGTCACATGGAAACGTTTCATGTCCTCGGCGGGCAGGTAGATCCGGTCGCGCGCCAGGTCCTCCGCGACGTCCTGGAGGTGCTCCACGATCTGCAGCGCGGTGCAGATCGCGTCGGAGCGGCGCACCCGCTCGGGGGTGGTCGTCCCGGTGATGCCGAGCACCAGCCGGCCCACGGGGTCGGCCGACAGCGCGCAGTAGGCGGCGAGGTCGCCGTACGTCTGGTAGCGGCGGACCTGCTGGTCCTGCCGGTTGGCGGCGATCAGCCCGAGGAACGGCTCCGGGGTGAGCGAGCAGCGGTCGACCGTGGGACGCAGCGCGCGCAGCAGCGGGTGCCGGGGGGTGTCGCCGGCGGGGTCGAAGACCCGGCGCAGGTCGGCCTCGAAGGCGTCGAGCAGGGTGAGCCGGTCGGCGGCCCGGTCCGGCGGGACGCCGAGGTGCCGGGCGTCCGCGCCGCCGGCCGCGAGGTCGCCGTCGCCGATGTCGTCCACGAGGCGGGCGTAGCCGTAGACGGCCATGAGGTCGGCGCGCCAGGCGCGGGGCAGGAAGAAGGGGGCGACGGGGAAGTTCTCGTCGGCCGCCTTGTCGAGGGTGGCGCGGGCGGGGGCCGACGCGGCGCCCGTCACTGCGCGCTGCCGGGAGCGGGGTACGGCGCACCGCCATGAGCGGGGAGGGCGCAGCACTCTCGGAGCTGGAGATTTCCCGTCATGGCCGTCACATCTCCCGTTCTACACTGCCGACGCAATACATCTCATTTCGGACACGCCGCAGCACGCTGCGCCCCCATGTCCATCGCGCGGCGGCGACGGACTCCGCCGGTCGGACCACGGCATATCACCCAAGTCGCCGCGTTCAGTACCGGTACAGCTTACGTTGCACAACGCTCCGCGACGCCCCCGGGTGGCGCGCGCATCGGCGGAACGCGGCCTTCCGGCCCAACCTCCCCGCACCGCGCGGAACTTGACCGTACCTTGACCAACCGACCCGGCGGGCGCAGTCGCACGCGGACGCCGGGCACGCGAAGACCCCCGCCGCGGCGGGGGCCCAGCCGTCCGTGCGGAGGCGGCTACTTGCCGGTCTCCTTCTCGTACGCCTTGATGACCTCGTCGGTCGGCCCGTCCATCAGCAGCTCGCCCTTCTCCAGCCACAGGACGCGGTCACAGGTGTCCCTGATCGACTTGTTGCTGTGGCTGACCAGGAACACGGTGCCTGCCTCCTTGCGGAGCTCCCTGATGCGCTGCTCCGAGCGGATCTGGAACCGGCGGTCGCCGGTGGCCAGCGCCTCGTCGATCATCAGCACGTCGTGGTCCTTCGCCGCGGCGATGGAGAAGCGCAGCCTGGCCGCCATGCCCGAGGAGTAGGTGCGCATCGGCAGGGTGATGAAGTCGCCCTTCTCGTTGATGCCGGAGAAGTCGACGATGCCCCGGTACCGCTCGCGGATCTCCTCGCGCGTCATGCCCATGGCCAGGCCGCCGAGTATGACGTTGCGCTCGCCGGTCAGGTCGTTCATCAGCGCCGCGTTGACGCCCAGCAGCGAGGGCTGGCCGTCGGTGTAGACCTTGCCGCTCTCGGTCGGCAGCAGACCGGCGATGGCGCGCAGCAGGGTCGACTTGCCGGAGCCGTTGGTGCCGATCAGGCCGATCGCCTCGCCCCGGTACGCGGTGAAGCTGACGCCCCGCACCGCGTGGACCTTGCGCACGCCGCGCGACTCGCCCTTGTCGCGGCGCAGTATCCGGCTCAGCGCCGCCGTGGCGCCGCCCTTGCCGCCGCCGCCCGCGTTGACGCGGTAGACGATGTGCACGTCGTCGGCGATGACCGTCGGGACGCGTGCTCCGGCCCTGTTGTCCTTGTTCTCAGCCACGGCCGTACCGCTCCTCAGCCTTCCAGAAGTACACGAAGCCCGCGAAGCCGATGAGGACGGCCCAGCCCAGGCCCGCGGCCCACACGTGCGAGGGCAGGTTCTCCGAGCCGTAGCCGTCGATGAGCGCGAACCGGATGAGGTCCATGTAGACGGCCGCCGGGTTGTACTGGAGCACGTCCGCGATCCAGGCCGGCTTGTCGGCGAGCATCACCGGGATGGAGAACATCACGCCCGACGCGTAGAGCCAGGTCCGCATGACGAACGGCATCAGCTGCGCGAGGTCGGGGGTCTTCGAACCCAGCCTGGCCATGATCATGGCGAGGCCGGTGTTGAACACGAACTGAAGGGCGAGAGCCGGGAGCACCAGCAGCCAGGACAGCGCCGGGTAGCTGCCGAAGCCGACCACGATCGCCAGCAGCACGATCATGGAGAACAGCAGCTGCTGGAGCTGCTGGAGCGCGAAGGAGATCGGCAGCGAGGCCCGTGGGAAGTGCAGGGCCCGCACCAGTCCCAGGTTGCCGGAGATCGAGCGCACGCCCGCCATGACCGAGCTCTGGGTGAAGGTGAACGCGAACACGCCCGTCACCAGGAACGGGATGTAGATGTCCATCGACATCCCGCGGCTGGTCTTCAGGATCATCCCGAAGATCACCAAGTAGACGAACGCGTTGAGCAGCGGCGTCGCCACCTGCCACAGCTGGCCGAGCTTGGCCTGGCTGTACTGGGCGGTCAGCTTCGCCTGCGAGAAGGCGAGAATGAAGTGTCGCCGACCCCAGAGCTGCCTGATGTACGGAACCAGGCCCGGACGGGCACCGCTGACCGACAGCCCGTACTTGGCGGCGAGCTGCGACGGGGACAGGCCGTCGTCGGGCGATGGTGCGGAACTCATCGCGACGGCGCCGTCATGGGTTGTGTCACTCACAAGTTGAAACTTTCGTGTTCAAGATGCGCGGCAATTCGGGGCGCGGCCTCACCGGCCTGTGGTCCCGATGCTCTCAGAGCCGAGCATGTCAGATGACAGGAGGTCGGCCCAGCCTGGTGAGACGCCACACCGTACGCCATCTCATCGGGCGGCGCGCTCCACACGGGGTGCGCCAGCCCTCCGCGAAGCCACCGAACCACGCCTTCAGCGCCGGGATCGACGGGCGCCGCAGCAGGGTGAGGAGCATCCACACCGCCAGGTAGAGGGGCACCAGCGGCGCGGGCAGGTTCCGGCGCGCGACCCACACCCGGTTGCGGGCCACCATGCGGTGGTAGACCGCGTGCCGGGACGGGGGCATCGTCGGGTGGAGGAGCAGCATGTCGGCGCGGTACTCGATGGACCAGCCTGCGTCCAGCGCGCGCCAGGCGAGATCCGTCTCCTCGTGCGCGTAGAAGAACTCGTCCGGCAGCCCGCCGACCTCGGCCAGGACCTTGGTGCGCACGGCGTTCGCGCCGCCGAGGAAGGTGGTCACCCGTGAGGAGCGCATCGGGTCGGAGGCGCGCAGCCTCGGGACGTGGCGGCGCTGGGTGAGACCGGTCTCCGGGTCGGCGATGCGGAAGCTGACGATGCCGAGTCCCGGGTCCGCCTCGAAGGCCTCGCGGACCAGCCGGGCGGTGCCGTTGTCGGGCAGCAGTCCGTCGTCGTCGAGGAAGAGCAGGACGTCGACGTCCGAGCCGCCGGGGCCGAAGGCCTCGATGCCGACGTTGCGGCCGCCGGGGATGCCCAGGTTCTCCGGCAGCTCCACGGTGCGCACACCGGCGGGCACGTCGGTCACCGGAGCGCCGTTGCCGACGACGACCACCTCGATCGGGTCGCCGTCCTGCTTGGCGACCGAGTCGAGGAGGGCGCGCAGTTCGTCGGGGCGGGTGCCCATCGTGATGACGACGGCGCCCAGCTTCAGCGAGGACGTCATTTCAGCCTGCTCGACGCCAGGACGGACACCAGGTGCAGCAGTGTCTGGAGCAGCGCGATGCCGGCCAGCACGGCGACGCCGAGACGGGTGAAGAACAGGTCGCCCCGCAGCTGGTCCAGGACGGCCAGCACCACGATGAGCAGGGACGCCTCGATGCCGAGGATCAGCCGGTGGAACTTGAGCGCGGCGGCCGCCCGGCGGGCGAACGCCACCCCGGACGAGCGCGGCTCGGCCGCCGCCTCCTTGACCGGCGGCAGCCCGCCCTGGTGCCGGGCGACGCCGACCAGGTCGGTCTCCGCCTTGATCAGGATCGCGCCGAGCGCGGCCAGGGTGCCGAGGAAGGCCCACAGCCAGTCGATCCGGCCGGTGCCCCACAGGTCGGCGGCGCGCAGGCCGAGGCCGACGAGGACCGCCGCGTCGCACAGATAGGCGCCGACCCGGTCCAGATACACGCCGGAGAGCGAGAACTGCTTCTTCCAGCGGGCCACCTCGCCGTCGACGCAGTCGAGCAGCAGATAGAGCTGGACCGCGACCACACCGAGGACGGCCCCCCATATGCCGGGCACCAGCAGGGCCGGAGCGGCCAGCACACCGGCGACGGTCATCACGTAGGTCAGCTGGTTCGGCGTGACCCTGGTGGTGACCAGGTGGCGGGTGATGCGCAGGGAGATCTCTCGCATGTAGAGGCGGCCGCCCCAGTGCTCACCGCTGCGCCGGTCCTTCACACCCGGGGGGTGAACGACCGGGCGGAGTTCAGCTACTGATGGTTTTGGCATAGTCGGCGTACGCGTCCCTGATCTGGTCGTGGGTGAGGTCGAGGTGCTCGAGGATCGTGAAGCGGCCCGGGCGGGTCTGCGGCGCGTACTCGACGGCGCGCGCGAACTCGTCCGGCGTGAACCCGATCTCCTCCGGCAGCACGGGCAGCCCGTGCCGGCGCAGCACCTCGGCGAACAGGCCGGCGTCGTCGACCGCCCCGCGCAGATGCATCGCGAAGGCTGCGCCGATCCCGCACTGCTCGCCGTGACTGGCGGCGCGCTTGGGGTACAGCAGGTCGAAGGCGTGGCTGATCTCGTGGCAGGCGCCCGAGGCGGGCCGCGAGTCGCCGCTGATCGACATGGCGATCCCGGTGAGCACCAGCGACTCGGCGAGCACGGTGAGGAACTCGTCGTCGCCGACGCCGCCGGGGTGGCGCAGCACGGCCTCGCCGGCGGTGCGGCCCATGGCCGCGGCCAGGCCGTCGACCTGCTCCCCGGTGACGCGGTGCGAGAGCTCCCAGTCGGCGATGGCCGAGATGTTGGAGATCGCGTCGCCGATGCCGGAGCGGACGAAGCGCACCGGCGCGTCACGGATCACGTCGAGGTCGATGACCATGGCGATGGGCGTCGGGACACCGTAGGAGCCGCGGCCGTTGTCGTTGTCGAGCGTCGAGACCGGGGAGCACAGACCGTCGTGCGAGAGGTTGGTCGCGACGGCGACGAGCGGCAGCCCGACCCGCGCCGCGGCGTACTTCGCCACATCGATGATCTTGCCGCCGCCGAGTCCGACGACCGCGTCGTACCGCTTGCCCTTGATGTCGTCGGCCAGCTTGACCGCGGCGTCGATGGTGCCGCCGCAGACCTCGTACCAGTCGGCGCCGGGCAGCGACGGGGCCATCTCGGCGCGCAGCTTCTGCCCGGAGCCGCCGCTGACCGCGAAGGCCAGCCGGCCGGAGGCCGAGATCCGCTGGTCGGCGAGGATGCCTGCCAGGTTGTCGAGGGCGCCCGCGCGGATGTCGACGACGACCGGCGAGGGGATGAGCCGGGTCAGTACTGGCACGCGATCTCACGGCCCTTCGCGAGGTCGTCGTGGTTGTCGATCTCGACCCACTTGACGTCGCCGATGGGGGCCACGTCGATGGTGAAGCCGCGGTTGACGAGCTCCTGGTAGCCGTCCTCGTAGTAGAGGTCGGGGTCGCGCTCGAAGGTGGTCTTGAGGGCGTCGGCGAGGTCGGCGGCGGCCTCCGGCTCGATGAGCGTGACGCCGATGTACTCGCCGGTGGCGGTGGCGGGGTCCATCAGCTTGGTGATCCGCCGGACGCCCTTGCCCTCTGCGGTGATGACCTTCATCTCCTCGTCGGCGAGGTGCTTCACCGTGTCGAGGGCGAGGATGATCCGCCGGCCGTCGCCGCGGGCGGCGAGCAGCGTCTTCTCCACGGAGACGGGGTGCACGGTGTCGCCGTTGGCGAGGATCACGCCCTGGGCGAGGAGGTCACGGGCGCACCACAGGGAGTAGGCGTTGTTCCACTCCTCCGCCTTGTCGTTGTCGACGAGGGTGAGCTTCAGCCCGTACTTGGCCTCCAGCTCCGCCTTGCGCGCGTACACGGCCTCCTTGCGGTAGCCGACGACGATCGCGGCCTCGGTGAGCCCGATCTCCGCGAAGTTGCCGAGCGTCAGGTCCAGGACCGTGGCCGAACCGTCCCCCGCGGGGTCCACGGGCACGAGGGCCTTCGGGAGCGTGTCCGTGTAGGGACGCAGACGCCGTCCTGCACCGGCTGCCAGTACGAGGCCGATCATGCGGGTTCTCCTTCGTCATGTACGGCGGGTGCCTGCGAGGACACCCAGAAGCGGAGGCTCTCCACCAGCACCACGAGGGCCACGGCCGAGGCGAGGAGCGTCAGCGCGAGGGTGAAGTCCGTGGGGCCCGGCAGGAGGGCGAGCAGCGTGACCGCGAGGACCCGCCCCTCGTGCCCGCCGATCGTGCGCACCAGCCAGTGCGGGGGCGCTCCGGTGCCGCCGCGGATGCGGTACACCGTGTCGTAGTGATGGTAGGCGACAGCCGCAATCAGGCCGAAAGCCGCGGGCAACGCGCCGTTCACCCCCGCGTGGGCCGCGAGCACGAGGATCGTGCCGTACTCGGCGGCCCGGAAGACCGGGGGGACGAGCCAGTCGAGGGCGCCCTTCAGCGGCCGGGCGACGGCGACTCCCGAGGTGACCGCGTAGACGAGCGCGGCGGCCACCGTCCAGACGCTGCCGAAGCCGGTGAACGCGGCGGTCGCCACGAGCGCGGCCGCACCGGCCGCGGCCGCCGCCAGGGGCGCGGCGCCGGGCAGCCGCCGGGCGCGGCTCGCCGAGGCGCGGGCCACGGCCTCGGCCAGCGGCCCGGAGTCCGCGAGGTCGGCGAGCGCCTGCGCGGCGCGGTCGGTGCGGTGCGCCCTGCGGGTCAGCGAGCGCAGCACCCGGCCGGCCGTGGTGTAGCAGGCGGCGAGGGAGCAGCCGACGAGCAGGGCGTAGAAGACGACGCGCGGGGTGGCCACGGCGGTGAGCACGGCGATCATGGCCCAGCGTTCGCCGATCGGGAGCACTATCATCCGGCGCAGCCAGACCGTCCAGCCGACGCTGTCGAGCTTGCTGGACAGGGCCGCGGTCGGACTCGTGTTCGCGGTGGCGTCGTGGTTCGCCTCGGTGAAGGAGAAGTCCACGACGTGCCGGCAGGTCTGGAGCACCATCGCGCCGAGCGCGAGCGCCCACACGTCGTCGCCGCCACGGGCGGCGCCGAGCGCGAGGCCGGCGTAGTAGGCGTACTCCTTGGCCCGGTCGAAGGTCGCGTCGAGCCAGGCGCCCAGCGTCGAGTACTGCAGCGAGTAGCGGGCGAGCTGCCCGTCGGTGCAGTCCAGGACGAAGGAGAAGAGGAGCAGCAGGCCGGCCGCGACGAACCCGGGGCGGGTGCCGGTGGCCGCGCAGCCCGCCGCGACCAGCGCGGTGAGCAGGGACGCGGTGGTGACCTGGTTCGGGGTCAGTCCGCGGCGGGCGCACCAGCGTGCGAGGTAGCGGGAGTACGGGCTGATGCAGAAGGTGGTGAAGAAGCCGTCGCGGGCCTTCACCGCGGAGCGCAGCCGTACCGCCTCGTCGTCGACGGCCTCCACGGCGGCGCGCGCCCGGTGGCGCGCCTCCGCCTCGGAGGGCACGGCGGCGATCAGTGAGCCCAGCTCGGGGCGGTGCACCGGCACACCCTGGGCCTCGAGCTCGGCGGCGACTCCGTCGACCACGCCGTCACCGGCCACGGCTCCCGCCCCGGCGGGCACGGTGGCGGAGACCGCCCGTACCGCACCGGTCAGCGCGGCGCGGGCGGCCGGCTGGGCGGTGAGCGCGCCGGTGACGGCGGCGGTGGGGAATCTGGGGTCGGTGAGCGCCAGCCGCAGGGCGTGCACATGGCCGACGAAGCGGGGGTCGACCACGGCGACGCGCTCGGCGCCGGGCACGGCCGCGATCAGCGCGGCGGTGTGCTCCGGACCGTTGGCTACCCGCACGTCGAAGCCGAGCGACCGCAGATCGCCCTCGAGCGACGATCCGGGTACCGGCGGACCGGTGAGGATGGCGGTCGACAGACGAACTCACTCCTTGGAGCAGAGGATGCTGGAGCACGGCGCCCGGCCCGGCAGTGGGGCGGCGGCGCGTCGGCTGAGGCTATCCGATGAACGGAAGCGGGATTTCACCGGCCGTTCACGCCCTGGCGGCCCGCCGGGATCATCATTGTCGATCGGTGCCCCGCCTTCCAAACCGTCCACCGGAGCGCGGCTCCACAGCCCTGCCCGCCGAGTGCCGGGGACCGGGGCCGGACACCCCATAGGGTGACCGTCATGACTTGGCTGATCACAGGTGGAGCGGGATACATCGGGGCGCATGTGGCGCACGCCATGACGGCTGCCGGTGAACAGGTCGTCGTGCTCGACGACCTCTCCTCGGGGATTCCCGGGCGGCTGCCGGCCGGCGTCCCGCTGGTGCGCGGTTCGGTGCTCGATCGCGACGTGGTGGACCGGGTGCTGTCCGAGCACGCCGTCACGGGCGTGGTCCACCTCGCCGCGAAGAAGCAGGTCGGCGAGTCGGTGGAGCAGCCGCTGAAGTACTACCGGGAGAACGTCTGCGGCCTCACCACGCTGCTGGAGGCCGTGGTCGGGGCGGGTGTGCGGCGCTTCCTGTTCTCGTCGTCGGCCGCCGTGTACGGGGTGCCGGACATGGAGCTGGTCCCCGAGACGGCCGCGTGCGAGCCGATCAACCCGTACGGGGAGACGAAGCTCACCGGTGAGCGCCTGGTGCGGGCGGCGGGGCGGGCGCACGGCCTGTCGACGGCCTGTCTGCGGTACTTCAACGTCGCCGGCGCGGCCGCCCCGGAACTGTCCGACACGGGGGTGTTCAACATCATCCCGATGTTCTTCGAACGCATCACCCGCGGCGAGGCCCCGCGGATCTTCGGCGCGGACTACCCCACCCCGGACGGGACCTGCATCCGCGACTACATCCATGTCGCCGACCTCGCCGACGCGCACCTCGCGGTGGCGCGGCGGCTCGCCCGGGCGGCGGGCGGCGAGGACCTCACCGTCAACATCGGCCGCGGGATCGGCGTCTCGGTCCGCGAGCTCGCCTCCGTGGTGGCCGAGGTCACCGGCCGCGGTCCGCGGCCGGTGGTCGAGCCGCGCCGGGCCGGCGACCCGGCGAAGGCCGTCGCCTCGGTCGAGCGGATCACCGCGGAGCTGGGCTGGAGCGCCTCGTACGGGGTGCGCGAGATGGTCGCCTCCGCTTGGGAGGGCTGGCGGGCCAGGCACCCCGAGGCCGCGGCGCACTGATCGCCCAAAGGCTCTGACCTGCATGCATTTACGCAGGTCAGAGCATATGACAACGGTGTTCAGTGCCGTGTTGCCCGATACCCCCCGCCCGTAGTTCACTGGGCTCGACCGAGCGACGGACCGGACGCATCCGCACGGAAGGGCACCGACATGGGGGCTGGGCACGACCACGGGCACGGCGGCCCGCCGCCGACGGGCACCGCCGCCGCGGCCCACCAGGGCCGGCTGCGAATCGCCCTGACGATCACGCTCGGCGTGATGGTGCTGGAGATCGTCGGCGGAGTGCTCGCGGACTCGCTCGCCCTGATCGCGGACGCCGCCCACATGGCGACGGACGCGGTGGGGCTCGCGCTGGCCCTGCTGGCGATCCACTTCGCCAACCGGCCCGCCGGGCTGAACCGCACCTACGGCTTCGCCCGTGCCGAGATCCTCGCGGCGCTCGCCAACTGTCTGCTGCTCCTCGGCGTCGGCGGCTTTCTGCTCTTCGAGGCGGTGGAGCGCTTCATCGAGCCCGCGCAGACCCGGGGCGGTCTGACCGTCGTCTTCGCGCTCGTCGGCCTGGCGGCGAACATGGTGTCGCTGACCCTGCTGATGCGGGGGCAGAAGGAGAGCCTCAATGTGCGGGGCGCGTATCTGGAGGTGCTGGCCGACGCGCTCGGCTCGGTGACCGTGCTGGTCTCCGCGGCGGTCATCCTGGCCACGGGCTGGCAGTACGCCGACCCGATCGCCTCCCTCGCCATCGGTCTGATGATCGTGCCGCGCACTGTGCGGCTGCTGCGGGAGACGCTGAACGTGCTGCTGGAGTCGGCCCCGAAGGGCGTCGACATGGGCGAGGTTCGCTCCCACATACTGGCGCTGCCCGGTGTCGAGGACGTGCACGACCTGCATGCCTGGACGATCACGTCCGGGATGCCGGTGCTCTCCGCGCACGTGGTCGTGAGCCAGGACCTGCTGGACTCGGTGGGGCACGAGAAGATGCTGCACGATCTGCAGGGCTGTCTGGGCGCGCACTTCGACGTGGAGCACTGCACTTTCCAGCTGGAGCCCGTCGGTCACGCGGAGCACGAGGCGAAGCTCTGCCATTGACCGAAGCCCGTCACGCGGCGGCCGGGCCGCTGCTAGGGTTCCTGCGCGGGACGCGGACGTCCCGCCACCCTTCGGAGCGTCTCGAGAGGATGAGGTTGATGACCGTCGCCGTGGAGTCCCCCTGCGCCAAGCGGCGTGGTGGTACTCCCAGCCCTGCGCACACTCGGTCCTTCCTCTTCCTCCGGGCTCCCGTCCGGCCCTGACCCGACCCGGTCCGGTCTCCCCGGTCCTGCGGTCGCGCCGTCGGCCGGAGCCCTCGCGAACAAGGGTTGCACGTTGTCCGACAACGCTTTGCACGACGCTTTCTTCGCCCTGCACCACGGTCTGCCGCGGCAGGGCCCCGGTTCCGACGACACCTCCGCCCGGCTGCTCGCCATGGCCGGTCCGCTGCCCGCGCGTCCGCGGGTGCTCGACCTGGGCTGCGGGCCCGGCCGCAGCGCCCTGCTGCTCGCCGAACGGGCGGGCGCCCGGGTGACGGCGGTCGATCTGCACGAACCGTTCCTCGGCGAACTGCGGCACAGCGCCGAGGCGCGCGGTCTCGGTGACGCGATCCGCACCGTACGCGCCGACATGGGCGCGCTCGACCTCCCCGACGGCTCCTTCGACGCCGTGTGGGCGGAGAGTTCCGCGTACAGCATCGGTTTCGACACCGCCCTCGAGCGGTGGCGCCGGCTGCTCGCCCCCGGCGGCAGTCTGGTGGTCACCGAGTGCGAGTGGACGGCCGCCCCCTCGGCGGCGGCCCGGGCCTTCTGGGACCGGCACTACCGGCTCCGCACGACCGCGCGGAACTGCGCGGCGGCCGTCGCCGCGGGCTACCGGATCGCCGGGCTGTACCGGCAGCCGCCGAGCGACTGGGACGAGTACTACGGCCCGCTGGCCGAGCGGGCCGACGCCGCCGACCCCGGCGTCCCGGGGATGGCGGAGGCCCTGGCGGCGACCCGCGAGGAGATCGCCGTACGCCGGGAGCACGGCGACGAGTTCGGCTACACCGGCTATGTGCTGCGTCCCGCCGACCCCCGCTGGCCGACCCGCCCCGAGACCGCGCAGGACGTCCCGGCGGTGCGCGCCGTCAACGCCGCCGCGTTCCCCACCGCCGCCGAGGCGGGCCTGGTGGACGCGCTCCGCCAGGACGAAGAGGCGTGGCTGCCGGGGCTGTCGTACGTCGCGGAGGCGCCGGACGGGTCGGTGGCCGCGTACGCGCTGCTCACCCGGTGCCGGATCGGCGGCGCGCCGGCGCTGGCCCTCGCGCCGGTGGCGACCGCGCCGCGCCACCAGCGGCAGGGCGCGGGCCGGGCGGTGGTCCGCGCGGTGCTGGACGCGGCACGGGTGCGCGGCGAGGGACCGGTCGTCGTCCTCGGGCACCCGGAGTACTACCCGGCCTTCGGTTTCGAGGTCGCCGCGAAGCACGGGGTCAGGACATCTTTCGAGGTACCGGAGGAGGCTCTGATGGTGTTGGCGCTCGACGGCAGCCGGGAGGTGCCGCAGGGCACGATCCGTTATCCGGCCGCCTTCGGCGTCTGACGGCCGTCGGCCCCGCCGCGTACGCGCGCGGCGGGGCGGACATGCCAGACGGCCACCGAAGTACGGACAAGCCGCTTTTGTACGGCAGACTGAGCGGAGCCCAGGGCCCTTCCACCGGAAGGCCGCAGGGCCGAGGACCGATGCGAAGGACGGTTATGCCGATCACACCAGCCACCGCGGCGACCAGTGCGTCGAACGGCACATCACCAGCGATCCTGCTCGAGCTGGTCGACGAGGAGGGCAACACCGTCGGCACGGCGGAGAAGCTCGCCGCCCACCAGCCGCCCGGTCAGCTGCACCGCGCGTTCTCGGTGTTCCTCTTCGACGAGCTGGGCCGGCTGCTGCTGCAGCGCCGGGCGCTCGGCAAGTACCACTCCCCCGGCGTCTGGTCGAACTCCTGCTGCGGCCACCCGTATCCGGGTGAGGCGCCGTTCGCCGCGGCGGCCCGGCGGACGTACGAGGAGCTGGGCGTGTCGCCCTCGCTGCTCGCCGAGGCGGGCACGGTCCGCTACAACCACCCGGATCCGGGATCGGGGCTGGTCGAGCAGGAGTTCAACCATCTCTTCGTCGGGATGGTGCAGTCCCCGCTGCGGCCGGACCCCGACGAGATCGGGGAGACGGCGTTCGTGACGCCGGACGAACTGACCGAGCTGCACGGCTCCGCGCCGTTCTCCGCCTGGTTCATGACGGTGCTGGACGCGGTCAGGCCCGCGGTCAGGGAACTGACGGGGCCGGCCGGCTGGTAGCCCTTGCGTCCGGCGGCGCTGCGCCCGCGGCGCCGCCGGACGTCGTGTCAGAGGGCCGCCGCGTCGCCCTGGACCTGCGGCACCAGCGGCAGTTCCGCCCAGATGATCTTGCCGCCGCTCGCGGTGTGCTCGACGTCGCAGACGCCCCCGGCCTCCCGGGTGATCTCACGGACCAGCAGCAGGCCGCGGCCGCCCGTCCGGGCGGAGTCGGTCTCGAGGGCCTTGGGCCGGTAGGGGTGGTTGTCCTCGACGGAGACCCGCACCCGGTGCGCGCCGATGGCGACCTCCACGGCCACCTCCGGCGAGAGCAGGGCCGCGTGCCGCACGGTGTTGGTGACCAGTTCGGAGACGATCAGCAGCAGGCCCTGCATCACGTCGTCGGCGACCGGCACGCCCTGGCGGGCGAGCAGGTCCCGCACGGCGTGCCGGGCCTGGGGGACGGACACGTCGAGGGCCGGCGCGGTGAACCGCCAGACGCCCTCGTACGACAGCGGCCGGGCGGGCACGCTCCCGCGGCTCTCCATAGTCCGGCACCCACCTTCGGCTCGTCCCACTGACCTTCGGGTAACAAGTGTTGGTAGTGCGGTGGTCCGTGCCGCACCCCTGATCGGAAGTGCACGGTTATCGGCTCTATTTGACTGAACGCGTATGACAGGGTCAGATGTGTGACTGCTCGGAACCGTCTTCTGCCCACTTGGTCAGGGCGATCGTTTCAGCACTCTTATTCAGGTTTCACATCGCCCGTGGCTTCCGCGGCCCGCCCCCTCCTTGATCACCCGCCGGGGCGCTGCGGATAGCATCCGCCGCATGGAGTCCCCGAACGCCGGCCCGCCCCGGCTGACGCACACCGTCGCGGACGGCGTCGCCACCGTCGTCATCAGCAACCCCGCCAAGCGCAACGCCATGACCGCCGGCATGTGGCAGGCACTGCCGGACCTGCTCGAAGGACTGGCGGCGGAACGCGCCGTACGGGCACTGGTGCTGACCGGCGAGGGCGAGACGTTCTGCGCGGGCGCGGACATCTCCTCGCTGCGGGAGCCGGGCCAGGACCCGCAGTCGCTGGCGGTTCGCGCCGAGGAGGCGCTCGCGGCGTTCCCCAAGCCGACGCTCGCCGTGGTGCGCGGCTACTGCGTGGGCGGCGGCTGCCAGCTCGCCGCGGCCTGCGACCTGCGGTTCGCGGAGCAGGACGCGCTGTTCGGCGTGACACCGGCGAAGCTCGGCATCGTCTACCCGGCGGCCTCGACCCGCCGGCTCACCGCGCTGGTCGGCCCGGCGGCCGCCAAGTACCTGCTGTTCTCCGGCGAGTTGATCGACACGGAGCGGGCGCTGCGGACCGGGCTGGTCGACGAGGTGCTGCCGGCGGACGAACTGGGCCGCCAGGCCGCCGAGTTCACCCGGGTCCTGGTGGCGCGCTCGCAGCTCACGCAGTGCGCGGCCAAGGAGTACGCCGCCGGACGCACGGACCGGGACGCGTACTGGGCCGGGCAGGCACGCGGCAGCGGCGACACCGCGGAGGGGGTCGCCGCCTTCCTGGAGCGGCGCGCGCCGCGCTTCGAATGGACGCCTACCGCAGAATGAAACGGCTCCCGGCGCGGAACTCCTCCACCAGGTCCGCCGGAGCCTTCTCCGGCGACCCCGCGTCGTAGGGCGGCCGGGGATCGTACTCGGTGAGCAGCTGCACGGCCTGGGCGTGCCGGTCGCCGGCCAGCCTGCCGACCAGCGTGAGGCCCATGTCGATGCCGGACGAGACTCCGGCGGCCGTGACGTACTTGCCGTCGGTGACGACCCGGCGGCCGGTCGGCTCGGCGCCCAGCCGCTTCAGTTCGTCCAGGGCGAGCCAGTGCGAGGTCGCCGCACGGCCCTTCAGCAGTCCGGCGGCGGCGAGCAGCAGCGAGCCGGTGCACACCGAAGTGGTCCAGGTGCTGGTCGCGTCCACGGCGCGCAGCCACCCCAGCAGCGCCTCGTTGTCCATCTGGGCGTCCTGGCCGGGGCCGCCGGGGACGACGACGATGTCCGGTGCGGTCGTCCCGGCCAAGGTCCTGCCGGCCACGAGGGACAGATCGCCGCGGTCGTTCGTCACCGGGCCAATCCGCTCGGCGACGAACACGACCTCGCTGTCGGGCAGGCGGCACAGCATTTCGTAGGGGCCGACGGCGTCCAGCGCCGTGAAGCGGTCGAAGAGCGGGATCGCGATCCGGGTGGTCACGTGGGTGTCCCTTCTATTGAGGTTGCGTGGGGCCGCGGAAGCGGCGGCGGTACTCGGCCGGCGCGACGCCGAGGGACTTCAGGAACGCCCTGCGCATGGCCTCGGTGGTGCCGTAGCCGCAGGCGCGGGAGATCTTCGTGACCCCGTCGGCCGTGTCCTCGAGGAGCCGTCTGGCGTGTTCGAGCCGCACCCGCTCGACGTAGCGCCCCGGTGTCGTACCCGTCTCCGCCTGGAAGGCGCGGGCGAAATGGCGCGGGGACAGGCCCGCGCGGGCGGCGAGCGACTCGACGGACAGGTCCGCCTCGGGGTGCCGCGCGACCCAGTGCTGCACCTCGCGCAGCGGTTCACGGGAGGCCGTCTGGGCCGCGAGCTGGGCGCTGAACTGCGACTGGTTGCCGGGGCGGCGCAGGAAGACGACGAGATTGCGGGCCACGTCGAGGGCGACGTCCCTGCCCAGGTCCTCCTCCACCAGGGCCAGTGCCAGGTCGATCCCCGCCGTGACACCGGCGGAGGTGGATACCCGGCCGTCCCGTACGAAGATCGGGTCCGGCTCGACCTCGACGTCCGGATAGGCGGCGGCGAGGTGGCCGCAGACGCGCCAGTGGGTGGTGGCCCGGTGTCCGTCGAGCAGTCCCGCCTCGGCGAGGAGCAGGGCCCCGGTGCAGACGGAGACCAGCCGCCCGGCGCGCGGGGCGCGGTCGCGCAGCCAGTCGATCAGGAGCGGGTCGGGGCGGCGGGTGCCCTCGCCGCCGGGCACGAGGAGCGTGTGCGGGGCGGGCGCGTCCGGGAGACCGCCGTCGGGCACCAGGGTGAGGCCGCTGGAGGTCCGTACCGGCGAACCGTCGAGCGAGGCGGTACGGATCCGGTATGCGGACCGGTCGCCGTGGCTGCGGCCGGCTCCCTCGAAGACTTCGATGGGGCCGGTCACATCCAGGCTCTGCACGCCGTCGAAGAGGACGACGAGCAGCGTTCGCTCCGTCATGGCCCTCATCCTCAGCGGCCCGGCGCATGGCCGCAATGACGAGTACCCCACCTTTCCTGCCATGCCCGCTCGCGCGGAGACCCGGCCCTTCCCGGCGTACCAACCAGTCGGTAACGTGCCGGGCATGAGCCCTCTGCACCCGCGCGCGGGACGCCGCTGCCACAACGTCGTCAACCCGCTGCACTCCACGGTCTACTTCTCGCCCGACTTCACCGGCGAACTCGGCAGGCTCGGCATCGAGGACCCGAACGCCGCGTACTTCGCGGGTCGCGGCGCCGCGATGGGAGCGGTCGGGGCGGGCGCGGTGGCCGCCGCGTTCTACAACTTCAGCCACGAGCTGATCGCCAAGCACCTGCCGGCCGTATGGGACACCGCCTCGCCGCAGACGGTGCTCGACGCACGGCTGCGCGCCGCCGACAGCACGCTGCGGCGGCTGCTCGGGAACGACGCGGTCACCTCCCCCGACATGGCGGAGGCCGCCGCTCTCGCCCTGCGCGCGGCCGAGGCGTGCACCCGGCACGCCCGCCCCCTGTACGCGGCCCACGCGGACCTGCCCGTGCCTGAGGAGCCGCACCTGGCGTACTGGCACGCCGCTACGCTGCTGCGCGAGCACCGCGGCGACGGCCATCTCGCGGCACTGCTGGCGGCCGGGCTCGACCCGCTCGAGGCGCTGGTGAGCCACACCGCGACGGGCAAAGGCATGGCCCCGCGCTGGATCCTCACCACCCGCGGCTGGGACCGGGCCGACTGGGAGGCGGCGCAGACGCGGCTGCGGGAGCGCGGCCTGCTGGACGCGGAGGGCGAGTTGACCGAGGCGGGCGCCGCGCTGCGGGCCGAGGTCGAGGAGCACACGGACCGCCTGGACCGCGCACCGTACGAGCACCTGGGCGCGGACGGCGTCGAGCGCCTGACCGAACTGGGCCGCGGCTTCCTGACGACCGCGGCGCTGGCAGGCGCGTTCCCCCCGGACCTGGTGGGCAAGGGCTGATCCGGGCTTCGCCGGGGCGCTCGTTCCTGCCGGGGCCGCGCGCACCCGCCGGGGTCGCTCGCACCCGCCCACCGGCGGGGGCGAAACGGCCGCCCCGGGGACAGGGGACGCGCAGGGAGCGTGTTCGTGCTCCGGTCCATAGCCGACGCTCTCCGTATGGTCGGCTCGGCGATCGCCACCGTCGTGACGCTGCCCTTCCGGCTCCTCGCCCGCCTCTTCGGCGGCGCCTCGCACAGCGCGTCACGCGCCGGCGGAACACGGCGTGTCTGAGGCACCCGACACGGACCCGGACCCGCCGGGCCGCGCCCAGGGCGGCGACACGGACCGGGCCACGCCCGAGAGCGTGACCCGGTCCGCCACCCGCCCAGGGGCACGGCACAATGCTCACTCATGCACAGCGAGCACGAGAAGGCGAGTCGGACAACCGTGACGACGTCCATCGAAGGCAGGATCGCCGAGGAGCTCGGCGTACGCGAGCGGCAGGTGAAGGCGGCCGTCGAGCTGCTCGACGGCGGGTCGACCGTCCCGTTCATCGCGCGCTACCGCAAGGAAGCGACCGAGATGCTCGACGACGCGCAGCTGCGCACGCTCGAGGAACGGCTGCGCTACCTCCGGGAACTGGAGGAACGGCGGACCGCGATCCTGGACTCGGTGCACGAGCAGGGCAAGCTCGACGACGAGCTGGCGGCCCGGATCCGGGCCGCCGACACGAAGGCGCGGCTCGAGGACATCTATCTGCCGTTCAAGCCCAAGCGGCGCACCAAGGCGCAGATCGCGCGCGAGGCGGGCCTGGAGCCGCTGGCGCAGGGCCTGCTGGCCGACCCGTCGGGCGAACCGCTCGCCGCCGCGGAGGCGTTCGTCGACGCCAGGAAGGGTGTCGCGGACGCGCCCGCCGCGCTGGAGGGCGCGCGGGCCATTCTGGCGGAGCGTTTCTCCGAGGACGCGGACCTGATCGGTGAGCTCCGCGAGCGGATGTGGACCCGCGGCCGGCTCACGGCGAAGGTGCGGGACGGCAAGGAGGAGGCGGGCGCGAAGTTCGCCGACTACTTCGACTTCTCCCAGCCCTTCACGGAGATGCCCTCGCACCGCGTCCTCGCGATGCTCCGCGGCGAGAAGGAAGAGGTCCTGGACCTCGTGCTGGAACCGGAGGAGCCGGTCGAGGGCCCCTCCTCGTACGAGGGGATCGTCGCGGCCCGTTTCGGTGTGTCCCAGCAGGGCCGGCCCGGCGACAAGTGGCTGGCCGACACCGTGCGCTGGGCCTGGCGGACCCGGATTCTGGTGCATCTCGGCATCGACCTGCGGCTGCGGCTGCGCACGGCGGCCGAGGACGAGGCGGTACGGGTCTTCGCGGCGAACCTGCGGGACCTGCTGCTCGCCGCCCCGGCCGGCACCCGCGCCACGCTCGGGCTCGACCCCGGTTTCCGTACCGGTGTGAAGGTCGCGGTGGTCGACGCGACCGGCAAGGTCGTGGCGACCGACACGATCTATCCGCACGTCCCCGCCAACAAGTGGGACGCCTCGCTCGGGACGCTGGCGCGCCTGGCGAAGGAGCACGCGGTCGAGCTGATCGCGATCGGCAACGGCACGGCCTCCCGTGAGACGGACAAGCTCGCCGGCGATCTCATCACCCGGCACCCGGAGCTGGGCCTGACGAAGGTGATGGTCTCGGAGGCGGGCGCGTCGGTGTACTCGGCCTCCGCGTTCGCCTCGCAGGAGCTGCCCGGCCTGGACGTCTCGCTGCGCGGCGCCGTGTCGATCGCGCGCCGGCTGCAGGACCCGCTCGCCGAACTGGTCAAGATCGACCCGAAGTCCATCGGTGTCGGCCAGTACCAGCACGACCTGTCCGAGCTGAAGCTGTCGCGCTCGCTCGACGCGGTGGTCGAGGACTGTGTGAACGGGGTCGGCGTCGACGTCAACACGGCCTCCGCGCCGCTGCTCTCGCGGGTCTCCGGCATCGGCGCCGGCCTCGCGGAGAACATCGTCACCCACCGCGACACCAACGGCCCGTTCCGTTCCCGCAGGGCGCTCAAGGACGTGGCGCGCCTCGGCCCGAAGGCGTACGAGCAGTGCGCGGGCTTCCTGCGCATCCGCGGCGGTGACGACCCGCTGGACGCGTCGAGCGTCCACCCGGAGGCGTACCCGGTGGTGCGTCGGATGGTGAAGTCCGGCGGTGGCGAGGTGGCCTCGCTCATCGGCAACACCGCGGTGCTGCGGTCGCTGCGGCCCGCGGACTTCGTGGACGAGACCTTCGGTCTGCCGACCGTGACGGACATCCTGCGCGAGCTGGAGAAGCCGGGGCGCGACCCGCGTCCGGCGTTCCGGACGGCCACCTTCAAGGAGGGCGTCGAGAAGCTCGGCGACCTGGCGCCGGGGATGGTGCTGGAGGGCGTCGTCACGAACGTGGCGGCGTTCGGGGCGTTCGTGGACGTCGGTGTCCACCAGGACGGTCTGGTGCATGTGTCCGCGATGTCGAAGACGTTCGTCAAGGATCCGCGGGACGTGGTCAAGCCGGGCGACGTGGTGAAGGTGAAGGTCGTCGAGGTCGACATCCCGCGGAAGCGGATCTCGCTGACGCTGCGGCTGGACGACGAGGCGACGGCGGCCGAGGCGCCGCAGCGGGAGCGCGGCGGCCGGCCGCCGCAGCAGCGCCAGGGCGGTGGCGGCGGTGGCGGTGGCGGTGGCGGTGGCGGTGGCCGCGAACGCCGGGGTGGCGGCGGTGGCGACCGGCGCGGCGCGGCGCGTCAGGCCCCGGCCCCCTCCAACAGCGCGATGGCGGACGCCCTGCGCAAGGCGGGCCTGGTGGACCCCAAGAACCGCTGACAGCAACATGACTCCCGGGCCGGCTCCCCGGCCCGGGGGTCGTGCGTCAGAGCTCGGTCACCTTGCCGTCCGCCACCTCGATGCGGCGGGTGACCCGGACGGCGTCCAGCATCCGGCGGTCGTGGGTGACCAGCAGCAGCGTGCCCGTGTACGAGTCGAGCGCCGACTCGAGCTGTTCGATGGCGACCAGGTCGAGATGGTTGGTCGGCTCGTCCAGCACGAGCAGATTGACGCCCCGGCCCTGGAGCAGGGCGAGCGCGGCGCGGGTCCGCTCCCCCGGCGAGAGGGTCGTCGCGGGGCGCAGCACATGCTCGGCCTTGAGCCCGAACTTGGCCAGCAGGGTGCGTACTTCGGCCGGTTCGGTGTCGGGGACGGCCGCGCAGAAGGCGTCCAGCAGGGTCTCGTCGCCGTAGAACAGGCGGCGGGCCTGGTCGACCTCGCCGACGACGACACCCGAGCCGAGCGCGGCGTGTCCCTCGTCGAGAGTGAGCCGGCCGAGCAGCGCGGCCAGCAGCGTCGACTTGCCCGCGCCGTTGGCGCCGGTGATGGCCACCCGGTCCGCCCAGTCGATCTGCAGTGACGCGGGCCCGAAGCGGAAGCCGCCGCGCCGGACCTCCGCCTCGCGAAGGGTGGCCACCACCGAGCCGGAGCGCGGGGCGGCGGCGATCTCCATCCGCAGCTCCCACTCCTTGCGGGGCTCGTCCACGGCGTCGAGCCGCTCGATCATGCGCTGCGTCTGGCGCGCCTTGGCGGCCTGCTTCTCGCTCGCCTCGCTGCGCAGCTTGCGGCCGATCTTGTCGTTGTCGGTGGCCTTGCGGCGGGCGTTCTTCACGCCCTTGTCCATCCAGTTGCGCTGCATCTGGGCACGGCCTTCGAGCGCGGCCTTCTTGTCGGCGAACTCGTCGTACTCCTCGCGGGCGTGGCGGCGGGCCCGCTCGCGCTCTTCCAGGTACGCCTGGTAGCCGCCGCCGTAGAGGGTGATCTGCTGCTGCGCGAGGTCCAGTTCGAGGACCTTGGTGACGGTCCGGGTGAGGAACTCGCGGTCGTGGCTGACGACGACCGTGCCGGCGCGCAGGCCCTGGACGAAGCTCTCGAGGCGTTCGAGGCCGTCCAGGTCGAGGTCGTTGGTGGGCTCGTCGAGCAGGAAGACGTCGTAGCGGGACAGCAGCAGCGAGGCGAGCCCGGCGCGGGCGGCCTGGCCGCCGGACAGGGATGTCATCGGCGCGTCGAGGCCGACGGCGAGGCCGAGCGAGGCGGCGACCTCCTCGGCGCGCTCGTCCAGGTCGGCGCCGCCGAGGTCCAGCCAGCGCTCCAGGCCGACGGCGTAGGCGTCGTCCGCTCCCGCGACGCCGTCGGCCAGCCCCTGGGCGGCGGTGTCCATGGCGATCTGGGCGGCCGCGACGCCGGTGCGGCGAGCCAGGAAGTCCCGTACGGTCTCCCCCTCGCGGCGCTCCGGCTCCTGCGGGAGATGGCCGACGCTCGCGGTCGGCGGGGAGAGCCGCAGCTCGCCCTGTTCCGGCCGGTCGAGGCCGGCGAGCAGCCGCAGCAGTGTGGACTTGCCCGCGCCGTTGACGCCGACGAGACCGATCACGTCGCCGGGGGCGACGACGAGGTCGAGCCCGGTGAACAGCGAGCGGTCGCCGTGGGCGGCGGCGAGGTCCTTGGCGACGAGGGTTGCAGTCATCAGGGGGTGCATTCTAAGGCTTGCCGGCCGGGCCGGTCCGGGGCGGCCCGTGTGGGGCCGCGGCCGGCGCGGGACGCCGGTGTGCGCGTCGGCTCCGGACGCCTGCCGGGCGGTGCGCTGCTGGTCCACAACTACGGGCACGGCGGGGCCGGCATCACGGTGGCGTGGGGGTGCGCCGGGGGCAGCGGCCGCCCTGGTCGGGGTGACGGCCCCGCCGGGGTGACGGCCCGCCGGGCGGGGGGCGCGGGGCCGCCGCCGACGACGCGCGGCACCAGCCCCGGACGACCTGCGGACGACCTCCCGTCAGCCCGGCTCCGGTCCGTCCTTGCGGGTCTGCGTGCCCGGGTCCGCCTCCGGCGGGATCTCCGGCTCCTCGACGGGGATCTGCCCCGCCTCGGGGCCCAAGCCCGGACCGATCCGGATCTCGAACTCGCCGGCGTACTTCTCGTGACCCGCGATCACCGCCGACTCCACCGCCTCCTCCGCGATCTCGCCACGGACGATCAGCGGGTCCTGGCGCAGGTCGCGCATGAGCGCCAGGCACATGCCGATCATCACCAGTACGAAGGGGGCCGCGACCAGGATCGTCAGCTGCTGCAGACCCGCGAGGGCGTCGCCCTTGCCCTCGCCGACGAGCAGCATGACGGCCGCCACGGCCCCGGTCACCACGCCCCAGAAGATGACGACGAGCCGCGCCGGTTCGAAGGTGCCCTTCTGGGAGAGCGTGCCCATCACGATCGAGGCCGCGTCCGCGCCGGACACGAAGAAGATGCCGACGAGGATCATCACCAGGAGGCTCATCACCCCGGCGATCGGGAACTCCTGCAGCACACCGAAGAGCTGGCCCTCCGGCGTGGTCTCGCCGCCCAGTTCGCCGCGCTCCTCGAGCTTCATGGCCGTGCCGCCGAAGATGGCGAACCAGATCAGGCTGACCGTGCTCGGCACCAGGATGACGCCGCCGACGAACTGACGGATCGTACGGCCGCGGCTGATCCGCGCGATGAACATGCCGACGAACGGCGTCCACGAGATCCACCACGCCCAGTAGAAGACCGTCCAGCCGCTCAGCCACTCCGCGACGTCGCCGCCGCCCGTCGCCGCCTCCGTACGGCCGGCCAGCTGCGGCAGCTCACCGAAGTACGCGGCGAGCGACGTGGGAATGAGGTCGAGCACCAGGATGGTCGGCCCGGCGATGAAGACGAACAGGACGAGGATCACCGCCAGCACCATGTTGGTGTTGGACAGCCACTGGATGCCGCGCTCGACGCCGGAGACGGCCGAGACCACGAAACACACCGTCAGGACCGCGATGATGGCGATGAGCAGGCCCGTGCCCGCCCGTTCCATCCAGCCCAGTTCGCGGAATCCGCTGCCGATCTGCAGAGCGCCGAGCCCCAGTGACGTCGCGGACCCGAACAGCGTGGCGAAGATCGCGAGGATGTCGATCACCTTGCCCGGCGTGCCCGCGGCCCGCTCCTCGCCGATCAGGGGCGTGAAGACGGCGCTGATGTTCTGCCGCCGGCGGCGCCGGAACGTGCTGTAGGCGATGGCGAGTCCGACGACCGCGTAGATGGCCCACGGGTGCAGCGTCCAGTGGAAGAGCGTGGTGGCCAGGGCGGTCTGCATGGCGTCCGCGGAGTCGATCGGCATGGTGCCCGGCGGAGGCTCCGTGTAGTGCGCCAGCGGTTCGCTGACCCCGTAGAACATCAGCCCGATGCCCATGCCCGCGCTGAACATCATCGCGACCCACGAGATCGTGCGGAACTCCGGCCCCTCGTGCTCCTGTCCGAGCGGGATGCGGCCGTAGCGGCTGACGGCCAGCCAGAGCGCGAAGACGACGAAGCCCGAGGCGGCCAGGACGAACCCCCAACCGCCGTGGTGCATCAGGCCGCTGAGCAGGCTGTCGGAGGTGCTCTCCAGCGTCTCCGTGAACAGCGAACCCCAGAACACGAAGGCGAGGGTGAGAACCGCCGCGACGCCGAACACCACCCGGTCCGTGACGGGTGGACTGTCCTCGTGCGGATGGCGGCCGGGCAGCGCGGCCTTCACCGGATACCACAGCCGTTTGCCCGGCTTCTGTGGCTTCTGTACTTCGTGCGACACGGAGGCACCTTTCAGGGATACGCGGAGCCTGAATTCACTCCCCGGTACCCCCTACCACAAGAGTCACACTCGCCCTGGTATCAACAGGCTTCGACCGGTTGAGCCGCAATGAGGTGATAGGCCGCACGGGTGTCGAGGAGCAGGGGCACCAGTTCCCGGTGCGGCTGCCGCAGCGGCACGAAGACGCCTTCCCCGTCCGGCCGGGAACTCACTCCGTGCAGCGCGAGTTCGTCGCCCACGTCGGCGTACTGGGCGGCGTCGAGGCGGTATCCGCAGGGCGGGTCCGCAAGGGTCTCCCCCGGCGCCGGCGGATCGTTGTCCGCGCCGCCGAGGTGGACCGGCCCACGGTCCGCGAAGCCCGCCGCCCGGGCGGCCGCCGTGACGGCCTCGATCCGGTCGCGCCGCTCGTCCGCGTACGACAGCAGCCCGCCGAGCGCCGCCTGCTGACCGGCCACGCGGCGGCGCTTGTTCAGTGCGGGATCGGCCGGCTCGTCTGCGCCGAGGGCATCGGCGCGGCTCTCGACGAGCAGGCCGACGGCGTGCTTGATGCCGGACGCGTTCCGCAGGATGCGTTCCTGGCCGTCGCCCGCGGTCCGCCTGAGGGGCTCGCCGGTGGCCGGGTCGGTCCAGATGCCGTACGTGCCGGTGCTGTGGCCGGCGCGGGCCGCGGCCGGGCGGACGTAGGCGCCCGAGAGGGTCCGCGCCTCGTCGCGGACCCGCGGGTCGGTGTTGAGGTTGCGCGGCCACAGGTCGAACAGGTCCCGGTCGTAGTACGGCGGCGTGGCGTCGTACTCGTGCAGGTCGTGGACGACGTCCGGGCGTTCGTCACGCACGACGGCGGCGAGCGCCCGGCCCTCCGCCGTCCGCAGCGCGATGTGGTCGCGGTTGATGTCGACGCCGTCCGCGTTGCCCCGGGTGCCCGCGGCCCGGCCGTCGGGGTTGGCCGTCGGCACGACCATCACATGCGTACGGGACAGCAGCCGCCGGGTCCCGCCGTCCCGGGCGAAGGCCAGGTCCCTTACCGTGCTGAGGCACGCCTCACGGCCCGCCGGTTCGTCGCCGTGCTGGCTGCAGACCAGCAGCACGGTGAGCGGCGCCCGCTCGTTCCCCAGGTGGACGAGGTGCAGCGGCCGGCCCCGCCTCGTCGTGCCGACGCGCTCGTACGACATCCGCGCACTGCCCCGGTCGACCGCGGCGAGAAGCTCCCGCTCCTGGGCCTCGGAGGTCCACCGAGCACCCCCACTCGCCTCGAACCCGGTCCGGGGCACCGTGTGCACCGCCCGGGCGTTCCCGGTCAGCACCGGCACGACGAGCGCGACGGCGAAAGCGGTGAGCACGAGCGTGCGGGCGCGGACTGTGACGCCGGCTCTCATCGGCTGCGGCCTCCCGGACTCGGACACTTCGGACGGCCGCCGCGGCGGACGTCCGGCAAGTGCTCACCGTACGGCTCGACTCCCGACCCGGGAACCGGCAAGCACCGCAAGTCACCCGGTGACCATGAAAGGCGACGACGAGGGTGCCTCAGGTGTACGGGCGTACGCCCCCTTAGTGTACGTTCGTACGCATGGCAGACCCCTTCGCGGCGACACCCGCACCAACCGTGAGCGCATGATCGCGGGCGACCTCTACGTCGCCGACGACCCCGATCTCGCCCGCGAGGCGCAGCGGGCCGTGCGGCTCGGCGGCGGGGCGATCGTCCTGCCCGGTGTCACGATCGGCGACAACAGCGTCATCGGCGCGGGCTCGGTCGTCGCCGAGGACGTCCCGGCGAACGTCGTGGCTCTCGGCAACCCGGCCCGTGTGGTCCTGCCGGTCGAGGTGTGAGGCGATGGTGACGGGACGGGTCGACCCCGAGCGGCGGGAGCGCATCATCGCCGCAGCGCTGGACCTCATCGCGGAGGAGGGCGTCGCGGGCACCTCGCACCGCAAGGTCGCGGCGCGGGCGGGCGTCCCGCTCGGCTCGATGACGTACCACTTCCGCGGCATGGAGGAGCTGCTGCGCGAGGCGTTCACCCGCTTCTCGCGGACCGTCGTGGAGCTGTTCGAGGCGCGGCTCGGGGCCGCCGGGTCGCCCGACGAGACCCGGACCGCGGTCGTGGACCTGATCCATCAGCTGTCCGGGGGATGCGAGCGCGACCTGGTGCTGACCCACGAGCTGTACACGCTCGCGGCCCGGCAGCCCGCCTACCGGGAGCTGACCCGGGAGTGGATGCGCAGCAGCCGGCGGGCGCTGGAGCGGCACTTCGACGCGGCGACGGCCCGTCAGCTCGACGCGCTGATCGAGGGGCTGTCGATCCACCGCGCGCTCGACACCGAACCGCACGACCGCGCGCTGACCGTCGACGCCGTCGCCCGTATCACCGCGGCCCCGCCGCCCGGGCCGGCGTAGGCCCGACCCCCGAGCCGCCCGGCCGGCGCCCTACCTGACGAGGGCGCCGGCCGGGCTCGCGCACTTCGGTGGGCCGCCTCGATGGAAGCGCTCTCAACACGTCTGACCGGGCAGATATCCTGTCCGTGTCAGATCATGTCGCCGACCGGCGCACTGGAACATCACTGGAGCAGACGAGGAGCGCCTCACGTGTCGGAGCAGACCGCTGGGTCCCGCCCCACCCTGGAGGCCGTCGCGGCGCGCGCGGGTGTCTCCCGCGCCACGGCCTCCCGGGTCGTGAACGGCGGCGTGGGGGTGCGCGCGCCGCTGGTCGACAAGGTGCGCCAGGCGGTGGAGGAACTCGGTTACGTGCCGAACCACGCGGCGCGCACCCTGGTCACGCGGCGCAACGGCGCGGTCGCCGTGGTGATCGCGGAGCCCGAGATGCGGATCTTCTCCGACCCGTTCTTCGAGCAGCAGGTGCGCGGGATCAGCCGTGAGCTCACGGCGTACGACTCCCAGCTGGTGCTGCTGTGGGTGGAGGGCCCCGGGGACCACGACCGGATCGCCCGCTACCTCGGCGGCGGACATGTCGACGGGGCTCTCGCGTTCTCCCTGCACAACGACGACGAACTGCCCGCGCTGATCGGCAGGACGAAGATCCCCATGGTCTTCGGCGGGCGCCCGGTCTCCGGCTCCGACCTCACCGTCCCTTACGTGGACGCCGACAACCGCGGCGGCGCCCGGGAGGCCGTCCGCCATCTGGTCGCGCGGGGCTGCCGGAACATCGCCCATATCGCGGGGCCGCGCGACCAGACCTCGGCGCAGGACCGGACCGACGGCTATCACGACGTCCTGGTGGACGCGGACCCCGGCCTGTGCTGCCAGGGCGACTTCACGGAGGAGAGCGGCGCGCGGGCGATGGCGGCGCTGCTGGAGCGCCGCCCGGATCTCGACGGGGTCTTCGTCTCGAACGACCTGATGGCGTCGGGCGCGCTGCGCACGCTGCGCGAGCGCGGACTGCGGGTGCCGGACGACGTGGCCGTGGTCGGTTTCGACGACATGGCCACGGTCGTCGGCACGACGGACCCGCCGCTGACCACGGTGCGCCAGGACATCGAGGGGATGGGGCGGCTGATGGTCCGGCTGCTGATGCGGCTGCTGAACGAGTCGGGCGGTGCGGCGCCCGCGTCCGTGATCACCCCCACCACGCTGGTGCGGCGGGCATCGGCCTGACTCCGATGCCCGCCGCCTGTGCGGTGTCGCGGTGGTGAGCCGTGAGCCCCGGCTCGGAGACCGTCAGCTGTAGGGGATCACCAGGACGGACTTGTCCGTGCCGGTCTGCAGCTTCGAGGTTCCGTTGCCGATGGCGTTCCACACCTCGAGGCGTACGGTGCCGCCGGCCAGGTTGCCCGGTGTGCCCGTGACCGCCTTGAGGCCGCGTGCCTGCGTGTACTCCTCCCAGCCGGTGACCGGGTCGGTCGCGAAGTAGTGGTACGTCTCTGTCCGGTCGAAGCGGCCGTCGCCGGTGAAGTCGTAGCTGATCCGGGCCTGCTGGCCGAGTCCGACCGTGCTGCCCGCGTCCACCTGGAGCCGGAAGGCGGTCGACGCGCCCGACTTGAGCGTGCCGTTGACGCCGCGGATCTCGTAGACCAGTGGCTGGTGCGGGGTGCCGTCGTGGTTGGCGCCGCCGGCGGAGGCGATGGTGTCGCTGCCGGCCGTGCCGCCGGTGGCCGTGGTCAGGGCGCCGCCGCTGCGGAGCTGGAAGGTGTTGCCGGTCGGCGGCTCCGGGTCCGGGTCGGGGTCGGGGTCGCCCCCGCCGGTCCCGCTGCCGGTCGCCGTGGAACGGGCCGGCACGGAGAGGGTCTTGCCGTCGGAGAAGGTGACGGTGCGGGCGGTCGAGCCGTGGTTGTGGGCGGCGTAGGTGCGGGTCGTGCCCTTGGTGAAGACGGCGGAGGTCGGGATGTCACCGGTCACGGTGGCGTCCGGTGCGCCGAGGGTGTCGAGGGTGTTGATCCAGTGGTACGTGTGCGCCTTCGACTCGCCCTGCTCCGGGGTGTAGCCGGCGTGGCCGGCGTCCCACTTGGCCTTGGCCGAGCCGGGGTCGGCGAGGGACTGGAACTCCCAGAGGATGTCGCGCCATTCGACGGCCGGGCCGCCGTTCTCGCGCTCCATCTCCGCGATGTTGCGCCGGATCGCGGTCTTCTCGCCGCCGAGGTGCAGCGAACCGCCGGTCACGGGCAGGACGTTGATGCCGTGGATCTCCTCGGGGTTGGCGGTCCACCAGGTGGCGTAGGCTCCGCCGCTGCCCCAGACCATGCCCACCGTGTCGTGGTTGAAGCCGGCCGGGTAGACCTGCTCGTCGGCGTCGAACCAGTACTGGGCGATCGACTCCGACTCGGTGGTCAGCAGGAACGTGCCGAGGTCGCGCAGCGAGGTGTCACCGGTGGCGGAGCCCCACAGGACGAGGGCGGCGCTGAGGTTGGTGGACTCGGAGGAGGACTCCTGGTTGTTGCCGGCGGCGAAGCCCTGGTGGCCGGAGGCCCAGCTGTGGCCGGCGTAGACGTCGAAGCCGCGCAGGAAGGGGAAGGCGGTGTCGGTGCGGCTGGGGTTGGCGGCGTCGCGGACCAGGGTCTTGACCATGCCGCCCCAGGCGGAGTCGGCGGCCCACGCCTGGTCGTACTGGGCGACGATGGCGGCCGCGTAGACGTAGTAGCTGTAGTGGAAGTGGTGGTCGTTGAGTTCGGTGTCGCTGCCGTAGGAGGCGGGGTAGCCGGTGAGGGTCCTCCAGTCCTTGTCGTAGCTGAACTCGCCTCCGCCTCCCGCCGTGAACCAGTCCTGCAGCTTGCCCTTGATCAGGCCGAGGAGCCGGTCGCGGGTGCCCGTCTCGCCGATCTGCTCGGCGACCGGCACGAGCTGTGCGAGGCGGCCGAGCGCCTTGCCGGTCCAGTAGGTGTCGGAGGCTCCGGAGAACGGGTCGGAGGCGTTCACGACCTCGTTCAGGTAGCCGCGCAGCCGGGCGGCGTCCACGCCGTTCGACTTCGGCACCGCGGGCAGCACCGCGGCGGCCTTCTGGCTGGTGGTGAAGGACGCCGACTCGCGGACCTTCATCGTGCCGCGCGGGGAGACGTAGGTGTAGGACGTGAGCGGGTCCGTGGTGTTCAGCCACTGGTGGCGGTAGAGGGCCTGGAGCGTGCCGCGCTCGGTGCCCTCCTTGGCCTCGGTGCTGAGCTGGTAGGTGGCCCGGACGGTGCCGCCGCCGTAGCTCCAGGTGGCCTTGGAGCCGGTGACGAAGCTGTAGGCGTACTTCCGGAAGGTCGCCAGCGCGCCGGTGGACGGCAGTACGGCGACGGAGAAGTAGTCCTTGGAGCCGAGGCCGGCGGTGATCGTGGAGCCGGAGACGTTCCAGTCGCTGCCGGACGGTGCGAACAGGGCGTAGTGGTGTCCGCCGACGGTGATGCCGAGGACGTTGCCCTGGTCGGCGAAGACGGCGGGCGCGGCGGCGGTGGTGATCTGCGCGTTGCCGCCGGAGCCCTTGGCGTATACGAACGGGGAGCCGTGGCCGATGGTGGTGCGCAGGGTGCGGGCGCCGTCGGACCAGTAGGGGGTCACCGTCCAGTCGGACCAGTCGTCGGCCTTGGTGTCGGGCGAGTTGAGGCCGGTCAGCCCGATGGTCAGGTCGCGCTTGTGGGCGTACTCGTACTGGCGGCCGTCGCCGACGATCGCTGCGGAGGTCGGGTAGCCGACGTCGAGTCCGCCGGACGTGGCCTGGTAGGTGAGGGGGTGCCCGTACATGGGGGTCGAGTACGGGTTGTCGCCGTAGCGCTGGAAGGCGAGGGAGGACCACCAGTCGTTGGTGGGCACGGGCCGGTTCCTGGCGGCGGCGGTCACCTTGGGGGTGACCGGCGCTCCGGTGTTGGTGGTGGGGCCCGACGTACCGGCGGGGCGGGTGTCGGAGTAGCTGCCGGAGCCTACGGGGACGGTGGCTGCGGCCGCCGGTGCGGCGGCCGGGCCGAGGCCGACGACGGCCATGGCTGAGGCCAGGACCAGCGCGGCTGCTGGCCTGGTGCGGGGGGCTGGCATGCGGCACCTCAAGTCATCACGAGACGGGTGGCTGAGAGCGCTCTCAGATGGCCGAAACGTAAAACCCCTGAAACACATGTGTCAATACATCGAACACAGCCGGTAGTTGGGCCCGAGTCCAAGCCGTTACGCCTTCGAGTCTTGACGAGGCGAGTTCCGGCGGGGCACTCTCCAAGCGCATGTTTGAGAGCGCTCTCACGTGCTCGTCCCACCCCGAAGCCAAGGGAGGCTTCCCATGCCCATAGCCAGAACCGCCAAAAGGGCTGCCGTCCGTCTCGGTGCCGTCGCACTCGCCGGGGCACTGCTCGCCGCCTGCGGATCCGGTTCGTCGGACACCGCCTCCGACGGCGAGGGCGGGAAGGTCACGCTCACCGTCGACCTGTTCGGTTCCTTCGGTTACAAGGAGGCCGGCCTCTACGCCGAGTACGAGAAGCTGAACCCGGACGTCACGATCAAGCAGACCGACACCGAGGACGAGGCGGACTACTGGAAGTCGCTCCAGACCCGGCTGGCCGGCGGCGGCGGTCTCGCGGACGTCCAGGGCATCGAGGTCGGGCGGATCGCGTCGGTCACCCAGCAGCAGTCCGACAAGTTCGAGGATCTGACCAAGTACGGCGCGGACAAGCTGAAGAGCCAGTTCGCCGAGGCCAAGTGGGCCGCGGCCACCACCGAGGACGGCAAGGTCCTGGGCCTCGGCACCGACGTCGGCCCCGAGGCCATGTGCTACCGCACCGACCTGTTCAAGCAGGCCGGCCTGCCGACCGACCGCGAGGAACTCGCGAAGAAGTGGTCGACGTGGGACGGCTATCTCGATCTCGGCAAGCAGTACAAGGCCAAGGCGCCCGCCAAGAGCGCCTGGCTGGACAGCGTCGGCAGCCTCTTCTCCATCATGATCGGCCAGGAGGAGGAGCGCTACTACGACGCGTCCGGCAAGCTGATCTGGGACACCAACCCGGCGCTGAAGACGGCCTGGGACACCTCCGTCAAGGCCGCGGAGAGCGACCTGAGCGCCAAGCTCGACCAGTGGTCGCCGCAGTGGAACCAGGCCTTCGCCGCCGGTTCCTTCGCCACCATCCCGTGCCCTGCCTGGATGCTCGGCTACATCAAGGGCCAGGCCGGTGACAGCGGCAAGGGCAAGTGGGACATCGCCAAGCTGCCCGGCGGCGCCGGCAACTGGGGCGGCTCCTACCTCTCGGTGCCGCGCGCGGCGAAGCACAAGAAGGCGGCGTACGAGCTGATCCAGTGGCTCACCGCGCCCGAGCAGCAGGCCAAGCTGTTCCAGAAGCAGGGCAACTTCCCCTCCTCCACCGGCGCCATCGAGAAGGTCGCGGACGCCACGGACCCGTACTTCTCCGGCGCGCCGATCGGCCGGATCTTCGGTGACGCGGCCAAGGAGGCCCCGGTCCAGGTCCTCGGCGTGCACGACCAGAACGTCAACCAGCAGATCACCAACGCGCTGAACGAGGTCGAGCGCAAGGGCATCTCGTCCGAGAAGGCGTGGGGGAACGCCAAGAAGGGCGTCGAGAACACCATCGGCTGACGCCCACCGCCTCTCGTCCGGACCGGGCCGGTCCGTCAGGCCCGGTCCGGACGAGAAACCCCTTCGGGCCGGTCCGTCGTCACCCGACCCCCGCACCGGACCGGCCCGAAGGCCGCGCCCCCGGACCAGGCGCCCGCACGATCCGGAAAGCCCGGCCGCAGCCCAGGCCCGCAGCCCGCCCCGCACCGACTCGCCCCGCAGCCCAGCCCCGTACCGACTCGCCCCGAAGGGCCGCCCCGTGACCCTCACCGCTACCGCGAAGCCGGAGCCGAAACCGGAACAGGATCCGGTCTCGGCGCCCCGGCCGCCGGTCGTGCGACGCGCCTGGCGCAAGCTCTCGCCGTACGCCTACATCGCCCCGTTCTTCACCCTGTTCGCCGCCTTCGGGCTCTTCCCGCTGATCTACACGGCGTTCGTCTCCCTCTACCGCGTGGAGCTGCAGACCCCGGGCGACATGGAGTGGCGCGGACTGGGCAACTACACCGCGCTGCTGAGCGACGAGTTCTTCTGGACGGCGCTGCGCAACACGTTCACCATCGGAGTACTCTCCACGGTGCCGCAGCTCGTGATGGCGCTCGGCCTCGCGCACCTGCTCAACTACCGCCTGCGCGGCCGCACCTTCCTGCGCACCGCGATGCTCCTGCCGTACGCGACGTCCGTGGCCGCCGCCACGCTCGTCTTCGCCCAGCTCTTCGGACGCGACTTCGGACTGATCAACTACGCCCTGGGCGTGGTCGGCATCGGCCCCGTCGACTGGCAGACCGGCACCGTCGCCTCGCAGATCGCCGTGTCGACCATCGTCATCTGGCGCTGGACCGGCTACAACGCGCTGATCTACCTGGCCGGCATGCAGTCCATCCCCTCCGAACTGTACGAGGCGGCGGAGGTGGACGGCGCCTCCCGGTGGCGGCAGTTCTTCCATGTCACGCTGCCGGGGCTGCGCCCCACGATCCTGTTCACCGTGGTCGTCTCCACGATCGGCGCGACCCAGCTCTTCGGTGAGCCGCTGCTGTTCGAGGGCTCCATCTCCGGCGGCATCTCGCACCAGTACCAGACGCTCGGGCTCTACATGTACGAGCAGGGCTGGGGCTTCTTCCACCTGGGGCGCGCCGCCGCCATCGCCTGGGTGATGTTCGTGCTGATCGTGGTGCTCGTCGGGGTCAACGCCCTGATCGCGCGCCGCCGTTCCCGCAAGGAGGCCGGCCGATGACCGCGCTCGCCGACCCGCCGACGAAGCAGCCGGCCGACCGGAGCCGCAAGGAGGCGCGGCCCCGCCGCCGCAAGTCCGGCGCGGGCCGCGTGACGAAGGGCGGCAAGCTCGCCTACGCCTTCCTGATCGCCGCCTTCCTCGTCTCCGCGTTCCCGTTCTACTGGACGATCGTCGCCGCCAGCCGCTCCAACGCGGACCTGGCGAAGGTGCCGCCGACACTGCTGCCGGGGCCCAACCTGCTCCGCAACTTCGAGGCGGTGCTGGAGGAGGCCGACATCGGCAAGGCCCTCCTCAACTCCCTCATCGTCTCCGGCTCGATCACCGTGGGCACCGTTCTGTGCTGCACGCTCGCCGGTTTCGCCTTCGCCAAGCTGCGTTTCCGCGGCCGGGGCGCGCTGCTCGCGGTCACGGTCGGCACGATGATGATCCCGCCGCAGCTCGGCGTCATCCCGCTGTTCATGCTGATCGCCGAACTGCAGTGGGTGAACCAGCTCCAGGCGGTGATCCTCCCCGGCCTGGTCTCCGCCTTCGGTGTGTTCTTCATGCGCCAGTACCTGGTGCAGTCGCTGCCGGACGAGCTGATCGAGGCCGCCCGCGTCGACGGCGCCTCCACCGCCCGTATCTTCTGGTCGATCGTGGTGCCCGTCGCCCGGCCCGGCATGGCCGTGCTCGGCATGCTGACGTTCATGGCCGCCTGGAACGACTTCTTCTGGCCGATCGTCGCGCTCTCCTCGCAGAACCCGACCGTCCAGGTGGCGCTGCGCCAGCTCGGCGGCGGCTATGTGCACGACCAGTCCGTGATCATGGCGGGCACCCTGCTGGGCACGCTGCCGGTACTGCTGGTCTTCGGCCTGCTCGGCCGGCAGATCGTCGGCGGCATCATGCAGGGCGCGGTCAAGGGCTAGGACCTCTCGTCCGGATCCCGCCGGGCTGTCCCGACGAAAGACCCCGGGCGGTGTCCGGCCCCGATCAGCCGGACACGGCCGCACCGTCACTCTCCTCGCTCGACGTCTCAACCCTGGGAGTCCCACCTCATGACCGCGCTCGACGCACGCCCCGACACCACCACGACGCTCCGGTTCCCCACCGGATTCCGCTGGGGCACCGCCACCGCCGCCTATCAGATCGAGGGCGCGGCGGCCGAGGACGGCCGCACCCCCTCCATCTGGGACACCTTCAGCCGCGTCCCGGGCAAGGTCCGCAACGGCGACACCGGTGACATCGCGGCCGACCACTACCACCGGATGCGCGAGGACGTCGCCCTGATGCGCCGGCTCGGCGTCACGGACTACCGGTTCTCCGTCGCCTGGCCCCGGGTCCAGCCGACCGGCCGCGGCCCCGCCGTCCAGAAGGGCCTCGACTTCTACCGCCGGCTCGTCGACGAGCTGCGGGACGCCGGCATCCGGCCGGTGGCCACGCTCTACCACTGGGACCTGCCGCAGGAGCTGGAGGACGCGGGCGGCTGGCCGCAGCGGGAGACCGCCCAGCGGTTCGGCGAGTACGCGGGGATCATGGCGGAGGCGCTCGGCGACCGGGTGGCCACCTGGACGACGCTCAACGAGCCCTGGTGCGCCGCCTTCCTCGGCTACGGCAACGGGGTCCACGCCCCCGGCCGCACCAGCCCGCTCGCCTCGCTCCGCGCCGCCCACCACTTCAACCTGGCGCACGGCTGGGCCGCGCAGACCCTGCGCGCCGGGCTCCCGTCGGGCTCGGAGATCTCACTGACGCTCAACCTCCATGCGGTGCGGGCCCACACCGACTCGCCCGAGGACCTGGACGCGGCCCGCCGTATCGACGCGGTCGGCAACCGCGTCTTCCTCGACCCGGTCTTCCGCGGCCGGCTCCCCGAGGACCTGGTGCGGGACACCGCGGCGGTCACCGACTGGTCGTTCGTGCTGGACGGCGACCTGGCGGCGGCGGCCACGCCGATCGACTCGCTGGGCATCAACTACTACTCCCCCACCGTCGTCGCCGCGGGCTCCTCCGAGTCGCCCTCGCCGTGGGCCGGCGCCGAGGAGCACGTACGGTTCCTACCCGCGCCCGGTCCGCGCACCGCGATGGACTGGCCGGTCGACGCCGACGGCCTGCACGAGCTGCTGATCCGGCTGCGCGACGAGCTGCCGGGCGTGCCGCTGGTGATCACCGAGAACGGCGCGGCGTACGACGACTACGCCGACCCGTCGGGCGAGGTACACGACCCGGAGCGGGTGGCCTATCTGCACGCCCACCTCTCGGCGGTGCACCGGGCGATCGGTGAAGGCGCGGACGTACGGGGCTACTTCCTGTGGTCCCTGCTGGACAACTTCGAGTGGGCGTACGGCTACAGCAAGCGGTTCGGCATCGTGCACGTCGACTTCGCGACGCAGCGCCGCACCTTCAAGGACAGCGCGCACTGGTACGCGGACGTCATCGCGCGCGGCGGCCTGACCTGAGCCGCTCGGCCCGGCGCGCCTCGCGGGCGAGAGGCAGATAGCGCAGCCGCTCGGGAAGTACGGGCACCACGGCCCGTACGACCCGGGCGAAGCGCCGCAGCCGGCGCTCCTGGGCGCCGGTCCAGGGCAACCCGATGGCCTCCCGCGCGTCCGGCGGCATCAGCCCGATGGTCATGAACCGGCGGAAGCGGGCCAGCGGCGGGGCCAGCACCGGCCACAGCGCGCGCAGCACCAGCCGGACGGGCAGCGGCCCCCGATCGGGCGGGGGCACCGGCTGGTCGACGGCGACCAGTTCCCGTACGACGACGGTCGCCTCGAGCTCGTCGGCCAGCACCTTGCGGTAGTACGGCCAGAACTCCTCGATCGACTGCGGCATGTCCCGGTCGTGGATGCCGAGTATCCGGCCGACCTGGAGCCACTCCGCGTACAGCTGCCGTTCCTCGGCGCCGGTCAGTTCGCGCACCAGGTAGCGGGCGGCGTGCCGGTAGACGGGGAAGCCGGTGGCGTGGACCCAGGAGTAGTAGGCCGGGCTCAGCGCGTGGTAGCGGCGGCCGTGCGCGTCCGTTCCCTGGATGGTGCGGTGCAGTTCGCGGAGCCTGCGGCCCTCCGCGGCGGCCGCCTCGCCGCCGTAGATCCACAGCTGGAGCGAGCGCAGCGAGCGCTCGCCGCGGCCCCAGGGGTCGGTGCGGAAGACGGAGTGCTCGTCGACGCCCGCGCCGACGGCGGGGTGGGCGACCTGCATGGTGAGCGCCGCGGGCAGCATCAGCAGGGCCCGGACGTCACCGGCGAGCCCCCAGAGCACGCCCCCGGGCGGCGGCGGCAGGGGTTCGTCGTCGGCTGCCCTGCTCATCGGTCGTCTCCCTGGGTGCGGGCCGGTCGGTCACCTTCCAGTATGCGACCTGCGGCGGAGCCGCCCCGGCGGCCCTACCCGGCGGCGAGTGCCACGAACGCGGCGCACTCGTCCTGACCGACCCGCAGCGCGGGCCCGTCACCTGTCGCCTTGGAGTCCCGGCCCGCTTCCGCAGGTGTTGCAGCAGCCGCCCTGCCCTCACGCCCTTCCGTCCCCGAGTTCGCCCCGCTCGCACCGCAGCGCACGCCAACGCCGTTGCACTCGGCCGGGGTTCGACGGGGTCGGCGATCCCCGGGACACGTCCACCCACCCGTACACGGGCCGTACAAGCACCTCCCCGAACGGTGACACCTCGACTGAGGGCGGGCGCCTGGCCCCGCCGGGTGGCGGGCAGGCGCCCGGATAGCCTGCGCCTCATGACGGACATCGTGATCAGGTCCGCCGTCGCGGACGACATCCCGGCCATCGTGGCCATGCTCGCCGAGGACTCGATGGGGGTGGGCAGGGAGTCCCCCGACGACCTGGAACCCTATCTGGCGGCGTACGAGCGGCTGCGGGACGACCCTCATCAGTACGTGATGGTGGCCGAGCGTGCCGGAACGGTGGTCGGCACTCTGCAACTGACCATCGTGCACGGCCTGTCACGTCGCGGCAGCACCCGCTCGATCATCGAGGCGGTGCGCGTTCACACGTCGGAGCGGGGCAAGGGACTCGGGCAGCGGTTCGTCGAGTGGGCGATCGAGGAATCCCGCGACCAGGGCTGTCAACTGGTCCAGCTCACCTCCGACGCCTCCCGTGCCGACGCGCACCGGTTCTACGAGCGGCTCGGCTTCACCGGCTCCCACGTCGGGTTCAAGCTGCCGCTCGGCCCCTGATCGTGAAGTCGGGCACAGAAACCCGGCACCTGACCATTACCAGAAGGTAACTACGGCTGATTTGATGTGCGGCGCCGGTCTGCCGACCGGAGGTGACCCCCCACCACGAACGGGAGATCCAGTGCCGCATCCCCAGCTCCGCCGTGCCTCCGGCGCGGCCGTGTCCGCCGCCCTGTCCGCCGTGCTCGCCGCCACCGTCCTGGCGGGCGCGGCGCCGTCGGCGGCCGCCGCGCCGGCCGCCGCGACGCCGGACCTGCAGGTCCTCACCTACAACGCGTTCCTCTTCAGCAAGTCCCTCTACCCCAACTGGGGCCAGGACCACCGGGCAGCGGCCATACCCGCGGCGCCGTTCTTCCAGGGCCACGACGTCGTGGTCCTCCAGGAAGCGTTCGACAACTCCTCCTCCGATGCGCTGATACAGGCCGCCGCCGACCGGTATCCGCACAGCACACCGGTGCTGGGCCGGAGCAGGAGCGGCTGGGACGCGACCGGCGGCTCGTACTCGGCGACGACGCCGGAGGACGGCGGGGTGGCCGTCCTCAGCACATGGCCGATCGTGCGCAAGGAGCAGTACGTCTACAAGGACGCGTGCGGCGCGGACTGGTGGTCGAACAAGGGCTTCGTGTACGCGGTCCTCGACGTGAACGGTGTACGGGTGCACGTCGTGGGCACCCACGCGCAGTCCACGGACCCCGGCTGCGACGTGGGCGAGGCGGCCCGGATGCGCAGCCGTCAGTTCCGCGCCATGGACGCCTTCCTGGACGCCAAGAACATCCCGGCCTCCGAGCAGGTCGTGGTGGCGGGCGACTTCAACGTGGACTCGCGCACCCCCGAGTACGCCTCGATGCTGGCCGACGGCGGTCTGGTGGGGGCCGACGGGCGCACCGGCCACCCGTACTCGTTCGACACGCGGGACAACTCGATCGCCGCCGAGCGCTACCCGGACGACCCGCGCGAGGACCTGGATCACGTCCTGCACCGGGCGGGTCATGTGAAGCCGTCCGGCTGGACCAATGAGGTGATCAAGGAGCGGAGTGCGCCCTGGTCGGTCTCCAGTTGGGGCACCACCTACACGTACACCGATCTGTCCGACCACTATCCGGTGATTGCCTCCGGCCAATAGGCGCAAGCCGCCGGCGGTGGCCTTGTACCACTGTCAGGGCCATGCCAGATTGAGTCCGCACTCCGGACTGGTCCAGTCCACATTGCCGTCAGGCGATCCCCCCCCACACGGACTCGTACGAAGGAGAAGCCCCCCATGAGACGCACGCTCCGCGCGCGCATCTGCCTTCCCGCTCTGCTGGCCCTGACCACCGCCGCACTCGGCTCCCCCACGGCCGGCGCCGCCGACACCGCCGGCGCCGGCGGCAACCCGAGCCCGGGCGTCGCCGCGTCGCCCGCCCAGTACTCCCTGCACACCACGCTCGAACGAGACCTCGGCGACCGCAGCGCCGGTTCGTACCTCGACGCGGAGAGCGGCGAACTCGTGGTGACCGTCACCGACGCGGCGGCCGCCGAGGAGGTGCGGGCCACCGGCGCCCGTGCCGAGCTCGTGAGCCGCAGCATGGCCCAGCTCAGGGCTGCCATGGACACCCTGGAGTCCAAGGCGAGGATCACCGGCACCTCATGGGGCATCGACCCGTCGGCCAACAAGGTCGCGGTGGAGGCCGACAGCACGGTCTCCGCGGCCTCCATGGCGAAGCTGCGGAGCGTCGCCGCTCAGCTCGGAGACGCCGTCAGCATCAAGCGAGTCCCCGGCACGTTCAAGAAGGAGGTGGCGGGCGGCGACGCGGTCTACGGCGGCGGCTACCGCTGTTCGGCGGCCTTCAACGTCTCCGACGGCACCGATCGCTACTTCCTGACCGCCGGCCACTGCACCAACGCCGCGAGCAGCTGGTCCGCCACCTCCGGCGGCGCCGAGATCGGTACCCGCACGGGCACCAGCTTCCCGACCAACGACTACGGCATCGTCCGCTACACCGACGGCTCGCAGCCGGCGGGCAACGTCAACCTCTACAACGGCACCCACCAGGACATCACCGCCGCGGCCGACGCGATCGTCGGCCAGTCCATCCGCAAGAGCGGCTCCACCACCAAGCTCACCAGCGGCACGGTGACCGCGGTGGACGTCACGGTGAACTACGGGGACGGCCCGGTCCACGACCTGGTCCGCACCACCGCCTGCTCCGCGGGCGGCGACAGCGGCGGCGCGCACTTCGCCGGCTCCACCGCGCTCGGCATCCACTCCGGCAGCGCCGGCTGCACGGGCAGCAGCGGCTCCGCCCTCCACCAGCCGGTCAAGGAGGCGCTCGGCGCCTTCGGGGTCACCGTGTACTGACCGCACGCCTACGGGGTCGCCGTCCACCGACCGCACCCCGAACCGGCTCCGCACAGCAGGGCGTGCCCGCTTCGGCCGGGCACGCCCTTCGCCGTGCCCCGGGGCGCCGCGGAGGGGCAGGGGGGCGGCATGCGGCGGAGGGCCGTGAGGGGCTGACGTCTCGGCGACCGCGGCAGCCGGGTCAGTCCCCTTGGTCGTAGACCGTGACCGGTATGGAGCGGGCCGTCAGCCGCCCGGCTATCAGCGGTTCGACGCGCGACCACGTGCCGCCCGCGAGACCGCAGCCGATGCGCGGCATATGGACGGAGGCGCCCAGCTCGACGGCCTTGTCCCCCACCGCCGCCAGGGCCCTGTCGATCGCCTCGTACCGCACCGGCACCCCCTTGCTGCCGGTCCGTATACCGCGCTGGCCCACCGTGTTGGCCACCCACAGATACGGGCCGACCTGGACGAACTGCGCCGCGCCCAGCCCGAAGTCGTTGCCCGCGCGGTCGCGGTGCCAGCGGCGATAGGCCGCCTCGGGCTCCGGCCAGCGGCGTGACAGGGCGAGGACGAAGCCCTTGCCCCAGCCGCCGAGGTCGTTGCACACATGGACGATCAGCTTGACGCCTTTGGCCTGCGGCGCGGTGGCGTCCCCCCGGACATATCTGATCTCGGACATGGCACCACCGTACGATCCGCCACTGACATCGGACCTCGATCGCCCCACGCCTTTCACAACACTGGTGAGACAGCAATACTGTTGCACCGGAGTGGACCAGCAGAAGGAGGGTCATGGCGACCGAGACCGAGGAGCAGACGCTCACCGTCGACGAACTGGCCGCACGCGCCGGGGTCACCGTGCGCACCATCCGGTTCTACAGCACCCGCGGTCTGCTGCCCCCGCCCGTCATCGGGCCCCGCCGGGTCGGGCACTACGGCAGCGAGCATGTCTCCCGGCTGGCGCTGATCGAGGAGTTGCAGCGCCAGGGGATGACGCTCGCCGCGATCGAGCGCTATCTCGGGCAGCTTCCCGCGGACCTGAGCGCGCAGGATCTGGCGATCCACCGGGCGCTGGTGGCCTCGTGGGCCCCCGAGTCGGCGGAGGAGGTCGGCCGGGAGGAACTGGAGCGCCGGGCGGGCCGGGCGCTGTCGGAGCAGGATGTCGGCCGGCTGGCCGCGATGGGCGTCCTGGACCGGGCCGGCGCGGACGCGTACCGGCTGGACTGTGGGCTGCTGCGGCTCGGCGTGGAGCTGCTGGACGTGCCGATCGCGCACGAGACGATCCTCGCGTCCCGCACGGTGCTGCTGGAGCACGCGCGGGCCGCGGCCGAGGACCTGAGCCGGCTCTTCCGTGACGAGGTCTGGGGCCCGTACCGGGAACGCGAGTCGGACCCCGACCATGTCAAGGCCATGAAGTCGCTCTCCGCCCATATGCAGCCGATGGTGATCCAGGCCCTGGTGACGGCGTTCCAGCGGTCGCTGCGGGAGGAGCTGCGAGCCGCGTTCACGAAGGAGCAGGACGGGAGTCCGCCGGAGAGCGGCCGGGAGGCACAGGAGGCGGGGAGGGCATAAATGCGTTGCCCGGGCCATGACGGTGCGCGAGGGTACCGGCCATGTCCGATCAACGAACCAGCTCCGCGCGCAGTGTCCACGACCTCTTCTCACAGGGGCGGCTGACCGCGATCCCCCGTAAGCCGGCCCGCCGTGAGCAACTGCTCGTACACCTCGCCGAGACGCTGTTCGAAGGCGACCGCGACTACACCGAGCGCGAGGTCAACAACGCGCTGCGCTCCGTGCACGACGACTGCGCGGCGCTGCGCCGCTATCTGGTGGTGGCCGGACTGCTGAGCCGGACGAGGGACGGCGGCAGCTACCGGCGCGGCCGGTGACTGCCGCCGTCGTGGCGGTCACGCGTCAGGCGCCGTGGCCCGTCACGCGTCGGTGAAGACCTCGCCCCGCTCCGCCTTCCCGACCAGCAGCGCGGGCGGCTGGAAGCGCTCGCCGTAGCGCTCGGCCAGCTCGCGGGCGCGGGCCAGGAAGCCGGCCGGGCCGCCCTCGTAGCCGTTGATGTACTGCAGGGCGCCGCCGGTCCAGGCCGGGAAGCCGATGCCCATGATGGACCCGATGTTGGCGTCGGCGACCGAGGTGAGGACGTCCTCCTCGAGGCAGCGGACGGTGTCCAGGGCCTCCGAGAAGAGCATCCGCTCCTTCATGTCCTCGAACGGGACGTCGGCCCCCTCGCGGGTGAAGTGCTCCCGCAGCCCGGGCCACTGGCCGAGGCGCTTGCCGTCCTCGTCGTAGTCGTAGAAGCCCGCGCCGCCGCTGCGGCCGGTGCGGCCGAACTCGTCCACCATCCGGTCGATCACCGAGTCCGAGGGGTGGCCTGCCCAGGTGCCGCCGGCCTCCTCGACCGCGCGCTTCGTCTCGTTGCGGATCTTCCGCGGCAGGGTCAGGGTCAGCTCGTCCATCAGGGACAGCACCTTCGCCGGGTAGCCGGCCTGCGCGGCCGCCTGCTCGACGGAGACGGGGTCGACGCCCTCGCCGACCATCGCGACGCCCTCGTTGATGAACTGGCCGATGACACGGGAGGTGAAGAAGCCGCGGGAGTCGTTGACGACGATCGGCGTCTTGTTGATCTGCCGGACCAGGTCGAAGGCGCGGGCCAGCGCCTCGTCGCCGGTGCGCTCACCCTTGATGATCTCCACCAGCGGCATCTTGTCGACCGGGGAGAAGAAGTGCAGGCCGACGAAGTCGTCCGGCCGTGAGACGCCCTCGGCGAGGACGGTGATCGGGAGGGTGGAGGTGTTGGAGCACAGGAGCGCGTCGGGCTCCACGACGTCCTGGATCTCCTGGAACACCTTGTGCTTGAGCGCGGTGTCCTCGAAGACGGCCTCGATCACGGCGTCGCAGCCCGCGAGGTCGGCGGCGTCGGCGGTCGGCGTGATCCGGGCGAGCAGGGCGTCGGCCTTCTCCTGGGTGGTGCGGCCCCGGGACACGGCCTTGGCGCACAGCTTCTCCGAGTAGCCCTTGCCCTTGGCGGCGGACTCGGCGGTGACGTCCTTGAGGACGACGTCCATCCCGGCGCGGGCGCAGGAGTAGGCGATGCCGGCGCCCATCATGCCGGCGCCGAGGACAGCGACCTTGCGGACGGGCCGCGGCTCGACGCCCTGGGGGCGGCTGCGGCCGGCGTTGACGGCCTGCAGGTCGAAGAAGAACGCCTGCATCATGTTCTTGGCGATCGCGCCGGTGACCAGCTCGGTGAAGTAGCGCGCCTCGATGACCTGCGCGGTCTCGAAGTCGACCTGGGAGCCTTCGACGGCGGCCGCGAGGATGTTGCGCGGCGCCGGACAGGGCGCGCCCGCGGTCTGCTTGCGCAGGTTCGCGGGGAAGGCGGGCAGGTTGGCGGCGAACTTGGGGTTCGACGGGGTGCCGCCGGGGATCTTGTAGCCCTTGACGTCCCAGGGCTGCCGGGACTCCGGGTTGGCGTCGATGAAGGCGCGGGCCTGCGCGATCATCTCCTCCTCGGTGGCGGCCACTTCGTGGACGAGGCCGTTCTCCAGCGCTCGCGCCGGGCTGTACTGGGTGCCCTGGAGCAGCAGCTTGAGCAGCGCGTCCGCGATGCCCATGAGCCGCACGGAGCGGGTGACGCCGCCGCCGGCCGGGAGGAGGCCCAGGGTGACCTCGGGCAGGCCGATCTTCGAGCCGGGCGCGTCGAGGGCGACGCGGTGGTGACAGGCGAGGGCGATCTCGTAACCGCCGCCGAGGGCCGCGCCGTTGATGGCGGCGACGACGGGCTTGCCGATGGTCTCGATGCGGCGCAGGGCGCGCTTGATGCCCATGCCCGCCTCGAAGACGAACTGCGCGTCGTCGGGTCCGGCCTTGATCATGTCCTTGAGGTCGCCGCCTGCGAAGAAGGTCTTCTTGGCGGAGGTGAAGATGATGCCGCGGATGGAGTCCTGCTCAGCCTCCACGCGGTCGGCGACGGCCGCGATCGAGGCCTTGAAGGCCTGGTTCATGGTGTTGGCGGACTGGTTCGGGTCGTCGAGGACGAGGGTGACGACGCCGGTCTCGTCCTGTTCCCAGCGGATGGTGGTGGGCTCGCTCATGGTGGTGGCTACTCCGTAAGGCAGGAAGAGGACGGGGGTCAGAGGCGCTCTACGACGGTGGCGACGCCCATGCCGCCGCCCACGCACAGGGTGGCGAGGCCGTACCGCTCGTCCCGGCGTTCGAGTTCGTCCACGAGGGTGCCGAGGATCATGGCCCCGGTCGCGCCCAGCGGGTGGCCCATGGCGATCGCGCCGCCGTTGACGTTGACCTTGTCCAGCGACAGCCCCATGTCCTGGACGAAGCGCAGGACGACGCCGGCGAAGGCCTCGTTGATCTCGACCAGGTCGATGTCGTCGATGGTCAGCCCGGCCTTGGCCAGTGCCTTGCGGGTGGCGGGCGCCGGGCCGGTGAGCATGATGGTGGGCTCGGAGCCGGAGACCGCGGCGGAGACGATCCGGGCGCGCGGGGTCAGGCCGTTCCGCTCACCGGCCTCCTTGGAGCCGATGGCGACGAGGGCGGCGCCGTCCACGATGCCGGAGGAGTTGCCCGCGTGATGGACGTGGTCGATCTTCTCGACCCAGTGGTACTTCTGCAGGGCGACGGCGTCGAAGCCGCCGAGGTCGCCGATGCCGGCGAACGAGGGCTTGAGGGCGGCGAGGGAGTCGGCGGTGGTGCCGGGCCGCATGTGCTCGTCGTGGTCGAGGACGACCAGACCGTTGCGGTCGCGGACGGGGACGACGGAGCGCTCGAAGCGCCCGTCCTTCCACGCCTCTGCCGCCCGCTCCTGGGACAGCGCCGCGTACTCGTCCACGTCCCGCCGGGACCAGCCGCCGAGGGTGGCGATCAGGTCGGCGCCGATGCCCTGGGGGACGAAGTTCGTCTCGTAGTTGGTCATCGGGTCGGCGAACCAGGCGCCGCCGTCGGAGGCCATCGGCACGCGGGACATCGACTCGACGCCACCGGCGAGGACGAGCTCCTCCCAGCCCGAACGGATCTTCATGGCGGCCAGGTTGACGGCTTCGAGGCCCGAGGCGCAGAAGCGGTTCTCCTGCACCCCGGCGACGGTGTCGGGCAGTCCGGCGGCGATGGCCGCGATCCGGGCGATGTCGGAGCCCTGGTCGCCGACCGGGCCGACGACGCCGAGGACGATGTCGTCGATCTCGGCCGGGTCCAGGCCGGGGAAGCGGGCCTGGATCTCGTGGATCAGTCCGACGACGAGGTCGATCGGCTTGGTGCCGTGCAGGGCTCCGTTCGCCTTGCCGCGTCCGCGCGGGGTGCGGATCGCGTCGTACACGTACGCTTCGGTGGTCACCTTGTCAGCCTTTCGGGAGGTTTCAGGGACTTTCGTATGGATCATGCGGGACTCGGCTGGATCCACATGAAAGTCCCTAGCCGAGCAGGGAGCGGCCGATGATCTCTTTCATGATCTCGGTCGTGCCGCCGTAGATGGTCTGGACGCGTCCGTCGGTGAAGGCACGGGCGACGCGGTACTCGTTCATGTAGCCGTACCCGCCGTGGAGCTGGAGGCAGCGGTCGGCGGCGCGCTTCTGGAGTTCGGTGGCCCACCATTTGGCCATCGAGGCGTGGACGGCGTCCAGTTCGCCCTTGGCGTGGTCCTCGATGCAGCGGTCGAGGAAGGCGCGGGTGACGGCGCACTCGGTCGCGAGTTCGGCGATCTCGAAGCGGACGTGCTGGAGCCTCGCGAGCGGCCGGCCGAAGGCCTCGCGCTCCTTCACGTACTCGGTGGTGATCTCCAGCAGGTGTTCGGCGGCGGCGATGCCGGCCACGGCTATGGCCATCCGCTCCTGCGCCAGATTGGTCATCAGGTGGACGAAGGCGCCGTTCAGTTCGCCGAGCAGGTTCTCCTTGGGGACGCGGACGTCGTGGAAGAACAGCTCGGCGGTGTCCTGGGACTTCTGGCCGATCTTGTCGAGGTTGCGCCCGCGTTCGAAGCCTTCCACCCCGCGCTCGACGACGAGCAGCGACAGTCCGTGCGCGCCGCCCTCGGGTGTCGTCTTCGCGACGACGACGACCAGGTCGGCGAGGATGCCGTTGGAGATGAAGGTCTTGGAGCCGTTCAGCAGCCAGTGGTCGCCGCGGTCCTCCGCGGTGGTGCGGATGCCCTGGAGGTCGGAGCCCGCGCCCGGCTCGGTCATGGCGATGGCGGTGATGGTCTCGCCGCTGCAGAAGCCGGGCAGCCAGCGCCGCTTCTGCTCGTCGGTGGCGAGCGAGGTCAGGTAGGGCCCGATGATGTCGTTGTGCAGGCCGATGGCGAGGCCCGGCGCACCGGCCCGGGTGAACTCCTCGTGCAGCACGGCCGCGTACCGGAAGTCGGCGTTCCCGCCGCCCCCGTACTCCTCCGGCACGGCGAGGCCGAGGAGGCCCTGGCGGCCGGCCGCCAGCCAGACGTCGCGGCTGACGATGCCGTCCTCCTCCCACTGCTCGTAGTGGGGCTGCACCTCCTTGGTGAGGAAGGTGCGGACGGTTTCGCGGAACGCCTCGTGCTCGGCGGCGAAGATCTGGCGCTTCAACGGTCCTCCTGGGGCTGGATGCCGGGTACGTCCCAGTCGCGGGCGACCTCCGCGGTGTCCGCGCCGGGCAGGGCGGGCCCGCGGGTCACGGCCCCGGGGGTGGCGGAGAAACGGGGCGCCGGCGCGGGCTGCGTGATGCCGCTGTGGTCGGTGAAGGTGCCGCGGGCGGCGAGGTGCGGATGGGCGGGGGCCTCCCGCAGCGAGAGCACCGGCGCCACGCAGGCGTCCGAGCCCTCGAAGACGGCCGTCCACTCGGCGCGCGTCCGGGTCCTGAACCGGTCGGCGACCGCCCGGCGCAGCTCGTCCCAGCGGGCGAAGTCCTTGCGGGCGGGGATGTCGTCCTTGATGCCGAGCCGCTCGACGAACTCGTCGTAGAACTGCTGCTCCAGCGCGCCGACGGCCATGGCGTGGCCGTCGGACGTCTCGTAGGTGCCGTAGAAGGGACAGCCGCCGTCGAGGAGGTTGGCGCCGCGGCGGTCCTGCCAGCCGCCGGCCGCCATCATGCCGTGGATCATCGTGGCGAGATGGGCCGCGCCGTCGACGATGGCCGCGTCGACGACCTGGCCGGCGCCGCCTTCCGTACGGGCGTGCTGGAGCGCCGCGAGCACGCCGATGACCAGGTAGAGCGATCCGCCCGCGTAGTCGCCCACCAGGTTGGCGGGGACGACGGGCGGCTCGTCGGCCTTGCCGATCATGGAGAGGGTGCCGGTGAGGGCGATGTACGCGATGTCGTGGCCGGCCCGCTCCGCCAGCGGCCCGTCCTGCCCCCAGCCGGTCATCCGGCCGTAGACCAGGCGCGGGTTGCGGGCGAGGCAGGCGTCGGGGCCCACGCCGAGGCGCTCCGCGACGCCGGGCCGGTACCCCTCGATGAGCACGTCCGCGCGCTCGGCCAGGTCGAGGACCTGGCCGGGGCCGTCCGCGGCCTTGAGGTCGATCAGCACCGAGCGCTTGTTGCGGTTGGTGAGGTCGTACGCCGGGTCGATGGCGAGCCCGGCGCCGCCGGGACGGTCGACGCGTACGACATCGGCCCCGAGGTCGCCGAGGAGCATCGCGGCGAACGGGCCGGGCCCGATGCCGGCCAGCTCCACCACACGCACCCCGGCCAGCGGGCCGTTCCCTGTCGCCGTCATCCAGCACCCCAGCATCTATGTGACACAACTGATGTAACACCAGTGATGATAAGAATGCTTCCCGAGCCGCACAAGGGTTTCTGCAGAGCAAGCGCTTAGCCGTGAGCGACACGCGGTGATCCGCTGTACGGACCCGGCGGGTCACCGATGGGAAACGGATCTTCTGCCGGGCGGGATGGCGCGCTAGCCTCAGCCACCGACATCGGCGTGGGGCAGGGGCCGCCGGCCCTGATCCGCCGACGGCCAGACGGCGGAGGAGCCAGTGGACAGCCAGAACGCGACGGACCGCGCAGAGCGCCCGTACGACATCGTGCTTTTCGGGGCAACCGGATTCGTCGGCGTGCTCACCGCCGAGTACCTCGCCCACCACGCGCCCGGGGACCTCCGGTGGGCCCTCGCCGGGCGCAGCCGCGACAAACTCGAGCACCTGCGCGAGCAGCTCGCGGTCATCGACCCCGCGTACGCCGCCCTGCCGCTGATCGAGGCCGACGCCTCGGACCACGGATCGCTCCGGGAGCTCGCCGGGTCCGCCCGGGTCGTGGCCACGACGGTCGGCCCGTACGTCTGGTACGGCGAGGGCCTGGTCGCCGCGTGCGCGGAGGCGGGCACGGACTACGTCGACCTGACCGGCGAGCCCGAGTTCGTGGACGAGATGTACGTGCGGCACGACGCACGGGCCCGGGAGACGGGCGCCCGGCTCGTGCACGCGTGCGGATTCGACTCGGTGCCGCACGACCTGGGTGTGTACTTCACGGTCGGGCAGCTGCCCGAGGGAGTGCCGCTCGCGGTCGACGGCTTCGTCCGCTCCAACGCGATGTTCTCCGGCGGGACGATGGCCTCCGCGCTCACCGCGATGGGTCGCGGTCGGCAGACGCTGCGCGCCGCGCGGGAGCGCCGGCTGCACGAGCCGCGCCTGGTCGGCCGCCGCGCCCGGGCGCCGTTCGCCGGGCCCCGCTTCAGCCCGGAGACGGGGGCGTGGGCGCTGCCCCTGCCGACGATCGACCCGCAGGTCGTGGCCCGTTCGGCCCGCGCGCTCGAACGCTACGGCCCCGACTTCCGCTACCGCCACTACGCGGCGGTCCGGACCCTGCCGATGGCCCTCGGCGGCCCGGCCGCACTCGGTGTGGGCTTCGCCTTCGCCCAAGTCCCAGCCGTCAGACGGTGGCTGATGGACCGCTACGCGCCGGGCGACGGCCCGAGCGCGAAGCGCCGCGCGGAGAGCTGGTTCTCCGTCCGCTTCGTCGGCGAGGGCGGCGGCCGCCGGGTCTTCACCGAGGTGACGGGCGGCGACCCCGGCTACGACGAGACGGCGAAGATCCTCGCGGAGTCGGCGATGTGCCTCGCCGGCGACACGCTGCCGAGGACCTCCGGCCAGGTGACGCCGGCCGTCGCGATGGGCGACGCGCTTCTGACGCGGCTTCAGCGTGCGCGCCTGCGCTTCCGGGTGGCGCACACCCGCTGACGACCGAACTCGCTCCGCCCGTACGCGTGTACGGGCGGGGCGCACCCATGCCCGGGCGTCGGCCCCGCCCTGTGCCCGGTGTGCTCCCTCTTGTCCGGCGAGCGGTGGTTCACCGCCGGACGACATCAGGATTTCATCCGTTGCATGTGACGCAAAGACTGTGCAGGACGCGCGTATAGCGGGACTCTGGACCTGCCCGTGGACAGGCCACGTGGCGCGCACCAACCCCCGTTCCTCACATGGAGGTTTCTGCATGCGTCGCCGTTTCGCCCTGCCGCTCGTCTCCGCCGCGCTCGCGCTGCCCGCCGTGCTGCTCCCCGCCGGTTCGGCCTCCGCCGCCCCCGCCGACAAGCTCCAGGTGCTCAGTTCCTGGACCCAGACCAGCGCATCCAGCTACAACGCCTGGGCCGCCGCCCGGGCCAACCAGGGCGCGTGGAGCGCCTACGGCTTCAACTGGTCCACGGACTACTGCTCCACGTCGCCGGACAACCCGTTCGGCTTCCCTTTTAAGATGTCATGCGCACGCCATGACTTCGGTTACCGCAACTACAAGGCCGTGGGCCGCTTCGACGCCAACAAGTCCAGACTGGACTCGGCGTTCTACGAGGACCTGAAGCGGGTGTGCAACCGCTACTCCGGCTGGAGCCGCTCCTCGTGCAACTCGACGGCGTGGACGTACTACCAGGCCGTCAAGTCCTTCGGATACTCCGCGGCGGTCGACAGCGGCAAGGCCGCCTGAGCAAGGGCCTGCGGCAAGAGGTGAGGCCCCGTCACGACGTGACGGGGCCTCACTCCGGCTACCGGGCCGGACCGTCACCCGCCCGTCGCCTCCCGGAGCGCCCTGCGGCACAGGGCGTCGGCCCGCCGCGTCGTCTCCGGAAGCCGGAACTCGGGGGCGAGCCGCAGGGTGTGCGCGCACGCGGCGTCGAGCGTGACCCTGTGCCCGGTGGAGACGAACACGGGCTTCACGCCCCGCTGGGTACGCAGCGCCCGGCCGACCTCTTCCCCGTCGTCGGTGACCAGCGCGGCGAAGTCGCCCCGCTCCGGGCCCAGTCCGCCGTACGAGAAGACGAACGGGTTCTTGGCGACGCCGATCGCCGGCAGTCCCGTCAGCACCCCCAGATGACTGGCCAGCCCGAAGCGCCGGGGATGCGCCCGGCCGTATCCGTCGCAGACGACCAGGCCCGGGTCCGACGCGAGGGCCCCGAGCGCGGCCAGCACCGTCGGGACCTCGCGGAACGCGAGCAGCCCGGGCACGTAAGGGAAGGTGATCCGGCCGATCGCCGTGGCCTCTTCCACCACGGCCAGCGTCGCCGCGTCCAGCACGACCGCCGCCGCCGCGACGACGTCGCGCTCGTCGTCGTACGCCACGTCGACACCGGTCACCCGGCCGGCGCCGACGGGCGGGCCCGGCTCGTCCAGGACGACGCGGGCGCGCAGTTCGTCCTGGACGGCCAGGGCCTCTTCTTCGTTCACGGGCCAGCCGGCGGGCGCTTCGACGATCTTCATGATGCGCCCACCCTATGACCCGCCCCGGCGGCCGCGCCCAGGAGCGGGGTCGCCCGGTAGCGTGGCGGTCATGTTTGTGATGGAGCTGACCTACACCGCCCCGCTCGAGCGCGTCGAACCGCTGCTGGAAGCCCATGTGGCCTGGCTGGACGGGCTGTACGAGGAGGGCGTCGTCATCGCGTCCGGCCGCAAGAAGCCGCGCGACGGCGGGATCGTGCTGGCCGTCGGGGACGATCGCGCGCGGATCGAGAAGACCGCGGCGACCGACCCCTTCGTCGTCGGCGGGGTGTGCGCGTACCGGATCACGGAGTTCATCGCGACCAGGACCGCCCCGGAGCTGGCTCCCTACCGGCAACAGCCCTCCTGACGGCCCGAGTACCGGCAGCAGCCCTTCTGACGGCCCGACCGGGTCAGAACTCCAGGCGGGCGACCCGGCCCTGCTCCCCCGACGCCCAGCAGCCGAAGTCCGCGGTGCAGTCGACGGTGTCGAACGAGCCCGTGTCGACCGTGCGCCAGGTGCGGCCGCCGTCGGTCGTCAGGTCCGTCCCGGTGGGGCCGACGGCGAGGGCGGCGGACCTGCTGTGCGGCAGCCAGGCCACACCGGAGCGGTACGCGCCCGGCGGGTTCTGCGCCTGGCCCCAGGTGCGGCCGCCGTCCCGTGTGACGGCGGCGGCCCGCGGCGAGAGCTGGTCGCGGCGGTAGTCGCCGCCGACCGCGAGCCCGTGCCGCCGGTCGCGGAACGCCAGCGCGAAGACGCCGCGGGCCGGGTCGCCGGCCGGAATCGTGGACTCGCTGACGGTCCAGTTCAGGCCCCGGTCGGCGGAGTGCAGGACCCGGGCCGTCGCCCCGCCGCCGGTGGCCAGCCACACGTCCTTGGGCCCGGCGCTGACGAGGCACTGGCCGCTCGCCGCGAAGCCCGCCTCACCGGGCAGCGCCGGCGGCATCCCGGCGTCCGGCAGCACCCGCCACGAACGGCCGCCGTCGTCGGTCGACAGGATGCGGTACTTGCCGTCCACCGGGTCGCTCATGGCCAGCCCGTGGCGGTTGTCGAAGAACGTGACGCAGTCGTAGAACGCTCGCGGATCGGTGTTGCGGAACGACTCCGTCCAGGTCGCCCCGCCGTCCTCGGTGCGCAGCACCCGGGACGCCTCCCCCTCTCCGATGGCCAGGACCACGGCCCGCCGGGCGTCGAACGCCTCGATGTCACGGAACTCCAGCTCCTCGGCGCCGGGCGGCGAGACGTCGAGCCAGTCACGGCCGCCGTCGTCCGTGCGCAGCACGGTCCCCTTGGACCCCGCGACCCACGCGGTGCTCCGGCTGACCGGCGCCAGCCCGCGCAGCCGCACGTCCGTCCCGGTGTCCTTCAGGCTCCAGTGGGTGCCCGCCGGCCGGTCCGCGGCCGGCGCCGCGTGCGCCGGCCCGGCCAGCACGGCCGCCACGGCAGCCGCGCACAGCCCCACGGACACCGCTCTTCTCGTCTTCCCCTTGGACGTCATGGCGCTGGAAGCTAGCCCAGCGGCCGACGACCGTCCAGGGTGCGTGGAGGGGCCGATACGGGCCACCGGCGCGGGCGGTGACACATGTCACGCTTCACGGAGGTGCACGGAACCACTCGTTCCGACGTCTTCTTTGGTGTCAGCAGAATCTGCGCCACAGGTCCCGGCGAGCCGCAATCGAAGGAGCGGGCCTTTGTCCACCGTCATCGAGCAGGCCGTTCAGGCCCGACTCGTCGCCTCCGCGCCCCAGATGGAGTCCGTACCGGCGACCCTGCACTACGACCCGCTGGACCCGTTCGCCGTGCGGATCGACTTTCCCGGCCCGGCGACCCTGGAGGGCACGGACGTGTCCTGGGCGTTCTCGCGGGAACTGCTGGCGGAGGGCGTCCACGAGCCGGCCGGTCTCGGTGACGTCCGGGTGCGGCCGTACGGCTACGACCGGACAGTGCTGGAGTTCCACGCGCCGGAGGGCATGGCCATGGTGCACATCCGCACCGGTGAGCTGCGGCGTTTCCTCGACCGGGTGCAGGAGTTGGTCCCGACCGGCTGCGAGCACCTGTATCTGGGCCTGGAGGAGGACCTGACGGAGCTGCTGCGCGACGCCTCCTGACCGCGGCTCTCGTACCGCCGCCCGGGGCGGCGTCACCTCCCAGCAGCGCGTTGAGCTCCCCGTACTCGTACCCGCCGGCCAGTGCCCCGTGCGTCCCGTGCCCGAGCAGCTCGCGTGCCGCCGACCGTACGAGCGCGTGCGCGGCCTGCGCGATCCGGGAGCCGGCGCTGACGCGGGCCGCGCCCAGCCGCCCCGGCTCGGCGACGTGGGGAGCGCCGGGGCCGGCCATGACGCCGAGCGGGGCGCCGATGCCCTGCGCCGGCGCCGCCGAATTAATCCGTTGACGGCGATCCGGCCCGCTCCTAGCGTGTTCCACGGTTCTGTTGTCGTCGATCGGAGTAGGACGTTGCTCGTCTGAGGTCTTGAGACACCGTGCGGCACGGCTTCCTGCCCGTGCGCCGCGTGTGCGACCTCGGCGACTCGTGCCGTCCACCCCGCGACCGGGACCTCTCCTCCCGGCGTCCGTCGCCCCGCCCCGGTGTCTCCACCCGTTGCCCGTTCCGCACCAAGCAACCGGGAGGCCCTTGTGTCTACTTCCCCCACCTTCGTCACCTGCTCCGCCCTCGATTTCGCCTGGCCCGACGGCACCGTCGTGTTCGAGGACTTCCATCTCGCGATCGGCCCCGGCCGCACCGGACTCATCGGTCTCAACGGTTCGGGGAAGTCAACCCTGTTGAAGCTGATCGCCGGCGCCGCCACACCCTCGGGCGGGACGGTCCGCACCATGGGTGAGGTCGGCCATCTGCCGCAGAACGTCGTCCTGGACACCGGCCTGCGCGTGGACGAGGTGCTCGGCATCGCGGGCACCCGCGCGGCGCTGCACGCCATCGAGGCGGGCGACCCCGCGGAGGAGCACTTCACCGCGGTCGGCGACGACTGGGACGTCGAGGAGCGCGCGCACGCCACGCTGGACCAGCTCGGCCTCGGGCACATCGGCCTCGACCGCACCATCGGCGAGGTCTCCGGCGGCGAGGGCGTCCTGCTGCGGCTGGCCGCGCTGCTGCTGGCCCGGCCGGACGTGCTGCTGCTCGACGAGCCGACGAACAACCTCGACCTGTTCGCCCGCCGGCGGCTCTACGACGCGGTGGAGCGCTGGTCCGGGGTGCTGGTCGTGGTCAGCCACGACCGCAGGCTTCTGGAGCGGGTCGACCAGATCGCCGACCTGCGGGGCGGCGAGGTCAGCTGGTACGGCGGCAACTACTCGGCCTACGAGCAGGCCCTCGCCGTCGAACAGGAGGCCGCGGAGCGCATGGTGCGCGCCGCGGAGGCCGACGTACAGCGACAGAGGCGGGAGCTCTCCGAGGCGCACGTCAAGTTGGCCCGCCGCAGGCGGTACGGCCAGAAGATGTACGACACCAAGCGCGAGCCGAAGATCGTGATGAACGCGCGCAAGCGCTCGGCCCAGGAGTCGGCCGGCAAGCACCGCATCATGCACACGGAGAAACTCGCGGAGGCGAAGGAACGTCTCGACGAGGCGGCGGAGGCGGTACGCGACGACGACGAGATCCGGATCGAGCTGCCCAGCACCCTGGTGCACCCCGGGCGCGGGGTGCTGCGCCTTCGGGAGCTGCGGCTGCGGTACGGGGCCGAGGTGCGGGGCGAGTTGGAGGTGCGCGGCCCGGAGCGGATCGCGCTCGTGGGACGCAACGGCGCGGGCAAGACGACGCTGCTGCGCACGATCGCGGGCGAGCTGGAGCCGGTGGCGGGCGAGGCGGTGGCCGAGGTCCCGCTGCGTTTCCTGCCGCAGCGCCTGGACCTGCTGGACGACGAGCTGAGCGTGGTGGAGAACGTGGCCCGCTTCGCGCCCGACGCCACGAACAACCGGATCAGGGCACGCCTCGCGCGCTTCCTGTTCCGTGGCGCGCTCGCCGACCAGCCGGCCGGGACGCTGTCGGGCGGCGAGCGGTTCCGCGCGGCGCTCGCGGCGCTGCTGCTCGCCGAGCCGGCTCCGCAGCTGCTCATGCTGGACGAGCCGACGAACAATCTCGACATGGCGAGCGTGCGCAGTCTGACGGCGGCGCTGGAGTCGTACGAGGGGGCGCTGATCGTCGCCAGCCACGACCCGGTGTTCCTGGACTCGATCGGCATCACCCGCCGGCTGCTGCTCGACGGCGGACTGCGGGACGTGTCGGCGGAGGAGCTGCGGGAGGGGGCGTTCCGGGTGGATTGAGGACGGAAGCGGCGGCGGGGGCCGGCGGGGACTCCCGCCGGGCCCGCCGGGCCGGGTCCGGGCCCGTGAGATGGCTCTCCCCGTACCCACCCGGGCAGCACCCATAGCGGTGCGTAACGGGACATCCCGGATCCGGGCTTGGCCGGGGCCTTATGACGTGTTTAACCTACGGTTTCGTAACCTACGAGTACGTAGGTAACTCTCCCGTCCCCCAGGAGCCCCCGTGACGATCACCTCTCCCCACCTCGGCAGTTCGGAAGCGTGGACAGACGCCCGGCTGCTGTACGCGCTGGAAGAGGTGGTGGAGAAGGAACTCAACCGCCATCTGAAGGTCGCCAAGGACTGGATGCCGCACGAGTACGTTCCCTTCTCCGACGGCCGCAACTTCCCCGGGATCTTCGACGACGGCGAGGCCTGGGAGCCCAGCCAGTCCAAGGTCACCGACATCGGCAAGATCGCGCTGGTGGTGAACCTGCTCACGGAGGACAACCTCCCGAGCTACCACCACGAGATCGCCTCCCTCTTCGGCCGCGACGGCGCCTGGGGCACCTGGGTGCACCGCTGGACCGCCGAGGAGGGCCGGCACGGCATCGTGATGCGCGACTACCTGCTCACCTCGCGCGCCGTCGACCCGGACCAGCTGGAGCAGTTCCGGATGGCCCACATGGCGGAGGGCTTCGAGTCGGACAACCGCCACTCGATGCTGCACTCCGTCGCGTACGTCGCCTTCCAGGAGCTCGCGACGCGCGTGTCGCACCGCAACACCGGCCACCAGTCGGGTGACCCCGTCTGCGACCGGATGCTGGCACGCATCGCGACCGACGAGAACCTCCACATGGTCTTCTACCGCAATCTGCTGGGCGCGGCCTTCGAGCTCGCCCCCGACCTGACCATGCAGGCCGTGCGCGACGTCGTCGTCAACTTCCGGATGCCGGGACACGGTATGCCGGGCTTCGAGCGGGCCGCCGCGCAGATGGCGATCGGCGAGATCTACAACATGCGCATCCACCACGACGACGTGCTGCAGCCGGTGCTGCGCTACCTGAAGGTCATGGAGATCGACGGTCTCGGGCCCGAGGGCCAGCAGGCGCAGGACGAGCTCGGCCTGTACATGGGCGGGCTGGACGCCGAGGCGCTCAAGTTCGACGAGAAGCTCGCGGCGCGCAAGGCCCGGATGGCGGCCCGCGCAGCGGCGCAGTAACGCCGGCCGGGGGCGCCGCCCCGGGCACGGGCAGGGGGCTTCTGGGGCGTGACGGCGGCACCGTACGCTGTCCCGCGTGAAGCCCCTGACCCGTATCGTCCTGATCGGCGCCCCGATAGCCGTGGCCGTCTCCGTCCTGTTCGGCACGGACGGCGAGGCGCAACGTCCCAAGGACGACCCGAGTCTGCGCATCAGCACCACGCCGACGGCGCCCGACCCGCTCAAGTCCGGCACGCCGGAGCAGCAGCAGAAGCTGGAGAAGCGCATCGACGCGATGCCGCCCGGCCTCGCGGACCCGGCCAAGAAGGAGATCGCCGCCCGGCTGGTGGCGAGCGCGGAGAACTCGACGCTCGACTGGCGCGGCCAGTACGGCGTCATCGAGGACATCGGCGACGGTAACGGCTACACGGCCGGGATCGTCGGCTTCTGCTCCGGTACGAACGACATGCTCCAGCTCGTCGAGTACTTCACGAAGGAGCACCCGGACAACCCGCTCGCCCGCTACCTCCCCGCCCTGCGCGCGGTCGACGGCACCGACTCGCACGAGGGGCTCGGCGAGCCGTTCGAGGCGGCCTGGGCGAAGACCGCGAAGGACCCCGCGTTCCGCGCGGCCCAGGACGAGATGCGGGACCGCATCTACTTCGACCCGGCGGTGCGGCTGGCCAAGATGGACGGCCTGTCCACCCTGGGTCAGTTCATCTACTACGACGCGATGGTGCTCCACGGCCCGGGGATCGGTCCGCAGGGCTTCTACGGCATCCGCGAGGCGGCGATGAAGGCAGCCGACACGGCTGCCGAGGGCGGCGACGAGAAGGCGTATCTCAACGCCTTCCTCGACGCCGGCCGGGCCGTGATCAAGCAGCAGAAGACCGAGCAGACCAGGGACTCGTCCCGGATCGACACCGCCCAGCGGGTGTTCCTGCGCGGCGGCAACATGGAGCTGGCCACCCCGCTCGTGTGGCGCGTGTACGGGGAGACGTTCCGCATCAGCTCCTGAGCGGGTCGCCTCACGCTCAGTTCAGTTCGAGGCACGCTTGAGGCGGAGACGTTCCTTCTCGGAGAGGCCGCCCCAGACACCGAACCGCTCGTCGTTCGTCAGGGCGTACTCCAGGCACGCCACCCGTCCTTCGCACGCCCCGCAGAGCTGCTTGGCCTCGCGGGTGGAGGAACCGGGGGCCGGGAAGAAGAACTCGGGGCCCGCCTGGGCGCACAACGCGCTCTCCTGCCAGGAGAGTGCGTCCTCGGTGGTGGGGGTGGTGATGGTGGTGTTGATCGGCATGCGGACCACCTTGCCCATGGCCGATAAACATCGGCTCAATGAAGCGTCAACAACCTGCGCGCCCTCCCCGGCCGCCGCCGATTCTGCCCCCGCGTCCCGCCCGTCCGCACGGCGGCGCGCCCGGCTGCCTCCCGGCTCGCGCCATCGCGTTGCGCCACGGCCGCGGCATCCGGCAGGATCACCGGCCATGACGACCAGAAAGGCCCATGCCGCGTAGGCGCCCGACGCCGCCCTTGGCCAACGCGCCGCCGGACCGGCCCGCATCACCGCCGAGCCCGTCCACCACTGCCGAGGAGCCCCGCCGCATGGACACCACCCCTCTGACCCCCTACGCCCGGCTGCCGCGACACGCCCACGCCGGGCAGCGCATCCTGCACAGCACCGTGGACGCCTTCGGGCGCGCGCACTGGCTGCTCACCGGGGCCGACCCGGGCGACGGTCCGTACGACGCGTCGGCCGTCACCGTGGACGACGGCCGGGTGGAGGAGACCCGGCTCAGCGCGGTGACCGCGCGGTATCCGCTCCTGGACGCCCTGCCCGACGGCGGTTTCGTCGTGGCCGACGCGCGCCGCCTGAGCGGCGCGGACCACGTCCAGGTCTTCGACCCGCTGGGCAGGACGAGTCGGACCTTCGCCGTCGGCGACGGGATGTGGTGCGGCCCTCTTCGGCGGCTACGGCCAGGAGAAGGACCGGCTCGTCCTGTGCACGCTGACCGAGCGCGCCGCCGCGCCGTATCTGCACAGCACGCTCGTCCGGCCCGACGGCTCGCCCGTCGGCAAGCGCCGCGTCCTCGCCCGCGGTTCGCGCCTGTACGTCCAGGCCGACCCGTTCACCGCGTGGGAGATGTGGGACCTGGCCGCTGACGTGACCCGCGGCTGAGCGGCCCTGCGACGACGAGCGCCCCGGAGCCGGCCCCGACCCGGCGCGGGGCGCTCACCTGCGGCGTCAGACCTCGGTGGCGTACGAGACGAAGCTCGTCCGCGAGGTGGGCGAGACGACGAGTCGGGGGCTCCGGTCGGCCTTGGTCCCGGACGCGGGCCGGCACCGGGGACGGGCCGTATGCGGGAGCCGGTCAGTGCGCGTGGCCCCCGTCTGCCGCGCCGCCCGCCGGGTGATGGGGTTCGTATCCCGGGATGGTGCCGTCCGGTTTGGCGACGAGGAAGAGGCCGGCCATGCCCATGTCCGAGTGGCTCTGGACGTGACAGTGATACATCCACGCGCCGGCGCCCACGTGTTCGCCGGCGATCACCTGGAAGCCGAAGGAGTCGGCGGGACCGGTGATCTTGTTGTCGATCACCCGGCTGACGTCCTCGGGGCCGGTCGGCAGGCCGGTCCTGTTGTCGGCCCAGCGGTGACCGTGCATATGAAAGGTGTGGTAGAACTCCCCGTGCGTGATCATGATGATCTCGACGCGGTCGCCCACCGTGGCAAGGAAGTTGGGCGGATCGGCTGCCGGGCGGTTGTTGATCGTCATGTCGTTGAAGACGATCGTGAACTGCTTGTCGGGCAGGATGTCGTCCTTCCTGCGCACCACCAGCGGACCGTAGAGGCCCTTGCGGATGCCGCCGGTGCCGTGGTCGGTGCCGACGACATGGTCGTGGTAGTGCCAGTAACCCGCGCTGCCCGCCCGCCAGGTGCCGTCCGAGCGCCTGCCGGGAGCGTGGGTGCGCCAGGTGTAGGTGCGGGTGGCGCCCGGTTCGACATGGCTGCGGCTCATCCGCGTGCCGTCGTTGGCGATGTCGTAGTCGACGCCGTGGGGGTGCAGGCTGACGGGGACGTCCATCAGGTTCTCGAACTCGATGTGCAGCGTGTCGCCCTCGACGAGTTCGATCAGCGGGCCCGGAATGGTGGGCCGGCCCCTTTCCAGGCCGTATCCCATCGAGCCGTTCGTCAATTTCTCGGCGTACAGCCTGAGATGGCGTACCTGGCCGCCCGCCTGGGCAGTCCTGGGTGCGCCTTTCGCCGGGGCGGGAGCGGCCGTGGAGGCGGAAGCGGCCGACAACGATGTCACTCCGGCGGCCGCCACGGCGCCACTCGCGAGGAGGCGTCGGTTGAAGCTCCGTCTGTCCATGTCGAACTCTCCATCCGTGGGCAGAGATTGACGGGGCATACCACCCCGGGGACGGCCACACGGTAGCCGGGCCAACCCTGTTTATCCACATCCAGGACAAAGTTCGTCGGATTGCAGTCATATCTATTGGCGAACCGCGAAAAGAGGTCTAGCTTCAGCGGCTGTTGTTGTGACCACAGAGGGATGGGTGAGGTGACCACATGCAGCACGCACCGCATCACAGGTCCAAACGAACAAGATCCCCGCTACGTCCACTGGCGGCGGCCCTCGGCGTCGGAGCCCTGACCGCCTCCCTGCTCGCGGGAGGCGGTGTCGCCGGCGCCGCGCCCCATCCGGCGCCGCCTCCGACAACGTTGTCCCTGCCGTCGCCGCCGGGCGGCGCGAATGTGCGGGTGCTGGTCTTCCACGCGTCCGCCGGGGCGGAGTCCCCGACCGTCGACGCCGGTATCGCGGCGATCGAGCGGATCGGCCGGAGCGGGCCCGTGACGGGCCGGTTCAGGACGGAGGCCACCGACGACCCGGCGGTGTTCACCGACGGCAAGCGCCTCGGCCGGTTCAACGCGGTCGTGTTCCTGACCGGCGGCGGCGATGTGCTCGACCCGGCGCAGGAGGCCGGTCTCGAGTCGTATCTGGAGGCGGGCGGCGGTTTCGTCGGCATCCACGACGCGGCGCGCACCGAGCCGTACTCGGACTGGTTCACCGGCCTGATCGGCGCCCGGCCGACGGGGGCGCCCAGCAGCACGCAGCGGGCAGTCGTCGAGGTCGGGGACCGGGTGCATCCGGCCACCCGGTCGCTCCCGTTGCAGTGGAAGCGGCCCGACAAGTGGTTCAACTGGGCCCAGAACCCCTCGGGTTCGGTGCACACCGTGGCCCGCGTCAAGGAGAGTTCGTACACCCCTGCGGCGAAGCCGGGCGGCTGGGACCACCCGGTCTCCTGGTGCCGTGACTACGACGGCGGCCGGTCCTTCTACACCGGCATGGGCGGCACGGTCGACAGCTTCGCCGAGACCGACTTCCGCGACCATCTGCGCGGCGCGCTCGCCTGGACGACGCGGCTCTCGCAGGCCGACTGCAAGGCCACCATCGACGCCAACTACACGGCGGAGCGGGTCACGAAGCCCAACCAGCCCGGCCGCAACGACCAGATCGGCGAACCCCACGGCCTGGTCACCGCACCCGACGGTCGGGTGCTCTACATCGGGCGCGGCGGAGCCGACTCGAGCGTGCCGGTCGTCCGGGACTGGAACGACCCGGACGTCGGCAAGGGCCAGGGCGAGATCCACGTCTACGACCCGGCGACGAAACAGGTCACCAGGGCCGGCGCGCTGACCGTCTTCGGCAACAAGGGCGGCGGCGACGAACTGGTCAAGAACGAGGAGGGGTTGCTCGGCATCGAGCTGGACCCCGGCTTCCTGACCAACGGCTGGGTGTATCTGCACTACACGCCCCATTCCGGGATCGACCGTGAGACGCACATGGCCGAGCGCCGGGTCTCCCGCTTCACGCTCGACCTGGCCACCAACCGTCTGGATCTGGCGAGCGAGAAGGTGGTGCTGGACTGGCCGGTGCAGATCCACAGCTGCTGCCACGCGGGCGGCGGGATGGCCTGGGACTCGAAGGGCAACCTCTACATCGCGACCGGCGACAACAACTCGTCCGGCTTCAGCGGCGGTTACTCGGGCAACAACCCGGAGCCGAATTTCAAGGGCGTCTCCTTCGCCGACGCGCGCCGCACCGCGGGCAACACCAACAACCTCAACGGCAAGATTCTCCGCATCCACCCCGAGGACGACGGGACCTACACCCTCCCCGAAGGGAATCTGTTCACGGGCGAGGAGACCGCGGAGGGCGGCGGCAAGACCCGCGGCGAGATCTATGTGATGGGTGTCCGCAACCCGGCACGCATCTTCGTCGACCAGAGCACCGACATCCTCTACGCGGGATGGGTCGGTCCGGACGCAGGCGCCCCCTCGACGACCTGGGGTCCGGCCAAGTACGACACCTTCGCCGCCATCACGCGGGCCGGCAACCACGGCTGGCCGTACTGCATGGGCAACAACCAGCCCTACCGCGACCGCAATCTGCCGGACCCGTCCCAGCCGCTCGGCTGGTACGACTGCGACGCCCCGAAGAACGAGTCGCCCCACAACGACGGCCTGGTGAATCTGCCGCCCGTCACGCCCAACACCATCTGGTACTCGCCGCAGGGCGGCGGGGTCGACTACCCGCGGGACGCGAACGGCATTCCCAGCTACCAGCAGGAGGAGCAGAAGCTGCTGCTGCCGTGGCTCAAGGGCGGCGGCCAGGCGACGATGAACGGCCCGGTCTACCGCTACGACGCGTCGAGCGACTCGGCGGTCAAGTGGCCCGCGTACTGGGACGGCAAGTGGTTCGTCGGCGACTTCTACGACGGCGACCAGCCGCGCCACGCGGTGCTGACCGACCCGAAGACGGTGGGCAGGGGCGGTCTGCCGGTGCACGCCGAGTCGCTCAAGAAGATCGTCCCGACCGGTTCCGGCGGCATCCGCAACCTCATGGACTGGAAGTTCGCGCCCGACGGGTCGCTGTACGTCCTGGACTACGGGCGCGGGTTCTTCACCTCCGACTCCAACTCCGCGCTGTGGCGCGTCACCTACAAGGGCGGCGGGGCGACCCCGGCCGCGGACCAGCTGGCGAGGAAGGCGGCGCAGTGAGATTCGGACAGCGCACCACGAGCGTGTGGACGGCCCTGCTGGCCGCCGTGGCGATGGTCGTCGGACTGATGTCCGCGGCCGCCCACGGCAAGCCGGCCGGGAGCCGGGAGGCCGCCGCCGAACAGGTGCTCACCTGGACGGCCGGCGACCCGATCGACACGTACCTGTCCTTCCCGACGACGGCCGTGGCCGGCCCGGCGACGATCGTCTTCGAGAACAGCGCGGCCACCGGCAACACCACCGGTATGCCGCACACCCTGACGTTCTCCGTCTCCGACGTCGAGTTCAACAACGACGTCCAGCTCAACCTGCTGGCCAATCCCGACGACGACACGGGCGGCAGGCACACCGCCCGGGTGAACCTGACCGAGGGCCGGTACTTCTACCACTGCACCATCCCCGGCCACGGCACCATGCAGGGCATCCTGACCGTCACCGCGGGCAGTGGCGAGGACACCACCGCGCCCGTCACCACGGCGACCGTGGACGGCGACCGGAACGCCGACGGCGCGTACATCGGCCAGGCCGCCGTCACCCTCGCGGCCACCGACGAGGGCACGGGGGTCGACAAGATCGAGTACGCGGTCGGGGCGGACGGCCCGTGGCAGCCGTACACGGCGCCGGTCGTGGCCGACCAGGTCGGCCCGCACACCATCCGCTACCGCGCCCACGACAAGGCGGGCAACGTCGAGGCGGAGAAGTCGGTCGACTTCGCCGTCGCCGCTCCGCCGACCGACGACACCACCGCGCCGGAGACCTCGGCCACGGTGACGGGCGAGAAGGACGACCAGGGCCGGTACCTCGGGACGGCCACGGTCACCGTGACCGCCTCCGACACGGGCTCCGGCGTCAACACCGTCGAGTACGCGACGGGGGACGGCGCCTGGCAGCCGTACACCGCACCGGTGGCGGTACGGGAGGCCGGCGCGCACACCGTCCGCTACCGGGCGACCGACAAGGCGGGCAACGCGGCCGCCGAGAAGTCGGTGGCGTTCACGGTCGTCGCACCGCCGGCCGGGGACACCCAGCCCCCGGAGACCACCGCCGGCGTCGCGGGCGAGCAGAACTCCGACGGCGCGTACATCACCAGCGCGACGGTCACCGTCGTCGCGGTCGACGCCGGCGGCTCGGGCGTCGAGAAGATCGAGTACTCGCTCGACGGCGGCCCGTACCTCGCCTACACCGAGCCGGTGATCGTCGACCGGGTCGGCTACCACACGGTGCTGTACCGGGCGACGGACCGGTCGGGCAACACCTCGGAGGCGAAGAGCGTCTCCTTCAGCATCGTGGACGGCGGCGGCGTCCCCGCGCCCAACTGCCCCGAGTACGACGAGCGTTCAACGGTCGTCGTCGGTGACGTCGACACCGGCGTCCCCAACCGGGTGACACGGGACCGCTGCACCATCAACGAGCTGATCGAGGACGAGAAGGACTGGTCCTCCCACGCGCTGTTCCTCAAGCACGTGGACGAGGTGCTCGACCGGCTTCTGGCCGAGGGGGTGATCGACAGCCGTGAGCACCGGACGATCTCCCGGGCCGCCAAGCAGTCGGGCATCGGCAAGCCTGGGCGGACGAACGGCTACCGCGAGATCTTCGACGGCACGCAGGAGACGTTCGCCCAGTGGCAGCACGTCGGCGGCGGCGGCTTCTCGCTGACCGGGGACGGGGCGATGACGAGCAGCACCACCGCGCCGGGCCTGGGCATGCTGTGGTTCCCGCAGCGGCAGTACGGCGACTTCTCGCTCAAGCTCCAGTGGCGCGACGACGCCCCCGGCCAGGGGAACGCCAACAGCGGTGTCTTCGTGCGCTTCCCGTACGTCCACGACAACCCGGAGGAGTCCCGTCCGGAGTGGGTCGCCATCAAGTACGGGCACGAGGTGCAGATTCTCGACCGCCCGGACGGCGACATGTACAAGACCGGTTCGGTGTACGGCTTCGACCGCGTCGGCCTCGCGGGCGCCGGGGTGACGCCCAAGGGCACCTGGAACGACTACGAGATCCGTGTGGAGGGCCAGCACTACTCGGTCTTCCGCAACGGCAGGCTGATCAACGAGTTCGACAACACCGGCGGCCAGGTCTTCACCCCGCCCCGCTCCGACGACCCGGGCACGGACGGCCGCCGGTACGCCACGGGCTACGTCGGCCTCCAGGTCCACGGCACGACGGACGTGATCTCCTACCGCAACATCAGGATCAAGGAGTTCTGAGCAAGCGTCCGGACGTCGTACCCCGCTGCCCCGCCGTCGTCGACGGCGGGGCAGCGGGCCCTTCCACCCGCGCCGTCCGGCGGCGTACCGGCCTACCTCGCGGCGCGCGACAGCGGCGCCCGCTCCTTCGTCCTGTGGACCGACGAACACCGCGGGGGCCGGGTGGCCACCGTGGTGACCGAGTCCGCGCGGCGCGGGGTCACCACGTTCCAGATGCTCGGCGCGCAGGGCGAGGTCATCGGCGGCGTGCGGGCGGCCGGGTGCCGCTGGAATTCAAGTCGTGCGGGGACAAGCTGCTGCTGTCCGCGCCGGGGCTCGACCGGCGCCTGGGGGCCGCGCTGCCGGCCCTGGTGCTCTCCTTCGACGGCTGGCTCGGCAATCCGTGGGACAGCCGCAAGCAATGAGCGCCGCAGGCCCCCCGGCCGACGCCGGGGCGCGCGTACTCAGCCGCGCCGCACCGGAGATGAGCAGGCGTACTCAGGCCCGCCCGTCCGCCGGCTGCGACGATCCCCCCATGCTCAAACAAACGAGCGACCCGCGTCCGCGGGTCGGTATCACCGGCGTCGGCAGCGCACTGCCCGACGCGGTGCTGACATCGCACAGCCTGCAGCGCGAGGCGACCCGCCACCTCGCCAAGTCCCTGCCCGGCACACTGCTCGCGCAGGCCACCGGGATCGAGACCCGGCGCGTCGCGGCGGACGACGAGTACGCCTCGACGCTCGCCGTACGCGCCGGCCGCCGGGCGCTGGAGCAGGCGTCGCTCGACCCGCACGACATCGACCTGCTGCTGTTCGCCTCCGCGTCACGCGACATGGTCGAGCCCGCCACCGCGCACATCGTGCAGGCCGGGCTCGGCTCGAAGGCGCACGCCCTGGACGTCACCAACGCCTGCAACAGCTTCATCAACGGGATCGACGTCGCCCGCAGCACCATCCTGGCGGGCCGCGCCCGACGGGCGCTCGTCGTCACCGGCGAGACGCCGACCCGTGCGATACGCCGCGATCCGGCCGGTCTCGCAGAGTTCCGCGCCGGCTTCGCCGGCTACACGTTCGGGGACGCGGGCGCCGCCGTCGTCCTGGAGGCGGTCGAACGCGGCGGCATCCTCGACGTCGACACCGAGACGCACTCCGAGCACTGGGAGGTCGGCGGCATACCCGGCGGCGGCTCGCGCCACCCGCGCGGCGACGAGCACACCTACTTCCGCGGCGACGGCCGGGAACTGCGCGGCGTGTTCGAGAAGGTGGGCGCCTCCGTCGTCGAACGGACCCTGCACCGGGCCGGACTGGACTGGGACGGCTTCGCGAAGGTGCTGGTGCATCAGGTGACGGTGCCCTACCTCGAGCGGTTCGCCGAGCTGACCGGTGCGCCGACGGACAAGCTGGTGGTCACCGTCCCCGAGCTGGGCAACATCGCGAGCGCGAGCATCGGTGTCCAACTGAAGCGGGTGTACGAGGAGTTGGCGGCGGGCGAGCGAGTGCTGTTCGTCGGCCTCGGCGGCGGGATCAGCATCATGACCATGGTCTGGGAGAAGTCGTGACCGCCCTGTGGGTCGTGGTGCCGGCGCACCAGGAAGAGGAGCGGCTGGCCGGCACCCTGCGGGCGCTCGCCGCGCAGCGGGACCGGGACTTCACCCTGCTCGTGGTCGACAACGCCTCCTCCGACCGCACCGGCGTGGTCGCCAAGGACTTCGCGGCCGCCGCGCCGTTCCCGGTGGAGGTGCTCCACGAGCCGGAGAAGGGCGTGGGCTGCGCCGTGGACACCGGTTTCCGGTACGCCGTCGAACGGGGCGCCACACTGCTGGCCCGTACGGACGCCGACTGTCTGCCACGGCCCGGCTGGACCGGGGCCGCCCGGGCGGCGATGACCGCCCGGCCCGGCCCGGTCATGGTGTGCGGGCGGATCGTCGCCCGGCGCGACGAGCACGGTCCCCTCGGCCGGGCCGGATTCTCCGTACTCGTGGCGCTGGCCGCCCTGTTCGGCCGGCTCCGGCCCGCGCACGCCCGCCGCAACGGCTTCCGCGCGCCGTACCGGATGCACGCCGGCAACAACATGGCGATCACCGCCGACCTCTATCTGGCCTGCGGCGGAATGCCACGCCGCCCGTCGCCGACGGACCGGCTGTTCCTCAACCGGGTGCGGCGGCAGACGGACCGGATCGTGCGCTGCCCGTCGATGGTCGTGGAGAACTCCACGCGCAGGCTCCGGGCGTACGGCATCCGGGGCACCGCCCGCTGGTATCTCGACCAGGGCAGCGGCGGACGCGGGGACGACCCGCGCTGACGCGTGCCTTGCCCCTCTTCGCCCGTGACCGCATTCCTACCCGTGGACGGCTGACCATGCTGGACCTTCTCGACCACTCACTGCGCTCCTCGCCCGAGCGGCCCGCCGTGCTCGGCGCGACCCGCACCGGGCGGACCCGGGTCCGGGCCACCCGCGGCGAACTCGCGGAGCTGGCCGACGCGTACGCCTCGTCGCTGTACGCACGTGGGCTGCGCCCCGGCGACACCGTCGGCGTCGCGGTGCGTCCCGGCCCCCGGGCGCTCGCCGTCCTCCTCGCCCTGTGGCGGCTCGGGCTGCGCGCCGCCGTCCTCGACCCCGGCGCCGGGCCCGATGTGCTGCGCGCCAGGCTGGCATCGGTCCGGCCCTCGCTCGTACTGGCCGACGCCGCCGCGCAGGCCGTCGCCGGCTGGGCCCGGCCGCTGGCGGCGCGGGCCCGGCTCGCCCTGCCGCCGCTGCACGAGCTCGGCCCGGTGGCCACGGTCGGCCGCCGGCTGCCCGGTTGCGCACCGGCGCTCGGCACGGCCGGTGCGCGACCGCCGGCCTTCGACCACGGCGACGGCGACGCCGTCATCGTGTTCACGTCCGGCACGACGTCCCGGCCCAGGGCCGTGGTGCACACCCGCTCCGGGCTCGCCGCCGGGATGAGCACGGTCGCCGAGCTGTTCCCCGCCCTGGCGGGCGAACCCGTCGTCGGCGGCACGTTCTTCGTCCTCGTCCCCTCACTCGCCCAGGGCGCGCCGGTCGCCCTCCCCGCACGCTCGCCCAAGGTCCTGGCGCGCCAGCTTCCACGCCTGCGCCCGCAGGGCACCTACCTCACCCCGCCGCAGCTGCGGGACGCCCTGAACGCCGGCGCCCGCTTCACCGGCCGGGTGTGGACCGGTTCCGCCCCGGCCGGCGCCGAACTGCTGGGCCGGACACGGGCGGCGGGCGCGACGGAGGCGTGGGGCGTGTACGCGCTCACCGAGCTGTTCCCCGCCGCCGCCGTCGAGTCCCGCGACAAGGCGGCGTACGACGGGGCCGGCGACCTCGTCGGTGCTCCGCTGCCGAGTGTCGAGGCGCGGACGGAGGCCGGACAACTGCTGCTGACCGGCCCGGCGGCCCGGGACCGCTACCTCGGAGAAGACCCCGACCCGTGGGTGCGCACCGGCGACCGCGCACACCTGGACGCCTCGGGCCGGATCGTGCTCGAGGGCCGCTGCAAGGACATGGTGCTGCGGCGTGCCGAGAACATCTATCCGGGGCTGTACGAACCCTCGCTGCACGTGCCGGGCGTCGAACTCGCCGTGCTCGTCGGCGTCCCGGCGGGCGACGGCGACGAGCGGCTGGTCGCCGTCGTCCAGCCCCGGCCGGGCCACGACGAGGCCCGGCTGCGGGCCGCGCTCGCCGGGCCGCTGCGACGGATGGGCTCCGCCCGGCCGGACGCGCTGATCTTCGCGGACGTGCCGCTGTCCGGCCGGTCGCGCAAGCCGGACCGGGCGGCGACGGCGCGCCTCGCGGCGGAACGTCTGGGCACGGCGGGGCTCGCGGGGGTGCGGCCATGACCGGTCGTCCGTCCTCCCCGTCGCCGGACCGGCGCCTCGGCGGCAGCGGCGACGCCGCATGTCCGGTGGCCGCCCGCGGCGGTCCGGACGGCACACGCGCCGAAGGCGCGGAAACGGCCGATGCCGCACAGTCGGGCGGCGGACGCCCGGCCCACGGAGGAGAGCCGGAGCGGGTCCGGGCCGACGACGCCGGCCGGGCGCGGGCGCGGCGGCGTGACCGCCGGGTGTATCTGCGGGCCCACCCGTTCCTCTTCGCCCTGCTCGCGGTGGGCCGCGGCCGCCCGGTCCGCCGGATCGGCCCTACCGTGCTCGTCCACGGCGCGGACGCGTACCGCGAGGTGCTGACCCGGCTGCCGCTCGACCGTACGGCCCGGGGGACCACGGGCGGTGCGGCGCGGTCGGCGCTGGGCGCGGCGGACGCCGGGGGCGCCGGTGTGCTGTTCGACCAGGACGGCGACGCCCACCGTGCGCTGCGGCGCGGCCTCGCACGGGATCTCGGCACGGCGGGCGTGGAGGAACTGCGCGCCGTGTGGCGGCCGTTGATCGAGCGCCGCCTCGCACCGCTGGCGGCGGGCGGCACGGTGGACGTCGTCGCGCTCACCCGGGAGCTGTCGGGCACGATCGTCTGCGCGCTGCTGCGCTCCCCCGCGTCGCCGGAGGCGGTCGCCGCGGCCGCCGCGGAGGTCGCCGCGGTCTCGGTCCGCGGCGAGCTGCCCGGGCCGCGCAGGCCGGGCGCGCGGGCCGCCGTGGCGCGTGCGACGGCGCGGCTGCGGGAACTGCTGGGCGACCCCACGGGCTCCGGGGGCTCCGCGGCTGACGGGGGATCCGGGGCTGACGGGGCGCTGTCCGCGATGGTGGCGGTCGCGGCCGTGAACACCACCGTCGCCGCGCTCCCCCGGGCAGCCGCCTGGTGCGCCGACGCCGGCCTGTGGGACCAGGCCGCGGACGACACCCTGCGCCGGAGCCTGGCCGGCGAACTGCTGCGCGTCACGGCCGCCTCGCCGCTGCTGCCCCGGGTCGCGGCGGCGGACGGCACCGCCGGCGGGTGCCCGGTGCGCGCCGGGGACCGGCTGCTGCTGGTCGCCCGGCACGCCGTCGGCGCGCACACCCGTGACCCCGACGCGCGCTGCCCCGCGCCGCCCGCCGTGGCCCGCCTGGTCTTCGGTGCCGGGCCGCACACCTGTCCCGGAGCCGGTCTCGCCGGGGCGCTGCTGGAGGACCTGCTCGCGGCGCTGGCCCCGTACCGCCCGGCCGTGGTGCGGGCCCGGGTCGACCGCGGCGCGGCCCTCCCCGGCTGGCGGTCGCTGACGCTGCGTGCCACCGCGTCGCGGGACGCACGGTGAACGCCGCCGGTCTCCGCATCGCCGTGACCGGTGCGTCCGGCTTCTGCGGCGGCCATGTCGCACGCGCCGCGGCGGCGGTCGGCGCCAAGGTGGTGTGCGTGGGCCGCCGGCCGGGTCCGACGGGCGAGTTCCGCTTCTGGGACGCCGCGTCGGGCGCCCCGGACCTGTCCGGCGTCGACCTGGTCGTGCACTGCGCGGCGGCGGTCGGCGACCCGCCGCCCGGTTCCCCGGCGGAGGCGCGGATGCACGCGGTCAATGTGGACGGCACCGTACGGCTGCTCGACGCGGCCGGGGGCCGCCCGGTGGTCTGGGTGAGCAGCGCCAGCGTCTACGATCCGCGTCCCGACCGCGCCCTGGTCCGCGAGGACCACCCCCGGGCCGGGCACCTCAACGCCTACGGCCGCACCAAGGCGGCCGGCGACGCGCTCGCCCTCGCCGCCGGCGCGGTCGTGCTCCGCCCGCGCGCCGTGTACGGCCCCGGCGACACCCAGCTCCTGCCGCGCCTGCTGTCCCGTACCAGGGCGGGCACGCTGCTCCTGCCGGGCCCGGACGTGCGCCTCAGCCTGACGGCGGTCGAGAACCTGGCCGACGCCTGCCTCGCCGCGACCGGCTGGCCGCCCGGCGCGTACAACGTCGCCGACCCTCGGCCGTACGCGAGGGATGCGGCGGTACGCACGGTGCTGGACGCGCACGGCGTCGCGGCCCGGATCGTCCATCTCCCGCTGGGTGCGGCCCGGTTGGCTGCCGCGGCGGCGGAGTCCGTCGCCCGGCGGCGTCAGCGGGAGCCGGCGCTCAGCGGGTACGCCGTGGACCAACTGGCCCGCACGGTCGTCCTCGACGTGAGGCGCGCGCAGGCGCGGGGGTGGAGGGCGCGGCGGACGCTGGGGGATTACGCGGCGGAGACGCGGTCGGGTGCGGGCCGGGGGTCTCTCCCCCCACGCCGCCCCTTCCCGTAACCGGGGCCAAGCCCCGGGATCCGCCGGGGCGGAGGCCGTCGCCGGCACACGGCGACGGCCGGGGCGGCGGCCGCCCGTCGGGGGCAGGGACGGCGTGCGGCAGATCTCGGCCTCCGCCCGCTCATCGCCTGAACGGACGCCGGTCGCGATCCGCCGTGCAGCCACCGGGGGCAGCAACCGGCACCGGCGGCGCTCCCTCCACGCTCAGGACGTGGGCTTCTTCGCGCGGCTTGGTTGGACGCGCATCGGTTCGCCCGGCATTTTGGGGTAGTCCGGGGGGTACGGCAGGTCGCCCATGCCGTGGTCGCGTTCGTCCTTGCGCGAGAGCTCCAGCAGGCTCTCCAGCGAGAAGGCGTGGTCGTCCATGTCCGCGTGGACGTCGCCGAGTTCGGCGAAGCGGCCCGGCATCGTGGCGATGTCGAAGTCGAACGGTGAGACGTCGTCGAGCTCCTCCCAGCGCAGCGGCGCGGAGACCGGGGCGTGGGGGCGGGGACGGACCGAGTACGCGGAGGCGATCGTGCGGTCGCGGGCGGTCTGGTTGTAGTCGACGAAGATCCGCTCCCCGCGCTCCTCCTTCCACCACGCCGTGGTCACCCGCCCCGGCATCCGCCGCTCCAGCTCCCGGCCGACGGCGATCGCGGCGCGCCGCACACCGGTGAACTCCCAGCGGGGCTCGATCGGTACGTACACGTGCACGCCCCGCCCGCCGGAGGTCTTGGGCCAGCCGCGCAGGCCGTGCTCGTCGAGCAGGGCACGCAGTTCGTGGGCCGCCTGGACGGCGTCCTTGAAGTCGGTGCCGGGCTGCGGGTCCAGGTCGATGCGCAGTTCGTCGGGGTGGTCGACGGCGTCCCTGCGGACCGGCCAGGGGTGGAACGGCAGTGTGCCGAGGTTCGCGGCCCAGATCACGGCGGCGACCTCGGTGGGGCACATCTCGTCGGCGGTCCGCCCGCTCGGGAAGGAGATGTGCGCGGTGGGGATCCAGTCGGGGAGGTACTTGGGGACGCGCTTCTGGAAGAACGACTCGCCCTCCACGCCCTCGGGGTAGCGTTCGAGCGTCGTGGGCCGCTCGCGCAGGGCGCGGAGGATGCCGGGGCCGACAGCCAGGTAGTACTGCACCACGTCCAGCTTGGTGAAGCCCCGCTCCGGGAAGTAGACCTTGTCCGGATTGGACACCCGTACGGTCCGACCGCCTGCTTCCAGTTCCACCGCTGCACCCATGTGCGCCACCGTAGGCCGAGCGCGACAAGGCCGCATATCGGGCAGAATCGACCCATGGATCTGCCCGTGATGCCGCCCGTGAAGCCGATGCTGGCCAAGTCCGTGAAGAAGATCCCGCCGGGGATGCACTACGAGGCCAAGTGGGACGGCTTCCGGGCGATCGTCCACCGCGACGGCGACGAGCTGGTGATCGGCTCCCGTACCGGCAAGCCGCTGACCAGGTACTTCCCGGAGCTCGCCGCGGAGCTGGCCGCCAATCTGCCGGAGCGCTGCGTCGTCGACGGAGAGATCGTCATCGCGCACGGCGGACGGCTGGACTTCGACAGGCTCACCGAGCGCATCCACCCCGCCGACTCCCGGGTGCGGATGCTCGCCGAGCGGACACCCGCCAGCTTCGTCGCCTTCGACGTGCTCGCGCTCGGCGACGAGTCGCTGCTCGACGCGCCGCTCAGCGCCCGGCTGGAGCTGCTCACCGAGGCGCTCGCGGGCGCCCGGCCGCCCGTACACCTCGCGCCGTCGACCACTGACATCGAGATCGCACGGCAGTGGTTCGAGCGTTACGAGGGCGCCGGGCTGGACGGGGTGATCGCCAAGCCGCTGGACCTGCTGTACCGGCCGGACACCCGGCTGATGTACAAGATCAAGCACGAGCGGACCGCCGACGTGGTCGTCGCCGGCTACCGCTTCCACAAGAGCGGCCCGGTCGTCGGTTCGCTGCTGCTCGGGCTGTACGACGACTCCGGGGCGCTCCAGCACGTGGGGGTCTGCGCGGCGTTCTCGATGCAGCGGCGGGAGGAGCTGGTGGCGGAGCTGGAGCCGCTGCGGATGGACCCGGTCGAGGGGCATCCGTGGGCGGCCTGGGCGCAGGAGAGCGCCCATGAGAGCGCCCGGCTGCCGGGGGCGCCGAGCCGCTGGTCGGGCAAGAAGGACCTGTCGTGGGTGGCGCTGGCTCCGGAGCGGGTGGTGGAGGTGGCCTACGACCACATGGAGGGCGACCGTTTCCGGCACACCGCGCAGTTCCGCAGGTGGCGCCCCGACCGGGAGCCCGCCGGCTGCACATACGCGCAGCTGGAGGAGCCGGTGAGCTACGACCTGGACGAGGTGCTGAGTCCGTCAGGAGAGTGAGCAGGCACCGTCCGCCGCGGCGGCGGGACCGTCGCCGGGGTCCGCTCCGGGCGGTGAAGCGGAGGGCTCGGGGGCCGGTGCGGAGGACGACGGCGCGGGACAGTCCGAGGCCGAGGGGCCGGGGTCGGAGGGGCCGGGGTCGGGGCTCGGGGCGGGACTGTCGCTCGGGTCCGGGCCGGGGTCCGGCGAGGGATCGGGGGACGGGACCGGGTCCTGGGACGGGCTCGGGGTGGGGCTGCCGCTCGGGTCCGGTGACGGATCGGGCGACGGGACGGGGACGCGGGTCGGTGAGGGGGCCGGTGAGGGGGCCGGGGCCGGTGAGCCGGGCGGCGGGCCGATGATGATCTCGCCGCCGTCACCGCCCGCGCCGCCGACCGGCTTCTTCGCCGGGCTCTTCCCGCCGGTCCCCGGGCTGACCGGGACCACGCCCTTGCCGTCGGCCACCGGGTGGACGCCCTTGCGGTAGAAGTCGAACCAGGCGAGCACGGTGCGCAGATAGGCGTGCGAGTGGTTGTAGCTCAGGATCGCCCCGTCCAGATGGGCCTTGACCGCGAGGCTCCGGTCGCCGGCGCAGAGGTAGCGTGCCGCGGCGAGGGCCGCGTCGTGGACGTTGTTGGGATCTCTGCGGCCGTCGCCGTTCGCGTCCTGCCCCCAGTTCGCCCAGGTGGAGGGAATGAACTGCATCGGCCCGACCGCGCGGTCGTAGCGCCTGTCGCCGTCCCAGGCCCCGTTGTCGGTGTCGGCGATGTGCGCGAAGCCGTTCCCGTCGAGGACCGGGCCGAGGATGGGCGTCAGGGTCGTACCGGTCGTTCCGACGCGGCCGCCGCGCGCGTGGCCGGACTCCACCTTGCCGATGGCGGCGAGCAGTTGCCACGGCAGCCGGCAGCCCGGGTCACTGCGCCCGGTCCGCGCCTCCGCGGTGCGGTACGCCGCCAGCACGGTGGCCGGAATGCCCGACTCGGCCCGGACCAGGGCCGACGGGTCGACCGGGGCGGGTGCCGGGCCGGTCGGTGGAGCTGCGGGCGGGGCCGGGGTACGCAGCGGCGGCAGTTCGGTGTGGTACGCGTCGTCGTTGGGCGTGACCGGCCAACCGGCGTTCCCGGTCGGCCTGTTGTCGATCGCGGCCACGGGTGGCGGCGTCGGCGTCCCGGGCGCCTGCGAGGCGGTGAGCGCCGTCATGGCGGCGACGGCCGCCGCCGTGCCGGCCAGTCCCCGGCGTGTCCGTTTCCTCAGTGGCCTCATGAGCCCGCTCCGAAGGTGTCGATTCCGGCGATGCGCCAGGCGCCGTCCTCGTGCACGGCGTCGACCGCGAGCATCGCGGCGGCGTACGTCGTCTCCTCCTTCGTGGCGGTGCGGGTGTTGCTCTGGTCGGCGTAGAGGAGGACGCGGGCCCGGTCTCCGTCGAGGAGTTCCACGCCGCCGGCCGTGACGGTGGTGGTGAGCACGAGCTTCTGCTTCGGCCCTTCCTTGCGGACGGCGGCGAGCATCCCGTCGTGCTGCTCGACCGCCCGGCCTGTCAGATGCTTCTCGGCGGCCAGGTCGAGCGCCGGGGCGTCGGCGAAGTTGTACGAGAAGACGGCCTCCACGGCCTGGGTGACCTGGCCCTTGACCTCACTGGTGCGGGCGATGTCGGTGAGGGCGGTGTCGCGTGCGGCGGGGGTGTCGCGCAGGTCGCCGGCGCGGGTGGCGGCGAAGGCGGCGAAGCCGCCGAACAGGACGGTCAGTACGGCAAGGACGGCGAGGGGCCGGGCGTGGCGGCCACCGGGCCGCCGGGCGGGGGCGTCAGCCCCGGCGTCTGCATCGGCGGCTACGGCTGCGGTCTCGGCACCGGCCTCTTCGGCCGAGGCGCGGGCCGCGGGACGCCTGCCGAGAGGCCGCCGGGGTCCGGTCCGCCCACCGGCGGGCGCCGTGGCGGTCCTCGGGCCGCCGCCCTGCGGGGACGCCTCCCCGGTCTCGGTCGCGGCCGGCGCCGTGACGGTCCGCGAGCCGCCCTCCGCCGCCGCGGTCGTCGCCAGCCGGCGTTGTCTGTTGATGAGGTGACGGGTCGTCGACATGTCCGGAGTCCTCTCGGTGGTTACTCGGCGGCGGTGTTGCCGACGGGCGCCTGGCCGAGGGCGCTGAGCTTCCAGCCCTCCGGCGTACGGGTCAGTTCGCCGAGCATCCGGCTCTCCTTGCGGGCCGGTTCGCCCTTGGGCGCGGCCACCGTGATCCGCAGGGCGACCATCACGCTCGCCCGGCCGGCCCGGTCGTCCAGTTCGGTGACGGCCGCGGACAGCACCTTGGCGCTGGTGACCGTCCTGGACTGCTGGATCTGCTTCTCGAACTGGCGGCGTCCGTCCACGAGTTGCCGGTGCAGGTCACCGGTGGCGGAGTCCTCCCAGGTGTCGAGTCCTCCCTTGAGGTCGCGGTGGTCGAGGGTGTTCATGTTCTGCACCGCCTGACGGCCGGCGGCCAGCACCTCGTCGCGATTCTGCGCGAAGGCCAGGGAGTCGTCGTTCGAGGCCCCGTACCAGGACCAGCCTCCCCACGCCGCGAGGCCGGCCGCCAGGACCGTCAGCGCGAGAGCTGCGGCGACCAGCGGGTTTCTCGTCGTACGCGTGCGTGGCATGTGCCCTCTTCCTCCCTGTCGGTTCAGCGGGATGCGATGTCGACGATCCGCCAGCGCCCGTCGGCGAGTTCGGCCGTGACGGAGAGCTGCGCGGCGGCGGTGGCGGGCGCGGCGCCCTGCCGCTGCGAGACCTGGTCGAGAAAGACCAGGAGCCGTGCGCTCCGACCCGTCAGCCGGGTCACTCCGGCCCGTACGACGTGGGTGGTGAGCGTCAGCTTCTGCTCGGCCGCGTGTTTCTCGACCTGGCCGAACAGCTCCGCGTACTGCCGGGCCGCCCTGCCCGCGAGCAGTTCGCGCGCCGACTCGCGGGTGGCTGCGGTGTCGCCGGGCCGGTACGAGAAGACCTCGGTCAGCGCGTTGCTGACGTCGCCGGTCACCCGGGCGGTGGCCGCCGTGTCGGTGAGCGCCCGGTTGTCGGCCGCGGGTGCGCCCGTCATCTGGCCGGCCCGCACCAGGAGCAGCGCCCCGCCGAGGACGAGCGCCAGGACTACGGCGACGACCACGGAGGTGTGCCGTCGCCGCGCACACGGGGCGGGGCCGTCGTCGGGCGGTGGCTTGTCCCGCAGGTCCGCCTCGGCTTCCTCCTCGACGCGCATGTCACACCTCTCCGACCGGGACTGCCGCCAGCGACTGGACCTTCCAGCCGTCGGCGGTGCGGGCAAGCGTCGCCTCCAGCCGCTTTCGCTGCGTGTCGGGCGCGGCGCCGCCGGTCTGTTGCGCGGAGGCAGCGGTGACCTCGACGGTGGCGATCAGCTCGGCGGTGCCCGTCCGGTCGTCGAGCGCGGTCAGTGCCGCGTCGGTGACCTCCGCCCGCGCCGTCGGGCCGCTCTTCGTCTTCGTTCTCTTCAGCTCCTCGCGCAGCGGCCCGGTGGCGGCGTCCAGCCATTTCCGCAGGCCCGCCTCCGGCTGTTCCGCGTCGAAGCCGGTGAGGGCCGCGACGCGCTCCTTGCCCTCGGCGAGCGCCGTGTCGCGCGAGGCGGCGTAGGCGAGGGACTCGTCGCCCTCGGCCTGTGCGTACGTCCAGCCGCCGAACGCGCAGAACACCACGGCCGCCGCGACGGCGGCCCGGGCAGCCGCCGCCCTGCCGCGGGTCATGGCGCGACCTCCAGGCCCAGCAGCCCGCCCATGCCGGGCGCGGGGCCGGTCACGGCCGGCAGCCCGAGCGCCCCCGGCAGCAGGCCGGCCGCGTCACCCTTGCCTCCCGAACCCGCGCCCGTTCCGGGCAGGGAGCCCGGCCGTACGGGGTCGGGCACCGGGCCGCCGGTGGGGGCGTTGGCGCTGCCGCGGACGTTCTTGCCGCTGCTCGGCGGTGAGGTGCACCGGGCCTTGGTGTTGGTGGCGGCGGGTGAGGTGTCGAGGCCGTTGCGGTAGCCGGTGTCCCCGTATCCGTCGGTGCAGGGCAGCGGCTTGAAGAAGGTGACCGACAGGCCGAACCTCGCCCCCTTGTCGCTGACGGCGGTCGAGCCGGCGGCGGCGACGGCGGGGAGTTTGACGAGCAGTTCCTCGATGCCGTGCTGCCGGGTGACGGCGACCTGCGAGGTGGTGAGCAGGTTGGCGACGACGACTCCGAAGGCCGGGTCGACGTCGCGCAGCAGGCCGCTGAGCTGTCCCGCGGCGTCCGGGGCGGCCGCGATGAGGGCGCGCAGGTCGGTGTCGGAGCTCTTGAGCCGGTCGGCGAGTTCCCGCGCGCCGCCGGCGAAGTCCTTGAGCGCCTGGCCGTGTTCGATCTGGGTGCGCAGTACGGTCTCCCCCTCGATCAGCAGCCGGGTGTTGACGGGCAGCGCCTCGTCGGCGGCGCGGACGAAGTCGCCGCCGTTGTCGAGGAGCACTTGGAGGTCGTCGCCGCGGCCGTTCAGCGCCGTGCCGAATTCGTCGACGACCGTGCGCAGGGACTCCAGGTCCACGGAGGAGGCGAGAGTGTCGACGCTGGTGAGCATGTCGGTCACGGGGGCGGGGACACGGGTGTCCGCCCGGGCGATGACCGCGCCGTCCTCGAGGTAGGGGCCGTCGCCGCTCGCCGGGCGCAGGTCGATGTACTGCTCGCCGACGGCGGAGAGGCTGGCGACGACGGCTTCGAGGTCGGCCGGGATGCGGGGCGCGTCGTCGTCGATGCGCAGCTCCGCCTCGACGCCGTCGTCCGTGAGCTCGATGTCACCGACCCGGCCGACGGAAACGCCCCGGTAGGTGACGTTCGAGTGCGTGAAGAGGCCGCCGGTCTGGGTGAGTTGGACCCGGACGCGGTAGTGGTCGCGCATACCGACCAGGTGGCCGAGGTCTGCGTAGCGGACGCCGACGAAGCCGAGGACGAGGACGGCGATGACGAGGAACGCGATGTTCTTGAGGCGGATGGCGGGCATGAGCATCAGGGGGTCCCTCCGCCCGCGCCGGTGACCGAGGGCAGCGGCAGGGGCGCGCCGCCGCCTGCCCGCGTGGCGGCGGGCTCGTCGTCGTCGGGGACGAACTCGGGGATGATCGTGGTGCCGGGTACGGCCGTGACGTCGAGGTACACGTTGAGGTAGTCGCCCTTCACGCCGCGCAGCACCTCGTCGGTGAACGGGTAGGTGAGCAGGACCTGGAGCGAGTCCGGCAGGTCCTGGCCGGAGTCGGCGAGTGCTTCGAGGGTGGGGGCCAGTGCCTTCAGGCTCGCGATCGTGTCGGCCTTCGCCCTGTCGATGGTGTCGACGGCGACGGCGGACAGGGTGCCCAGTGCGCGGAGCATGGTGAGCAGCGAACCGCGCTGTTCCTCCAGCACTCTGAGGCCGGGGCTGAGGCCGGTGAGGACGGTGCCGACCTGTTGTTTGCGGGTGGCGAGGGTGGCGGCGAGCCGGTTGACGCCGTCGAGGGCGGCGGTGATGTCCTCCTTGTTGGCGTCGAGGCTGCTGACGAGCTTGTCGATCTGCTTCAGCATGGAGCGGATCTTCGGTTCGCGGCCGCTCATCGCCTTGTTGAGTTCGCCTGCGATGGTTCTGATCTGCTGGACGCCGCCGCCGTTGAGCAGGAGTGAGAGCGCGCCGAAGACCTCTTCGACCTCGGGGTTGCGGTTGGTGCGGCTCATCGGGATGGCGGCGCCGTCGGCGAGGGTGCCTTCCGCGGCGGCGGCTTTCGGCGGTGGGGCGAGCTGGATGTACTTCTCGCCGAGGAGGCTGGACTGTTCGAGGTGGGCGTACGCGTTGGCGGGCAGTTTGACGTCCCCGTTGACGCGCATGGTGACCTTGGCCGTCCAGTCGTCCCGGTCGAGGGTGATCTCGGTGACGCGGCCGACGGCGACGTCGTTGACCTTGACCGACGACTGCGGGACGAGGCTGAGCACGTCGGCGAAGTCGGCGGTGATCTCGTACGGGCGATCGCCGAGGTCCGCGCCGCCGGGCAGCGGCAGTTGTTCGAGACCGGAGAAGGCGGGCGTCGAGCAGCCGCCGGCGGTCATGCCGAGGGCGAGGGTCAGGGCCAGGGCGGCGGGGGTTCGGCGCCGACCGGTTCGGGTGCCTCTCAACGGGAGTCCCCCTTCCGCTTCTCGGGGGTTCCGTAGACCGTGCCGACCGGTGGCAGCGGCAGGGCGGGCAGGGCCCGTCGCCGGGAGCCGTCGACCGGGACGAGCCCGGCGAGGGACGCGGCGTCGGGCGGGACGGTGATCTCGGGGCCGTAGCTGAGTTCGTTGATGTCGGCCCGGCCGTTGAGGGTGCGGTTCACCGGGTCGTAGGCGTTCAGGGCGTTGCCTGCGGCCAGCGGCGCGGTGTCCATGGCCTCGGCGAGCGAGGCCCGTTGGTCGACGAGGGTGCGGGTGAGCGGGACGAGCGCGTCGACGTTCTTCTTGAGGCTGCCGCGGTTCTCCTGGATGAAGCCCTTGACCTGCTTCAGCGCGGTGCCGAGTTCCTTGAGGGCGGTGCCCAGGTTCTCCTTGTCCTCGGCCAGGAAGCCGGTGACGGAGGCGAGTTGTCTCTCCGCCTTGGCGACGTTTCCGTCGTTCTTCTTCAGCATGGCGGTGAAGGACTGGAGGTGGGACAGCGTGGCGAACAGGTCTCCGCTGCTGCCGTCGAGGGTCCTGGCGGCCTTGCCGAACTGCTCGATCGAGTCGCCGATCGCCTTGCCGTTGCCCTTCAGGTTGGCCGCGCCGGTGTCGAGGAGGCCGGCGAGCGCGCCGTCGGCGTTGGCGCCGTCGGGGCCGAGTGCGGTGCCGAGTTCGGTGATCGACGCGTAGAGCTGGTCGACCTCCAGCGGCATGGCGTTCTTCGCGGCGGGCAGGACCGCGCCGTCGCGGATGCGTTCGCCGCCGGTGTAGGCGGGGGCGAGCTGGATGTAGCGGTCGGCGACGACGCTGGGGGCCACGACGACGGCGTGCGCGTCGGCGGGGACCTCGATGTCCTCGTCGAGCAGCAGGGTGACCTTCACCTGGTCGCCCTCGGGCCGTACGGTCTCCACGGTGCCGGCCTTCACGCCGAGGACGCGCAGGTCGGAGCCTTCGTAGACGCCGGTGGCGCGGTCGAAGTACGCGGTGATCCGGGTCGATGAGGACTCCTGGAGCGCCATCGCCCCGGAGGTTCCGACGGCCGCGACGACGGCGAGGCCGGCGCCGATCCCGGTGATGCGTCTGAGGTTCACGATCCACCGCCCTTCTCGGTCGGCTTCGGCGGCATGCAGCCGGTGGCCGGCGGGGTGCCGACGGGGAGGTAGTCCTTGGGGACGAGTCCGCAGACGTAGGTGTCGAACCAGCGTCCGTTGCCGAGGGTGTTGCCGACGAGGCGGTAGTACGGCCCGGCGAGGGCGAGGGTCCGGTCCAGCTTCGTGCGGTTCTTCAGCAGGACGGCGGTGACCTTGCCGAGCGCGTCGAGGGTGGGTTTCAGCTGCCGTTGGTTGTCCTCGACGAGGCCGGAGAGCTGGGTGCCGAGGCTGGTGGTGCCGGTGAGCAGGGCGTGGATGGCGTCCCGCCGGGCCTGGATCTCGCCGAGCAGCAGATTGCCGTCCTCGAGCAGCGTCTCGAAGCTGCTCTTCTTGCCGTCGAGGGTCCGGGTGAGCTGTCTGCTGCCCTTGAGGAGTTCGGCGAGCTGCGCGTCGCGTTTCGACACGGACTTCGACAGGGCGGCGAGTCCCGTCGCGGCGCTGCGGACGTTCGGGGGCGAGTCCTTGAAGGTGTCGTTGATCGCGTCGAAGCTCTCGGCGAGCTTGGCGGTGTCGATCTTCCCGATGGTCTCGCCGAGTCCGTTGAGGGCCTGGGTGACGTCGAACGGTGAGGTGGTGCGGCTGGTGGGGATCGGCTCGGCGGGATCCTGGGCGCGGGTGCCGAGCGGGTCGACGGCGAGGAACTTCTCCCCGAGGAGCGTCTTGATGGCGATGGCCGCGGTGCTGGAGTCGCCGATCCAGGCGTCCTCGACCTTGAAGGACACTCTGACCTCGGCCCCGGCGAGGGCGACGGCGGTGACTTCGCCGACCTTGACACCGGCGATGCGGACCTCGTCGCCCTCGTCGAGTCCTGCCGCCTCGGTGAAGTCGGCGGTGTAGCCGGTGCCTCCGCCGACGAACGGCAGGGCGTCCGCCCGATAGGCGGCGATGCCGAGCAGCGCCAGGACGATCAGGCCCACGAGGGCGACGGCGACGGGGTTGCGTTCCTGTACGGGCTTGATCCGGAAGCGGGCGGTCCTCATCCGCGGCACCTCGATTCCGTGATGCCGATGCCGGTGGGCGACGGGCTGCCGTCGGAGGTGGTGACGCCGGTGACCCGCGCCTCGCAGAGGTAGAGGTTGAGCCACGATCCGTAGGAGGCGAGACGGGTGACGGCCTGCATCTTGGCGGGCGTCTTCGCCAGGAAGTTCTCGATCTGCGGTGCCCCCTTGTCCAGTTGCCGGGACAGCCGGCCGAGTTCGGCGATGTCCTTCTTGAGCGGCTCCCGGCCGTCTTTCAGCAGTCCGGCGGTGACGGTGGTCAGGTCTCCCATGGCGGCGACGGCCTCCCCGAGCGGTCGGCGGTCGCCGGAGAATCCGCTGACGAGTTTCTGGAGGGTGACCACCAGTTCGTCGAAGCCCGCCTCCCGGTCGTTGACGGTCTTGAGGACGGTGTTGAGGTTCTTGACGACCTCGCCGATCACCTGGTCCTTGGCGGCGACGGTGCCGGTCAGTGATCCGACGTGCTTCAGGAGGCTGTCGACGGTGCCGCCCTCGCCCTGGAGGACCTGGACGATGGAGCCGGCGAGGTCGTTGATCTCGCCCGGCGACAGGCCCTCGAACAGCGGCTGGAAGCCGTTGAACAGCTGGGTGAGGTCGAGGGCGGGGGTGGTGCGTTCCAGCGGGATGGTGGCGCCGGGCGGGAAGCTGCGGCCGACCGGTCCTGGCCCCTGGTCGAGGTCGATGTAGCGCTGGCCGACCATGTTGAGGTACTTGACCGAGGCGGTCACCGACGCGGGCAGCGCCCGGCCCTCGCGGACGCTGAAGCCGACCTCCGCGACACGCCGGTCCACCACCTTCACCGACTCGACCTGGCCGACCTTCACCCCGGCGATGCGGACGCTGTCACCGGCGACGAGCCCGGTCACGTCCGTGAAGCGCGCCTGGTACGGCGCGGTGTCGCCGACCGAGGTGTTGGCGATGGAGAACGCGAGGACGGTGGTGGCGAGAACCGTCACCACGATGAACGCGAGGGACTTGATCACAGGTCCCACGAGGCTGCGGCGCTTCATTTGAGCGTCACCTCCGCACCGCGGTAGACGGGGCCGGTCAGCACGCTGCTCCAGTCGGGCAGTTGCGTGGGGGTCTTCTTCAGCTCGGGGGCCATCAGCTCGTTGACGAGCCGGTTCTCCTGCGGCGAGTTGGGCAGGCCGAGGTTCTCGGCGGCGGCGGACGCCGCGGCGGGTGCGGGCCGGCCGGTGTAGGGGACGGCGTAGCAGTGCGGTCCGCCGCCGCTGCCGTAGGCCGGGGCGTCCCTGCCGGGCGCGTACGCGCCGAGGGACGGCACGCTGGTCACGTCCACGTGCAGGCCCGGCTCGTCGGTTCCCTTGCCGAGGGCCTTGTCCATGGCGGGCACGAATCCGGCGAGGGTGCGCAGGGTGCAGGGGAACGAGGACGAGTACCGGGCGAGGAGTTCGAGGGTGGGCCGGCCGTCGGCGGCCAGCCGGATCAGGTGGTTCCGGTTCTTGCGGAGGAAGGAGGTGAGGTCCTGCGCGGACTTGGTGGTGGCGCCGTAGAGGCCGGCGAGTTCCGCCTGCTGGTCGGCGATGGTGCCGCTGGTGGTGGTGAAGTCGGTGAGCGCCTTGAGGACGTCGGGCGCGGCGTCCGCGTAGAGGTGGCCGACCTCGACGAGGTGGGCGATGTCCCGGTTCAGCACCGGCAGTTGGGGGTTGAGCTTCCTCAGATGCGCGTCGAGGGTGACGAGGGTGTCGCCGAGCTGGTCGCCGCGGCCCTGGAGGGCCTGGGAGACGGCGGTGAGGGTCGCGGAGAGCTTCTCCGGCTTGACCGCGGTCAGCAGCGGCAGCACGTTGTCGAGGACCTGTTCCAGCTCGATGGCGTTCGACGAGCGGTCCTGGGTGATGGTGTCCCCGGCCCGCAGCGGGCGCGCGGACGGGTTGCGGGCGGGTGGTACGAGGGCGACGAAGCGCTCCCCGAACAGGGTCGTCGGCAGCATCTGCGCCGTGACGTCGGCCGGTACGCGCCCCAGTTCGTCGCGTCGCAGCGCGAGCGTGAGCCGGGCGCCCGCGCCGTCGGCGCTGATGCCGCGGACCTCGCCGATGACGACGCCGCGCAGCTTCACCTCCGCGCCCCGGTGCATCTCGTTGCCGGCCGCGCCGGTGAGGACGGTGACGGTGGCGTCGTCGGTGAACCTCTTGTCGTAGACGGCGACCGAGAGCCATACGAGCAGCACGGGCACGAGCAGGAAGGCCACGCCCGCGAGCCGTCTTCTTGCCGTTCGCGCGGTCATCCGGCCACCTTCACCGTCGTGGTCGCGCCCCAGATGGCGAGCGAGAGGAAGAAGTCGGTCAGGCTGATCAGCACGATGGCGTTGCGTACGGACCGGCCGACGGCCACGCCCACACCGGCGGGGCCGCCGCTCGCGCGGAAGCCGTAGTAGCAGTGCGCGAGGATCACCATCACGCTGAAGATCAGCACCTTGAGGATCGACAGCAGGACGTCGTCCGGGGAGAGGAAGAGATTGAAGTAGTGGTCGTAGGTGCCCGCGGACTGACCGTTGAACAGGACGGTGATCCAGCGGGAGGCGAGGTAGGAGCTGAGCAGTCCGATCGCGTACAGCGGGACGATCGCCACGACGCCGGCGATGATGCGGGTGGTGACCAGGTACGGCATGGAGCGCACGCCCATCGCCTCGAGGGCGTCGACCTCCTCGTTGATGCGCATCGCGCCGAGCTGGGCGGTGAAGCCGGCGCCGACGGTGGCGGAGAGGGCGAGTCCGGCGACGAGGGGCGCGATCTCGCGGGTGTTGAAGTACGCGGAGACGAAGCCGGTGAAGGCGGAGGTGCCGATCTGGTTGAGTGCCGCGTATCCCTGCAGGCCGACGACGGTGCCGGTGAACAGGGTCATGGCGATCATCACGCCGATGGTGCCGCCGACGACGCCGAGGCCGCCGCTGCCGAACGCGACCTCGGCGAGCAGGCGTTGGACCTCGCGCAGATAGCGGCGCAGGGTCTTCGGGATCCACAGCAGGGCCCGCAGATAGAAGGTGAGCTGGTCGCCGGAGCGGTCGAGCCGGCTGAGCAGGGCCATCGCTCAGCCCCCCTTCGCGGGGACGATCTGCAGATAGACCGCTGTGAGGACCATGTTCACGAAGAACAGCAGCATGAAGGTGATGACGACGGACTGGTTGACCGCGTCGCCCACCCCTTTGGGGCCGCCGCGCGGATTGAGGCCGCGGTAGGCGGCGACGATGCCCGCGATGAAGCCGAAGACCAGGGCCTTGAACTCGCTGATGTAGAGGTCGGGCAGCTGGGCGAGGGCGGAGAAGCTCGCGAGGTACGCGCCGGGGGTGCCGCCCTGCATGATGACGTTGAAGAAGTAGCCGCCGAGGGTGCCGACGACGGAGACCATGCCGTTGAGCAGCACGGCGACGAGCATGGTCGCCAGTACCCGGGGCACGACGAGGCGCTGGATCGGTGAGACGCCCATGACCTCCATGGCGTCGAGTTCCTCGCGGATCTTGCGGGAGCCGAGGTCGGCGCAGATCGCCGAGCCGCCGGCCCCGGCGATCAGCAGGGCCACGATCAGGGGGCTGGCCTGCTGGATGACGGCGAGGACGCTGGCGCCGCCGGTGAAGGACTGCGCGCCGAGCTGCTGGGTGAGCGAGCCGACCTGGAGGGCGATGACGGCGCCGAACGGGATGGAGACCAGCGCGGCGGGCAGGATGGTCACGCTCGCCACGAACCAGAACTGCTCGACGAACTCCCGCAGTTGGAACGGTCTGCGGAACATCGCCCGGCTCACGGCGGCGGCGAGGGCGAACAGCTTCCCGGTCTCGCGCAGCGGCGCGAGGAGCTTCGAGGGGGGGCTCGGTGCGGGCCGGTCCGTCGTGGGCGCGTCCTGGCCGGCCGGACTGTAGCTGCTCATGATGGCCGTACGGGCGGCCTCCGGCAGCTCGGACATCATGGCGAGGACGCGTTCCCTGCGGCGCAGGGCGCCTTGGCGGACGGGCATCCCGGGCGAGGGCTCGAGCTGTGGGACCACGGTCCGCGGGCCGGTGTCGTACGCGCCGCCGGCCCGCTGCTCGGCGGCGAGGGTGGCGGCGTCCTTCTCCTCCGACATTCCGATGGGGCCCTCGCGCCGGCCGCCGAGGAACTGGGCGACCACCGGCTCCTCGCTGGTCAGCAGCACCTCGCGGGGGCCGAAGGTGACGAGGTTGCGTCGGAAGAGCATCCCCATGTTGTCGGGGACGGTGGCCGCGATGTCGAGATTGTGAGTGACGATCAGCATCGTGGCGTCGATCTGCGCGTTGAGGTCGATCAGCAGCTGCGACAGATAGGCGGTGCGCACCGGGTCGAGGCCGGAGTCCGGTTCGTCGCAGAGGATGATCTGCGGGTCGAGCACCAGGGCGCGGGCGAGCCCGGCGCGTTTGCGCATGCCGCCGGAGATCTCGCCGGGGAGTTTGCCCTCGGCGCCGAGGAGACCGACGACCTCGATGCGCTCCATCACGATGCGCCGGATCTCCGACTCCTTCTTGCCGGTGTGTTCACGCAACGGGAAGGCGATGTTGTCGAAGAGCGTCATCGAGCCGAAGAGCGCGCCGTCCTGGAACATCAGGCCGAAGAGCTTGCGCGTCTCGTAGATGTCCCGTTCGGGGCTGTTGACCATGTCGACGCCGTCGATCATGACCCGTCCGTGCTCGGGCTTCAGCAGTCCGATGATCGATTTCAGGAACACGGTCTTGCCGGTTCCCGAGGGACCGAGCATGACGCTGACTTCTCCGGCCGGGAGGGTGAGCGTGACGTCCTGCCAGATGTTCTGTCTGCCGAAGGACTTGGTGAGTCCTTCGACGACTACCTCGATTCCCATTTCACCTCCCGATTCGTGTGACCGTGAGCAGCGGGCTGCGCACAGATGCCGAAAGTTGCGGAAGTGCACCGGGCGCCCGCACGTTACGTGCGGGTACGCGGCCGGGGCAATGGCTGTGACCAGCGGTTTCAGGTCGAACTGGCGGGTTTGTCACCCGGTGACAAAGCGGTGCGGAAACCTTGTCCTGCGATGCGTGTCCGGGCCGGTCGGCGCGCCCGGCGGGGGTGACCTCGCGGCCCGGGGGTGTGGCCGCGAGGTCACCGGGCGGGTGGCCGGGGGGTCTCCTGGCCGGGGAGGGGCGGGATGGTGGGCGGGCACTCGTTGTTCGGGCTGTTCGGGATGCACAGCGGCCCCTGCGTCATGGCGATCAGGTTGTCCGGTCCGGAGAGCGACGCGCTGAACAGCTGGTCGAAGTCCTCCCCGTTGCTGCCGCAGCCGGAGAACTCGGGGATGGTCACCGTCCCTCGCATCGGGCCGCCCTTGAAGACGCTCTCGTAGTCGGGGAACCTGCCGTGCAGGACCACCCGGTAGGGCCGGGCCGTGCGGCAGTCGGGGCCCACGTCCAGCGGTACGCCGTTGACCTTGACGTCGTAGACGCGCAGGGCCTGGTGGAAGCCGGCGGTGGCGAAGTTGACCTGGTTCGGCTTCGAACCGACGGCGCCGGTCGAGATGGTGAGCGGGCCGTTGGTGAACTCCACCCGGGCGGAGACCGGCTGGAACCCGAAGGCGAGGAAGGTGCTCGACGCGTCGGGCAGGACGATCTCGCCGTACGAGTCGACGCGGAAGTAGTAGCCGCCGGGGCGGCTGCCGGACCGTGACAGGGTGCGGGTGACGGCGAGTACGTTGATCGTCTCGGGGTCCGCGGCCGGGTCGTTGACGATCATCGCGCTGCCGAGCTTCTTCACGTTGGCGAGTCCGACGGCGAAGGCGCATCCGTGCCGGCCGGGGAGGTCGAAGGCCCGCGGCGGCTCGCCCGGCGGCGGCTGCGGTACGAAGCTCTCGTCGATCGGCCCGGGGGGCGGCTCGGAGGGGCACTCCGCGGCCGGCGCGCCGGTGGGCTGCGGCGGCTCGACGGCGAGACCCTCGCCCGCTCCCGGGTCGGCCTGCCCGTCCGGGGTCCCCGCTGTGCCCTCGGCGCCCGGGGAGGGGGTGCCGGTCGGTGCGGGCGACGTCTCGGCGGGGACCGGGACGGTGGCGAGGAGACCGTCCTGGCCTGCGGCGGGCCGGCACTCGACGGCGGGCAGCGGCATCGGCTCGGCGCCGTCGGCGGTGACCGGCAACAGCTCCAGCGAGAGCGCTCCGGCCGTGAAGGCGACGTCGCCCGCCGCGGTGACGGTGACCGAGGGGACGGGTCCGGTGTGTTCGAGCTCGAGTGCTCCGTCGTCGCCCAGGGGCGTCGCCGGTGCGGCGAGTCCGGTCCAGGCCGCCTCGGCGGCCTCGGTGTTCTGGCTCACCCGCGTGGTCATGCTCAGCGAGCCGGCGACCGTTCGCACCTCGGCCGGCAGGGCGCCGTCGAGCGCTTGGGCGGGGATCGCCACCCGTACGGTCGGCGCGCCCGGCTGGAGGGGGCGGCCGACCTCGCCGGCGTCCGGGAAGGAGCCGCCGACCTCGACCCGTACCGTGCGCGTGCCCTGCGTGAAGTCGCAGTCGTAGGCCAGGTCCACGCCGATGTCGCGGGCCTGGGCCGCGGACCCGGGGCCGACGAGCAGGGCGGCGACGAGTCCGGCGGTGGCGAGCACGGCGACGCGCGCCGGGCGGGAGCGAGTGCTGATGAGGCCTGTCATCGTCGGTGTCTCTCCAGCTCTGGTCGGTCCGGCGGCACGGTCTGCGGCAGCGCAGTCGGGGTGGCACGTCGGCGGCGGCACGGTCCACGGACCGGGGCGCCCCGGTCCGTGGCGGGCGGCACGGGTCTCCGTGCCGGTCGTGTGCCTGCTCCGGGTCCCGGAGGAACCCCGTGGCCGTGAGGGGCCGGCCACGGGGTCCCGCGTGCCGCCGGGTCAGGCCGGGTTGATCGTGTGGCCGCCGGAGACGTCGAACGTCGCCTCGAAGAGGGCCGGATCGTCGTCGTTGATGAGGCCGAGGCAGTCGGCGTTCGACGCGACGAGGGTTCCGCCGTCGATCACCAGCTGCTTGGTGTCGTTCTTGTAGCGGCCGGTGGCGGTGCCGGTGAAGTCGGCGGTGCAACCGCTGCCGCTGATGCCGGCGTCGACGCCGGTGATGGAGCCGTCGACGGCGTTCGGGACAGAGCTGACGCCGAGCGCGTTGAGGTCCCACGGCGTGTTGTTGCTGGTCACCTCGAACGGGATGCCGATGACCGAGCAGTCGTCGAAGGTGAGGGTCGCGATGTCTCCCACGTCGTTGGAGGAGCTGGACGCGACGGTGCCGGTGGCGGTGGCGGAGGCGCACTCCAGCACGGCGGCCGGCACGCTGAGGGTCGGGTACTCGGCGACGGCGGTGAAGGCGCCGCCCGGGCTGACCACCCAGCCGGCGGCGGAGGTGGCGGAGGCCTGGGTGACGGCGAGGCCGAGGGCCGCCACGGCCGACGTCCCGACCAACGCGGCATTTCTGATGAATCTACGCACGGGTGTGTTCCCTTCGGGGGATCTGCGTACCTGGGGATCACTCTTCGTCCGCACAGACCGAAGAGCGGTTTGCGGCTCGATCACGCGACGCGCACGGTGGGGCGCCACCCGCGGCCACCGGCCGCAGGAGGAGGAACACGGGTCGAATTCGCCGGCCACCCGCTCGCCCTGCTTTCGGACAGTGACGCTACGAGCGGGTAACCAGTCGCGCAATACGGGTTCGGCAGATTCCCGCAAAGCCCCTACCAGCGGGTATTTTCTTGTCTCCGGCGCAACATGCCGCCGCGGTTTCTTGTCCGGAAGTGAGCGCCGCTCCCCCGCCCGCACACGGGTGCACCGGATCCGCCACGGCGCCGTCACCACGCCCGGCGCCGCGCTCCCGTCCGCACGCGGCGCCCCGCGCGTCTCCCCGCCACCACCTCCTCCCCCGGCCAACCCCGTCGGCCCGCTGTGCAGTTGCGCTCCGCTGGACTATGTTCAGCACCCACCGAAGCCGTCATGCCTGTCGGTCCGTGGGAGCGCTTCCCGCCGCCCCGACCCCCCAACCGGACAACCGGAGACCGAGGGGAGAGAACCATGCCGAGAAAATCCACCCAGCCGTCGGACGCCGGCGAGCCGCTGGGTCCGTTGCCGCAGGAGTTCGCCGCGATCATCAGGCCCGAACTGCCCAGTCTCATCCAGGAGATCGGCATCGAGGTGACCCGCGCGTACCCGGAGTACGGGCGGCTGCTGAAGGGTCCGTACGGTCAGGCGATCCAGATCGGCGTCGAACAGAACATCTCCGTCTTCGTCGAGCAGGTCGCCTCACCGTCGGCCCCGTCACCGCTGCGCGACGAGATGCTGCGCCGCTTCGGCCGGTTCGAGGCGTACGAGGGCCGCAGCCTGGACTCCCTCCACGGCGCCTACCGGCTCGGCGCCCGGGTGGCGCTGCGCCGGGCCAAGCGGGTCGGCCGGCGGTACAACCTCTCCCCCACCCTGATGCTGAGCTTCGCCGACGCCCTCTTCGCCTACGTCGACGAGCTCGAAGCCCTCACCAGGGAGGGCTACTTGGAGGTGCAGACCAGGACCGTCGAGCAGGGGTCGGCCGCGCGCCGCAGGCTGCTGCATCTGATCATGGCCGGGCCGCCCGTGCCGCGCTCGACGGTCGCGGAACTGGCCGAACAGGCGGGCTGGGCGCTGCCCGAGCAGGTCACCCTGGTCGCCCTGCGCCCGTCGCCGGAATTGGCCGGAACGGATCTCGACAACGATGTCCTCGCCGAATTGGGCGGACCCCAGCCGCACTTACTCGTCCCGGGACCGGTCGACCTCCGGCGAAGACGCCTGCTGGAGAAGACGTTGACCGGCCACCGGGCCTGTGTGGGACTGACCGTACCGACCGCCGACGCCGCGGACTCGATCCGCTGGGCCCGCCGTCTGCTGGAGTTCGTCGACTCGGGCGTCGTGGACGACGCCCCGCTGACCTTCTGCTCCGACCACATGCTCACGCTGTGGCTGCTCTCCGATCCCGCCCTCCTCGACCAGCTCGCCGAGCGTGAACTCGCCCCGCTCGCCGGGCTGACGCCGACCCGGAGGAGCCGGCTGATCGAAACGCTGCGGATCTGGCTCGACACCCGTGGGACCGCCGCCCAGATGGGCGAGCTGCTCGATGTGCATCCGCAGACGGTCCGCTACCGGCTGCGCAGCCTGGAGTCCATCTTCGGCGACCGGCTCAGCGATCCCGACGGCCGGTTCGCCACCGAGGGCGTGCTGCGGGCCCTGCAGCTGCGGGAGCGGCGCGGGCGCCGGTGGGCCGATCCGGGCGCGGCCGGGTCTGCCCGGCCGGACGGCGCGGGCGGGACGGGTGGGTCGGCCGGGTCTGCCCGGCCGGACCGCGCGGGCGGGACGGGTGGGTCGGCCGGGTCGCCGCCGGGGGCCCGGTCCGGGCCTCGGTACCGGCCGCCCCAGTCGTAGCCGCCGCCGGTGCACCGGCGGCGGGTGTGTCCGGAGTCACTCCCGGACCACCGCCGGGGCCCGGTCCGAAGACGATCGAGCCTTCTGCCGTCCCGCCGACTTGACCTGCGGATACGGCCGCGGAAGGGGGCCCGGGGGCGGCCGTCGTCACCTTTGTGTCGCCGGACCACCGATTCGGGTGCTTCGGCGGCGTTCGCGTAAGGTATGTCGGCGGTGCTGCCGGAGACGGAGAGCCAGGCGGGGACGGGGTGTGCGCCTCCCGTTCGACACCGCCCTCGCCGACCGGCGCCACCGGTACGCGATCGACGGGTTGACGGGACCCCCGGCACTTACTCGCGGGCAACGCACTCCCGCGCAACGAGAGACACGGGGCGACCCGTAACGGTAGAGAAGGACTTCACGTGACCGCCTCCCCACTCGTCCCGGTGCCGATCCCCGACCGTGTCGCGGCCCTGATCGGATCCTGTATGCCGGTCCACATCCTCCAGGCGGAGATCGACGCGGAGTGCGCCGCACGTGAGGTGAGCCTGTTCCGCGGGCCGCTGTGCACCGAGGACCGGGTGGACCGGGAGCGGGCGCTGTCCGTGCTGGCACGGGCCAACAAGGTGCTGGCCGCCTACGACCCCCGGCTCACGGTCGGACCGCGCCGCGGTCGCTGACCCGGCCGCTCCACCCCGCTCACGCGCTGTCGAGGGCCTTCACGACCGGGTCCAGCTCCTCCGGCATGACGGCGATCAGCACGGTCTCGCCGTCGGCCTCGCACTCGATGATCCGGGATCGCGGGTTGAGCCCCATCGCCTCCCGCATCGACGGCGGCCGGAGGCCGGTGCGGCGCAGACCGGCGGGCAGGACGACCGTCCGCCCGCCCCAGGAGGCCTTCCAGGCCGGCGGCCCCGCGCCGACGAGCAGCCGGCCCGGCCGCCAGCGCGCCCCTCCGGGCCCGCCCTTGATCATGCACGCGATCCCGGCCTCGTCCTCCGGGGCCGGGGCGGACGACCGCTGCCGTTGCTTGCGGTGGACGAGCCAGCCGATCAGTGAGACGAGCGCCCCGAGCAGTACGAGTTCGACCATGACCGCATTCAAGCAGGTGGGACGGGTCTTCCCCGGCGGGCCTTTCCGGGCGGCGCGGTCACCCGGTGCGGCCTTTCCCGGGCGGCGCACCCGGTGCGGCGCGATCACCGGGTGCGGCCGGTCACTCGATGAACGTTCCGTCGACGTACACCCACGCGCCCTTCTGGCGCTCGAACTTGCTGCGCTCGTGCAGCTCGCCGCGCTTGCCGTGGTGGCGGTAGCGGGCGCGGAAGGTGACGGTCCCGGTGGTGTGGAAGGCGCTGCCCTCCGTCGCGTCGACGATCTCGAGGGACGTCCACTGCATCCCCGGGTCGAGTTGGAGGTGGCGGGGGCGGGTCGACGAGTGCCAGGTGCGCAGCAGGTACGCCGCGTCGTGGGCGGCGAAGGCGCTGTAGCGGGAACGCATCAGCAGTTCCGCGGTGGGCGGCGACTCCTCTCCCCGGTGGTACCGGCCGCAGCACTCGCCATAGGCGGCGGGCAGCCCGCAGGGGCAGGGCGAGTCGGCGGTGAGGTCGGGAGGGGTGGTGCCTCTGGTGCGCTTGGTTCGTCGGGACATGGCTTCATTTTCCAGCCAATGCGCGTGGCGGGCGTACCGGTGGCTTCCGAGTCGTGGGGGATCTCCGTACGCTCCGGCGCCTGATGTGGAAGTTACCGTCGGTAATTCGTAACTGAAACCAAGCGAACGTGCAGATGGTGGACAACATGGCGACCAGTTCTGACATGAGGATTCGGGTTCCAGCCTGGTGAAATAGGCCAGTGCCATGTTCCCGATAGTGAGCCAAGACACCCGTGCTCCAGCGGCAGTTCGGGCACCGCACCCGGCTCGCACTGCCGCCTGCCCAGGCGCTGAAGGCGGATGGCCAGGCGCAAGCGTCCCGCACGATGTGGAATCTCCTCCGCGCCTGGTGGCGGATGGTGCCGGAGGAAATGCGGACACTGGCGAACGCGGACGCCGCGATCCGCCAAGCCCGTCAGGACATCGACTTCCTGACCGTCCTGCCCGTCGGCAAACACGCCAACGCGGAGAACCGGATCACCGGAGCACGACTGATCAAGGACGCGCTGGGCTGGCACATCACCTTCCGTATCCAGACCCTGAGCCCGAGCCCGGTCCCCACCCGGGGCCGCACCGGACGACCACTACCCTCGCCCGCACGTACGGCACGATCGCGCTCGACCTCGGCTGACCGCCGCCGGGCCGCCCGCGCCGAGTAGCGTACGGGCATGAAGCTCACGATTCTCGGCGGCGGCGGCTTCCGCGTGCCTCTCGTGTACGGGGCGCTCCTCGGCGATCGCGCGGAGGGCCGGGTCACCCGCGTCGCCCTGCACGACGTGGACGCGGGTCGGCTCGACGCGGTGGCCCGGGTGCTGGCGGAGCAGGCGGCGGGGCGGCCCGACGCGCCGGAGGTCGTGGTGACCCGCGATCTCGACGAGGCCGTGCGGGGCGCCGACTTCGTCTTCTCGGCGATCCGGGTCGGCGGTCTCGAGGGCCGCGCGGCGGACGAGCGGGTCGCGCTCGCCGAGGGCGTCCTCGGGCAGGAGACGGTCGGCGCGGGCGGCGTCGCGTACGGGCTGCGCACGGTGCCGGTGGCCGTGGACATCGCCCGCCGGATCGCCGCGCTCGCGCCCGACGCGTGGGTCATCAACTTCACCAATCCGGCCGGTCTGGTCACCGAGGCGATGAGCCGGGTCCTCGGCGACCGGGTCATCGGCATCTGCGACTCGCCGGTGGGCCTCGGCCGCCGGGTGGCGAAGGTGCTCGGCGCCGATCCGGCGACCGCGTGGATCGACTACGTGGGGCTCAACCACCTGGGCTGGCTGCGCGGGCTGCGCGTCGGCGGACGCGACGAACTGCCGCGGCTGCTGGCGGACTCGAAGGCGCTGGACTCGTTCGAGGAGGGCCGGCTCTTCGGGCCGGACTGGCTGCGGTCGCTGGGCGCCGTACCCAACGAGTATCTGCACTACTACTACTTCAACCGCGAGACGGTCCGCGCCTATCAGGAGGCCGAGCAGACCCGGGGCGCGTTCCTGCGGGCCCAACAGGCCGGTTTCTACGCGGAGATGGAGCGGCCCGGCACCCCGCCGCTGGCGACCTGGCACCGCACGCTCGCCGAGCGCGAGGCCACCTACATGGCGGCCAACCGGGAGGCGGCCGGCGTCGGCGAGCGGGACGAGGAAGATCTGGAGTCCGGCGGGTACGAGAAGGTGGCGCTGGCCCTGATGCGTGCCGTCGCCCGCGACGAGCGCACCACGCTGATTCTCAATGTCCGCAACCGCTCCACCCTCTCCGTGCTCGACGCGGACGCCGTGATCGAGGTCCCGTGCCTCGTCGACGCGAACGGCGCGCATCCGGTGGCGGTCGACCCGCTGCCGCTGCACGCGGTCGGGCTCGTCACCGCGGTCAAGGCCGTCGAGCGCGAGGTGCTGGCGGCGGCCGAGAGCGGTTCCGGGACGCACGCGGTGACGGCCTTCGCGCTGCATCCGCTGGTCGACTCGGTGAGCGTCGCCCGCCGGCTGCTCGACGGCTACCGCGCCGAGCACCCGGGCCTCGCGTACCTGAACCGCCCGTAGGAACCGCCGGCAGGGTGGCTTCACCCGGGCGGAGCACCCACTCCTTACCGACCTGTGACGGCGCGGCGCGGAACGGCCGTTCGCGGCGCCTGCGGCCGTAGCGTCGCGGTCATGCGTGTACTCGTCACAGGTGGCGCGGGCTTCATCGGCTCGCAGATCGTCACGGCCCTCACCGCGCGCGGCCATGACCCGGTCGTGCTCGACGCCCTCCTTCCCGCCGCCCATCCCCTGCCTCCGCGACCGCCCGACGCCGCATGGGTCCACGCGGACGTGCGGGACCCGGCGGCGGTGGCACGTGCCCTGCGCGGCGTGGACGCCGTGTGCCACCAGGCCGCGATGGTGGGCCTGGGCACGGACTTCTCCGACGCGCCCGACTACGTCAGCTGCAACGACCACGGCACGGCCGTGCTGCTCGCGGCGATGGCCCGGGCACGGGTCACGGACCTGGTGCTCGCCGGGTCCATGGTGGTGTACGGGGAGGGCCGCTACGACTGTTCCGCGCACGGCCGGGTCCGGCCGGGCCCGCGGGCCGCGTCCGACCTCGAAGCGGGCCGCTTCGAGCCGCGGTGCCCCGAGTGCGGCGAGGAGCTGGCCCCCGGGCTCGTCGGCGAGGACGCCCCCGTCGACCCGCGGAACGTGTACGCCACGACGAAGCTGACGCAGGAGCATCTCGCGGCGGCCTGGGCCCGCTCGACCGGCGGGCGGGCCGTGGCGCTGCGCTACCACAACGTGTACGGGCCGGGGATGCCGCGCGACACCCCCTACGCGGGCGTCGCCTCCTTCTTCCGGTCCGCGCTGGCGCGCGGTGAGGCGCCCCGTGTCTTCGAAGACGGCGGCCAGCGGCGGGACTTCGTGCACGTACGGGACGTGGCGGAGGCGAACGCGATCGCGCTGGAAGCGGTCCACGGTCGCGAGCCGGGCGCACTGACCGCGTACAACACCGGCAGCGGGACCCCGCACACCGTGGGCGAGATGGCGGCCGCGCTGGCCGCCGCGCACGGCGGGCCCGCGCCGGTCGTGACCGGCGAGTTCCGGCTCGGCGACGTACGGCACATCACCGCGGACTCCGGGCGGCTGCGCGCCGAACTGGGCTGGAAGGCGCAGACCGGCTTCGCCGAGGGCATGGCCGAGTTCGCCGCGAGCGGGCTGCGGGGTGCGCCGTGCTGACCGCGGACGTCGTCCTGCCCTGTCTGGACGAGGCCGAGGCGCTGCCGTGGGTGCTGTCGCGCATCCCGGCCGGCTGGCGGGCGATCGTCGTCGACAACGGCTCGACGGACGGCTCCGCCGACATCGCCCGCGGGCTGGGGGCGCACGTCGTCCACGAGCCCCGGCGGGGTTTCGGTGCGGCGTGCCATGCCGGGCTGAGCGCGGCGGAGGCCGAGTACGTCTGCTTCTGCGACTGCGACGCGTCGCTCGACCCCGGGCTGCTGACCGGGTTCGTGGCCGACATCGCGGCCGGCGGCACGGACCTGGTGCTGGGGCGGCGGCGCCCGCAGAGACGGGGCGTGTGGCCGGCGCACGCCCGCGCCGGCAACGCGGCCCTCTCCCACCTGCTGCGCCGGCGCACCGGGCTGCGGCTGCACGACCTCGGCCCGCTGCGCGCGGCCCGCCGCGCCGACCTGCTGGCGCTCGGTCTGACCGACCGCCGCAGCGGCTATCCGCTCCAGATGGTCGTCCGCGCCAGCGACACCGGCCTGCGGGTCACCGAGGTCGACGTCCCGTATCTGCCCCGGTCGGGGAAGTCGAAGGTCACCGGCACCTGGCGGGGCACCTGGCAGGCCGTACGGGACATGAACGCGGTGCTCGCCGAACGGCCGCGGGCCCTGGCGGACGGCGGCGTGCGATGAGCGGAACGCTGCTGGTGATCGCCAAGGCGCCGGTGCCCGGGCGGGTCAAGACGCGGCTCACCCCCTTCCACACCCCCGAGGAGGCCGCCGCCCTCGCAGAGGCCGCGCTGCGCGACACCCTCGACGCGGCGCTCGCCACGCCCGCGCGGCGCCGGGTCCTCGTACTCGACGGCGAGCCCGGTCCATGGCTGCCGACCGGCATCGACGTAGTGCCGCAGTGCGCGGGTGGGCTGGACGAGCGGCTCGCGGACGCGTTCGGACTGTGCGAGGGGCCCGCGCTGCTCATCGGTATGGACACCCCTCAGGTGACGCCCGGACTTCTCGCCTCCGGGCTGGAGTTGGGCCCCGGCGAGGCCGTGTTCGGTCCGGCGGACGACGGCGGGTTCTGGGCGCTGGGGCTCGCGGAGCCGGACGGGCGACTGGTGCGCGGCGTGCCCATGTCGTCGCCGGACACGGGCGCGACGCAGCGGTCGCGGCTGGTCGGGGCCGGGCTCGCGGTGCGTGAACTGCCGCGGCTGCGGGACGTCGACACGCCGGACGACGCCCCGCGGGTCGCCGCCGTCGCGCCGGGCACCCGGTTCGCCGCGGCGCTGGCCGCCATGGCCCGGGCCGGGACGCGATGACGGCCGCGCCGCCCGCCTGGCAGGCCGACCCGTACACCGACGCCCTGCGCACCGGCCGCGGCCCGCTCTACCTGCGGCGGCCCGACGGCTGGCTGCTGCCGCTGGAGGTCGAACGCTGGTGCGCGGACCCGGACACCGCCGACGGCACGGTCCTCGCCCGCAGCCACGGCGCGGTCCTCGACATCGGCTGCGGTCCCGGCCGCCTGGTCGCCGCGCTGGCCGCGCGGGGCCGCACGGTGCTCGGGATCGACGTCAGCGCGGCGGCCGTCGCCCGCACGATACGCATCGGCGGCAGCGCGCTGCGCCGGTCCGTCTTCGACCCCCTGCCGAGGGAGGGCTCCTGGGACACGGCCCTCCTGATCGACGGCAACATCGGCATCGGCGGCGACCCGCGGGCCCTGCTGTCCCGCGTCGCCCGACTCGTCGCCCCCGGCGGGCTCCTCCTCGCCGAGACGGCACCCCTGGACGTCGACGAAAGCGTCCGCGTCCGCGTCTTCGACGGCATCGCGACGGAGGGCACGCCGTTCCCCTGGGCCCGGGTGGGCACGAAGGCGCTGCTGCGGCACGGTCGGAGTGCGGGATGGGCGCTGCGGGACGAGTGGGGGGTGGGGGCGCGGCGGTTCGTGGCGCTGGGGCGGGTGGGGTAGGGGAGGTCCCGCTGCGCGGGACGTTGTCCCCTACCCGCCCCTTCCCGCTGTACCGATGTGCGGCTCCGCCGCGTGGCGGGGCAGGACCCGGACCCCGTACCGCACACCGCTCGGTGGCCTCGAACTCCCCCTACGGCCTGGCGGCCGTGGGTGGGGGCACCTCCCACGCCGCCAGGCGTAGGGTACCCCCGGGCCGGGCTGGATTTCGCTCCGCGACATCAGCCTCGCCGGCGTTTGAGGCACGGGGCTCGGGGCGGAGCCCCGACGAGACCGGCCGCGCCCCCGGCCACCCCGTGGAGACGGGCTCAGTCGAGCAGCGCCGTCGCTTCGACCTCGACGAGGACATCCGGCTCGAAGAGGTACTCGACGCCGATCAGGGACGCCGGCGGAATCGGCAGCGGGAGTCCGATCTCGTCGGCGACGGACTCCACGCCGGCCATGAAGTCTCCGATCTTCTCCGGGCTCCAGCGGGTCACGTAGAACGTCAGGCGCAGGACGTCCGCGAACGACGCGCCCGCGCCCGCCAGCCCGACGGACGTGTTGCGCAGCGCCTCGGCGACCTGGCCGGCCAGATCCCCGGGGGCGACCGGAGTGCCGTCGGCCCGGCGCGCGACCTGCCCGCTGACGTGGACGTGCTTCGTCCCGGTACCCACGGCCACGTGGTGGTACGGGACCGGCTGCAGCATGCCTTCCGGCGTGAAGTGCTGAACAGTCATGGCTGTTTCCCCTCTGAACTAGGTATCGATAAGCTACCTAGTGGCAGAAGGACACTTCAACGAGACCAGGTTTCGCCATGGATACCGCCGACGAGCTCCGCATCTGCGCCCCGCACCGCGAACTGCTCGACCAGATCCTCGACAAGTGGTCGCTCAGCGTCCTCAACGAGCTGTGCGAACGCCCGTGCCGGTTCAACGAACTGCGTCGAGCCATCCCCCAGGTCACCCAGAAGTCACTGACCGCCACACTGCGGCGACTCGAGCGAAACGGCGTGGTCGAGCGCGAGGTCGTCTCCACCCGCCCGGTGGCGGTCAGGTATCGGATCACGCCACTCGGCAAGACCCTCCGGCCCCCCGTCGACGTGCTGCTGGCGTGGGCATCGGAGCACATGCCCGCCATCGCGCGCGCACGCGAAGCCTTCGACGCCCGGGAGGAAGAAGCCGGCCTCTGATCCGGGCGGGAGCCGTCGTCCCGCCACTCGGCTGCACCGGGTCGGTGGTGACCTGGCGGCGGGCCGAAGACGTTCCCTCTGCCCGAACGCCGCGAGATCAGGAAGATCGCCAAGTCCAAGCCGTCGAGCACGGCCTGCCGCTCTCGACATGGAGCCGACAGCAGGTGAGGTGGCCGCCGCTTCTTCAGAAGGGAGCGGCGGCCGGCTCACGTCAGCCGAAAGCCCCGCACCCAACTGCCGAAGGGCAAGCTCACACAGGATCCGGCCGCCGACCGGCCGTGAGCGACAGAGCACGCTCCCAGGTGCTCGTTCGTACGAGCACCGCGCCATAGCCAGTGAGCGCCAGCAGGCGCGCGACTTCCCACCATACCGGGAGCTCGCCAGGGCTGTTGGAGTTGATCCAGTTGCTCAGCGCGTGGAGCAGCGCCAGCGGCCAGATGGAGACGGTGTGCAGCCGCAGCGCGGCCAGCAGGAATCCAAAGACGGTCGCGTGCACCACCTGGAACGCGATGTAGTCGGGAGAACGTCCGAAGACAATACCCGACAGGACATGCCCGAGGCCGAAGAGCAGCCCGATCCAGAGGGTCAGCGACCAGGGGGACAGCGCGCGCAAGAGTTCCTGCATCACTCCGCGCGCGTACAACTCCTCGCTGATACCGACGGACAGCATCAGCAGCGCGCCGGCCGCCAGCGTCCCCGCTGATCCTTCGACACCCCGGGTCAGCTCCAGACAGATCACCAGGCAGGCGGGCGCCAGCAGCCAGGGGCGGCGTGGCCACAGCGTTGCCAGCCAGGGCGCCCGCCACCAGCGCAGTCGCGCCACCACGACCAAGGGAACGACGCAGGCGGACAGAGTGACCAGGACGGGTCCGGCGAAGCCGATCGACGGCAGGGTGAAGGCGACGGCGAACAGCACCAGATGCCATCCCACGCTGACCGCGACAGCGGCGGAGAAGGGAAAGCGGACCGGTGGTGCGATGCTTGACGAGTTCACGGGGGGTCAGTGTGCCAGTGGGGCACCCGTACACGGCAGGGCCCTACGCCGGGGAATCGCATGGATCTCCATTCCGCATCCCCGCCCCGTCACCCTGGTGACCGTGAAGAGGCCAGACTCCTCGGCCGCATCAGGCAACGTTCGCCCTGTTGTGAGGTGCCGTCCGGATGGTGATCCGGGCGGCACGTTGTGCGTCATGCTGGGCGGGTGGCTGAGCGAGCTCCGCACGCCGTCATAGCCGTCGACGGCGGGGCAGTCCACGTCCGTCGGCTCCGCCTCAGCCCGCGTCCCGACCTGCACGCACCAGAACTCGACGAAGTCCGCGTCGTCGTTCAACGCGGCCCCGACCAGAACTCCCGCCGCCTCGTCCTCTGTGGAGCGGTCACGAAGAGCCCGCTCCAACGTCCCAGCCACCACCGCGTGAGGCAGCGCAGGAGGGTTCTGGAAGCTCAGATGAGAATGCATCCCGCGAGACTACGCGGGATGCGTTCAAGAGGTGCCTGCCGTCGCCCCCACCCCGCGAGACGGGGCGAACGTCGCTTGATGCGGCAGTAGCTAGCGCCGCCGCTCCCGCGCCCGCCCGCGCAGTCGGCGGCCGGCCAGCAGGACACCGGTCACCGCGGCGACCGCGGCAAGCGACAGCAGCCAGTTGCGCGGGTAGTCCAGGGGCAGCACGGAGGGGTTGCGCGGGGTGCCCGGGGCGAGGAGCACCGGCAGGGCGATCACCGTGAGGCAGCCGGCGGTGACGAGGGCGCCGCGCAGCAGGCCGCGGGCGGGCAGCCGGGCCAGCAGCAGGCCGGCGGCGAGCACCAGCGGTGCGACGAGGAGGTCGTGGAGGACGACGGCGCCGGCCAGCCACAGGGCGACGTCCTTGAACTGCCCGCCGGTCACGAGGAGATACAGGCCGACGGCCATCAGGGCGAGGCCGGCCGCGCCCAGCGCGGTGCGCATCACCTCACCTCCATGCCGCTGACCCACTTGGTCTGCCAGACGCCCGGCCGGTTGGGGGCGATGATCCGGGCGGGGTAGCCGTGGTCGAGGGAGAGGACCTCGCCGTTCAGGCGCAGCGCGAGGAGGGTGAGCGGGTCGTCTGTGTAGCCGCCGCCCATCTCCATCACCCGGTAGGCGCCGCGCTTCTCCAGGGACACGACCCGCAGCGCGGCGCCGGGCTGCGCGCCGGCCCTCTCCAGCAGGTCCCGGACGCGTACCCCGGTCCACCGGGCGGACTTGCTCCAGCCTTCGACGCAGGCGATGGGCAGGGTCGCGGTGTGCTGCGGCAGGGCGGCGAGCTGGTCGAGGGTGAGGGCGTAGGAGCGGGGACCGGTGACGGTGAGCCGCCAGCCGTCGAGGCTCTCGCCGCCGACGCGGGCCGCCGCGGCGGTGCGGTTGACGGGCAGGCCCTGCTCGCCGTGGTCGGGGTGGCGGGGCGCGAGCAGGTCGAGCCGCCGCAGCGGTGTGAACGACTGGCCGACGGTCGTCAGGGTCACCGCCCCGACGCCCACCGCCACCCCGGTGAGCAGGGAGCGCCGGTCGGGCCCTTCCTCGGCGGGCAGTTCGAGCGTTCCGGGCGAACGGCGACTCCAATGCGCCTTGATCTCGGGATATTTGACGGCGATGTGCAGCACGAGCGCCCCGAGCAGCAGCCAGGCCACCGCGAAGTGCACGGGCACGAACGAGAACGGCCACGGATACCACTGGACGGTGTTCAGCAGACCCGTGCCGAGCTGGAAGACGGACGCCGCGACGAGCACCGCCACCGAGAGCCGTTCGAGGGCGTGCCGCGGCGACCGCAGCGCGGGCCACACGAACAGCCTCGGGTAGACGGTCCACAACTTGGCCAGCAGCAGCGGGATCGCCGCGATGCCGCTCGCGACGTGCAGTCCCTGGGTGAACCGGTAGCCCCAGGCGGGGCGGCTCGGCAGCGCCCCGGCGAGCCAGTCCGGCGGCCGCTGCACGTAGTGGCTGAGCACTCCGGTCACGAAGCACACGGTGATCGCCGCGGCGAGCCACCGGCCGATCGCGGTGGCGGTGCGGGCGTCGTGCAGCCGGCCGGCGAACCTCGGCAGCCGGAAGGTGGCCGGCGCTCCGGCCCTCCTGATCCTCATGCCCTCCATGAGAACCCCCTGAGCCATGCCGGGGACGGGTCCGACACCTTACGGAATGCGGACGCCGGGACGCGTCCGCGCCGTTCCGGGCGGTTCGGCTGCCAGGCTGGGCGCCGTGATCAACATGCGCTCGCTCCTGACCGGCGTCCTCGTCGCCGGCCTGATCGCCGTACTCGCCGTGACGGTCCTCAAGGACGGTTACGTGAGCGATCCCGGCGGCCTTTCCCGGTGGTACGCCGTCTGCTGGATCCTGTTCGCGGCGGCGGCCCTCGCGGTGCGCCGGGCGCCGGTGCGGCACGCGGTGGTGCTGATCCTGGCGGGCGGCGTCGCGGTCGCCGCGACCGGGCTGCTCGCCCCGCCGCGTACCAGCACCGACTCGTACCGCTATGCCTGGGACGGCAGGGTGCAGGCCGCCGGGATCTCTCCGTACGACCATGCGCCGGCGGATCCGTCGCTCGTGGATCTGCGTGACGACTGGCTCTTCCCGACCGGTGCGCGGTGCGAGCCGTTCGGGCGGGCGCGGATCGCCGGGCCCGAGGGCGAGGCGCACTGCACCCGGATCAACCGGCCGAACGTCCACACGATCTATCCGCCGTTCGCGGAGGGGTACTTCCTGCTGGTGCACGCCGTCGCGCCGGACGACGCACGGCACAAGGCGCTGCAGGTGGGCGGCGCGCTGCTCGCCGTCGGCACGACGGTCGCCCTGGTGCTGGTGCTGCGCCGGCGCGGCGATCCGCGGACGGCGGTCTACTGGGCGTGGTGTCCCGCCGTGCCGCTGGAGGCGGTGAACAACGCGCATGTCGATGTGCTCGGGGTGCTGCTGGCGGTCGTGGGGCTCGCGGTGGTGGTCCGCCGGCGTTTCGAGGGTGGTGTGCTCTTCGGTGCGGCGATCGCGACGAAGCTGCTGCCGGCGGTGGTGCTGCCGGGCGCGCTGGCGGGGGTGCGGCGCGGGCGGGACGCGGCGGCCGTCCTGGTGCCGGCCGCGGCCGTCGTGGGGCTGTCGTATCTGCCGCACGTGCTGCTGTCGGAAGGCTCGGTGTTCGGCTATCTGAGCGGCTACACGAAGGAGGAGGGGTACGACGACCCGTCCGCCCGCAACCGGTACGCGCTGCTGCGGCTGGTGCTGCCGGACGCCTGGGCGCTGCCCGTGGTCGTGGTGGTGATGCTGGCCGTCGTCGGGTACGTGCTGCGGCGTGGCGATCCCGAACGCCCGTGGAGCGGGGCGCTGCTGGTGACGGGTACGGCGTTCCTGCTGATGACTCCGGGGTACTCCTGGTACGCGCTGCTGCTGGTGGCGCTGGTGGCGCTCGACGGCCGGTGGGAGTGGCTGGGCGTCGCGGCGGCGGGTGCGGCCAAGTACGTCACGGGGCGCCTGGACGCCGACGGGGACACCATCGGCACGACCGCGTACGCTCTCGCGGCCGCCGCGGTGCTCGCCGGTCATGTCCTGCGGCGCCGGCGCGGCACGAAGGCACCGGCCGCCCAGGCGGGGGCGGGGGCGGGGGCGGCGGAGCGGGAGGGCGCGCCGGGACGGGCGGTTGCGGTGGAATGACCGCCGCCACCGCCACGCCCGGCGGCTCGGCCAACTGAGCTGCTGTCCCCGCGGCAGCAGCTCAGTTGACGAGGAAGTCCGCCTTGCCGGACTTCGCTCCTTCTATGAACGCCTTGATCTCGCCGGAGGTGTAGATCAGGGCGGGGCCGTCGGGGTCGGCGGACTGACGCACCGCCACCCGGCCGTCGGCCAGCTTCATGGTCTCGACACAGTTGCCGCCGTTGCCACCGCTCCAGGGCTTGTGCCAGCCGGTCTCGCCGAGTTCGGCCGCCGGCATCCCGTTGTATATGCGGTCCATTCACAGCTCCTTGCGGAGATCGTCGAGGATCTCCCTCGTGCGTTGTGCTGATGCGGCCTGTGCCGCCATGCGGTCCATGACCTCGAGGTGTGTGGCGACCTCGGGGCGCGCGTCGAGATAGACGGCCCCGGTCAGGTACTCGCTGTAGACCATGTCCGGGAGCTCGGGCACGGCGAATCGGAAGAGGACGAACGGCCCGTACGTCCCCGGGTGGTGGCCGCTCGCGAACTCGGCGAGCTGGAGGGTGACGTTCGGCAGCCGGGCGGCCTCCAGCAACTTCTCGACCTGGGCCTTCATCACGCCCGGTGCGCCGACGGGGCGGCGCAGGACCGTCTCGTCCATGACCGCCCAGAGCCTGGGGGCGTCCGGCCGGGTCAGCAGGGACTGGCGCTCCATGCGCAGCGCCACGTGCCGCTCGACGTCGTCGGGCTCGGTGTGGCCGATGGCTCCGCCGAGCATGATCGCTCTGGCGTAGTCCTCCGTCTGGAGCAGACCGGGCACGAACTGCGGTTCATACGCACGGATGAGACTCGCGGCGCCCTCCAGGCTGACGTACATGCTGAACCAGTGGGGCAGGACGTCGTGGAAACGCTGCCACCAGCCGGGCTTGTTGGCCTCCTCGGCCAGCTCCACGAAGCCGCGGGCCTCCTCGTCGCCGATGCCGTAGGCGCCGAGCAGCAGTTGCACATACGGGATCTTCAGCGCGACCTCGGCGGTCTCCATCCTGCGGATGGTGCCGGGGGCGACGCGCAGGACCTGCGCCGCTTCCTCGCGCTTCATGCCGGCGCGCTCCCGCAGATCCTGCAGGCGCTTGCCGAGGACGACCTGACCCACGGTGGGGGCGGACCGCGGTTCACTCACTTCGAGACCTCCCCACGTGCTGTTTGCGAGCAGTGTGCCACGCACTCCGGCCGATGAATATCTCCAGTCTGCATTTTTCAGAGTGGGGGTTGCCAAGGTGGTGGTTGCAGCGGGAGAGTGTTCATGTGAACCGTGACGCGCTCGCCCCAGAGCTCCTGGCTCCCTCCGCGGGGTCCGATCTCACCCGGTACTCCTTCGAGTTGCCGGCGCGCGTCGAACACGTCTCACGGGCGAGAAGGCTGGTGTCCGCGCGGCTCACGGGATGGGGCGTCGACGGGGACCCGTACGACACGGCCCTGCTGGTCGTCTCCGAACTGTTCACCAACGCCATCGTGCACACCGACGGCCATCTGGTCGCCTGCGAAGTCCAGGTCGGCGCCGATCGGTTGCGCGTCACCGTGCAGGACCAGGGCTGCGCGGCCACCGGCCCGCGCGTGTGCCACGGCGCGGCGGGCGAGCGCGGGCGCGGGCTGCTGCTCGTGGAGGCGGTGAGCCGCGCCTGGGGCACGTACGACGCCGCGCCGGGCACCGGCCGCGTGGTGTGGGCGGAGCTGGCGTACACCCCCCGGCCGCCGTTCGGCGACCGGCCGCTGACGACGGAGTGGCTGTGCTGAGCGACCTGGCGCCCCTCCGCTCCTGGAGCGTGCGCCACGACCGCGCCGACCGCCTCACCCGGCTCGACGTCCCGGCCGGACTCCGGACGGATCTGGGGTGCGACGCCGTCGGCATACCCGCGCGCCACGGGTTCCGTCTGCTCGGCCGGATTCCGGGCGCCGGCTGCGTCTTCGCCGACGGCGCCTGGTGGTGGTGGATCCTCCCCGCCGGCTCCGACCAGGACCTGACGTGGCCGCTCCCCTCCCACTACGCCCCCGGCGCCCGGGTGCCCGCGGCCGACGCCCGGCTGATCCACCGGCCGGCGTGCCCGAGCCCGTACACGCCGCCGATTCCGCTTTACCTGATGCTCTGTCAACTCACCGGCACACAGCCGCGTTGGCCCGCCGGGGTGGGCGGCCCGGGCCGGGAAACGGTCTGACCCGCCGGACGGTGGAACCCGGTCCCCACGGACCGCGAGGCGAACCGCCGGGATAGGCTTCCGCGCATGTCAGAAGCGAACACGGGCCCCGAACGAGAGGGCCTCACACCGCGCCAGGCCCGCGGCGTGCGGATAGCACTCTCGGCCGCCATCATGACCGCGGTGGCCGCCACGCTGGCGCTGCGGCTGGGCAGTACGCAGTCGGTGCTCACCGTCGGCTTCTACGGCATCGCACTGATCCTCTCCGGGAGCGCGCTCGTCCTCAGCCGCGCCGGGCGCACCCGGTGGGCCACGCTGGTCCTCGGCATCGGCGTGGCGGTGGCGGTCGTCGCGGAGTGGGCCGTCGCGTCGATGGGCTGAGCGGGGCGGGGGAAAGCGTCTGGGGCGTACGGATCGGACCTCCGCGCCCTCGTCAGCCGCCGGAGACGGCGCGCAGGTGGCTCCTGCCCCGGCGCACGCCGGGCGCGCCGGCCGAGCGGTTCTCGCGGAGGGCCAGCGTCATGCGCGTGAAGCCCTTGCCCTGGAGCGTCGCCGGGGTCTCGTCGATGATCCGGCAGTCGGTGCGGCCCCAGCGCGGATCGGGGTGGTTCACCGGCCGTACGACCCCGTCGTGGTGGATCGCGGCGGCCCCGACCGCGCTCATCCAGTGCGGCAGGCCGCACCGGTAGGCGACGTCCATGATCGGATCGTCGGCGATGTCGTCACGAATGGCCTGAAGCGCTCCGTCGTCGCCGTGCCGGTCGAGCGCCGCGGCGAGCTGGGCCATCAGGGGCAGGCACCAACTGGTCTCGTGCTCCCCGAGCACTGTGCGGGCATCGGGGTGGAAGAGCACGAACCGCAGGAAGTTGCGGTCCGGCATGGCCGTGGGGTGCGGCCCGATGCCACGGAAGAGGGCGTCGAAGGCGGGGTTGGTGTGCGCGACGTCCCAGTGCCGGTCGAAGAGGACCGAGGGCAGCGGCACCGCGTCCATCACCGCGGCGTAGTCCCGCAGGTAGGACTGCGTCTCGGGGTCCGCCGGCGCGTCGGGCCCGGAGTGCGGCTCCGACGCCGGCTCCGGTGGCCGTACGGGCACCGGCGGCGGGACGGGGACCGGGGGCCGCTCCGGAGCGGGCCGGTGTGCCGGGCGTGAGGGCGGCACCGGGCCCGACGGCCGGACGGGCGTGTGCCTGTCGAAGGCGCCGTGCACCACGGCGGCCGCCTCCGGGTCGGCGGCGAGGCGCAGCAGCCGGCCGCCCTGCTGGTCGTTCAGCTCCAGCGCGTCCACGAGGGCGCAGAGCGTGTCCTCGGGCCACTCGCGGCCGGGTGTGCGCTCCCAGGTGGCGTAGGTGTAGGCGGTGACGCCCAGGCGGGCGGCCACCTCCTCGAGACTGAGGCCCAGTTCCTCGCGGCGTGCTCTGAGGGCGTCGCCGAGCCGCTTCGTGCGGGCCGCGGCCCGCGCGGCGCCGGCCGGGCTCGGGCGTCCACGGACACCCCGGCGCCCGACTCCCACCTCGTGTGTCATCGAGAACGCCACCCTTCTCGGAGCCTGCCGCAAGTCCCGCTGCGCCGGCTCCCTTTGGATCTTCACACCGCGTGGCGATCCTGCTACCGCGGACACCGGGATGTCAACTATCGTGGCATTCCACGTCGCTGAGCGCTCAAATCACGCCACAGCTGTGGCAAGACCTTGGCTGCCAGGGCATGAATAGGGTTAACTTCCGGCAGCCCCACAGGATGCGGGGCCGCCTCGCGTGATCTAGGAGACCTACTGGTGACAGACGGCTTCTCGGTTCCGGGTCCAACGGCCACAGGCCCTCTGGCGGCATCGGTTGCCCGGGTCACCGAACTTGCGGACAAGCTCGGAATGAGCCACGGCGAGGTTTTCGACGCCCAGAAGCTCTCCGAGGCGTCCGGCGTCCCCGCCGACGTCGTGCGCGCCCTCCTCGACGGGCGCCCGGCAGGCGAACCCGACCTCCAGGCACGCTTTCTGCAACGCTTCGACCTGCTGCGACGCACCCGGCTCAAGCCCAACGGCCGCCGGTACACGCAGCAGGAGATAGCCGACGGGGCGGGCATGTCCCGCCAGCAGGCGGGCGCGCTCATCAACGGCGACCGCCGGCCGACGATGGAGCACTGTGACGCGATTCAGCGCTTCTTCAAGGTGCACGCCGGCTTCCTCACCGCCGACGACGCCGACGCGCTCGACGGCGCCCTGCGGCGCACCGAGCAGCGCCTGCTCCAGGACTACGCGGGCGACGCCGGCGACCCGCTGGAGCGGCTGCTGCAGGACCACGGCGTACGCGGCATCGCCTGGCGGGCCGCCCAACTGCCCAGCGACAAGCACCGGGACAAAGTGACCGAATGGCTCGACATGCTCCTCGAGAGCGTGAAGCCCGCCCCGGACACTCCCACGGAGCCCTGATTTCCGGACAGGCTTGGATTGGGACGTGTCTGTGAAGGTTCTGACGGGGAGAGGAGAGCGGTGAGCATAGGCAAAGAGATGCGCCGACTGTGCGGCGAGCTGGTCGGCGGAATCGATCTCCCCGCCCCCGCCGAACCCGCCGACCTCTACTCCGCGCTGTGCAAGGGCATGAGCAGACACCGCGGCAGGCCCGTGCGTTACCGCACCGCGTCCTTCCCCCCGGGCACCGCCAGCGGGCTGTGGCTCGACATGGCGGAGCAGGACCTCGTCGTCATCGAGGAGCGCACGGCGCCCGACCACCAACTGGTGATTCTCGGCCATGAGCTGTGGCACATGAAGGCCGGCCACTGCAGCCACCATGTCGAGGGCGCGGCCGTGGCCGCCCGGCTGCTGTCCGACGAGGCCGATCTGCAGGCGACCGTCCTGAAGGTCGCCGCGCGCACCCGCTTCGACCAGGCCGAGGAGAACGAGGCGGAGAGTTTCGGACTGCTGCTCGGCAGCAAGTGCCGCGCCTGGCTCGCCGGTTCCGGCGGCCGCGGCCCCGTCCGGCGGGACGGGCTCGCGGGCCGCATCGAGGCGTCCCTGGGATACCGCGGGTCACAGGGCTGAGGCGTGGACGGACCGGACTACTACATCCCCGCAGCCGCACTGGGAATCGCACTCGCGTTCAAAATACCGGGGATGCGGCGCGACTGGCGCGACCCGATGCTGCGGTCCGTGTGCGCCCTGCTGATCCTCGGCGCGGCCACCTTCTTCTTCGCCGCGCCGCCCACCATCGCCGCGGTCAACCGTGTCACCGGCGTCCCCAACTTCTCCGCGCCGCTGGTCTACTGCATCCTCTCCGCCTTCAGCGCGTCCTGCCTGGTGCTCCTCGTCAACTGGCGCGGCGGCCCGCCGGAGGAGACCCGGCGGATCTCGCTGCGCTGGATGGCCGCGTACAGCGTGGTCGTCGGTGCGCTCGTCCTGTTCTTCCTGCTGGGCGAGGCCCCCGTGGAGCGGCTGCGGGACCTGGACACGTACTACGCCAGGACCCCGTACATCCGCGAGATGATCGCGCTCTACCTCGCCGCCCACAGCGTCGCCGCGGTCGGCATGACCGTGCTGTGCTGGCGCTGGTCGCTGAAGGTGAGCGGCTGGCTCCGCGGCGGCCTGGTGACCATCGTCGTCGGATCGCTGTTCAATCTCGCCTACGGGGTCACCAAGTCGGCCGCCGTGGCCGCCCGCTGGGCCGGACACGACTGGGACGACCTGTCCACGCTGGCCGCGCCGCCGCTCGCCTCGGCCGGCGCGCTGCTGAGCGCCGTCGGCTTCATCCTGCCGCTGGTCGGACAGCGCGTGTCCGACAGCTGGCACACCTGGGCGGTCTACCGCCGCCTCGGCACACTCTGGCGCGAACTGCGCTCCGCCGCACCGCAGGGCACGCCCTCGGTACGCATCTCGCTGTTCTCCCCGGCCGAACTGCGCGTCATCCAGCGGGAGTCCGACATCCACGACGGAATGCTGCAGCTCGACCCGTACTTCGACCGTGTGCTGCGCGAGGACTCCTACGCCGAGGCGCTCGCCGCCGGAGCCGACCCCCGGCAGGCCCACGCGGTGGCGGACGCGGCGATGGTCGCCGCCGCCCTGCGGGCCCGGGCGGCCGACCCTGAGGGGCAGATCGTCAGGTCCGCCGAGGCCTACACACCCGTGGCAGCCGCTGGACCGCGCGACCTCGTGCGCATGTCCCTCGCGCTGCGCCAGTCCCCCGTCGTCGAAGCAGCGCGCACGCGTGCGGCCAGGTCAGAGAGCGGCACCCTATGAGCAGCGGTCCCTTGAGAAGTCGTCCGAATCCGGGCAGCAGAGCCGTGGTGATCGGCGGCGGTCTGGCCGGCATGCTGACGGCCGAGGTCCTCGGCGCGTACGTGGAAGAGGTCACCGTCGTCGAGCGGGACGTGCTGCCCGACGGGCCACGCTCCCGCAAGAGCCTGCCCCAGGCCCACCACGCCCATCTGCTGTGGTCGGGCGGAGCGCGGGCGATCGAGGAGCTGATGCCCGGCACCACCGACCGCTGGCTCGCCGCCGGCGCGCGCCGGATCCCGCTGCCGACCGGACTGGTGTCCATGTCGTCGCAGGGCTGGTTCCGCCGCTTCCCCGAGATGCAGTTCCTCGTCGCGTGCAGCCGGGACCTGCTCGACTGGGTCGTACGCGAGCAGATGCTCACCGGCCCCCGGGTCACCCTCCTCCAACGCACCGAACTGCTGGGCCTCCGGGGCGCCGCCGGACGCGTCGACGGCGTACGGGTGCGCGGCGACGACGGGGGCGAGCGGGTGCTCCCCGCCGATCTGGTCGTCGACACCAGCGGCCGCGGCTCCCGGGCCCCGGAGTGGCTGCGGGACCTGGGCGTGGACAAGGTGCGCGAGGAGAAGGTCGACTCGGGCCTGGCCTACGCGAGCCGGATCTTCCGGGCGCCCGAGGGCTCGGACGAGTACCCGGTCGTCAACGTCCAGGCCGACGCGCGGGAGCCGCGTCCCGGCTGCACTGCCACGATCGTGCCCATCGAGGGCCGGCGGTGGCTGGTGACGCTGTCCGGCACGCGCGGCGGGCAGCCGACGAACGCGGCCGACGAGTTCGAGGACTTCGCCCGTTCCATCCGGCACCCCGTCGTCGCCGACCTCATCGCGCACGCCGAGCCGCTGACGGACGTCGTCGTCTCCCGCAGCACCGTCAACCGCCGCCGCTACTACGAGAAGATCCGCGACTGGCCGGAGGGCTTCGTCGCGCTCGGCGACTCCGTCGCCACGTACAACCCGGTCTACGGGCACGGTATGTCGGTCGCCGCGCAGGGCGTCCTCGCGTTGCGCGGGGCGCTGGAGGCGGCCGGGGGCGTGGACTCCCCCGGCCTCGCCCGCCGCGTGCAGCGCGCGGTCGCCCGGCCGGTCGCCACGGCCTGGGACCTGGCCACCGGGCAGGACATCCTCTACCCGGGCGCGATCGGCAAGGCCCCGGGGGCCGGCGTGCGGGCCCTGCGGACCTACGTCGACCGGCTGATGCTGACCGCGACGGGGCGGCCCCTGGTCGCCAAGGCCCTGTTCGACGTGATGACGCTGTCCGCGCCGACAGCCTCCCTCGTCAGACCGGAGATCGCCCTCGCGGTCCTGCGCGGCCCCAAACTTCCGCCGCTGCCCGGACCGCCGCTGAGCGACGACGAACTCAGGATCGCGAAAGAGACCCACGAGGAACGCGAGGCGGACCCGGCGGGGGCGTGACCCGCTCCGGCGGGTACGCATCCGGCGGGCCGGTCCGCCGGATGCCGGCCGCCGGCCGGCAACGGTCGGGACCGTGGTCGCACCGCCGCGTAGGGCCGGTTCGCGGCCGGTGGGCGCCGCCTCCGTGAGCGCCCCGCGGGGGCCGGAGCGCCGTTACGGAAGGCGCGGGGCGGGGGCCGGGGCGCATCCCATAGGCTCGGCGGCAATATGAACGGCAATCAATCAGGCAGCGCCCGCGTCGGCGCGGCGGCCCGCCATGCCCCGCTGGGAGCGAAGGCCGACCGTGAGACGGTGCGCCGGCACAATCTCAGCCTGGTGCTGCGGGCGGTCCACGACCAGGTCGAGGCCACGCGCGCCGGCGTCGCCGCCCGTGTGGGGCTGACCCGTGCCGCCGTCTCCTCCCTGGTCGAGCAGCTGCTCGAGAGCGGCTTCCTCTCCGAGTCGGGAAAGACGTTCAGCGGCCAGGCCGGCCGCCCCGGCACAGTGCTCAAGATCGCCCGCACCGGGGTCGCCGGAATCGGGGTCGAGATCAACGTCGACTACGTGTCGGTGTGCGTCGTCGACCTCGCCGGTACCGACCGGGTACGGCTCGTGGAGCACCTGGACAACCGGAACTCCGCACCGGCCGAGGTGTTCGAGCGGGCCGCCCGGATCGCGGCGCGGGCCCTCGGGTCGGCCACCGAACAGGAGTTGCGGCCGGTCGGCGCGGAGCTGGCCCTGCCGGGCCTGGTCTCCGGCGGCGCGGTCCGCCAGGCCCCGAACCTCGGCTGGACGGCCGTCCCCGCCGAGGCCCCGTTCGCCCGCGCTCTGGCCGCGCTGCGGCCCGGGGCGCCCGCACTGCCGGTGCGTTCGGAGAACGAGGCGAACCTGGCGGCGCTCGCCGAGCTGTGGTTCGGCGGCCTCGGCGACATCCGGAGCTTCCTGTATCTGACGGGCGAGATCGGCGTCGGCGGCGCGCTGGTGCTGGGCGGCGAACTGCTGCGCGGCGCGAACGGGTTCGCCGGCGAGATCGGCCATGTCTCCGTCTCCGACGACGGCCCCCGCTGCCGCTGCGGCTCCCGCGGCTGCCTGGAGCAGTACGCGGGCCAGTCCGCACTGCTCCGGGCCGCCGGCCTCGACGAGCACGCCGGCGCGGCGGGCGTCGCCGAGCTCGAACGCCGCGCCCGCGCGGCCGACCCGGGCGCGCTGGCGGCGCTGTCCGGGGCGGGGCGCGCCCTGGGCCGCGCGCTGTCCGGCGCGGTGAATCTCTTCGACCCGGACGCGGTCGTGCTGGGCGGCATCTACCGCCCGCTGTTGCCGTGGCTGGCGCCGCCGGTGGGCGCGGAGCTGGAGACCCGCGTGGTCTCCGGGCTGTGGCCGGCGGCGGGCACCCGGCTGCGGCCCTCCTCCCCCGCGGCGGACGCCGCGCGCGGTGCGGCGGCGCTGGTGGTCCAGGACGTCCTGGCGGACCCGGTGGCGTACGCGCCGCGCGCCGCGCGCTGAGGCCGCCAGGGCCTGGTGCGTCGGGCTCCGCCGGCGGGGCTGGGTCGGCCGGTCTCGTCGGAGGCTCCACCCCGAACCCGGCGCCTCCGTCTTCCCCTACGGCCTGGCGGCCGTGGAAGGTGCCCCGGCGAGGCTGGGGCGGCCGGGCACCTCCAGCCCGGCCGGCGATTGAGGCCCGCCTGCCCCGCCGCCGGCGGCGAGGGGTGGTTCGGACGCTCCGCTGCCGCGGCATGTGCGCGAGGCCGTCGGTGCCGCCGGCCGGCCGGGGCACCTTCCACGGCCGTACTGCGGGGCCCCGCGCCCCGGCTCCCCCTCACCGGTCCTCACCGACTTCCTCCGCTCGTGGCTTGCCCGCGCACTGGTCCTGGTAGCCGATGCCCGCCGAGATCCATTTCTTCCAGGCGGATTCGGACATGTTGTACGTGACGCGTCTGCAGAGGTCGCCCAACGGGTCCTGGAAGACGTGCCGGATGTGGGCCGTGTTGTCGGCCTCGCCGAGGGAGATGAGACGACCGCTGTCCTGGCTGAAGGCGACTGCCGCGACGGGACCGGTGTGCGCGGAGATCCTGGCGGAAATCAGTCTGGCTCCGTGTGGATGGATGACGACGGAGCCGTCGTCGCCCGCTGAGGCGAACCAGCGGCTGTCGGGACTGTAGGCGACCGAACGCACCCTGCCGCGGTGCACGCCGACCGCGACGAAGGTGTCGACACCGTCCGCCAGCCGCCAGACCGTGCCGTCCAGGGATCCGAGGAGCAGAGTGCGACCGTCCGGGCTGAACGCCATGGACGTGACTCTGTCCTGCAGGCTGAAGGTCCGAACCTTTCCGGCTTTCGCGTCGGCGATGCCGCCTCTGTCGTCGCAGGCATACGCGACGCGCATCCCGTCCTGACTGACGGCCAGGTGCTGCGCCGGGCAGGCGATGTCGATCGAGGCGCTGGGCGTGCCGACCGCATCGGCATCGAGGTCCTCGAAGAGGAGCTTCCCCGAGAACGTGCCGAGCACGATCTGCCTGCCGTGGGGCGTGAAAGCCGCGCTGCTGACCGGACCGACGGAGGGAGCGAGGGTCACTGCGCGGATCGCGGTCCCGTCCCACAGGCGCACACCGTCGGCGCCAGCGATCAGCAGGTATGTGCCGTCGGGCGAGTAGGACAGGCTCTGGACGCCCTGCGGGACCGGCAGGGTCGCCACGTGCGCGCCGGTTTCCGGGTTCCGGATGCGCACCCCGTCCCGGCTGCCGACCGCCACGTTCGTGCCGCGGGGGTCGACGGCAAGGGCCACCGGGGTGCTTGTGCCGACGAGCCGGGTCCGCCGGAGACCGTTCATCGCGTCCCAGCGGCGCAACGTCGTGTCTTCCCCGATCGACGTCAGTTCCCTCCCGCCGCGCGAGAATGCGATGAAGTCGACCGGGCCCGCGTGACCGGTGAGCGGAAAGCCGATCATGGCCCCGGTCGCCGGGTCCCACTGACGGATCGTCTTGTCGGCCCCTGCCGTGGCGATGCGGGATCCGTCCGCGCCGAAGGTGATGGCCCTGACATCGCCCTGGTGACCGGACATGACCTGGCCTGCCGGCTCTCCGGAGTCCGGGTCCCGGAGTTGCAGTCCGCCGTCGTCGGTACCGACGGCAAGGGCACGTCCATTCGGTGCGAAAGCGATACTGCTGATCCGGTTGTGCCGATACGGGATGCTCACCTCACCGGCATCATCCGGTTCGAGGCTGCGGACATGGACTTCTGATCCCCCGTTGTTGAGTGCGTCGAAGGCCAGCTTCCGGCCGTCAGGACTGAAGACGACCCGGTCGCCCGTCGCTTTCAGGGGTTCTCCGACGGGATGTCCGCTGCTGGTGTCCCAGAGACGCAGACCTCCCCCGGCCACGGCGACGGTCTTCCCGTCGGGGCTGAGCGCCATGGACACGGTCGTGCGGTCGTCCTTGGCGAATTCGTTGATTCTTCTTCCGGTCTTCACGTCCCAGAGCACGATGACGGTGCCGTAGGCAGCGGCAAGGCGGTTTCCGTCGCTGGTGAACGCGAGGGCGAGGATCCTGGAATCCCTGGTTTTCCTGGGCTCCAGTGCAGGTCCGGAAGGGCGGCCGGTGCGGGGACTCCAGAGCACCGGCTGCCCCTTTCCTGCAAAGGCGACCCGACGACCGTCGACGGTCATGGCGGCGATGCTGTCGGCAATACCGTCGAGTTCGGTGACGCGCAGCAGATTGGGGCGGGAATAGGCGGCATTGAGCGCCGCATCGTAGACTGCGCCCTCCGTTGAAGGGTTCGCGGTGAGGGATTGTGCCGCCATCAGCCATTTATAGGCTCTGACGTCGTACCCCGTCTCGACGTCGGCCAATTCGGCTTGTGCCCGCCGGATCGCGCTCATCACCGTGGCCTCGCGGGCGTTTTCGTTGGCCCGGTTCTTCTCGGTCGTCGCCAGCCAGGCCTGGACCCCGAAGGCAATGGTCAGCATGACGATCAATGCGGTGGCGAGCACACCTATGAGCGTCAGTATCCGATGTTCTTTGACCTCTTCGTTGTCCAGTTCGCGTTTCGATGAGCCGTGAATCGGAGCAGCCAGCGTTGCCACCGCGTCACGGAAACCTCCGTGCCTCAAAGAGAGGCGGTCGGCGTCGCGGGACCAGGTGAGATCCTGCCACAAAGGTTCCGTTGCGAAGTATCCCGAAAGATTTCGCGGCAGGGCATCGGTCAGCGTCCAGTCGAAGTCTCCCGCTTCGTCGTCCCATTTGATCGTTCCGTCGGTCAGCGCAATGATGAAGGTGTCGCTTCCCTTGTTTCGCTGCCAGAACTCGATCTCCCGGCGCACCCACTTCGACTCCGCGGCGGTCGGCGAAGCGAGCAGCACGAAGAATCGCGCGTCGGTGAGCGCCTGCTCGATCGAGGCACCGAGGGCGTGGGAGGCGGACAGGTCCGTCTGGTCCCGGAAGACGTTCAGTGCGCGTATGCGGTACCACTTCTTGGCAAGGCGAGTGAGACCCCGTTGGATCGACGGGGCGAGCCGGGAGTCGGCTGCCCGGCTGTACGAGATGAAGGCGTCGATCCGTTTGCTGTCCCGGCTCCCGAGACGTCGTCCCATGTGCTGTCACATCCGTGTGCGAGGGCGAGCGTGGACTCGAGTGGCTGATTCGACGAGTTCGGCGGTCTCTTCCTTCGGACAGCAGCGAAGCTACGCGCCCCCCGCCGCACAGGGTTGCCCTCTCGGACGGGGAGAAGATAGCGCTCAGGAACGGCCCGGCGAAAACGAACAGAAGCATTCCGGCCTGTCGCGGAGGGCCAGGACTTGGAGGAAGACCCCTTGACGCCCGAGGACTTGGCGCAGGCCTTGGACCTCGAGGTCTTCCGGGCCGCCGTCTTCTTCACGCCGAGGCCGCTCCGGTCGACTCTCGCCGCCGGCGTCCCCGGGGGCCGGCGGGGCCGACGTGCGGCGCGTCCCGCCCCCTACGGGAGGTACCGGAACCGGGGGCGCGGCCGCAATCCGGCAGCCGGGCGACTCCAGCCGGGCCCGGGGGCGTGGGAGGTGCCCCCGACCCACGGCCGCCAGGGTGTGGGGGAGTTTGAGGCCGGCGCGCGGAACGCGGCACCGGCGCGCGGGCGAAGCCGGCCCGCCCACCCAGCGGCACGGACCCTGGGCAGAGCCCCGAGCACCCGCAGGCAGCGCGGAGAACGGGCCTGGCCGAAGTCCCGCCCACCGCCCGGAGGGCGGTACCGGGCCCGGGCGGTACCGGGCCCGGGCGGAGCCCGGTTCGGGAAGGGGGGTCCCCCCGCGGCGGCCAGGCCGCGGGGGGAGGGGAGGGGAAACGTCAGCCCCTCGCTCCCTCCACCGCCGCCGACACCCGCTCCCACGTCTCCACGTCCCGCTCCACCGCCGGCAGTGACGTCCCCGATCCCGCGCCCCAGCCCGCCGCCAGGGCCACCGCGTCCTCGTCCGTCGCCGCCGCCGCGGCGAGGGCCGCCGCGCCCAGGGCGACGAGTTCGCCGCTGGACGGGATCAGGAGCGGGCGGCCCGAGAGGCGGCGGACGGTCTCCACCCAGTGGCGGCCGTTCGCGCCGCCGCCGACGAGCCGGAGCGGCCGGGAGGCCGTGTCCGGCGCGGCCGGGTCCTCGCCGCAGGCGCGCAGGACTTCGTCGAGCGCGCGCAGCACGGTCACGGCGGCGCCCTCGTAGGCCGCGCCGAGGATCTGCTGACGGGTCGTCGTGTGCCGTAGCCCGGTCAGCATGCCGGAGGCGCCCGGCAGGTCCGGGGTCCGTTCGCCGTCGAGGTACGGCAGGAGGACGACTTCGCCGCCCGCCTCCGCGGCCTCCCGGTCAAGACCGAGCAGGGAGGCGATCTTGTCGACGGCGAGCGTGCAGTTGAGGGTGCAGGCGAGCGGCAGGTAGGTGCCGTCCGTCGCCGCGAACCCGGCGAGCGCGGCGGAGGCGGGCCGGGTGCGGGTGGCGGCGAACACCGTGCCGGAGGTGCCGAGACTGAGCACCGGATGGTCGAGCAGCCCCGCCCCGCCGAGTCCGAGGCCGACCGCCGCTGCCATGTTGTCGCCGGTGCCGGCGGCGACGGCGATCCCGGCGGGCAGGCCGAGCCGGGCGGCGGCGGCCGTGGTGAGCGTGCCGACACGCGTGCCGCCGGTGGGGGCGACGGGCGGCAGCAGTGCGGCGTCCAGGCCGACGAGTTCCAGCAGGCCGGGGTCGTAGCCGCCGGTCGCGGTCGAGTACCAGCAGGTGCCCGACGCGTCGCCGGGGTCGGTGGCGGCAACGCCCGCGAGGCGTTCGGTGAGGAAGTCGTGCGGCAGGCGCACCGCCGCGGCGGCGTCCGCGGCGGCGGGCTCGTTCTCCCGCAGCCACTGCCACTTGGCGGCGGTCATGGAGGCGACGGGGACGGACCCGGTGCGGGCGGTCCAGGCGTCGGGGCCGCCGAGCGCCTCGGTGAGCGCGGCGGCCTGCGGGGCGGAGCGGGTGTCGTTCCAGAGCAGGGCCGGTCGCAGGGGCGCGCCCGCACGGTCGAGGACGACGAGCCCGTGCTGCTGTCCGGCGACCGCGATGCCGGTGACGGCGGACGGCGCGACGCCGAGTCCGTCGAGCTCCTTGAGACCGGCGTGGACCGCCTCCGCGAGGGCCGTCCACCACACCTCGGGGTCGGTCTCCCGGGCACCCCTCGCGCCGGTGACCTGGTGGGGCGCCCTGCCGACGGCGAGCAGCCGTCCGGTCACGGCGTCGGTGAACGCCGCCTTTGTGGACTGGGTGGAGCTGTCCACCCCGATGACGACCGCGTTCGCCGGCATTGCGCACCTCTCCGTCAGCGTCTCGCCCCACCATTTGGTCGAGCGGAAACAAATTACGCCACGCGCCCACGCGAGAACAGGCCCCGGAGGTCTTCTGTCATCGGGGTCATCCGTGCATTATTAGTAAGGTCAGAGAACAAACCAGTGATCCAAGGCGGACATGGCCATGACGGAACGCTTCACCCCCACCCCCGAGGACAAGTTCAGCTTCGGCCTCTGGACGGTCGGCTGGCAGGGCCGGGACCCGTTCGGGGACGCGACCCGGCCGCACCTGGACCCCGCGGAGTCCGTCCGGCGGCTCGCCGACCTCGGCGCGTACGGTGTGACCTTCCACGACGACGACCTGATCCCCTTCGGGTCGGGCGACGCCGAGCGCGAGGCGCACATCAAGCGCTTCCGCGAGGCGCTCGACGCCACCGGCCTCGTGGTGCCGATGGCGACGACCAACCTCTTCACCCACCCGGTCTTCAAGGACGGCGGCTTCACCGCCAACGACCGCGACGTGCGCCGCTACGCGCTGCGCAAGACCATCCGCAACATCGACCTGGCGGTCGAGCTGGGCGCCGAGACGTATGTCGCCTGGGGCGGCCGCGAGGGCGCGGAGTCCGGCGGCGCCAAGGACGTGCGCGTCGCGCTGGACCGGATGAAGGAAGCCTTCGACCTGCTGGGCGAGTACATCACCGAGCAGGGCTACGACCTGCGGTTCGCCATCGAGCCGAAGCCGAACGAGCCGCGCGGCGACATCCTGCTGCCGACGGTCGGCCACGCGCTGGCGTTCATCGAGCGCCTGGAGCGCCCGGAGCTCTTCGGCGTCAACCCGGAGGTCGGTCACGAGCAGATGGCGGGGCTCAACTTCACCCACTCCATCGCGCAGGCGCTGTGGGCGGGCAAGCTCTTCCACATCGACCTGAACGGGCAGAGCGGCATCAAGTACGACCAGGACCTGCGCTTCGGCGCAGGTGATCTGCGCTCGGCGTTCTGGCTGGTCGACCTGCTGGAGACGGCCGGGTACGCGGGCCCGCGGCACTTCGACTTCAAGCCGCCGCGCACCGAGGACTTCGACGGCGTGTGGGAGTCGGCGGCCGGCTGCATGCGCAACTACCTGATCCTCAAGGAGCGCGCCGCCGCGTTCCGCGCGGACCCGGAGGTGCGGGAGGCGCTGCTGGCCTCGCGCCTGGACGAGCTGGCGCGCCCGACGGCAGGCGAGGGACTGGCCGAGCTGCTGGCGGACCGGTCCGCGTTCGAGGAGTTCGACGTGGACGTCGCGGCCGAGCGCGGTATGGCGTTCGAGCGCCTCGACCAGCTGGCGATGGACCACCTGCTCGGCGCCCGCTGAGCCGGCCCCTCACGCTCGCGGGGCCGCTCCGACCGGGTCGGGGCGGCTCCGGGGGCCGCCGGGCGGGCCCGGCGCGGTCACCGATGCGGGTCGAACGCGTGCAGCGGGCCGCGCAGTGCCGGCGGCGGCGTTCCGTGCAGCGCGATCTCGGCGAGCACAACGCTGCCCCGCTCCATCCGGTGGGTCACGGTCCGTGTCGCGTACGCGTCGACCAGGCGCAGCCCGCGCCCGCAGGGTACGTCCGCGTCGAGCGGTTCCTGCCGTCGGCTCACCCGGTGTTTCCAGCACCCTCCGTCCATCACCTCGACCGTCAGCGCGTCCCCCCGGACGGCGATCACCGTGGACACCCAGGGGCTGCCGCTGTGCAGCACCACGTTGGTGACCAGTTCGGTGACGATGACGGACAGTGCCTCGTCGAAGTGCTCGGCCAGCCGCCATCGGCGTGCGACCGCCCGCGCGAAGCACCGTAGTGCGCGCGCGGCCTCCGGCGAAGCCGGCATGGCACAGTGGGCCAGGCTTCGCAGCGCGGAGGTGGGCCCGGGCCGCCGGGGGGCGGGGCTCGGGGCACGTTCTATGGCAATCACTTGGGCTCCTGTTCGGTCGGGCGGCGTCGCCCTGATCAGGTCCAGCGGCCGGGAGCGTCGATCTCACCGGGCCGTCGAAAGCCATGCAGATCTTCTGCGGCACCCCAACACTCGTATCCGGACACCTCGTGTGCAATCAGGGACACTGAAACCCGTATACGTAAAGAATCGAAATGCCCGGGAAACGCCGAGGAGAGTGATTCGGTGGACACGTCGAGTGACGAATCGGCGGACCGATGGCTGGAACGGGCGCTGTCCGCGCCGGCCGGCCGGAGGTCCGGTCCGGGCGGTCCCGCGCTGCTGCTGATCGAGGGGGCGGCCGGGACGGGCAAGACCAGGCTCGCGAGCCGTCTCGTCGGGGCCGCCGTGAACCGCCCGGTACCCACCGTGACCGTCTCGTTCTCGTCGTACGGCGTCGCCGTCGGCCGCCCGGCGCCCGGGGCCGCGCCACGGACCATGAACCCGCAGGCCGCGAATTCGCAGGTCAGGACTCCACCGACCGGCTGCCCCGAAGACGCCCGGGCCGCCGAACTGTCCGCCGCCCTGGCCCCGCTGCTCGGACGGGGTGAGCGGTTCCTGCTCCTCGCCGAGGACGTCCACCGCGCGGGCGGCGCGGCCCTCGAGCTGCTCCGCAGGCTCATGGACCGGCCGCCGGACGGTCTCACCGCCGTCGTGACCTACCGCCCCGAGGAACTGCCGGAGCCCGGCCTCGTACTCGGCAGGGGCGCCCACTTCCCCGCGTGCCTCGCCGTGCTGCGGCTGCGGCTCGGACCGCTCGACGCCGGGCAGGTGCGCGCACTGGTGGCGGACGGGCTGGGCGAGAGCCGCTGCCCGGCCGACCTGATCGCGCGGATCGCCGAACGCTCCGGCGGTGTGCCGCAGGTCGTCACCGACGTGGTGGGGCTGTTGCGCGAGTCGGGCGACGGCCGGGAGCGGTTCCTGGTCAGGGACCTGGACGCGGCGGGCGTACCGCCCCGGCTCGCCGAGCTGGCCCTCGGCCGGACCGCCGAACTCCCGGAGCACATACGGCCGGTGGCCTGGGCGGCCGCCGTGCTGGACGAACCGGTGGAGGCGGAGGAGCTGTCCGCGGTGGCCGGCCTGGGCGGCGACGACGGCAGGGACGCCCTCGTCGTGGCGCTGCGCGCGGGGGTGCTGCGGGAGGACGGCGAAGGCCGGTACGGGTTCTTCGTCCCGATGGCGGCGGCGGCCGTGTACGGGCAGGTCCCCGGCCCGGTCCGCCGGGAGATGCACCGCAGGGCGGCCACCGCGCTCGGCCGCCGGCATCCGGTGCCGTGGGTGCCGCTGGCCCGGCACCGCCGCCACGGCGGCCAGGTGAAGGCGTGGCTGCGGGCCGTGGAGCACGCGGCGGTGCAGTGCGCGGCGGCCGGCGACCACCAGGCCGCGATCGACCTTCTCGAGCGGACCCTGTCCCGTCCGACGGTGCCGCCGGCCGCCCGTGCCAGGCTCGCGCCGCTGCTGGCGCACAGCGCGGTGCTGGGGCTGCGCAGCGATCAGACGGTGTCGGTGCTGCGGCAGATCCTCGACGAGCAGTCGCTGCCGCCCGCCGTGCGCGGCCAGATCCGGCTCGACCTGGGGCTGCTGCTCTGCAACCAGGCCGTCGCCGGCATACAGGGCTGGCTGGAGCTCCAGCAGGCGGTGGAGGAGCTTCAGGAACGGCCGCTGATGGCGGCCAGGGCCATGGCGGCGCTGGCCATGCCGCTGCTGTCGACGGTCCCGCTGGAGCGGAACCTGTACTGGCTGGAGCGCGCGGAGAAGGCCGGCGCGGACAGCGGCGACGAGGAGGCGGCCACGGCGGTCGCCGCCAACCGGGCCGGCACGCTGATGTACATCGGCGACCCGTCGGCCTGGCAGGTGCTGGAGCAGCTGCCGAGGGAGACGGAGGACCCGGCCTGCCGCCAGCATGTCGCCCGTGGCCTGTGCAACGCGGCGGACGGCGCGCTCTGGCTCGGCCAGCTCGGCCCGGCGCGCGGGCTGCTCGCCGAGGGTGTGGAGCTGGCGACCCGCAGCGGCGCCTCGTATGTCGAGCAGGGCGCCCGCGGCACCCTGCTGCTGCTCGACTGGGCGGAGGGCAACTGGTCCGGACTCCCGGCCCGGGCCCGCGCTTTCGTGGCCGAGGCCGACACCATGCCGGGGCAGGCCGTCGACGGCCGTACGGTGCTGGGGCTGATGGCGCTGTCCAGGGGCGAGTGGCAGCAGGCGACGGCCTGGCTGGCCGGTGAGGGCTCGCGGGAGACCGACGGTACCGCCGTGCCGCATGTGGCGACCGCGTCCGGGGCGCTGATCCGGATGGCCCTCGTCCGTGACGACGTCGAGTCCGCCGTGGCGGAGGCGTCGATGGCCTGGGACAGGATCAGGGACAAGGGCGTGTGGGTGTGGGCCGCCGAACTCGCGCCCTGGGCCGTCGACGCGACGCTGCGCGCCGGCCGGCGGGACACGGCGCACGGCATGGTCCTCGAGTACGAGGTGGGTCTCGAGGGGCGCCAGGCGCCCGCGTCGTCGGCGGCCCTGAACTGGTGCCGCGCGCTGCTCGCCGAGGCGGACGGCGAGCAGCGGGAGGCCGCGGAGCTGTACCGCCGGGCGGCCCTGCTCTACGCGGGCATCCCCCGCCCGTACGCGACCGTCCTGGCCACCGAGGGTGCGGCGCGCTGCCAGGTGGCGTCGGGGACGGACACCGCGGCCGCCGTCACCGAACTGGCCTCGTGCGTCGATCAGTTGACCGAGCTGGGCGCGGTGTGGGACGCGGCCCGCTTCCGTGCGGAGCTGCGGTCCCACCAGCCCGCCGACGAGCAGCGGCCCCGCGGCCGCCCCAGCTACGGCGACCAGCTGTCGCCACGCGAGCAGGAGGTCGCGGACCTGGCGGCGACCGGGCTCACCAACCGGGAGATCGCGGCGACGCTCCATCTGTCGCCGCGTACGGTGGAGCAGCATGTGTCCCGCGCCCGGCGGAAGCTGGAGTCGCAGTCCCGGCAGAGTATTTCGCGGACCCGCTCGCAGCGCCCGGAATGAGCCGGGCGGAGCGGGCCGGGCGGTCCGGCCGATTCTTTGCGTATAGGTACATCACCGGTTCCCTATAGGCGTCGCCCGTACGGCGGGCATAGCTTCCGAGTGTGCCCGGGGCAGCCGGGATGCCGACCGGCCACGTCGTACCCCACATGCGACCGTAGCCGTGACGCCATGGGAGTCCCGGCCCCGGGCACAACAGAAGACACCTCTGGTTCAGCTCGCGACGAGCAGCACCCCGGCATACGACACGCCCGCCACGACCAGCCAGGCGGACAGCCCGAGGAGCGCCACGCGGCCGCCCGTGCGGGTGAGCGAGGGCAGGTCGACGGCGCTGCCCAGCCCGAACAGGGCGGCGGCCAGCAGCAGTTCCTGCGCGGTGCGTGCGGCGTCCAGTGCCTGCGCCGGCACCATCCCGGTGCTGCGCACCGCCACCGCGACGAGGAAGCCGACGACGAACAGCGGCACCAGCGGCACCCGATTGCGGCCGGTGTCGCGGCAGCCGGCCGTCCCGCTCCGCCCGCGACGCCGTACGGACAGCGCCACGACGGCGACCAGCGGTGCGAGCAGCGCCACCCGCATCAGTTTCACGAGCACGGCCTCGCCGAGCGCCGGGCCGCCGGCGGTCTGCGCGGTGGCGACGACCTGGCCGACGTCGTGCACACTGGCCCCGACCCAGCGGCCGAACTCCGCGTCGCCGAGCCCCAACGGCCCCTGGAGCACGGGCAGTACGACGATAGCGAGGGTCCCGCAGAGGGTCACCAGCGCCACGGCGGTGGCGGCGTCCCGTTCCTCGCTGTCCGTCGCCTCGCTCACCGCGCCGATCGCGGAGGCCCCGCAGATCGCGTATCCGGTGGCGACGAGCAGCGGCTGATCGCCGGGCAGCCCCAGGCGCCGCCCGAGCCACCAGGTCCCGAGCAGGGTGGCCGTCACGACGACGAGCACCATGGCCACGGTCGCCCAGCCCAGGCGGCGTACGTCGTCGAGGCCGAGTTGCAGCCCGAGGAGCACGATCCCGACGCGCATCAGCCGCTTGGCGGCGTACGACAGGCCGGGCCGGGCCGCTCCGCGCACCGCCGCCCGCAGCCGGGGCAGATGGGCGGCCAGGACGCCGAGCACCACGGAGGCGGTGAGCAGGGGCACGGCGGGCGCCAGCCGGTGGACGGACCAGGCGAGGGCGACGCCGAGCACCGCGAGCGCGAGCCCGTGCCGGCGGCGGGCGGCTGACCGGCCGCTGCGCGCCGGGGCGGCCGGGCGCTCCCGCAGGAGGGCCATCAGCGGTCGGCCGGCATGTCGTAGACGCGCCGGACGCTGGTGCCGAGGCGGGATATGTCGGCGCCGTAGACGTGCAGGGATATCGCGGCCGAGGGCCCGGCGTTCCACACCCGGTGGATGTCCCCGGGGGGCGCGAACCCGCAGAACTCGCCCTCTGCGTTGACCACGTCGGCGGTGGCGACGAGCCGTGCCGTGCGCTCCGTGCCCGCCGCGGGGACGAGCCGGTAGCGGCGCTCGTGCTCCTGTCCCTCGTGGACGCCCGTGGTGCACCAGGAGACGTGGTCGTGGACGGACGTCCCCTGGCCGGGCAGCCAGACGAGCGCCACCACGGAGAAACTGCCGTCGTGTTCGGCGTGCAGGAGATGCTGGCGGTAGCGGACCGGGTCGCTCTCGCGCTGCTCGTCCGTGAGCAGGTCGGCGGCGCCGAGGTGCGGCGCGAGGCGCTCGCCGACCAGGTACGCCGTGAGGTCGGGCGGCAGTCCGCGCCCGACCGCCTCGCGCACGTCGGCGATCAGGGCGTCGAGCCGTTCGGTGGTGCGGGCGGCGGTGAAGGCGCCCGGTGCGGTGGATGCCGGTGTCATAGGGGCAGCGTCGGACCCGGCGACCATGACGTCCAACGACGCCTTCTTCGCAGATCCCAAGCGGTGCTTATGGGTGCGGGCGGGCCGACGGGCCCGGGAGGAAGGCCGGTGTCAGCAGCCGGTCTTGTTCGCGGCGACCGTCCGCAGTTCGTCGAGCACGAGCGCCGTCGCGGGCACGCGCAGATGCTCCCGCAGCACATACGCGGAGATCTTGCGCCGCGTGGCGGGCTGCAGCGGACGCCCGGCGACATGCGCGTGGCGCATGAAGTGCAGTACGAGCGACGGGACCATGGCGACCCCCAGCCCTGCCGCGACCAGGCTCTGCACGGCGAGGTTGTCGTCCGTCATGAAGGCGATGTCCGGTACGAATCCGGCCTCCGCGCACTCGTGGAGGAGGTTGGCGCGGCAGCGCGGGCAGCCCGCTATCCAGCGTTCGCCCGCGAGGTCGGTGAGCCGTACGACCCGCCGCCGGGCCAACTGGTGCCCGGCGGGCAGCAGTACGGTCAGCTGGTCCTCGAGGAGCGGTATCTCCACCAGGTCGTCGGGGACCTGCTCGTGCAGACCCGGGTAGGTGAAGGCGAGGGACACGTCGCACTCGCCGCGTGCGAGGCGGCGCAGCGACTCGGGCGGCTCGTTCTCCAGCAGGTCGATACGGATGGCCGGATGCGCCACCGTGAGCCGGGCCAGCGTCTCCGGTACGAGGGTGGAGTTGGCGCTCGGGAAGGCGCAGAGGCGGACCCGGCCGGCACGCAGCCGGGTGAGCGCGTTCATCTGCTCCTGGGCGGCCGACATGGAGTCGAGGATGGTCGTCGCGTGTCCGGCCAGCGCCTCGCCCGCCTCGGTGAGCCGCATCTTTCGGCCCACGCGGACGAACAGGGGCGTGCCGACGTCCCGTTCGAGGGCCTTCATCTGCTGGGTGATCGCCGGCTGGGTATAGCCCAGGGCGCGGGCGGCGGCCGAGTAGGAACCGGCCTTGACCACCTCGTGGAACGTCTTGATGTGCCGGGAATCGAACACCGGTGCATCATAAGCCGAATTTGGGGGCCGGTAAGGGCCTGCCCCCGCCCCAGTCGGCCGGGGTGCGTCGAGCTCTGTCGGGTTACGGCTTGCGGGCCACCGCGCCGTACAGCGAGATCACCGCGCTCTCGTCGACGGCCTCGTCGACGGCGAGCTCGGGGTGCCAGTCGGTGAGCTGGACGAGACCGGGCTCCACGGTCTCCAGGCCGTCGAAGAACCGGGTGATCTCGTCACGCGTGCGCGGCGCGAGGGTGACGCCCCCCGCCGCGTACATGGCCACACCGCGCCCGACGGCGTCCGGGTCGAAGTCGGCGGTGAGCTGCGACAGGACGAGGTAGCTCCCGGAGGGCAGCTCGTCGACGAGCCGGGCGACCAGGTCGTGCGGACCGTCGTCGTCCCCGAGGAAGTGCGTCAGCGCCACCAGGGAGAGAGCGACGGGGCGGGTGAAGTCCAGGCTCTTGCGGGCCTGTTCCATGATGCGCGCGGGCTCGCGGACATCGGCCTGGACATAGTCCGTGACGCCCTCGGGGGTGCTGCGCAGCAGGGCCTCGGCGTGCTTCAGCACGATCGGGTCGTTGTCGGTGTAGACGACGCGGGACTCGGGGGCGATGCCCTGGGCCACCTGGTGCAGATTGGGCTCGGTGGGGATTCCGGTGCCGATGTCGAGGTACTGCCGGATCCCGGCCTCGCGGGCGAGCCAGCGGGTGACGCGCTGCATGAACCAGCGGTTCGTCCTGGCCACGTGCTTGGCCGTCCCGTCGACGCCCATGATGTGCCGGCCGAGCTCCTCGTCGACCTGGTAGTTGTCCTTGCCGCCGAGGAACCAGTCGTACACCCGGGCCGGGTGCGGCCTGGTCGTGTCGATCCGTACGGCGGCCGGCTCTGTCCCGGTCATACGAGGCTCCCTGGATGCTCTGCGTCCGCGCTCTTCCGGTCTCTTCCGGCCGGACGGTCCCGTGATCCTCGCAGGAGGCACCCGTGCGCGGCAAGCAACTCCGGCTTTGAGCTGGGCAGTTCACTTGACGAGGCCTGTCGGCCCCAGGGGTCGTCGGTCCCTGGGGCGGGCGGGAGTTCGGGCCGCGGCAGCCGGGGGTGAGCCGCGACCTGGCGGGCGAGGCGGCCGAGCGGTGCGATGTGCGGCCGGCCGCTCGAGGGCCACGACGACATCAGCGGCCTGCTGACCGCGGGGCCGCGCCCGGCCCCGGGCGGGTTCCGGTCGGCCGACGGGCGGTGGGGGTCCCCGGGCGGGGCTTCAGGCCGCGGGCCGGGCCGCGCGGGTGTCCAGGGCGGCGCAGAGCCAGTCGTGGGCGGCGCCCGCGGTCGGTTCCGACGGGCCGCGGAGTTCGGCGGCCAGCTCCCAGTACCGGTCGATTCGCGGGTCCTGGGCGAGCCGGCCGCTGAGCCCGCGGCGGAACGCGGGCGTGTCGCGGGCGCCGCAGGCGTGGGCGTAGGCGGAGACGAAGCAGTCGAGCGCCTCCCCCGGCCGCGGCGCCCGCTGCGAACGCAGTTCCGCCGACGCCAGCGCGTACGCCTCGGCGAGCCCGTCGTAGAGCACGGCCGGACGGAACCCGGCTTCCGGCTGGTGTGCCGCGGGCTGGCACGGCCCGGTGCCCGAGCAGTCGCCGGAGGTGAGGGCGTGCAGCCGGGCGAAGGCCAGTACCTGTTCCGGGGCCGGGTCGGCCGGCGGATGCGGGACCGCCTCTTCGACGATCGCGGAGACCAGCCGGGCCGGGAGCCGCGCGGGCAGCAGCCAGCGACGCCAGAAGCGCGCCACCGGCGCGGTGCTCGGCGGGGCGGACACCGCGCCGATCAGGCGCAGCCGTTCGACGCGCTCGTCCGGGGCGCAGTCCTGGAGGAGCTGGAGGGCGGCCTCCCGCCAGCGCAGCTCGGCCAGCCGGGAGCCGACTTCCCGCAGCTGCCTCGCGACGACATCCTCCAGCGCGTCCTCCTGGTCGAGGACCCGGCCCACGTCGGGGACCGGCAGGTCGAGGGTGCGCAGCGAGCGGATCAGCCGGAGCCGCTCGACGGCCTCGGGCCCGTACCGGCGGTGGCCTCCGCTGCTGCGGGCCGCTTCGGGCAGCAGGCCGCGGTCGGAGTAGAAGCGGACCGTCTTGACGGTGACGCCGGTCCGCTCGGCGAGTTCTCCGATGCTCCACAGGCCGTCGGGCGAGGCCGTGGGACCACCGGGCCAGGGCCCGCGGTCGCCGGGCATCACGTCAAGGAGCGGGCCGTCGTCGGACAAGACTTGAACCTCCCTCAGGGGGAGTTCCTACGGTACCCGGCAGGACGGACGGCCCGGGCGGCCGGCCGTGCGGGACCGAGGTATGCGAGGAGACGTTCATGACGGCATTCATCCTGGTGGCGGGCACCTTCACCGGCGGCTGGGTCTGGCGGGAGGTGGCCGGCCGGCTCCAGGAGGCGGGGACGCGGGCGTATCCGGTGACGCTCACCGGCATGGGCGACCGCCGGCAGTCGGCGGGCCCCGGCACGGATCTGGAGACGCACATCCAGGACGTGGTGCGGCTGATCGACGAGGTGGACGCGCCGGAGGTGGTGCTCGTCGGCCACGACTACGGCATCCATCCGGTGCTCGGCGCGGCCGACCGGCGCCCGGAGCGGATCGCCCGCGTCGTCCATCTGGACGCGGGCATGCCACAGGACGGTGACCCGGCGCTCCGGCTGGTGACCGACCAGGCGGTCCGCGACCACCTGTCGCAGCCGGCCGCCACCGACGACGACCGGCGGGTCCTGCCGCCGGCCGCCGGCGGGTGGCAGCGCTGGGGCAGCACCGCCGGGCTCTCCGACGCGGCACTGGCCCGGCTCACCGATCTGGCCGCTCCGCAGCCGCGGGCCACCCTCACCCAGCCCCTCCGGCTGACCGGCGCGGCGTCCCGGCTGCCGACGACCGGTGTCCTGTGCACGGAGAACGGGTCGAGCATCGCCCTCGTCGAGGCGATGGTGGGCCTGGGCGACCCCCGCCTGGAGGCGCTCACCGACCCGAGGGTGACGTTCTTCGAACTCGGCACCGGGCACTGGCCGATGCTCTCCTCCCCCGGCGAACTGGCCGAGGCGCTGCTCCAGGCCGCCGCCGGCGAAGGACACCGCGTCTCCGGGCGGGCCGGCGAAATCCCCGCCCATCTGCGGCCCTTCCTCCTCGACGTGCCCGAGCAGCGCCGCGAGCGGCTGGGCAAGGTGGACCTCCATCTGCCGGACGCCGACGGCCCGCGCCCCGCCGTCATCCTCGTCCACGGCGGCCCGGTACCCGCGGAGGTGCGGCCGACCCCGCGCGACTGGCCTGGCTTCACCGGCTACGCCCAGTACCTGGCGAGCCAGGGCGTGATCGGCGTGACCCTGGACCACGGCCTGCACAGCCTCGCCGACTACGGGCACGCCGCGGAGGACCTGGCCGCGGCGGTCGCTCTCGTACGGGCCGATCCGCGCGTCGACGGAGAACGCGTCGCGCTCTGGTTCTTCTCCGCCGGCAGCCCGCTGTCCGCGGACTGGCTGGCGTCTCCTCCGGCATGGCTGCGGTGCGTGGCCGCGACGTACCCCGTCCTCGCGCCGCTGCCGAGCTGGGGACTCTCCGACACCCGCTTCCGGCCCGCGACCGCGGTGCGGGACGCGGGACGGCTGCCGATCGTGCTGACCCGGGTGGAGCTGGAGATCGCGGAGATCGCGGCGACGGTCGAGGAGTTCCTGACCGCGGCCGAGGACTGCGAGGCCGCGATCGAGATCATCGACGTGCCCGGCGGCCACCACGGCTTCGAGACGATCGACCACACCGATGCGGCCCGCACCGCGGTGACCCGCGCGGTGGCCTCCGTGCTGGGGCATCTGCGGAGCTGAGACACCCCCGTCGGACACCGGGTGTTGCCCGCGAGCGGCCGCGGTCACCGGCTGCTCGCGGGCCTCGGGGCGGGCCCCTGTCCGAGTCCCGCACGGGGTCGGACCGATGAGTTCTCGGCGCCGTGGCGGTCCTCGCTTACGTCCGCGCACAGCGAGAAGGTGGCCTCATGACCAACCCCGGGACCGACCCCGCATCCGACCCGACGACCCCTCCCGCGACCGACACCGCGACCGGCCTCGGCGGGGTGCTGAGCAAGCATGTCGACAGCGGGTCGGTGCCGGGCGCGGTGGCCCTCGTCGCCCGTGGCGACCAGGTGGAGGTCCGGACCGCCGGCCAGGTCGACGTGGCCGGCACCGCTCCGATGGCCAGGGACTCGATCTTCCGTATCGCCTCGATCACCAAGCCCGTCGTCGCCGCGGCGGTCATGATGCTCGTCGACGACGGCAGGATCGGGCTGGAGGATCCCGTCGACGCATGGCTGCCGGAGTTGGCCGACCGGATGGTCGTCCGCACGCCGCAGAGCCCTGTCGACGACGTGGTCCCGGCGGTCCGGCCGATCACCGTGTCCGATCTGCTGACGTCCCGCGCCGGGTACGGTTTTCCGTCCGACTTCTCCCTGCCGGCGCTCGCACCCCTGGTCGACGAGTTGAAGCAGGGCCCGCCGCAGCCGCAGGCCGTCCCGGCGCCCGACGCGTGGCTGGCGGCGCTGTCCCGGATCCCGCTGCTGTACCAGCCGGGCGAGGCATGGCTCTACAACATCTGCTCCGACATCCAGGGCATGCTGATCGCCCGGGTCTCGGGCAGCCCGCTGCCCGACTTCCTCGCCGAGCGGGTCTTCGCGCCGCTCGGCATGGCGGACACCGGCTTCCATGTCCCCGCCGACCGACTCGACCGCTTCACCGGCTACTACCTGCCCGGCCAGGACGGCGGACTGGCACCGGCCGACCCCGCCGACGCCGGCAGCCAGTGGAGCAGCCCGCCCGCCTTCCCGTCCGGCGCGGGCGGCCTCGTCTCGACCGTGGACGACTACCACGCCTTCGCCCGCATGCTCCTCGCCGAAGGCGCCGCTGCCGACGGCCGCCGCCTGCTCACCCCGGAGTCGGTACGTCAGATGACCACCAACTGCCTCACCCCGGACCAGCGCAAGGCCGGCGGCCTGTTCCTGGAGGGCCTCGGCTGGGGCTTCGGCGGCGCGGTCGACGTCGAGGCGATCGAGCCGTGGAGCGTCCCCGGCCGCTACGGCTGGGTCGGCGGCACGGGCACCGCCGCCCACATCACGCCGTCGACGGGGGCGATCACGATCCTGCTGACGCAGGTACAGATGTCGGGCCCGTCGTTCCCGGAGCCGATGCGGGACTTCTGGCGGTACGCGGCGACGGTGTGAGAGAGGGCTCGCTCATGGCCGCCGTGGGAGGGAGTGCGCCCGCTCGGCGGCTCCTCCCGCTCCCGGGGCCGTAAATCCGAATGCGGCGTGGCCGGGACACGTCCCACACGTTCTCTCGTGATTTCCTTGCAGCCCGTTCTCGAGACGTACTCCTCCGCCGGGTTCGACCTCTGGCCGGTGGCCGACTCCGCGCCGTACGGCTTCCTCGCCCTCGACGGCACGCTCGGCCCCACCCAGGTCGGCACGGCGGTGATGCGCATCGCCTCCTGCAACGACGTCGACCCGGAGCAGGACGGCCGTCCGCCCCGCCCCGCCGACCCGCTGGGGGCTTTCTGCACGGACTGCTCACGATGCCCGACCCCCTCTTCGCGGCCGGGGGCCTGCGCGTGACCGACACCGTCGTCGGCACGACCCTGGTGCCGGGCTGCTGCACCGGGCTGGAGGACTGGCGCGAGTGGTTCGACGTGGTCGAGGCGGACCGTGACGGTGGCCTGGGATGGTTCGGCCACGACCCGTCGCCGATGGCTGAACGCGTCGGCGACGTCGTCCGGTTGACGGTCGACGCGGAGCGGGACGACAGCCCCGTCATCGAGGTTCCCGTCGGCGACCTGCGTGTCCTGCTCGCCGGCGCCGAGCGCGACCTGGCCGCCTTCCTCATGCTGGCCGCGGACTGGGCGACCGCCCGACTCCCGGGCCACGCGGGCCCCGTCACCGCCGCCCTGGCCCGCGCGCTGGACATGCCGGTGCCACCATCCGGAACGCCGACGCGATAGTCCGGAGGTCGGACTGAGACTTCTACCGCGGCGTCACGACTCCCGTGCGTCGGCCGGCCGGTCCAGCTCGCGCATGGCTTCGGAGTGCGCGCTCATCCGGGAGCTCAGGAGGCCGACGGTCAGCAGCGTCACACCGGCGGCAGAGACGGGCACGGAGAGGCCGAGCACGGCCACGGCCTCGGGCCGGTCGCGTTCGTTCTCGCACCAATCGCCCCGCTGGAGCCCCTCGTTGGCCGTGCCCCACTCCGTAAACAGGCGCGACCGGCATTGATGGGGCGAACGGTCGTCCGGATCCTCGGCGACCTGGTACGGCGTGAGCAGCAGCACGGCGCACCACGCCCACAGGATCGTCGCCAGTGACCACAGGCCGATGCCCCAGTTGCGTGTTCTCCAGGCCCGCTCCCGGAAACCCAGGTCGTATTCTCGTGGTCGCACAACCGGCGACGCCACCAGCCACCGCACATGCGCCCCACGCCGGAGAAGACAGGCGGCCGGGCACCGGCCGGCCTGATCCGGCAGGCCGCGCCCGCGGGCATTCGGACCCCGCGGAATCACCGCGTGGTGTCAGCACAGGCTGCGGTAGGACGCGTCCGGCACGTAGGTCTCCCACTCCTCGCGGGTGATGTCCCGGCCCGTCCTTTCGCAGATACCGGCGGCGATCCGGTCGGGCGACAGGTCGATGGTCGTGACGTCGGCGTCGCTGAGGACGCGCAGCGCCCCGTTGCCGAGAGACATGGCGTCGATCCGGCGCCCCGTGGGCGTGACCGGGAGACCGAGGGCGATGAGGGCTTCGACGTCCCACAGCTGGACGGACTCACCACCGACGACCGCGGCGAGCAGCGTGCCGTCGGCGGAGAAGGACGGGCTGGTCGCCCGGTCGCCGGAGCGGGAACCGCCGTGGACGGTGGGGCCCGGCAGGACGGCGACCCGCTCACGGGCACGGCCGTCCCACAGTTCCATCCAGCCGGAGTCCTTCAGGACGGCGAGACGGCTGCCGTCGGGGGAGAAGGCCAGGTCGGTCGTGGGACCGGCGCCGAAGGGCGCCCGGCGGACGCGTCCGCTCCCGAGGTCGAGCACCTCGCCGGCGGTGGTGACGAGCAGCTTGCCGTCGGGACTGAAGCGGGCCCGTGCGTCGTACGCCTTGGACCGGTGGACACGTTCACCTGTGCTCACGTCCCAGACGTCGACGTAGCCGTCCGCGCCGCTCGGCACACCGACCGGGAAATGGGCGAAGGCGACATGCCGCCCGTCGGGCGAGAGGACCAGATGATGCACGTCGTGATTCTTCGGCGTGGGCAGGGTGGCCGTCTCCTTCCCGGTCCGGGTGTCGTGCACGACGACGACCAGTTCCCTGGCGCTCTCCGGTCCGCGCCACGTGGCGTAGGCGATCCGGTCGCCCCGGTCGCTCGCCGCGCTCGGCAGGACGGCAGCCACCGCCTGGCCGGGACCACGTGTCTGGACGAACGGCTCCCCCATGGTCCGGCCGGTGCGCATGTCCACCACGGACAGCTTCAGCGGGGCGTCGTAGTCGTGGTCGTCGGCGGCCGCTTCCCCGCTCCTGACCAGCCCGACACCGCCGTCCGGGGAGAGCCCGACGCCTTCGCTGTCCGCGTGTTCTTCGGCGCCTTGCAGCGCGGAGGTCAGATCGAGCCGGTGGAGTTGGCTGCTGGCCCGCGTGGTGTAGGTCAGGGTGGCGGTCGGTTCGTCGAGGGCCGCCTGGTTCACGTCCCAGCGGCTGCCGTCACGGCCGCCGCGCTCGGTGACCGTGAGCAGCGGCTCCCGCGAGCCGCTGCTCGGCCAGACCTCGACGCCCTTCTCGGCGGAGTGCCCGACGACGAACCGTCCCTGGGCACTGAGCCGGACCCGGTCCAGGTCGATGTCGGCGTCGCCCACCGCACGGCCGTCCCGCGCGTCGACGACATGCAACCGGCCGTCGGAGCGCAGCAGGACGCGGCCGCCGTCCCCGCTGAATCCGAGGACGGACTTGCAGGACGGGGCGCTGTTCCCGATGGGGGCCGGACGGCCGCCGACGAAGCTCCAGAGCATCAGCCCCGACACCGTGCAGGCGGCGTATCGGGTGCCGTCCGGCGACAGGACCCCTTTGCCGAAACCACGGGCGAAGCGGTCCGACGTGACGATCGGGGTGCCGGACGGCGACAGCAGGCGGTACGCCTCGCCCTTGCTGTCGGAGAGAAGCACATGCCCCTTGTCGGACAGTTGCACGGGGCGCCAGCCGCGCCGTCCGGGGAATGCCTTGCCGGCGGCCTTGCCGTCGTCCGTGGACACGATCCGGTAGGCGCCGCTCTCCTCGATCAGTGCCAGCAGCCTGCCGTCCGGACTGACCACGGGCGGTTGCGCGCTACTGGCGCCGGTCGAACCCTCGTGGGTGAAGGCCGGGCGCTGCGCGGCTTCCGCGTCCGCGGTGAGATTCCAGGAGCGGGTGACCGACGGCGCGTAGCTCAGGACCCGGCCGCCGTTCGAGGCCAGCACCGTGCCGACGCTGTCGCCCGGACCGTGCGCGGGCAGCTGGACGAAGGCCGACTCGCGCTGGGTGGCCGCCGAATACAGCGCGGAACGCGCCTCCGGAGTAGGCGAGACACGCCAGGCGGCCAGGCTGAGCAGCAGGGCCGTGTCAGGGGCGGAACCGCGCAGGTTGTCCGCGGCCTGGGCGACCGAACGGGCTGTGGCCTCGGCACGCTGCCGCTCGCTCTCCTGGAGCTGGGACCAGGCAAGCACGCCGGCCACGAGGGCCAGCACCGCGAGAACGGCGGTGGCGGACAGCACCTGCCGCCTGCGCCGCGCGGTGCGGGCGCCTCGCTCCCGGGCCGCGGTGAGGAAGCGGAGCTCCAGCGGGTTGGGGCGCAGCCCGAAGGAAGGGGCGGCCAGCCAGTCCAGACAGGTACGCAAGGCCGTGCCCTGCATCAGATCCTCGGGACGCTCCCCGTGGTCCTTCCAGGCCCGTGCCGCCTGTCCGACAGTGCGGTGGACCGCCAGGCCCACCCGTTCGGCGGCGACCGCGCCGCGCAGCCGGGGCCAGGCCGGGAGCAGTGCGGCGCTGACGGGGCGCACGGAGTCGTCGCCGCCGACGACCAGGACCCCGGCGGCGGCGAGCCCTGCGACGGCCTGCCACAGGGAGCGGTGCTCGTTCTGCGGCCGCTCGCCGTACAACTCGTCCGCCGTGGCCGTACGGACCGAGTCCTGCGAGCCGTCGGCGGCGTCGCCCGGCACGACCAGTCGCAGCAGCACCTCCACGGCGGCGAACTGCGCCTGGGCGGGAAGCTCCAGGAAGGCGGCCTCGGCCCGGTCGCCGAGCGGAGGGACCACGGCCGTCGACCCGGACCGTACGCCGACGCCGCCGTCGGGCGGGGACGCGGCGCGGCGCGTGCCGGCCTGCAGGAGTCCGGTGGCGCCGCCCTCCTCTGCCGCGGGAGTGCCGTTCGCCCCGCCGACCAGACCGAGGAGCAGTTCCTGGGCCGTGGGCCGCGACGACGGCTCCTTGGCCAGTGCCGACGAGACCAGCGGGCGGATGGGCTCGGGTATCGCGGACAGGTCGGGCTCGACGGACGCCGTGCGGTAGGCGACCTCGGCCAGATTCTCCCCGCGGAACGGTTCCGTGGCGCTCGCCGCGTAGAGGACGACCGCGCCCCAGGCGAACACGTCCGCCGCCGCGCCGGCCCTCCCGCCGGACAGGACCTCGGGCGCCATGTAGCCGAGGGTGCCCATCATCGCCCCGGTCGCGGTCAGGGACATGTCGGGCGCTCGGGCGATGCCGAAGTCGATGATGCGCGGCCCGTCGGGCCCCAGCAGGATGTTGCCCGGTTTGAGGTCGCGGTGGATGACTCCCGCACCGTGGATGGCGGCGAGAGCCGTCGCGGCGCCGGTCGCGAGCCGCACGACGGAGTCGTCGTCCAGCGGCCCGCCCGAGCGCACCCGGTCACCGAGTGTGGGCCCCGCCACGAACTCGCTCACCAGGTACGGCGTTTCCCCGTCGGACGACACGTCGAGAACACGCGCCGTGCAGAACGAGGCGACCCTGCGCGCCGCTTCCGCCTCCTTGGTGAACCGGCTCCGCACGAACGGAGCGGCCCCCGGGTGGAGCACCTTGAGGGCGACGCGGTCACCGGCGGCGTCGTACGCCTCGTACACCACGCCCTGCCCGCCGGTCCCGAGACGCGACGCCAGCCAGTACCCGCCGACCCGCTCAGGGTCCTCTGCCGTCAGCGCGGAACCCAACAGTCTTCCCCCCGTGGCGAGTTGTGCGCACCGGCGTGATCACCGGCAGCGCTGCCCGCGAGGATACCGGCCGCCCCCGACATCCCGGTGAGCGGCCGAGACCGGCCCCGACCGCGGCCGGGGCCGGTCCCTCATCGGCGCCGGGGCGGGCCCCGCAGGCGACGTGGCGAACGCGACGGTCCCTGCCAGGATCACTGCCGAATCAGCCGCTTGCCGACACCCGGGCCGCCGGCGCGGGCCACCGGCGGCCGGGCGGGCGGGCGGGCCCATGGTCGGTATTGGAGGCGCCGGCGCCCGGCGCACGGGGTCACGCCCGGTGCGGGGGCTTGCCCGGTGCGAGGGCCGTTCGGGGCCCGGTGCGAGGGCCGTTCGGGGCCCGGTGCGTGACCGACCGCTCGAGGGCCTGTGCCGCCGTGTTGCGGTGCCTCTGTGCTGCGGCGACTCCGTGGCGTCGCGCCGTCGCGGCGCACGGGTGCCTCCTCGACGTCAGCCGGTGCCGTCCAGTACCTCGCGCAGCCGCTGGGCGAATTCCTCCGGCGCGCCCGCATGGCCGAACTCCCCGCCCAGGAACCCCGCGTGGTGGGACGGGAAGACGGTCACCCCGATGTCCAGCCGGGCGGCGATCTCCGCCGCGGTGCGGGCGCAGAACTGGCCCTCGGACTCCTTGCCCGCCGCCACGACGATGCGTGTGGAGGCGGTACGGAGAGCGGGAAAGTCGGGCAGGTAGCCGGTGCAGCGGCGCAGGTTCTGGCCCAGCAGCGGGTCGTCGCGGGAGCCGTCGTCCTCGGCCGGCAGCCCGAAGGCGGCCGGGTCGGGGGCCGGCTCGTCGGCGGGGTTGTCGGGGTTGTCGGGGAAGGGTCCCTGCCGGCTGGTCAGCGCGATGAACTTGGCCATCGCCGGTCCCATGCCGTCACGGAGGTACGTCGCGTGGATGTCCTCACAGGCGGCCAGCGCCGCCTCGCGGTCCGGCAGGACCTGTGCCGCCGGCGGCTCGTGCGCGACGAGGGTCCGCACCAGTTCCGGGCGCCGCGCCGCCAGGGCGAGCGCGTTGACGGCCTCACCGCTGCTGGCGAACATGTCCACCGCGCCGGCGCCGAGCGCCTCGATCACGCGCCGCAGGTCGTCGGCGTGCTCCTCCGGACCGACTTCCGGCGCGGCGTCCGTGCGGACGCTGCGCGCGGTTCCCCGGGGGTCGTAGGTGACGACGGTACGGTCCGTGAAATGCGAGGCAAGCGTGACGAACCCGCCGGCGTCCATGGGCGAGCCGACCAGGAACAGGGCGGGCTCCCCGGCTCGGTCGGCGTACCGGATGTCGTACTGGAGCGTGGCACCGGGGGCGTCCAGCGTGCGGGTCTCGATCTCGGCCATGTGCGTCTCCTCAGATCCTTGCTGTCACGAGTAGAGACCCGCGCCCCCGGCGGAACTCATCGCTCGTGCGGATCGATCCTTCGCGGGACCCGGCCTCCCCGCCCGCTGCCCGCCAGGGAGGGGGAAGCAGCGTGCGGCGGCCGGGGGACGAGCCGCTGCCGCCGGCCGGGGACCGGAGCCGGTCCCGGTCCCCGGACAAAGATCCCTCAGCCGAGATCTGCCTCCCCCGTCCACAACCTCCCGGGACAGAACAGCTAGCTCTGATCCCGCCCCTCGTCCTGCGACCCGTCAGGTGCTCCGTCCCCCCGCTCCGCCGCTTCGGCGATGCGCTTGATGTTCGCCAGCCGCCGGTCCCAGTCGGAGGCGAGTGCGGCCATCCAGCGTGCCGTCACGTTCAGCGCCGCGGGCCGTACCGCGTACCGCACCTCGCGTCCGACCCGGCGGCCCGAGACCAGCCCGGCGGCGTCCAGGACGGCGAGGTGCTTGACGACCGCCTGCCGGGAGACGGGAAGCCGCTCGGCGAGCTTCGTCGCGGTGACCTCGCCCTGCTCGGCCAGCAGGTCGAGCAGCTGCCGGCGTGTCGGGTCGGCCAGCGCGGCCAGGACACCGTCGACGTCCTCGGCCGCGCCGCGCCGCGGTTGGTCGGTCACGCGGACGCCGGCTCCTCGACGCGCTTCCTGAACGCGTCCAGCACCTGGGGCCAGCCGCCGGCGTTGTCCTCCAGCGCCTTGCTTCGCAGTTCCTCGGAGCCGACCAGCGCCGCGAACCCGCTCTCGACGACGCGCAGCCGCGTCTTGTCGCCCTCCGCGGTCAGGGTGAACTCGACGAGGGTGCTGTTGTCCTCGCGCAGCTCTTCCCCCGGGAACGCGCTGGCCCAGCGGTACGCCAGGTAGGCGGGCGGCTCCACCTTCTCCACGCGTACGGGGAAGTCGCCGTACTTGGCGTTCCTGGCCACGATCGACGCGCCCTCCTCGGCCACGGTGCCGGCCAGGCCGTCCGTGTCGTCCACCCAGAAGCCGGGCTCGGCCACCAGCGGCCAGACCCGCTCCACGGGTGCGGCGATCAGTGTTTCCCGTTCGATCCGGTCCTCGCTCATGAGTGGCTCCTTCGTCCGTCACCATCGAGTGCAATCGTGCAACTCCAGAGTTGCACATCGCCTCGCGAGTCGCAACCGACCGGTTGCACATCACAGACATACGTCATCGCCCATGCGGGTCATGATGAAGCGATGCTGGTCGAACTGGTGAAGGTCGCGAAGTTCCCCTGGAGCCCATGGCTCGCACAGATCCGCACCCCGTACGGCCACACCGCGGTGCGCTGGTGCGGCAAGCGGACCGCGGAGCCGGGCGGGTACCACGTCGAGTGGACGGTCGACCAGGACCTCACCTGGGGCCGGAACGCCACACCGGCCGGCACCCACAGCCCCGGCATCCGCGCAGGCGGACACTGCGTCATCCTGCGGGGCCGACTGAACGTGGAGGAGGACGGCGCCGGCGTCCTGGACCTGGGCGGCGCGCTGATCCTGCTGGACCTCACCGACCCGGTGCCCGCGCGCGTCCCCGGCACGTGGATCGAACTCCGGGTGGAGCGCGAGCGGATCAGCCTCTACCCGTACGTGCTCTGATGCGGCCTCAGCACCGCCCGATGGCCAGGGCGCGGTTCAGTCCGCCGACGACGAAGCTGGTGCCACGCCGGGCGCCAGGGCCGATTCGAGTGTCGCCCGAACCGCCTTCCGCACGGGCGGCTCCGCGGAGAGCTCCACGCCCCAGCGGGTCGCCGGCGCGTCCACGATGAGGAGACCTCGCCCTCCCTCCCTGCCGACCTCGTCCCCGGAGGCGGGGGGCAACCGCCATGAGCGGCAGCCGCTCGCCGCACACGTCGGTCACTGCGATTCACAGCACGCCCCGAACGTCCAGCGACAGAGTGAGCCCGAAGTCGCGGCCCGGTACGCGCCCGTGCTGGACGGCGTTGGCGGCCAGCTCGGCCACGATGTGCTCGGCCGACTCGGACGGCTGCCAGTCGGCGAGCTGCCGCTCCGTCAGCCGCCACGCCAATCGGGCCTCACCACGCGCCCTACGGCCGTTTCGGCGCGACCGCCGGCCGGCTCCAGTCGCGCCCCTGCTCGACCCGCGTGGCCTCTCCCTGGATGTCCCAGCCGCGCATCCATTTACCGCCGCCGTGGTTCCGTGCTCGGATGGAGCAGGTGCACAGAGGGCCGCGCGCGTTGCGACAGCTCGGGTTGCACACCTCACGGCAGTTGAACTCTCGTCCCACCGAGATCCGCCCGTACCGCCTGAGGAGTCCGGCCGTCAGGGCGATGAAGTGGCTGTTGGCCACCGCCCAGCGCTGGCGCGCCGGGTCCCATTCATGGCCGACCCACCCGCCGAGCAGCAGCTCGATGAACTCTCTGTGCTGCCAGTGGCTCTTCTCTGGCAGCCCTACCGCCGTGCGGCCCGTCGCCGGCAGAGCGACCGGGGGCAGCGGAAGTGCGGCCGACGGCGCGGCTGGCCGGCGGCTACGGAGGCGGGGTCGTAGACCGGTTTGCCGGACATCGGGCATCGCCACGGGCTTCCGTGCTCTACCCGCACGAAGCCGGGCGGTTGTCCTCAGGGACGATGCGCAACTGGTCCTTGGCCAGCTTGAGGGCCTGCCGGCGACCGGCATCCCACAGGACGACGGTGCCGCCCGCGTCCCCCAGCTTGAGGTACGGGTGCGCGGGAACGAACTCGCCGCCCTCGACGGGGATTTCCTCCGCCTTGCCGACGGGGCGAGCGCACACCCACTCGGGGACGATCCCGTAGTAGGCCCCAGGAGTGCGGCCGTCCGCCGCCGCCGCCACCGCCTCGCTGCCGGCTCTGGCGGCGGACAGCATGCCGAGGTCCAGAGCACCCTGAAGCAGCAGCGCGAGGCTCAGGAAGACGAGCACGACATTGCCGAACCAGCGGTCCTTCACATACAGGTGCAGATGTTTCATGTAACCGAGGAGAGCGAGGGCAGCGAGCCACAGGCTCATGCAGGCCGTGAACTTCACGGACGCCAGAAGCTGGTGGGCCCGCGGGACCTCGACATCCTCGACATTGAGTCCGAATGCGTCCAGGTAGAAGGTGTGCAGTCCGAGCCCGAGCGACGGCAGCAGGCCGAGCGAGAGGGGCAACAGAGCAGGCAGCAGCCACGGCGCGGTGCGCTGCCAGCTCCACTGCCGGACGAGCAGCCGGATACCGTTGAACACCAGAGCTGCTGCGAAGCCGTAGACGATGACACGGGTGCCCCAGCCAGAGCCCGGCTCGGTGAAGACCATCCGGGCCCCGAGCGCGGCGCCCAGCGTCCCCAGGAGGACGCCTGCGACGAGGGCGGTCACCTTCGATGTGGAAGGAATGGCACGGCGGAACGCCGCAGCCATGGCGAGGACCGCTCCCATCCCGATCACGGCGAAGAGCCACCACGAGCCGAACCCCTGCGAGTGACGGTCGGCGATGCCCGCCCCGGCCCACAGCGTCAAGGTCAAGAGCATGATCAGCCGTTGAAGCATCCGCCCGGATTCACGCCGGGTCCCGAACCGAGTACGGCGGCCGGCACCCATCGGCGGGCGGGCAGCGACTCTCCCCGGCCGGGTCTCGGCTCCCGGCAGCGGGCGGACAGCCAGGCGCTGAGCCGCCGGCGCCGACGTGGCAGTGATCAGTCGTCCGGTGTCCCGGGTCCCCAGATTCCGCGCCTGCCAGAGCCTCGCCGAGGCGACCCAGCGCCGCCACGCGGGCAAGGCGGACGTACGGGGCGGTGCCGCGGGGCGGTCGTAGACGAACCAGTGGGGCCGGTCGACGGGGTCGCGGACCACGCGGTCGACCACCTCGACGTTCAGGTCCAGCATCAGTTCGTCGCAGAGAGCTTCTATCCGCTCGCGCGCCCCCCTCACCGCGTTGAAGTCGCTGCCCGGAAAGCGTGTTTCGATGGTGTACCGGGACGTTGCCTCGGTGTGCCCGGACGATGGGCCCCCATGCTTCTCCAGCACGGGCCATCCGCGTCCCGCCAGCGCTTCTTCGAACATGTCGCACTCGATCCGGGTACCCCTCAGCTCGATGAGCGCCACCGCTCGCTGATCGAACCTCTGCGCCTTGGGCACAGGTCACGCCTTCCTTCTCGATCGATCGGACGGACGGACGAGGAGCACCGTCACGGTCCCGACCAGCTGAACAGGGTCTTGAGAGCACCGCCCATGTGACGGCGATGCTTCTGCGCTCCATCGTTGCAGCTCGTACTGACATCGCGCCGAGACCGGCGACAGCCGTGATGAGACCGGTTGTTCTGCGAAGCAAAGGGTCACCGCGTCGCATACGGCTCCCTCGCGGCGGAGCTCCGGCTCCTCCCCGCCCGGGGGCGTCCCGCCGAGGCTTCCGCCCGCCATGGGGCATGATCGAGCCGTTGACATCGACCCCGGCATGGAGGTTCGGACATGGCCCCCGGCAGCCCTTCTCCCATCGAACGTTCCGCGCGGGCGCGTCCGTCGCCCAACGGGCTCGTCGGGGTCGGTGTCGTCGTGCGGGACGCCCGGCGGCGGGTGCTGTTGGGGCTCGGGCACGACGGGCAGTGGGAGTTGCCCGGCGGCAAGGTCGATGCCGGGGAGGGATTCGAGCAGACGGCGGCCCGCGAACTGGCCGAGGAGACCGGGTTGATCGCGGACTCCGCCGATGTGCGGATCGGTGCGGTGCTGGTCGGCGTGGCCGCGGACCTCGCGCACGTCACGGCCGCCGCGTACGTCGAGCGGTTCACGGGGGCGGCCGAGGTCCGGGAGCCGGACAAGATCGTGCGTTGGCAGTGGTTCGAGACGGACGTGCTGCCGGCCGGACTCTTCGCGCCGTCGGCGGCCGTACTGCGGTCGTGGTTTCCCGAACTCGGCCTGGCCGAAGGTGCGTTCCGGTCGTACGCGGACGGGCGTACGGGTGGGTCGCGTCAAGGTCCCCTCGACGCGTGAGGGCCAGGCCCGCCCGGCTGAACCGGACGGGCCTGGGCAAGGGAACGGGGCGGCGCGCTACGGCGTGATCGCGTTGCCGCCGAAGGTGACCGTCAGCCGTCCGTCCGAGGCGTAGGACCAGCGCATGGTGCCCGCGTAGGAGGAGCACCGGGAGCCGTTGGAGCCGGTCCAGAACTGGTTCGAACTGTCGGCGTTCCCTATGGTCTTGTCGTTGGAGCCGTTGCCGCTGCGGCACGAGACGTTGTTGCGGAACACCGAGGTGCCGGCGTCGAAGGAGAAGTTCCGCTGGGCGTTGTCGATGCTGATGTTGTCGGAGACCGTCATCGTGCCCGGGTTCCGGTTGTAGGTGAATCCGTGCTTGCCGTTGTCGTAGGCGATGTTGCGCCGGATGACGTGGTCGACCCCGATGTCCTCGCCGCCGAGCTTGTAGCCGTTGCGGTCACCGCTCGAGTTCTGGGTGCCGTCGGAGAGGGTGCCGTTCTCGTAGGCGAGGGAGTCCTCGATGGTCACCGCGCCGATGGGTCCGGTCTCCGTCTTGGTGTAGAGGTCCCAGCCGTCGTCGATGTTGTTGTGGGCCACGGCGTAGCGGAAGACGTTCCCGGGTCCGGAGGTGAGCTTCGCGGCGAAGCCGTCGGCGTCCTCGCCGTCGGAGTCGGCGTTGTCGTGGGACTCCGCGCTCAGGATGAGGTTGTTGGACGGCCACTGGTCGCGGGGGGTGGTGGAGGCCATCCGCGAGAGCTGCAGCCCGGTGTCGCGGTTGAAGCGCGTCACCGTGCGCTCGATGACGTTGTTGCTGCCGCCGACGAAGATGCCGTTGTCTCCGGCGCGTTCGACGACGAGGCCCTTGAGGTGCCAGTACGAGCCGTTCACGGCGAGCCCGCGGTTCGACGAGCTCTCGGTCTGGGCCGAGAAGTCGAGCACGGGGGTCTCACCCGGGTAGGCGGACAGCTCCGTGCGGTCGCTCGCGGTGCCGTTGTTGCCCTGGGGGATGGTGATCGTCTGCGAGGGGCGGTACGTACCGCCTCGCATGACGATCGTTCCGCCGGGAGTGACGCGGTTGATCGCTGAGGTGAGCGACGTCGGGTCGGACTGTGTTCCGGACGCGTTGTCGCTGCCGTTGGGCGACACGTAGAGCGCCGAGCCGGACGGCGGCGGTGTGGTGTCGCCGCTCGTCTCGACGTCGAGGTAGTCGATGTTGGGCAGGCCCGCGGAGGAAGTGGGGCTGAGCCGGATGGTGTTGCTCCCCGAACGCACCGGCACCGTGAGGGTCTTCGTCGCCCACCTGTCCCACGCGCCGGTGCTCTCGAACGACGCCGATTCGGCCGTCGAGCCGTTCACCGTGACGTTCGCGGGCCGCGCGGTGCCGGTTCCGTTGGCGAAGCGGATCTGCAGGGTCGCCGTGCCCGCGGCGGGCGCGTTCACGGTGAACTGGACGTGGGCGCCGGTCTGGTTGGTGCCGTTGCAGAATCCGCTGCCGGAGTAGCCGGTCCAGTCGGAGTCGATGGTGCCGGTGCAGACCGCGGGGGAGTTCTCCGCCTCGTAGCGGACGGACGCGGCCTGCGCCGGGTTGCCGGACAGCGCGACGAGTGCGCCGGCGAGCAGGCCGGCGCTTGCGATGGCGGCTCTTGTTTGCATCGTTCGTCTCCAGGTGGGTTCGCTCGTCCGGCCCCGAAGGGCCGGTACATGGGGGTCGAGCAACTGCGCGGGGCTGACGTTCGAGCGGTCCGGACGCGATAATCGGCTGTGTTCGAGAACATGAACCCAGCGGGCGGCCGAGGATCGCGCCGGTACGAGCGGTGAGCGCGGTAAGCGCTTTCCCCGGAACCTAGGACTCCCTGTCGGCAACCGTCAAGAGACGCGTACTCGATTCTTATTCAGCAGCGTGAACAGGCCATGATCCCGGACGGTCTGGTCGGATCCACGGCCAGACCCTCGCGTTAGAGTCATTTCCGGGTCGCCCTCACGTCTCGGGGCAGGCCCGCCCACCTGGCGGGGAGGCGTGCTTGCCTCTCCGAGCTCGATCCGCACACAGCAAGGAATTACGCGTGACCGACACCTCGGCGCCCTTCCGGCTCCTCCCCGGCGCCGCCGACTCCCCCGTCATCCTCCACGTCCCGCACTCCTCACGCACCGTCCCCGCCGGCGTCCGCGGCGGCATCCTGCTCGACGACGCCGCGCTGGAGCGGGAGTTGGACCACATCACCGACTCGCACACGGCCGAGATAGCCGCTGAGGCCGCGGCAGCCGCGGGCGTGGCGCCCTCGCGGTTCGTCAACGAGCTGTCCCGCCTGGTGATCGACCCGGAGCGCTTCCCCGACGAGCGGGAGGAGATGCTCGCCGTCGGCATGGGCGCGGTGTACACGCGGACGACCCATCGCGAGGCCCTGCGCGCCACCGGCTTCGACGGCAGCCCGCTGATCGACCGTTACTTCCACCCCTACGCGGCGGCGATGACCGCGGCCGTGGACGAGCGTCTCGGGGCGGTGGGGCGTGCCGTCGTCATCGACGTGCACTCGTATCCGACCGACCCCCTCCCGTACGAGCTGCACGGCGACGGCCCGCGGCCGCCGGTCTGCCTGGGCACGGACTCCTTCCACACTCCGCCGGAGCTGGTGGCCGCGGCGCAGAAGGCGTTCGCGGGCTTCGGCGGGACGGGCCTGGACAGCCCGTTCGCCGGCACGTACGTGCCGTTGCGGCACTACGGGAAGGACCGTCGCGTCGGCGCGCTGATGATCGAGATACGCCGCGACGTCTACATGACCGAGCCGGGCGGTCCCGCGGGCCCCGGCCTGAGGGCGCTGGCGCAGGCGCTGGCCGAACTGGTGGACACGGTCGGCACGTCGGTCTGACGGGGCGCGGCGCTCGGCAGTGGGCCACTCCCGCAGCGTCTGCGGCGCCGCCGGTGGTGGCGGACCACGGCCGCGTAGTCCCGCACAGGCGCGGCCCTCGATCGGCGGACAGGACGTGAAATCGGGAGACCAGGGCTTGCCTCACCGCCCTCATTGTTCCGCGCCAGGATCAGCGGTGTCGCGAGACACATCGCTGTCGCGGGTTCAGCACCCCGGCGTCCTGCGCCGGCCCGGTGTGCACCCGCGCGGTCTCCTTGGATCCGGCGGCTGGAGGAGCAGCCACCCCATTCCTGCTGTCCCGGCAGCCGCCACCTCCCCCGGGTCTCCATCCGCCGGTTCGGAGGCCGGTGCTGGATCTTGCCCAGGCAGCCGTTGAGAGAAAGGATCGTGGCATGTCCAGCGACCGTCTCATGCGTATCCACAGCGCCGAGTTCCAGGCCATGGCAGAGAGGGTCCTGCGGGTCACCGAACTCACCTCCCGACTGAACGTCCTGCCCTTCGAAGACGAAGCCGGCAAGGCCGAACTGTGGGAGCAGATCCTGGGCAGGCCGCTGCCGCCGGGAGTCACGGTCTATCCGCCCTTCTACACGGACCACGGTCTCAACCTCGACCTCGCCGAACGCGTGTTCATCAACCAGAACTGCACGTTCCTGGACTACGCCGGTATCCGGCTCGGCGAGCGCGTGATGGTCGGCCCGAAGGTCACGTTCATCACCAGCGGCCACCCGGTCGATCCTGCGGAGCGGCGGCTGTACCTCACGGGCGCGCCCATCGACGTGGCGGAGAACGTGTGGATCGGTGCCGGCGCCACCATCCTGCCCGGCGTCAGCATCGGCCGTGATGCCGTGATCGCCGCCGGTGCGGTCGTGGCCGATGACGTTCCACCGGCCAGTCTGGTGACCGGCACCAAAGCGACCGTGCACCGGCGGTGGTGACGACCGGGCAGAACGTATGGCGCGGCCGGTAACCGGACACGGCCCGACCTCGGGCTCGACGGATCCTCTCGTCTTCTCCCGTCACGCGCGGCCACGCCGGGCCCCATAGGCTCTGAGCCGGCTCAACACCGGGCGCCGAGGCGGGGAGAGAACGATGCAGAAGGACACGCCGGAGTACGAGCAGGCGCTGGACGCTGTGGTCGACATCCTGCGGGAACGCGCAGGTGCCGGTGGGGCACCGTTGCCGTACGGCGATCTCAGCCGCGAGTTGGCCCGGCGCGGTCATCACGTCCCCGCCCACGAAGGACCCATGTCCTGCCTCCTGGAGGACGCCTCTGTCCGGGAGAGCCCCGACGGATCGCCGCCGCTGCTCTCCGCCCTCGTACTGCTGAAGGACAGCGGCCATCCGTCCGGCGGCTTCTTCAAGCTGGCCCGCCGTAGCCCCTACAAGCGCCCGGGTGACGACACGGAGCTGTGGATCGAGGAGATCAAGCGGCCGGCGAGGCACCTCGCCAGCCGCTGACAGTTCACCGGCGCCCCCATACGGCCAACACACCGGGGCGGACCGGGGCGGGCCGGGGCGTCATCACCCCGGAACGTATCGGCGGACTGGGACCGATGTTTGACCCTCGACATGGTCAAGGGCGCAGAGTCCTGGGCGTGGAGAACGACATGCACAGCATTGGAGAGACCGCCCGGGACAGCGGCCTGAGCATCAGCACCCTGCGGTTCTACGACCGCGCCGGTGTGCTGGTCCCGGCCTGGGTGGATCCCGCGACCGGCTACCGCTGGTACGCCTCCGACCAGCTCGAAGAGGCCCGGCTGCTGGCCCGGTTGCGCCGAGCCGCCATGCCGCTGCCGGACATCCGGCTGGTGCTGGCCGGGTGGTCCGGCGCGGACATGGACCTGGTGCGAAAGCTGCTCCAGGACCATCTGCACCGTCTGGAAGCGGGGTTGGCCGATGCCCGCAGTGAGTTCTCCACGCTCCGAACTCTCATCGAACGCAGGGAGATCCCCATGACAACGCTCCGCACCGCCGCCGTCCGGCTGTCCGTCTCCGCACCCGAGGCGGCCGCCGCGCTGGACGCGGTCCGGTTCGCCACCGGCAGCGACCCGGAGCTGCCGATGCTCGGCGGCGTCCTGTTCGACGTCGAGGGAGACGCCCTCGGCTTCGTGGCCACCGACCGGTACCGGATGGCCATCGCGCAGACCGGTACCACCGGACACGGCGGGTCTCGCGTCCAGGCCCTCGTCCCGGTCCCGCTGGTGGACGCGATGCGGTCCCTGCTGAACGGCGAGACGCCCGTCCAGCTGACCCTGGAGGGTGACCGCGTGACGCTGGAGGCCGGGGACCGTCAGGTGGCCGGTCGGTGTCTCGGCCACGACTTCCCCGACTACCGCCGCCTCGTCCGCCTGCCGACCGGGCGTCGCGCCCTCGTCGACGTGGCGGCGTTCCGGAAGGCTCTGGAGACCGGTCCGGTCCGTGCGGGCGAGGTACGCGAGCAGGACGGCGTGGCCTGCGACCTCAGCGTGCTCAAGGTGACGGCCGACGGCGCGGTGGCCGTCTGCGAGGACGGGGACGACGACGAGAGCCAGGTCGCGGTCAACCGCGAGTTCCTGCTCCACGCGCTCGCCGCAGGAGCCCGCGAACGGCTCACCCTCGAGCTCGGCGCCCCGACGGCACCGGTCGTGATCCGCCGGCCCGACGACGAGGACACGTACTCGCTCCTGATGCCGGTCCGTCTGGACAACTGACCCAGCGGTTTGCGATCGGCGCTCGCCCTTGCGGCCCGGACACGGTTTCCGTGTCCGGGCCGCAAGGGCGCGCCTGCCGTCGTCGCTCGTTGGGCATGGCCGACGCACACCTTCAGTGGTTGCACAACGCCGCCTCCATGTTCGGCACGGAGACCACCGGCTACATCGAAGTCGCCCCGTCTCTGGGGCGGCTGGTCCGGAGTGTTGCGGCGGCCGTTGACCAGCCCGGGTGTTGTGATGGGCGGTGCCCGGTCGGGATATTCGCTGGTCGCCGCTTGTTGATGGTGGTCATACTGCCGCGATGGATCCAGTGACTCTCGAGACCGACCGTCTGGTGCTGCGGGCCTTCACACCTGCCGACGTGGATGCGGTGTACGAAGCCTGCCAGGACGAGGACATCCAGTTCTACACCCCCGTGCCGGTGCCGTACCGGCGTGCGGACGCGGAGAAGCTCGTCGGCGAGAAGCTGCCCGCTCAGTGGGCCGAGGACAGGGACTACACCCTCGGCGCGTTCCGCAAGGACACCGGCGCCCTGGTCGGCTCGTACTGCCTGACCCTGATCAGCTCCGGCGTCTGGGAGCTTGGTTACTGGGCAGTCAAGGGGGAGCGCGGACGCGGGTACTCCGTGGAGGCCGCTCGGGCCCTGTGCGACTGGGGCTGGGCCACTCTCGACGTGCACCGCATCGAGTGGTGGGCCATGGCCGGGAACACCGGCTCGCGTGCCGTCGCCGAGAAACTCGGCTTCACCGTCGAAGGGACGCTGCGCAATCGCGGCATTGCCAACGATGGCCAGCCGCACGACTGGTGGGTGGGTGGACTACTGAGTCCCTGAAGCCGCGCCATCTTGAAGTGGCTGGTCAGGGCGGTGGCGTGTGCTCGTTTTGGGGTGCTCGTGCTGGTCGTGGGCGGCAGTCTGTGTTGTAGATCGTCCGGCGGGGTGGTTTTGCCGATGAGTTCACCGTCCTCGAACGGTCTACCCAGCCACACGACCGTTCTCGACAGGAGTGCCATGTCCACCATCCAGCCCGTGATCCTGACTGCCGACCAGGACGTTCTGCTCGGCTTCTATACGAAATTGTTCGGCGCTGAGGAGATCTTCCGGATACCGGAGGAAGGCGCCGCCTTCTACCTCGGCCTGCGCATCGGCGACACCGACCTCGGGCTGGTGGCCAAGGCGAACCCGGGCACCGGGGCGGCGCCGCGGATCCTGCTCAGCATCGGTGTCGACGACGTCGACGAGACGCTCGCCCTGGTGGAGGCGCTCGGCGGCTCGGTCAGCGGAGGTCCCAAGGACATGCCGTGGGGACAGCGCGTCGCCCACATCAAGGACCCCGACGGCAACCCGGTGAACCTCACTCAGCCGATCCCGGCCCGGTGACGCGGTTCCGGTGGCATGTGCTGATCGTGGGCTACGTGCGGTAGAGATCAATGGTCGGAAGTGGCCTCGATGTTCGTCAGGACGAGCAGCGCGCGAAACAGGTGGGTGGCGCGGGCGGGGTCATCACGGAGCTTGGTGAGGATCCGCCAGTTCGTTTAGACGGGCAAAGCCGCGTTCGACGGGGACGCGTCCGGCGGCAAGTGCCCGGTTGGCGTCCTTCTGGCCGGGGGTCGGCTTGCGGGCGCGGGTGGCCTTGAATCCGGTGACGACTACGGGGTTGTCCGGATCGTCGTCCAGGCCGAGGAAGCCCAGGTCGGCCGGTTCGCCTTCCCGGTGCGGCGCTGGGTGGGGATGAGGGCGCCGTCGATCAGGACGACCTCACCGCCCCGCCGGGCGATCTTCTTCAGGGCGCGGTCCAGGCGTGGGGCCTTCGCGGCCAGCAAGCCGATCAGTCCGTCCCGGCAGCGGCGCACCGTGGTGGCGGAGATGTCGTTCCCGCCGGCCATGTCGGCCAGGCGCCGGCGCCGGCCAGCGCGACACCGGCCCACGCGAGGACGACGCCGCAATCCACCGGGCGATCGCTTCATGGGTTTCGGACCGTTCGGCTCGCCGACCACCGCCGCAAACCAAGCACCGAGCACCGAGCACCGAGCCTCATGCCGGCCCGGCAGGAGGCCTGCTGATCAGCCGTCAGCCGACCCGCCAGACCAGCGCCCGAACCTCAATCGCGGACCACGTCGCGAGCGGGGCTGCCGGGCGAACGGTTGAGGAGGAGGTCGCCGGCGCGGGCCTTGACCTGGTCGCGGGTGCGGCCGGGATGGTCGGCGGCGAGGAAGTGGTTGCCGATGGCCATGCAGAAGGCGAGCAGGCTGCGGGCCTCGACCTCGTCCGGGTCGGAGCAGAAGGTGCTGATCGCGTCGCGCAGCAGTTGCATGCGCCGGTTGTCCACCCGGCGCAGGCGGTCGGCGACCGCCGGGTCGCGGCGGGCCCAGTCGCGGACGGCCAGGTCGATGGGGAGCAGGCGGTCGCCGGAGAAGGTGAGCTGCCCGGCCAGCCGGACCTTGTCCAGCACGTCGCCCCCCTCCTTCTCGATCCGGTCGAAGACGTCGTCGACGCACTCCCGCTCCCAGGCGTCCAGCATCTCGGTCAGCAGCGCGCCGCGGTCGGCGAAGTAGCCGTAGAACCCGCCCTTGGTCACGCCGAGCGCCTTGGCCAGCGCCTCGACGCGCACGGCGTCCACCCCGCCCGCGGCCAGCGCCCGCAGCCCCTCTTCGACCCACCGCTCACGCGGTGTGCGCAACGCACCCATCCTGTGCCTCATCTCACTCCCCCGCCGCGTTGTGCGGGTCCGTATAACCAATTACTCTCGATATGTACGCCACCGTACAACGCGTCAGGGGGCGACGCGAAGGAGCAGTCGTACCGCTCTCCACCGCCGGCTCCCGTGCACCAAGAGGAGTTCTCCGACGGCTGCCACCAGGTCATCGACGCACGGCCTACCCGGTTCGCTTCACACGCAACGGAGCAGCGACATGACACTTCCCCCCGGCCAACGCGCCGTGGACGGGTTCCCTCGTTTCGGCACGCACCTCCACCGCCCGCCTCCGCCTGTGCCCGCCGACCCGGTGATCGAGCTCTGCGGGGCGTTCACCGAGAGCGTCACCCTGTCCGTGACCGACATCGCGAAGCTGTCGCGGCGGGAGGTCCGAGCCGACTTCCACTGTGTCGCCGGATGGTCGGCCACCGACCTGCTGTGGGAAGGAGTCGCGTTCCAGACCCTCTACCGCGCCCGGGTGGAGCCGCTACTCGGGGCGGACGCGCCGGTCAGCCACGTCAGCTTCGAGGGTCTCGACGGCTACCGGTCGGTCGTGTTGCTCGAGGACGCCCTGGCCGACGACGTGCTCATCGCCGACCGTCTCGACGGGCGGCCGCTCGACGGCGACCACGGCGCTCCGGTGCGGCTGGTCAGCCCCGGGCAGTACGGCTACGTCAACATCAAGCACCTCTGCCGCATCGAGTTCCACGCGTCCGAACCCCCGGTGACCGACCGGTGGTCTCCCCTGGCGGGGCATGACAGGGCGAGGGTCTGGAAGGAGGAGCGTCACCGCTACCTCCCCGGCCGCGTGGTGCGGCCGGTCTACCGGGCGCTGATCGGCCCGATCCGCGCACTGAGCGCCCGCGGCAGTCGCAAGCCACCGAGGTGACACCACGCTCCGACCGGGTCGGGGCAGGCGCCGTCCGGGGTGGATGGGTTTCAAGACGCCGACTCGTCACGCCTCCATGCGCAGCCAGGTGTCGCCGGTGCGGAGCCGCAGGACGCCGTCGCGGCCCTGGCCGCACCGCAGGACGACGCGTCCGGGGACCCTCGATGCCGTGACGGCCGGTCACGACCCAGTCCGTACCGCCGAGTTCGGCGCATACGAGTTCGACGGTCCGCTGGTTGTGGTCGCGGCGGCTCAGCACCGCACGGTTGCCGCGGACCGCGAACCCGTCCGGGGAGTCGACGGGGCTCGGGTAGTGGTCACTTCGCCCGTGGTACGGATGATGCGGGTCAAGAAGGTGCCGGACCCGTCGCCCGCGTACCAGACCAGCCACACCTGGTCGCCCTCGGTCGCGGCGGTGCACCCTTCCAGCGGGGCGCTGGGCAGCCTGCCCTTCGGAGTCCACATCGCACGGCCGATGGTGCTCCAGCCGGCCGGCCCGGCCTCGGACGCCGGGTGGCCGCCGTGACCTACGCCGCCCGAAGATCCCAACCCTACCCGGCACCGGGGCGGCTTGGAAGGGGCGCAGCCAGGCGCGGCAGCGGTGAAGGCCGGTGGTCCTGCGCCCCGCCTCGCCCGTGGCTACGCTCCTGTGCGGCCGTGCCCCTACGGTCCTGCGAAGTCTGCCTACTGGGCTCGGCAAGGCCTGTCGTTCACCCTTCCGTATAGAAGGCGATCGTCGCCGCCGTCGTGGCCGCCACGATCTCCGCACCCGCCCCCGAGGCGGCGTACGCGGCGCCCCATGCCTCGCCCGACCGTGTCATGAAGTCCTTCGCCTCGGGCGAGGTCTGCCAGTCGGCGGCATCCACCCCGCTGATCCCGCGGCCCGCGAGGTGCTTGCCGAGCCCCAGGAGCATCAGGTCCCAGCCGATCCCGACCGCCCCCGGCCCGAACTGCCCCCGGAACTGCTCCGGCACCACGGCCACGTGCTCCAGCTCGAACACGGTCCGCCCCGCACCCTCCGGCGTCAGGCGCAGCTCGACCTCGCTGAACCCGGGATCCGGCCCGAACAGCCAGCTCACCCGCAGTCGTTCCGGCGGGACACACTCCAGGATCTCGCCCCCGGCGTTCTCCTCCAACTGGTAGCGCCCGCCGACCTTGAACTCCCCGCTCACCGGCAGGAACCATCTCCCGATCCGCTCGGGAGAGGTCACCGCGTCCCACACGTCGGCGATCTCCGCGGCGTAGGTACGCCGCAGCAGCACCGTACTGGCCCCGCCGGCCTCGACCTGCCGCGCACCGACCTCCCGGTGCACCCGGTCGATCTCCTCGACGATCTCGCTCATCCCACTCACTGATCCTCTCTCCGCCTGCGCTCGCGCCGACCCCGCGCCAGCTCCGTCCCCAGCGCGTCCAGCCGCTGCTCCCAAAAGCCCCGGAACCGGTCGAGCCATGCGTCCACCTCGCGCAGCGGCGCGGGCTCGACGGCGTACAGCCGCCGGGTGCCCTCCGCCCGTACGGACGCGAACCCGCTCTCGCGCAGCACCCGCAGATGCTGCGACACGGCCGGCTGAGAGATCCCGAACTCTTCCCGGATCACGGCGCTGACCTCGCCCGACGCCCGCTCGCCCGATGCCAGCAGCTCCAATATCCGGCGCCTGACCGGATCCCCCAGGACATCGAACGCGTTCATGTGCCCCACTATGCCACTACCCACTTATTTAAGCCAAGGCTTATATACTGGCACTCATGAGCGGTGGTTCGGGCGTCGGACCCAGCGGTGGGTCGTCCAGGCAGAGCATTTGACGACGGAGCCGTCGACAGCGATCCGGTCGAGGGCGACGCCGACGACCCGGCTCCCCACGTCACGGCACGTCGGGACGTACGAGTGCGGTGGCGATCGGCTCACCCGTGCGCTCGGCGTACGTCATCCGCTCGCGCACTTCGTGCAAGGTGCGCGGACGGTAACCGGGCCCGCAGCAGCAGCCCTTGTGGAAGCGGACGCCCGCGCGCAGCAGGACGGACAGCGTCCGCCAGGCGGCGGTGTCCCGGCGACGGGGCGCCGCGAACGCGGAGCCCACGTGGATCAGCGGCTCCGCACACCGTGGGCAGATCCGCTGCGGTCTGTCCCGGTCGTAGGGCTGCTTGTACGAGGCCCGGCAGGGCAGGCAGACGTACGAGGTCTTCGCGTAGGACATGCGGCAAGGGTAGGCGGGCGGCAGGCGGGTCTCGATGGGGTTTCGGCGCACTGGGCGCCTACGGGGGTCGGTGCGCCCGGTCCGGGGCGTGGGCGAGACAGTCCGGCTGGCCCTGGGCGTCGACCGGAACCGCGAGCAGCCACGGCGACGCGTACAGGATGTCGCCGATGCCGTTTCCGCCCCGACCAGAGAAGGGTCGGCATCGGCCGGGGATTCACGGACGGTACCCGTATCGGTCACACAGCACTATCCCTGACATGAAGGGCCACAAACCCCCCACCCTCCACACTTCTCACACAACCGCCCCACACATCGACACTGTGAACAAAGTCAATCATCGTAGTAGCCTGACTATGACTACGGCCACCGGGACATCGACCAGTCCGGTGGCCCGATGAACCCGGAGCCTCCCCAGATGAGCACACCCAACGCCGTACCCGTCAGCCTGGCCGAAATCGCCCGGATCGCGGGGGTGGGACGCGCGGCAGTGAGCAACTGGCGCCGCCGCCACGCCTCCTTCCCGTCCCGCATCGGGGGTACCGACGTCAGCCCGCAGTTCTCCCTCTCCCAAGTGGAGCAGTGGCTGCGTGATCACGGGAAGCTCGACGGCGTCGGCGGACGTGAACTGCTCTGGCCGCGCTTCGAGGCGCTGGGCAGTCGCGACGAGTCGGGGCTCGCCATCGCCGAGGCGGCCCGTCGTATGCGCAGCCCCCGCTCGCGTACGACGGGCACCGGGCTCACCGCCCCGGCTGTCGATCTGGTCGGCGAGGCGGCCCGGCTGGGGCGGTCGGAAGGGCAACGGGAGACGTTCGAGTTCCTGCTGCAGCGCTGGCTGGACACCCACGTCCGCCAGCTGAGCACCACCCCGCCGCAGCTCGCGTCACTGATGACCCGGCTCGCGCTCCGAACCCGCGTCGACGGGAGCGACACGGACGGGCTCACCGTCTTCGACCCGGCATGCGGCACGGGGCACCTGATGGCAGCCGCCGCCGAGGAGTACGGCGGCGCGGACCTGGCACTGCTGGGCTGCGAGAAGGACACGGCTCTCGCCGCCCTCGCCTCCGCCCGGCTCGGCTTCGCCGTCGATGGACGCGACGTACGGGCGGAGGTCGCCACGGCGGACGCCTTGCGGGACGATCCGTTCGCGGGGCTTCGGGCCGACATCGCCCTGTGCAATCCGCCGTTCAACGAGCGGGACTGGGGCTACGAGCAACTGGCCACGGACCAGCGCTGGACGCACGGGCTGCCGCCGCGCACCGAGCCCGAACTGGCTTGGGTGCAGCACCTCCTGGCCCATCTCCGGCCGGGCGGGTCAGCCGTGGTCGTCCTCCCGCCCGCCGTCGCCTCCCGCAAGGCGGGCCGCCGCATCAGGGGGTCCCTGCTGCGTACCGGTCTGCTCCGGGCGGTGGTCGCCCTGCCGCACGGGTGCGCGCAACCGCACAGCGTCTCGCTGCAGTTGTGGGTGCTGCGCGCGGCGGGGGAAGGCGGCTCCGCGGGTCCGGTCGGCCAGGACGCGCTTCTCGTCGACGCGACCCGGTTCGGCCGCCCGGGGGCGCGCGAAACCGGTCCCGACTGGGAGGCGTTGTCGTCCTTCGTACTGCGGGCCGTCGCCGAACTCGACAGGCCCGCGGCGAAATTGCCGGAAAGCGCCGTACGCGTCTCCCTGCTCGATCTGCTGGACGACGAAGTCGACGTCACCCCTGGCCGCTACACCGCGTCCGGCGCCGAGACCAGTGGCGTCGAACTCGCGGAAGCCTGGGCCGAGTTGGCGGGAGCGCTGGGTGAACTCACCGGGCTGACGCAGCACCTGTCGAAGCTGGACTTCGAGGAGGGCGAGACCCGCACGGCCACCACCGTCGGCGACCTGGTCAAGGCCGGCGCCCTGACACTGCGGGCCGGACAGCAGCCGGCGGAACCGGCCGGTTCGGTACCGGGCAAGGACGTTCCCCTGCTGACCGTTGCCGACCTGCTCATGGGCAGCGCGCCCAGCGGAACGGCGGCAGCCGACACCGATCACACCGTGGTCGAGGAGGGCGACGTCGTGGTGGCCGGGGTGGTCCGCGCGTTCCGGGCGTGGGTGCATCAGGGGCCTCCCCTGGCTCTGGGTCCCCAGCTCTACGTGCTGCGGATGGACCCGGAGAAGCTGGACGCCCACTTCCTCGCCGGGTGTCTGCGCGCCCCGTCCAACGGCCGCCAGGCCGGCACACACGCGTCCAGTTCGTCCCGTGTGGACGTCCGGCGGCTCCAGGTGCTCCAACTGCCGCTGGAGGAGCAGACCGTCTATGCGGAAACCTTCCGCCGCCTGAGCTCGCTCCAGGAACTGCTGACGCGGTCGCAAGGTTTGGGCATGAGGCTGATCGACGATGTACGCGACCGTCTGGCGGCGGGCGGCCTGACGAGCTGACGGTGACTGGCCGGCGGAGCGAGGCGACGCGCGGCTCCCGCCGGTTACGAGGGCGCCGACGCGGACCTGAGGGCCCTCTTCCCCCTGACCGGAACCGACCGCTGCCGCCCACACCCGCCCCGTCGAGCCGTGGGCGGCAGCCTGTGCTCAGGTCTCAGGTCTCAGGTCTCAGGTCTCAGGTCTCAGAACCCAAGCCTCGCCTCAGGTCAGCCGGCACCGCCGCCGAGGAAGAAGCTCGGGTGCGGCGGCTGGTTGTACGCGGTGTTCTGCCACGCCAGGCCGGTGCGGTACATCCGGTCCTGGAGCAGCGTCACGAACCGCCGGTCCGTCTCGATGGGCGTGGAGTAGATCCGCAGCGCGTTGTCGTCGCTCCTCGGCCAGATGACCTCCTCGCGCCAGTCGCCGAGGATGTCGCCCGACAGCGACGGGGTGGACTTGGTGCCGTTGTTGGAGTGTACGTTCGAGCCGGTCAACAGCCGGGTGTCGCCTCCGGTGCCGTACTTGTCGATGCGTGTGCCGTCCAGCAGTTCGCGGGTCGTGTCCCCGTCCCACCAGACGAGGAAGTTGGCGGACGACGGCTTGCGGCCCCGGGTGGCACCGCTCGTGTCGCGGATCGAGGAGTCGGCGGCCGACCACATCTCCGCACCGGCGTTGCCGGCCCAGATGTCACCGGCGACGCCGCGGCCGTTGTCGGTGCCGGAACCGGTCCTCCAGAAGATGCTGCCGTTGGCCGGGTCGATGTAGAGCGAGGAGGGCTGACTGCGCGACTCGGACACCTTGAAGTACTCCAGGCCCGGGTCGCGGGGGTCGAGGTCGGCCAGGTGCTGTGCGTCGCCGTGGCCGGTGCGGGTGGTCCACAGTCCGTGGCCGTTGTCGTCGACGGCCATCGCGCCGTAGACGATCTCGTCCCTGCCGTCGCCGTCCACATCTCCGATGGACAGGCTGTGGCTGCCCTGGCCGTCGTACCCCTTGCCGACGTTGGTCGAGCTGTTGGTGTCGAAGGTCCAGCGGCGGGTGAGCTGCCCGTTCCTGAAGTCCCATGCGGCGATGACGGTGCGGGTGTAGTAGCCGCGGGCCATGACGAGGGACGGGGTGCTGCCGTTCAGGTAGGCGGTGCCGGCCAGGAATCGGTCGACCCGGTTGCCGTAGCAGTCGCCCCAACTGCACACGTCGCCGCGCGCCGGCACGTAGTCGACCGTGGACAGCGCGGCGCCGGTGGAGCCGCTGAACATCGTGAGGTACTCGGGGCCGCTCAGGACCCTGCCCTCGCTGTTGCGGTGGTCGGCCCCGGAGTTGCCGATGACCGTGCCTCGGCCGTCGCGGGTGCCGTCGGCGGTCTTCATCGCCACCTCGGCCCTGCCGTCGCCGTCGTAGTCGAAGACCTGGAACTGCGTGTAGTGCGCGCCGGAGCGGATGTTGCGGCCGAGGTCGATGCGCCACAGACGGTCGCCCTGGAGCGTGTAGCCGTCGACGATGGTGTGCCCGGTGACGCCCGACTGCGAGTTGTCCTTGGCGTTGGAGGGGTCCCACTTGAGGACGATGTCCAGGTCGCCGTCGCCGTCGAGGTCGCCGACGGAGGCGTCGTTGGCGGCGTAGCTGAAGCCGGAGCCGCCCGGCGGTCGCGAGATGGGCACGTCCAGGTAGCCGCCGCGGAGCTGGACGGCATGCTCGGAGAATCCCTGTTCCTGCCCGTTGACGACGGCCTTCACCTGGTAGTCGGCGTGGGCGGGTGCGTTGTGGTGCCGGAAGTTCGTCGAGCCCGTGATCGGCGCGGAGTTGACCTTGGTACCGCCGCGATAGACGTTGAACGCGACGTCGGCCGGGTCGGTGGCCAGCAGCCGCCAGCTGACGAGGTTGTCGTCGCCGTCGTGGACGCTGACCAGCCCGCGGTTCAGGTTCTTCTCCGCCTGCACGGTGACGCCCGCGGCGGCGCCGAGCGCGGCGGCCGGGCGGGGCGCGGCCGGCTTCGCGCTCTCACTGGTCCCGTTCGACGCGGCCACCGCGAGGCTGCCGACCGTCAGACAACCGACCGCCACGGACGCGGCGACCCCTACAAGTCTCGGCATACGGCTCGGGCGCCTGCGACGCCCGCCTTGTCCTGTTCGCACGTGCACTCCTGGGGGGTGAGGAAGCGATGTTCGGGGCATTGCTTCTCCCCCAGTCGCCACCGGGCAGGCAAAGGTTGCCGCTGCGGCGGGGCCAGTTGCTTCGGGTAGGGGTGGGCGCGAGTCCCGCATACAGCAGCTGCTGTGTGGCTTCCTCGCGTGCGGCGGCCGCAGCACCGCGCGACCTCGGCCATCGCGCCGGACCGGGACCGCGCGGTCCCGCAGGCTGCGGAGCCGTGGCAGAGCGACTACAGGTACTACTCCTTCAGTGCCGCCTGGTCGGAGACGGAGGAGGTCTTCACCATGCGGAACGGCAGCGGCGACGAGTCCGACATCGTGTTCTCGCCCGCCGGTGTGTACATACGCGGCTTCGACCACGAGTCCCTGATGAGTCCGTACGCCGACGGCACGGTCTGGCCGGGCGTGCTGGACGCCGTCCCCGACGTGTTCAGGGGCTGCGTCGAGGAGCCCGCCTTCATGGACGGCGACATGCCGGCGGTGACCTTCTGTCTGTGGCGCCGCACGGACGACGGTCACTGGCACGCCGGCCGGATCGAATTTCCTGACGACAGAGACGACCCGGACGGTTCCGGGTGGATGCTCGACCTTCTCCTCGATCCGACGCCGGATGCCTTCCAGTCGTTCGCCGAGGACTACTACGAGAAGCCCGTCGACCTGGAGGCTGTGCGCCACATATACGACTGGCGACCGCTGACGCAGGACGTGGTGGCCCGGCTGAATCCGGCGGCATCCTTGACGGACGTCGCGAAGGAGGCGAAGGAGATGGGCTACCCGGTATGAGGGGCCTGCGCGTGTGCGCGGGCACCGGAGCCACGATGCGGGCCGACCGTACGGGTGGCCCGGACTCGCCCGGGTTCGGCGGCCCCCCGAGTTCGGACAGCGAGTCACCGCACCGCGGCGGTCTCCGCGATCCGTTCGGCCTTCGACGCCCACGTCGCCAACTCCGCCCGGGCCGCCCGCAGCAGGGCTTCCGAAGGGGCCGTCGCACCGTCCGTGACCAGTGCGAAGTGCGCCCCGGCGGGCGCCGTGAGGAGGAGGCGGCGGCTGTCCGTGCCGCCGGGTTCTGCCGACGCCGCGACCGGTAGGCCCTTCTCGTACGCCGGCGGGCCGTGGACGGTGGCCAGGTCGGAGACGACGGTCGTGGTCGCCGGGTCGAACGATGCCGGGAGGTGGAGCTCCGTCGGGGCCGGGGAGCCGTTCGAGTGCCACAGCAGGACTCCGTAGCGGCCGGCGCCCACCAGCTCCGACAGGCGTGGCATGGACGGCGGGACCGGGTTCCAGGTGAGGGTGGTGGAGCCGTCGCGGGAGCGGTCCTCGTAGGTGAAGGCGAGCAGCCGGCCGGCGGTGGCGCTCGGGTAGAGGCGGTCGAGGAGACGGGCGTCCTGGCGCAGTGCGGGAGCGCCCGCGGCATCGAGGCGGACGGCCGACAGGTCCTCGTCGTTCCAGGCGTCGCCTTCCGTGAGGACCTTGCCGGGGTTGCCGTTCATCAGCTCGTGGTGGCGGCCGTTGTAGATGTCCCACTGCCATTGGGTGCCGGAGAGGACGGGTCCGGAGTCCTGCGGGCGCGACCACCAAGTGGTTCCCGGCAGACGGGAGTCGAGTGCCTGGTACATGGCCTTCATGACCGTCGGCGCCTTGTCGGCGACCGCACCGGCCAGCGGATGGCCGAACTCGCTGACGATGCCCGCCGTGCCAGCGCCCGCCGCGCGGTCGCGGACGGCGGAGAAGTCGCCCGCGTACTGGCCGTCCTTCGCCCTGCCCCACATGAAGACGCCGGAGATGGCCTTCTGGTCGTAGAAGTGGGTGTTGAAGACGTAGCGCGGGCCGAGGCCGGAGCCGGCGTCGAGGAGGCCGCCCTCCTGCCGCTGGAAGTCGAGGTTGGCGTTCCAGAAGAGGTTGGGCTCGACGAACGCGGGCTTGTCGCGCCAGCCGGCGGCGTCCATGCGGGCGCGGAACTTCTCGTAGAAGGGCCAGAGCAGGTCCCGTTCCCAGGTGCGGCTGTTCTGCCCGGAGTCGTATGTCCCCGCGTGCGGCTCGTTGTACGGGTCGAAACCGATGACGCCGTCGAACTCCTCGGGCGTGAGGTGCTCGGCGAGGTACGCCATCGTGGTCCGTGCGGTGGCGAGGAACGCGTCCTGGACGCCGCCCGCGTTGTGCCAGAAGTCGTGCGCCGCCTGTGTCACGGCCTTGTTCTGGGTGATGTTCTGGCCCCAGAAGAGGCAGATGCCGCAGGATTCACGCGGGTATCCCCCGGCCTCCACGGCCCACCGGGGCGCGCCGTCGCCCGTGTACCAACTGCCTTCGTGGAAGAGGTGGCGGGAGTACAGGTCCTGGTGGAAGTCCGGGTAGACGCGGATGCCCGCCCGCAGGAACGCCCGCAGCTGGCCGGTGACGGCGGCGAGGTACTGCTCGTCGACCTGGCCGCGGACCGGTTCCGCGTACGCCCACGAGAGCAGGAACCGGGCGGTGTTGGCGCCGCCGAGCGCGCGCATCGCGGAGGCGGACTTCTCGGCGTCGGTGACGGAGGCGAAGGGCAGGCCGTCGTTCTCGGCGAGTTTCGTCTCGCCGGAGACGTTGTAGCCGCGCAGCACGACTTCGCGGCCGAGTCCGTCGGTGAAACGGCCGTCCTTGACGGTGAAGTCGACGGCGGCCTGTTCGTCGAACCACAGGGAGCCGGGCAGCGCACCCCCGGCGCCCGCCTCGGCGACAGCGGTCGCTCCGGCGGGCGACGGGGTGCCCGTGGCGGTGAGCGAGGCGCCGGCAAGGGCCAGAGCGCAGGCCAGCGCCGGCAGACCGGACAGTCCGAACGGACCGGGCAGACGTGCGTCGCGCATCTTCGCCATGACAGCGGACGGTGACTGACGCAACGTCAGAAGTCAACGGCCGTGCCGCCCCCACATGGAAGCGGCGCGGCCTTGTCAGGCACGCGAGTTGACGCTTACCGGCCAGGTGCCCGTCCACGGTGTCCAGCCCTGGAGGGTGGCGGGGATGCCGACGCGAGTGTTGCAGTCGATGACCTGGAAGTGCAGATGGGCTCCGGTGGACGCCCCGGTGCTGCCCGACCAGCCGATGACGCGGCCCTGCGGGACCCAGTCGCCGGTGTTGTAGATGGCACGGTTGAGGTGGGCGTAGTGGGTGCACCGGCCGTTGGAGTGGCGGATGATCACTTCGATGCCGTTCTGCCAGTACGGCGACCAGTCCGAGACGAGGACCGTGCCGCCCTGGGCGGCGGAGACCTCGTAGTTCGCGGGGAGCCCGAAGTCCCAGGCGTACTCGTTGTACGGCCCGGTGTGCGAGTAGGTGCCTTCGGGCCCCTGGGTGACCAGGTAGGACTCTCCGGCCGGGTACGGCAGTTCGTAGTAGTAGTCGGCTGCGGCGGCCGGCGGGGCCGCGGCCAGGCCGAGCCCCGCCACGGCCGCTACCGCGCTCGCGGCAGCGGCAAGCCTCCGCAGGGTCTTCCTCGTGCCGTGCATCACTGGCGTCTCCCGTCCTTGCGTCCGGCGTACGTTGTCCGCGCCATGCCTTCGGCCCGGTATGACAACGTTGCCCCGCAACTCCCGTATGAAGCGTGGCGTGTCCTGAAGCTGCCATGGGGACGCGGAGGACGGCCGTCCGTGCCGGTGGCGCGCTCAGACGTCTGACTCGTCCGGTGCCGAGGCCGGTTCCGGTGCCGAGGCCCGTGCCGGTGCCGAAGCCGGTGCCGGTGCCGGTGCCGGTGCCGGTGCCGGTGCCGGTGCCGGTGCCGGTGCCGGTGCCGGTGCCGGTGCCGGTGGGCGGAGCATCTGGCCTGAGGCCAGTTCACGGTAGGCGGAGCTCGTCGACAGCAGCTCCTTGTGCCGTCCGCAGCCCACCGTCCGCCCGTCCTCCAGCACCACGATCCGGTCGGCATGCTGAACCGTGGAGAGCCGGTGGGCGATCACCAGCACGGAGCACTCCTGGGCGACGTCGTGCATCACCGTGGTGAGCGCCTTCTCGTTGACGGCGTCCAGGTGGGAGGTGGGCTCGTCGAGCAGGAGCAGTGCCGGGCGGGCGAGCAGGGCGCGGGCCAGCGCCACGCGCTGCCGCTCGCCGGCCGACAGAGTTCCGCCGCGTTCGCCGAGCGGGCAGTCGAGCCCGCCGGGCAGACGCCTCACCAGGGTTTCCAACTGGGCGAGTTCGACGACCCTGCGGACCTCCGCCCCGGTGGCCTCGGGCACCGCGTAGGTGATGTTGTCCCACAGCGAGCCCTGCACCACATGGGTGCTCTGGTCGACCACCGCGATACGTGCGCGGCACTCCGTGCGGCTCAGTTCCGTCGCCGGATGCCCGTCGAACAGCAGGCGCCCGGAGTCCGGCTCGTAGAACCTGGCCACCAGGGAGAACACGGTGCTCTTGCCCGCGCCCGACCGACCGACCAGGGCGACCTGCCTCCGGTACGGAACGGTGAACGAGACCCCCTGCAGCACCGGCCGGTCCGGCGCATAGGCGAAGTGGACGTCTTGAAGGACCAGGGCCGGAGCCGGGGCGGCCACAGCCCCGGGATGCCGTGCGCGAGACCAGGAAGCCACTCCGGAAGCCACCCCGGAAGCCACCCCGGCCGCCGCCGACGCCGACGACGGACCGGGCTCGGCGGGCAGACCCAGTACTTCTTCGATCCGCTGGTAGGCGCCCATGCCCCGCTGGATCAGGCCCACGGCACGGAAGACCGAGGACAGCGGCAGCACCAGATAGGAGGCGTACAGCAGGAAGGCGACGAGGTCTCCGAGGGAGTTGGCGTTCCCGTTCACCCGCAGGCCGCCGATGACGAGCACGATCAGGAAGGACCCCTGTACGGCGAGCTCGACCGCGGGGCTCATCACTGAGGCGAGCTTCGCGGTCCGTACGCCGGCGCCGTACGCCGCTTCGACACGTTCGCCGATGCGCGCCGCCTCCCGTTGCTCGGCACGATGCACACGAACCATCGGCAGGGCGCCCATCGCTCGCTCCAGATCCGCTGCGATCGCGCCGACGGAGTTCTGCATCTGCTCCGAGGCGGCGCGGATGCCCTTGAGCAGCGAGGCGACGACTGCCGCCGCGGCCGCCACGGTCAGGGCGACCAGAAGCAGCAGCAGCGGATCGATCCACAGCATGAGGGCGATCGCCCCGAGGGCGACGAGTGCGCCGGTCACCAGGTCGACCAGTGCCTGGGCCACCACTTCCCTCAGCAGGGTGGTGTCGGCCGTCACCCGGGATACGAGGTCACCGCTCCGGTGCCGCTGGTACTCCCCCATCTCCAGTCGGAGCAGCCTCGACACGAGGCTGTGGCGGAGCCCGCGCACCACGCCCTCCCCCATGCGTTCAAGGACGAACCGGCCGAATGCGCCGGTGGCCGCCTCGGCGACGAACAGCCCGCCCAGCAGCAGCAACAGGGGCCAGAACGCCTGGCCGTGTGCGCTCGCGTCCACGATCTGCTTGGCGACGAGCGGCTGGGCGAGCCCGAGAGCGGAACCGCCCAGGGTGAGGACGGTCGCCACGGCGATCGATGCCCGGTGTGCGGCGGTGAGCCGGTACATGGTGGCGACTGCGGCACGGGTGGACCGCTCCTGCCCGGGCGATCTCCTCGCATGGCGGGCCGTCCTGGGCACCGCTCCGGTCTTGCGTGCCGCTCCGGTCTTACGCCCTGGCGCGTACGCCGAGCCCTTCGCGGCCCGTCCCGTCTCCGCCCCGGCGTCGCGACTCCCGTCAGCACTGGAGTCGGCGGACGTGCTCCCCGCGTGCGCACTCTTGGCGTGCGCGCCGTCGTTCGCGTCCGGTTCGGCGCCGGTGACGGTGCCTTTCATGAGTTCGGGCTCCTCGCCGGGGCGACCGTGATGAGCCGAGCGAAGTAGTCGTCCGGCACTCCCTCGTCCACGGGCCGGCCGTCCGCCTCGATCCAGGCATGCGCCGTGAAGGGGGGCACGACACGCACGCCGGTGCACCACGTCGGCCAGTGTCCGCCCAGTCGGCACAGCAGCGCGGCCCCCAGGGAGCGGGGCAGACAGCCGCGCGGCCCCGCGCAGCGGAGGCTCACCGCGCACATCGCGTCCCGTGCGTTCTTCGCCTGTGCCTCGGTGGCCGGGGCCGCTCCGCGGCACACGACGCCGAGCACGGCGCGAACCCGGCGTGGCGGAAGGAGTGACAGCGCGAGGGCGGGCAGGAGGACGATTCTGGCGGCGGCCCGCCGCGCGAAGGGCACCCCCGCCGGCTGCTCCAGAGCGCTCGGTGTCGTCATGCGGCCAGCCCGGTCGTGCGCAGGTCCCGTACGAGGGCGTCGACGTCCTGCGCGGCCTGGGCCCTGTCGATGTCGAACTCGCCGAGGAGTGCCTCGACGGCGGCCGCCTCGTCGCCGCCCGCGAGGAGCGCCTTGATCACCACGGTCCCGGTGGGGTTCAACTCCCAGTAGGTGCCGCTGCGTTCGTCCAGAAGTACCGTGCCGTAGTCGGTCTCCGCGGTGGAGACGTCGGCGCCGAACCGCAGTGCCATGGGTGCGTACCTTCCTGAGCCTGAGCGGACGAGGGACCGGACAAGAGACGGGGCGCGAAACAGGGCGCGCGGCAGAGGCCGGACGGGCCGGCCCGCCGGCCGCTCACGGGCCGGCCCGCGAGGGCGTCGTGACGGGTCGGGGCAGCCCGCGGAGCCACACCTCGCAGGCGATCGTCGAATAGAGGATCGCGTCGCGCAGCCCGGGGGTCGAAGGCCGCCCCGCGAGTCGGCGCAGCGCTTGGCCGTCCACCAGGCCGAGGCTCTCCAGCCGTGAATCGTCCCAGAGGGCCATCAGGTCGCCGCGGTGTTCGCGCAGCCCGTTCGATGCGTCCATGGAAGCGGCGGCCTTGTTGGTGCGCCGGAGGCACTCCTCCGGAACCACTCCCCGCATGGCGGCGGTCAGGAGGGGCTTGTACTGCCAGGGCGTCACCCGCTCGCTGGGGCGGACCGCCAGGCACGCCTCGATCACGCGGTCGTCGAGGAACGGGGAGGCCATCGGCACGCCGGCGCGGGCGGCCATGCGGTCCCACTGGCGGATGATGCGCGTGCAGGACCGGATCTGTTCCAGATCGGCGTGCAGGCCGCGGTCCGGATGCAGCGGGAGCGCCGTGGCGGCGGCCTCACGGAGCGCCCGCTCGATCATCCGCTCGGCCTTCGGGGTCACCCAGTCGAACAGGCGCGGCGGCATTCCCCAGCCGAGGCCGCTGCTGACGGACGGAGGCAGGGGGTCGCGCAGGCGGTGCGCGGATTCCGCCAGCCACGTCCCGTACGGCCGGGAGTCGGCGAGGGCGCGCAGGGCGCCGCCGAGCGGCCACTGCCACAGCGCCCGGAAGCCGCGGAGCTGCCGCATGGCGAACAGCGGCCGGGTGCGTGCCAGGCGGTGGTAGTACGCCTCCGAACACCAGGCGACGTGGTCGCCGCCGATGCCGGTCAGGTGCAGTCTGCTGCCGCGCGCCGCCAGGCCGGGCAGATGGTGCAGGACTCTTGAGCGGTCCATGACGCCGATGGTCGGTTCGTCCAGCAGGTCGTCGATGCCGAGGAGGCCCTCGTAGACCAGTGGTGAGGCGTCGGCGTCCCACACGACGTGTTCGACGTCGGGCAGGTGGCGGGCCGCCTTCCGCGCCCAGTGGAGGTCGGTGTCGGCCGGATCGCGTCCCGGCCAGGTGCTGGCCACCAGCTTCGCCTTCGATCCCGCGGCCAGGAAGAGGAGGGACGTGGAGTCGAGTCCGCCGGACAGGTCGCAGCTGACGACGCCGCCCTGGTCCGTTCGGGCTCTGACGGCTTCGGCGAGAGCGCTGCGGGCCACGGAGGCGCCGTCGGACAGTGCCTGGACCGGCTCGGGCGGTGTCCACCAGCGTGACCGGCGGACGGCCCGGCCGTCCGGGGCGACGATCAGGGCGTCCTCGGGGGGCACGGCTGTGACGCCGCGCCAGATCGATGTCTCCGCCAGCGGATGGGGCACCGGCCACAGCAGCCGTACGGCCAGCTGATCCTCGTCGGGCTCGGCGCCGACCGCCGCGGCGAGCGTGTCGGCACTCGTGGACGCCACTTGCACGCCGCCCACGGTGGCGTGGAAGACCAGCCGGAGACCCGACGCGGTGCCCTGGATCCTGAGCTGCCCGTCGAGCGCTGCCACGAGGTGGAAACTGCCGGGAAGCGTGCGCGCCAGGGCGTCGAGCTCCGCGAGGTCACGCAGGCGGCCGGCGCGGCGCTCCAGTTCGGCGGCGTCCACGGGGCAGCAGCCGACGACGGCGATGGCTGCCGAGCCGGCTCGGGCGAAGACGACCTCGGAGTCGTGCCAGTTCCCGACCAGCCAGGGGCGGCCCGATGCGTGTGTCAGGGTCCGGCTCCCCGGGCGGTCGAAGGAGCGGGCCACGGCGGCGGCATCCGCGCAGTCTGGCAAAACCGCGAAATGCGCGTCGCCGGGACCCGGACCCGCACTCTCGTGCAGTTCAGTCATGGCTTCGATTCAACGGACCGTCGGCCGTCAGTTCTTGCTCAGGATGAGGCGGTCGTTTCCGGACCGCTGGAGAAGTCCGGTCTTCTTGCGGAACGACCCCAGACGGACGAGGGTCGGCGCCTCGTATGCCTTCTTCACGGTGTCTCCTTCATGCAGGTTTCGTTTCGTCACCCCTGGTGGCGCAGGCGGTCGGCAAGCCTCCCGTCTGCCACCGTGTCCAGGCTCTTCGGGAGTCCGGAACAGAGAGCGAAGCGATAGGCAGACGTTAACTGCGTGGGGCCGGGAAGGCGCAAGACCATACAAAGAAGCAAGATTTTATGACTAATCAAAGAGAACGGGGAAACAGCAAAGCCATCACCGTTCAAACATGACGCCGCGTCCGAAGAGAAGCACACGGAACAGAGACGGCAAAAGCATCCGGAGCTGCGATGCGTTCCCGCACAGGACCGGTTCGGCGGGAGGGGGCTCGCAATAATCGCCAAGTCGCCGCCCCGGCGCACTCACTGCGAGTCGCGCTTCTTTCCGCTCACCTTCCGGTTCGTTCGCCTTCCGGTTATTCACCCTCCGGTTCGTTCACCCTCCGGTTCGTTCACCTTCCCGGCGCACCGGTTCGTCCGGCGGCCGCCCGCCGAGTCCCAGCACTGGCCGCGGGCCTGTTCACCCGAGCGGCCGGCACAGCAGTCCGGGCGGCGTGCGAGACGAACCGACGCGGCCCGTGTACGCGATACCGGCCGGAGGCGGACGCTGTTGAGGCCGAGCTCGCGGAAGCCGTCGACGATCTCGGACATGGGGGCGCGGTCGAGGCCCAGCGGGATACGGTCGGCCTTCTTTCCCGCGTGGCGGTTCGCCGGGTCGTCCCGGGTCGCCGCAACCGGTCCAAGTCCTCTCGCCCCCCGCCAGTTGCCCGACTTGAGCGTGAAGCGGTCGCCGTGGGTGGCGACGATATAGCGACCGCGGGTGCTCAGCGGGGGCGTCCAGTCGGAAACGGCGGGCGGTACGGCGGCGGGTGCCGTGGCCGACGCCGGCTCCGCCCGACTCGTACTCGCCGAACTCGCCGTACTCGCCGTACTTTCGAGCAGTGCGGACAGCGCGGCGGCGAACACGGCCTTGAGCAGGGATCCGTTCATGACCGTCCGTTTCCACGGGCGCGACGCGACCGGGCCGACACGGAGCCGGTCGCTGCCGACACCCGTGAGCAGACTGACATGACCCTGCCATAAGTGCGCGATACGGCTCCGGCGACCAGCCCGGCCCGGCCCGGCCCCCGACCTGGCCCTGATCACGACCTTGGCCACAACTACGCTGCGGCTGCGGCACGGACGCCGGACCTGAAATACTCCCCGCCGTGGACAACGATCAGGCAGCGTCCTTGCGGAGGGTCGCCGCCGACCCGACGACGCCCGGGCAGCACCCGGGCCGTACGCCCGCCTGGCCGCAGTGGCAGGACGCGTACCCCGTCACCGCGCCCGGCGGACACCCGTACGTGCTGGCCACGTTGCGGATGACGGCCCCCGGCGGCAGGCACTGGCAGCAGCACCGCCTGGTCGAGGACGACGATCTGCCGTCGAGACTCGGGCCCTTGTTCAGCACCGTGCCGGTCAGTCACTCGTTGCTCCAGGAGCCGCACGGCGGTCAGCACTGCCGTTTCAGCACCGACGGCCCACGGCTGTGGCACGACGACGACCCCGAGCGCTGGCCGAACACGCTCTACCGGCAGCTCACCGAACAGGACGGCCCGCGGCGGGGGTTGGGGGAGGTGACCGTGACGATGCGGCTGGCGTCCAGGGACGGCCTCACCACCCGGCAGATCTCCCGCACCATCAGCGAATGCAACGTCCGGGCGGACGCCCGGCTGCTGCTCGCCCAGGTCCCGCACCGGCTGGGCGACGACCGCACCCCTAGCGGGCCGCGAGGGAAGGTTCGGTGATGCAGACGACGGGGGATCCACTGGGCTCCGGCCGCAGCGCGGATGTGTACGCGATCGACGACGCGTGGGTGCTGAGGCGCTACCGTCACGTCGCGGACGTCGCGGACGTCGCCTCGGAGGCGGCGCTGATGCGGTATCTGTACGGTCGCGGCTACCCCGTCCCGCAAGTCCGGCCGGACCACCCGGCCGGACTTGCGCTGGAGCCCGGCACCGACCTGGTGATGCGGCGGCTGTCGGGGCCGACGATGGCGCAGGCCATGCTGGCCGGCGCGATGCCCGCGGAGGAAGGCGGCACCACCCTCGCGCGGCTGCTCCGGCAGCTGCACGGCCTCCCCGCGCGCGGATCCGGCACCCTCGAAGCGCGCATACTCCACCTCGACCTGCATCCGGAGAACGTGATGCTCACCGCGGACGGACCGGTCGTGATCGACTGGTCCAACGCGGAGGAGGGGCCGCCGGGGCTCGACTGGGCGATGTCGGCCCTGATCCTGGCGCAGGCGGCGCTCGGTTCGCCGCCGGATATCGCCGCCGGCATCGGCAAGGGGCTCACCGCTCTGCTCGGGGACGGGGGCGACGAGGTCGACGCGCTCGCCCATCTGCCGCAGGCGGCGGCGCGGCGGGCCGCGGACCCCGGTCTGAGCCGGCTCGAGATCGCGCGACTGGACGAGGCCGTCGCCATGGTGCGGGCAGCCACGGGCTGAGGCACCCACCCGCGGCTGCCGGTCCGTCCGGCCCCTGGGAGGATCACAGGGTGCTGCGAACCGTCGAGATCACCGCCGAGCCGGAACTGCCGCTTCCCCGCCCGAAGTTCCACAACCTCCACTGGCAGATGAAACTCGACCTGCGCCTGGACTGCTTCATCTGCGAGCGCACCGGCCGCACCACGCGCTTCGAGTGTGGCGAGGAACGCGCCGCCTGAACGGGGAACGACGGAGCCGGTCACCCCACCGCGGCCCGGATCGCCGGATTCGACGTCACCAGTGGGCAGGACCGGCTGATGGTCCGGTCCGTCGTCGACTACTGGTGGGCGCCGTTCCACGACACCGAACGCGACCGGCCGGCGAGTGCGCTGACCGGCGGCCCGTGGGTCCGTCTGTACCTGGGATACGACTGTCCCCTGTCCCGGGAGCCCGAGTCCTTCAGCACGCAGAGCAACATGGTCCGCCCGGTGAGCGAGGTCTGCACCCACTGCGCCGCCCCGCTGGCGACCGACGCCCGGGCCCCCGGCATCCGGCATCCGGCTGCTGACCTGACCCGGCTTCCGCGGAGACCTCGAACGCCTGCCACGGGGCCGGCTGGGCGGCGCCCGGGAGGGACACGGTAGATTCCGGGCATGGCCGACGACTGGCGGACGGACCGGATCGGGAGCGCGCTGCGGGGTGAGAACCCGACGGTGCTGCGGCGCCTGGACGCCGGGTTCGCGGTGATCGGTGACGTGCAGTTCCTGCCGGGCTATTGCGTGCTGCTGACGGACGATCCGGGGGCGGAGAGGCTGTCGGACCTCCCGAGGGCCGGGCGGCTGTCGTTCCTGGCCGACATGGACCGGCTCGGAGAGGCCGTCGAGCGTGCCTGCCGCACGTCGGACGCCGCTTTCCGGCGCGTCAATCTGGAGATCCTCGGCAATGCCGACGGGTTTCTCCATGCGCACGTATGGCCTCGGTACGAGTGGGAGCCCGCCGAGCTGGTGCGTATGCCGGTGTGGCTCTATCCGCGGGCTCGGTGGAGCGACGAGCGGTTCGCCCTCGGCACGCACCACGACCCGCTGCGGAAGGCGATCAGCGGTGAGCTGGATCAGTTGCGCGCTGCGAACTGACCCCTGAGGCGGCGCGCCCGCAGGACCGCCGCCGCGCGGCGGCGGTCCTGCGGGATCGGCGGCGGCCCGAGGGGGGCGGCCCTGACACGGCGGGGCGGCCCTGATACGGCGGGGCGGCCGTCAGAAGAAGACCCCGCAGCGCAGCAGGACGTTCGCGTACGGTCGGGCCTCGCCCGTCCGTACGACGAGCCGGGCGCCTGCGGTGAGGGCCTTCAGATCGTCGTGGGGGACGAACCGGAGGCCCCGGAGGCGCTCTTGGAGCAGCCTGGCGGCGGGCGCGTTGGCGGCCAGGATCTCGGACGCCGCCGTCGCGCCCTCGACGACGAGCTCGTCGAGGAGGCCGTCCAGCACGTCGGCGAACGAGGGGACGCCGGAGCGGAAGGCCAGGTCCACGATGCGCGGGCCCACCGGGATCGGCATGCCGACGTCGCAGACGAGGACACCGTCGCCGTGGCCCAGTTCGGCGAGCGCGCCCGCCAGATGGCGGTTGAGAATGCCGGACTTCTTCACAGGGCTCCGACCTCCTCCGCTGTCGGGAAGGACTCCTGCGCTCCCTTGCGGGTCACCGCCGCCGCGCCCACGCGCACGGCGAAGGCCGCGGCCACGGCGAGGGGTTCGCCGAGACCGAGCCGCCAGGCAAGGGCGGCCGTGAAGGCGTCACCCGCGCCGGTGGTGTCGACCGCGCCGACCCTGTGGCTGGCGACACGGACGGCATCGGCGCCGTCCTCGGCAACGAGCGCCCCCTGTGCACCCATCGTGATCACGACCGAGCGGGGGCCGAGGGCCAGCAGGGCCCCCGCCCACTCCTCGGGGCCCTCGCCCGTCTCGCCCGTCTCCCCCGTCTCGCCGGTCTCGCCCGTCTCCCCCAGGATGTATCGCGCCTCGTGCTCGTTGACGACCAGCGGGTCGCACGCGGCGAGCACGTCGTCGGGCAGCGGCGCCGGCGGGGACGGGTTGAGGACGAGCCGGGTTCCGGGCGGCAGGGTGCGGGCCACTTCCGCCACCGTGTCGAGTGGGATCTCCAGCTGGAGCGAGACGACCCGGGCCCGGCCCAGCAGCTCGGCCGCCGCCCGGATGTCGTCGGGCGTGAGCCGCGCGTTGGCGCCCGGCGCCACGACGATGCTGTTGTCGCCCGACGGGTCGACGGTGATCAGCGCGACTCCGGTGGGCGCTCCGCCGACGCGTACGCCCGTGGTGTCGACGCCGGCCGCCCGCTGCGAGTCGAGCAGCAGCCGCCCGTGGGCGTCGTCGCCGACACGGGCCAGCAGGGCGGTGCGCGCGCCCAGGCGGGCGGCGGCCACCGCCTGGTTGGCGCCCTTGCCGCCGGGGTGGACCGTCAGGTCGGAACCGAGGACGGTCTCCCCCGCGGCGGGGCGGCGTTCGACACCGACGACGAGGTCGGCGTTGGCGGAGCCGACGACCAGCAGGTCGTAGTCGTGCATACGGGACGCGCCTTCCTGGGACGTCACGAGAAGTCGGCGACGTTCTCTGCGGTGACCACCTTGACCGGCACCTTCACCGTGCTCTCGACGTCCTTGCCCTGCGCGGCCCTGAGGGCGTTCCGCACGGCGATTCTGCCGAGCTCGGCGGGCTGCTGGGCGACCGACGCGTACAGGGTGCCCGCCTCGACGGCCCGCAGACCGTCGGGGGTGCCGTCGAAGCCGACGACGGACACGGACTTCCCGGCCCGGATGCCCAGTGCCTTGACCGCTCCGAGCGCCATCTCGTCGTTCTCCGCGAAAACGCCGTCGATGCCGCGGTTGGCCTGGAGCAGGTTGGTCATCACGTCGAGGCCCTTGGTGCGGTCGAAGTCCGCGGGCTGCTTGGCGAGTACCTGGATGCCGGGGTAGCCCCTGAGGCCCTCGGCGAAGCCCGCGCCGCGCTCTCGACTGGCGGACGTGCCGGCGGTGCCCTGGAGGATGACGATCCTGCCCTTGCCTCCGAGTTTCTCGGCCAGGGTCTTCGCGGCGAGCTTGCCGCCGGCGACGTTGTCGGAGGCCACCAGGGCGGTGGTCTCCGCCTTGTTGACGCCGCGGTCGGCGGCGACGACAGGGATGTCGGCCTTGTTGGCGCCGCGTACGGACGGTCCGACCGCGTCGGAGTCGACGGGGTTGACGATGACCGCCTTCACGCCGGAGCTGGTGAAGTTCTGGAGCTGGTTGGCCTGCTGGGAGGCGTCGTTCTGCGCGTCGGTGACGGTGAGTTCGATGCCGGCGGCCTTCGCCTCCGCCTGCGCGCCCTCCTTCATCTGCACGAAGAAGGGGTTGTTGAGCGTGGACAGCGACATGCCGATCCGGGTGGTGGTGGACGACGCGCCGGGGTTGAGGAGGGAGACCGCGCCGACCACGGCCGCGACGATCGCCGCGGCGACGGCGAACTTCACCGCGTCCTTCTTCTTTGCTCCCGGGCCGCCGGTCCCGGCCGCGGCCGCGCCGCCTGCGGTGGCCCCGGCGCGGCGGCGCAGGGTGTCCAGCAGTACGGCGAGGGCGATGACGACGCCGATGACGACCTGCTGCCAGAAGGCGGAGACCGACAGGAGGTTGAGGCCGTTGCGGAGCACGGCGAGGATCAGCGCGCCGATCAGGGTGCCGGACGCCTTGCCGACGCCACCCGCGAGGCTGGCGCCGCCGATGACGACGGCGGCGATGGCGTCGAGCTCGTAGCCCTGCGCGGCCTGCGGCTGGGCGGAGGCGAGCCGGGAGGCGAGGACGATGCCGGCGACGGCGGCGAAGAGACCGGACAGGGCGTAGACGACGAGCTTCTGCCGCTTGACGCGCAGGCCGGACAGCCGGGCGGCCTCCTCGTTGCCGCCGATGGCGTACATGGAGCGGCCGATGTAGGTGCGGCCGAGGATGACGGCGGTGACCAGGCCCATCGCGATCATCACGAGGACGGGGACGGGCAGCCAGCCGCCGAGGGTGTCACCGAGCGAGGAGACGGACTCGGGGAAGGCGATGGGGCTGCCCTGCGAGATGACGAGGGACAGGCCGCGGCCGATCGACAGCATGGCGAGCGTCGCGATGAACGGCGGAAGTCTGCCGTACGAGACGAGCGCGCCGTTGACGAGTCCGCAGGCGATGCCCGTCGCGACCGCGAGGATCACGGCGATCCACACGGGCACGCCTTCGCTCGTCGCCGTCCAGGCGAGGACCGTGGCCGAGAGCGCGGCGACGGAGCCGACGGACAGGTCGATGCCCGCGGTCACGATGACGAAGGTGACACCGAAGGCGAGGATCGCGGTGACGGCGGCCTGGACACCGACGTTGAGCAGGTTCTGGGTGGTCAGGAAGTCGCCGGAGAGCAGCGACATCGCGACGAGGAGGACGACGAGGGCCGTGAGCGCGCCGTTGTCGAGGAGGACGCGGCGCAGGGCGGAACCTCCTGCCGAGGCGCCGCTCGCGCCCTTGTGGTTCAGCTGCGTGTCAGTGGCCACGGGGGCTCTCCTCTTCGTTCACCGCGGTGTGCGTCGTGGGGGACGTGGTGACGGCCAGGGCCATCACCGCGTCCTGGGTGGCTTCTTCGGCGCCGAGTTCGCCGGCGATCCGGCCCTGGGCCATGACCAGGACCCGGTCGCTCATGCCGAGGACCTCGGGCAGGTCGCTGGAGATCATCAGGACGGCGTGCCCGGAGGCGGTGAGCTCGTTGACGAGCTGGTAGATCTCGACCTTGGCGCCGACGTCGATGCCGCGCGTCGGCTCGTCGAGGATCAGCACCCGGGTGTCGGCGAGCAGCCACTTGCCGATGACGACCTTCTGCTGGTTGCCGCCGGACAGCGTGCGTACGTGCTGGCCGAGGCCGGCCATCCGTACGCCGAGCTGCTCGGCGATCCGCGCGGCGGCGGTGCGCTGGGCCCGCAGGTCCACGAGGCCGGCGCGGGTCGCGGAGCGCAGGGTGACCAGGCCGAGGTTCTCCTGCACGGACGCGTCGAGGACCAGTCCCTGGCCCTTGCGGTCCTCGGGTACGAGGCCGAGGCCGGCGCTCATCGCGGCGGTGACGTCGTGCGTGGGCAGGGTCCGGCCGAGGACGTCGACGGTGCCGGTGTCGTACGGGTCGGCGCCGAAGACGGCGCGGGCGACCTCGGTGCGGCCGGCGCCCACGAGTCCGGCGAGGCCGACGACCTCTCCGGCCCGCACCTCGAAGGTGACGTCGTGGAAGACCCCGTCGCGGGTCAGGCCGCGCACGGAGAGCAACGGCTCGCCGGTCTCGGGGCGTTCACGCGGGTACTGCTGCTCGATGGATCGGCCGACCATGAGCCGCACGAGCTCGTCCTCGGGGGTCGAGGCGGGGACCTGGTCGACGGAGCGGCCGTCGCGCAGGACGGTGACGCGGTCGCCGAGGGCGGCGATCTCCTCGAGGTGGTGGGTGATGAAGACGATGCCGACGCCCTCCTCGCGCAGCTGCCGCACGATGGCGAAGAGCCTGTCGACCTCCTCGGAGGTCAGGACGGCGGTCGGCTCGTCCATGATCAGGACGCGGGCGTCGAGGCTGAGGGCCTTGGCGATCTCGACCATCTGGAGCCAGGCGATGCCGAGTTCGCGCACGCGTGCCCGCGGGGAGACCCGCACGCCGACGCGCTCGAGCAGTGCGGCCGCGTCGGCCTCCATCTTCTTCCGGTCGATCAGGCCGAAGCGCCGCGGCTGGCGGCCGAGGAAGATGTTCTCGGCGACCGTCAGGTCGGGCACCAGGTTGAACTCCTGGTAGATGGTGGCGATGCCGAGACGTTCGGCGTCCTGCGCACCGTGGATGCGGACCTCGCGCCCCTCGGCGAGGATGCGCCCGCTGTCGGGGCGGTAGGCGCCGGAGAGCATCTTGATGAGGGTGCTCTTACCGGCTCCGTTCTCACCGAGGAGGACATGCACCTCACCGCGGCGCAGGTCGAAATCGACGGAGTCGAGCGCGACCACGCCGGGAAAGGTCTTGCGGATCCCTTCGATGCGCAGCAACTCGTCCTGGCTGCTCACACGTTGCTCCTGTTCCGGGAGGGGGCGGCGGGCGTCTCGCCGCAGGAGCGGCGTACAACGAGGCGGGCGGGGAGGGTCACGGACTGCGGGGGTCTGCCCTCGATCAGGTCGACCAGTGCCCGTACGGCGGCTCTGGCCAGGTCGGCGACCGGCTGCGCGATCGCCGTGACCGGCGGGTCGGTGTGCACGAACCACGGGATGTCGTCGAACGCGGCGAGGGCGATGTCCTGCGGGACGCGCAGTCCGCGGGCGCGCAGCGCGTCGAGGGCGCCGAGGGCCATCAGGTTGTCGGCGGCGAAGACGACGTCGGGCGGTTCGGGGAGAGTGAGGAACTCCTCGGTGACGCGGCGACCGCTGGCCGCCTGGAAGTCGCCCTGCCCGATGTACGCGTCGGGCAGCGGCAGCCCGTACTCCCGCAGCGCCTCGCGGAACGCCTCGACGCGTTCGTGGCCCGTGGTGGTGGCCGCCGGGCCGGCGATGATGGCGAGCCTGCGGTGGCCGAGGCCGTGGAGGTGGGCGACCAGGTCGCGGATCGCCTGCCGGCCGTCGGCGCGGACGACGGGGACGTCCACGCCGGGGATCCAGCGGTCGACGAAGACCATGGGCGTCCCGCCGCCCGCCGCGTCCACCATCAGCGGGGAGCGGCCGTCGGCGGGCGAGACGAGCAGACCGTCGATGCGTCGTTCGAGGAGCGTGCGGACGTGGTGGTCCTGGAGGTCCGGCTCCTCGTTCGCGTTGCCGATGATCACGCTGTAGCCGAGGGTGCGGGCCTCTTCCTCGACGAAGCGGGCCAGCTCGGTGAAGTACGGGTTGAGGACGTCGCTGATGACGAGTCCGATGGTGCGCGTCTGGTCGGTGCGCAGCGACCGGGCGACCGCGTTGGGCCGGTAGCCGAGCGCTTCGACGGCGGCGAGGACGCGGGCCCTGGCGTCGGGGCTGACGGACGGGTGGTTGTTGAGCGCCCGCGAGACCGTGGCGACGGACAGACCCGCCGCGGCGGCGACATCCTTGATGCCGGCCATGTCCGGACCACCTCCTTGTGGTTTCCATGAGCCTTCGCGCCATGGGCCGGTGAACCCATGGAAACGTTTACACGAGGAGATGGAAACGTTTACATCCCGGGAAGCGCAAGACCCTCGCGACGGGCGAGATCGGATCGTGACGGGCGCGCTCGGACGAGCGGAGCGGCTCGGGGCCCGGGCGAGCGCCGTTACGCGCGGTCGGCGGACGGAGCGGGCGACCGGCCCGCCCGGCGGGTGAGCACCCCGTGGACGCACCAGCCCAGCGCCGCCCCCACGGCGTACCAGGCCAGGTCGGGCGCGTTGAAGGTGGATCCGAGGACGAGTCGGGCGACGACGCTGTGCGCGGACAACTCCGCGGGCAGCCGGGTGAGTTGCAGGGCTTCGACCGCCCAGCTGAACGCCAGCGCCGCACCGGCGGCCACCGCGGGCCGCACCCGGGGCGCCATCCACACGACCAGAGCCAGGACCAGGACGGTGTAGAGCGCGTCCCCCGCGTACTTCGCGACGCTCCCGTGCGCCAGCGCCCGGACGCCGAGCCCGGCGGCAACGGTGAGGCCCGCGGCGACGGCCGCCGCCTGCCGAGTGCGCCCCGGTCCGCCGATGCCCCGACTGCTCATACCGGTTGTCACTCCAGCCCAGCCGTGAAAACGAGAAAGACCCCAGCTGAGCTGGGGTCCCGCTGGTGTCCGAGGGGGGACTTGAACCCCCACGCCCGATAAAGGGCACTAGCACCTCAAGCTAGCGCGTCTGCCATTCCGCCACCCGGACTCAGGTGATGCGCCCCGGTCTCCCGCGGCGACATGGACAACAATACCAGGGCTCCGGGGTGCCTCTCACCCGCATATTGCGTGGTCAGGGACGCCGGGGGCTGCTAATCACGGGTGGCACAGCGTGTATCCGCACGGAAGCGGTCCGTGAGACTACGGTCGGCTCCGTGAGCCTTCGTACCCATCGGCAGCCGCGGCCCCTGTCCCCGCTGCGCGAGCATCTGCGGGACACCTTCTGGTTCGCGCCCAGCGCGGCGCTCGTGCTCGTCTTCGTGCTCTGGGTGCTGGCCGACGCTCTCGACGCGGCGCTGCTGGAGGCGCTGCGGGAGGACGGCGACCTCGACTCCGTGCGCACGCTGATCGCGTGGGCGGAGGACGCGAAGACCATCGTGACCACGATCGCCTCCGCGATGATGACCTTCATCGGTGTGGTGTTCAGCATCTCGCTCGTCGCGGTGCAGATGGCGGCGGGGAACTTCAGTCCCCGCATCGTGCGGACCTTCATCCGGAGCCGGATCAGCAAGGCCACGTTCTCCGTCTTCCTGGCGACGTTCCTGCTGTCGCTGCTGGTGCTGACCTCGTACGACAGCGAGAAGGACCCCCAGAAGGTCGTCTCGGTGCCGCTGCTGCAGAGTGCGCTGACGCTGCTGATGGTGGGGCTCAGTCTGCTGCTGTTCATCGCCTATGTGACCCAGACGCTGCAGCTGATGAAGGTGGGGCCCGTGGTGGAGCGGGTGGCGCGGGAGTCGTTCCGGGTGCTGGAGCGGATGCCGGCGCCCGGGTCCGACCGGGCGCCGCTGAGCGAGGTGGTGGCGACCGTCCCCCACCGCGGGCGGTCGGGGACGCTGCGGGACGTGCATGTGGCGCGGCTCGTGCGGGCCGCCCGCCGCAAGGACGTGGTGCTGCGGCTGGTGCCCCGGATCGGGGACTTCGTGGTGCCCGGGACGCCGGTCATCGCCGTGCACGGTCCGCGGAACGGCGGCCCGCGGAAAGGGCTGCCGGCCCGTCAGGTGCTGCAGTCCTCGGTGTCCGTGGGCGTGGAGCGGACGTTCCATCAGGATCTCGGGTTCGGGCTGCGGCAGCTGTCCGACATCGGGCTGCGGGCGCTGTCGTCGGCGGTGAACGATCCGACCACCGCCGTGCAGTGCGTCGACCGGATCGTGCAGTTCCTGGCGGCCGCCGCGGACCGGCCGCTGGGGGCCGTGCACCACCGGGACCGCGACGGGGCGGTGCGGCTGGTGCAGGACGGCCCCGAGTGGGGGGATCTGGTCGATCTCGGCTTCGCGGAGCTCCGTGGTCAGGCGGTGCGTGACCCGCAGGTGTCGCGGCGGCTGATGGCCGCGTTCGACGATCTGCTGCGGCTGGTGCCGGACGGGCGGCGGGAGCCGCTGGAGCGGCACCGCGCCCTGCTGGTGCAGGCGGTGGAGCGGGGTGTGGCCGAGGCGGCCGAGCGGGCGTTCGCGCTCACGCCCGACCGCCAGGGCATCGGGTGAGAGGGCGCGGAGGGGCCGACGGCGGGCTCCCCGCTACCGGACCGCGCTCAGGGTCGCGTAGACGACGACGTTGCCCTGGTAGCCGGTGCCCCGGGAGTAGGCGCCGCCGCAGGTGATCACCCGTAGTTCGGGCCGGCCGGAGTCGCCGTAGACCTTCTCGTCCGGGAAGTCGTCGCGGTCGTGGACCTCCACCGCGTCGACGGTGAAGACGGCCGTACGCCCGTCCTCGCGCATGACCTCTACGGTGTCGCCCTTGGTGAGGGCGCCGAGCCGGTAGAAGACGCCGGGGCCCATGGGGGTGTCCACATGGCCGGCGGCGACGGCCGTGCCCACCGAGCCGGGCGCGGTGCCGCGGCCGTACCAGCCGGCCAGGGCGGGTTCGTCGGCGGGCGGTGGCTGCAGCGCACCGGTGTCGTCCAGTTCCAGTGGCGTCATGGGGGCGTTCACGCCGATGGCCGGGATCAGCATCCGGACGGGGTCCGACGGCGGCAGGGCCGGGGCAGCGGTGGGCGCCGGCGTGGCGCGCGGCGCGGGGAGGGCGGCGGCGGACCGGGCCTGGGCGGCCGAGGGCTGCGGCGGCTGTTCGTCCCGTACCGCGTTGGCCACGAGCAGGATTCCCGCGATCGCCGCGCAGGCGAGCACCTTGAACGAGGGGACCGGGGACGCCGGTCCTTCGGCGCTCCCCGGCCGGTGACCGTTTTCCATCGTGGCGGGGCCTCTGTTTCGGCGGCGGCTGTTTCGGCGGCGGACGTGACGATCCCCGCGGCCCCCGGCACCGGTGCGTCGGCGCTGCCGGGGGCCGCGGGAAAAGGCGGGCAGGGGGCAGCGACGGTCAGGTGGTGACGCTGCTCGCGCGACGGCGCGTCCTCGCCACCGTGCCGGCCGCCGCTCCGGCGAGCAGCACACCGCCCAGGGCGAACTGGGTGGTCCTGCCCGTGGCGTCGCCGAAGCCCGCGTCCACCGCGCCGCTGGGGCGGCCGGTGATCTGGTACGTGCTGGTGACCTTGACCCGCGGGGGGCACTTCAGGGTGACGGTGTCGCTGCCGGAAGCCGCGTCGGCGGGGAGTTGGAACTCGCCCACCAACTCCCCCGCCCGGTCGCCCTCGAAGAGGTGGAACGGGCCCGCCGCCTCCGACACCCCCTTGCCGTACGTCTCCTTCCCGCAGGCGGTGGTGGTGACGGTGACCGTGGTCCCCGGCATGGCCCTTTGCTCGCTGATGCTGACGCTCGCGTCGCCCTCTCCGGCCGCGGCGGCCGCGGCCGCCGGGGAGGACAGGGCGAGGGCGCCGAGGATCAGGGCGGCCGGGAGTCCGGCAGGTGCGATACGCATGAAGTCCTCCAGTGAAGCAGTGTCCGGCCTGTCTGCGCGGCGCCTGTGCCGAGTCCCCTTGCCGTGCCCGGTGCACGAGGCGGCCGACAGTTAGAGATCACCGCAACGGGACGAACCGACACCTCACCGTCGCCCGGTGAGCCGTACGGCCCGCTCCTCCGCGCCCGTCGCCGCAGGTCACCGCGGCGCACGACACAGGAAGGCGGGCGCAGACGGGCTAGTGGGCGCCAGAGGGAGGGGGCCCTGGCCCCTGGCGGCACATCGGGCTGTGCCCGGGGTGTATGGCATGCCCATGACCGAGGCCGCTCCGGCCGGGCCCGCCTACGATGGCGTCCGGGGCCCCGGGGTCGTCGGCGGGGGCGGCCCGGGCTTCGAGCCCGTCGCCGGCTGAGCACATGGCCGTACCGGGGAGCCACGACGCAGGGGAGCAGACAGTGGGGGACGGGGCGCGCTCCCGGCGCGCGTTGCGAGACGAGCGGCGGCGGCAGTACGAGGCGGAGGCCGCGGGCCGACGACAGCAGCGGAGACGCGGGGCCGCCGGCGGTGGCGCCTGTGGGCCCATGTGAGCGCGCTGGTGGCGTACGGCACGGGCGTCGCGCTGTGGTGGCCGCTCTCGCCCCATCAGCGCGGGCTGCTCTACGTGGGGCTGTTCGTCGTCCTCCTCGTCGTCATGGAGCGCGCGGTGCGGTCCTGGGTGAACGCGTTCGGAGTCGGCGGCTGGCTGGTGACGTGCATGGTCGCGGGCGGCGCCACGAGCCATGACTACGGCGTCGAGGGCAGTCCCGTCGGCGCCGCGGTCTGCGCCGGGGTCTTCCTGGTCGTGGGCCGTCTCGGGGTCTGGCTCTATGTCTGGACGGCGGACAGGCCAGAGCCCGCCCGGCGGCGGTCGGGTGCGGGTCGGCGGCCGCGAGGTCGCGTCCCGCCCCCGGCCGGCGGCCTCAGGCGTTGAGCTGGCAGTCGGGGAAGTTGCCCGGCAGGCGCTCCCCCGCCGGGCCGTCCGTCACCGCCCGCACCAGCAGTTCGCCGCCGACGAACGCTCCGCGCCACGACGCTCCGAAGCCGCCGACGAGTTCAACGCGGTCACCGCGCGAACGGGGCCTGTTGTGGGCGGTCTTGAAGGCGCGGATCTGGGGGGCGAGGCGCTCGAACGTCGCCGCGTCGTCCGTCGAGAGCGTGGCGACGAGCGCGCCGCCCGAGGCGTTCATCGCGGCGAGGAGTTCCGCCTCCGTGTCGACGAGGACGATCGTGTCGACCGGGCCGAAGGGTTCCGCGTGGTGCAGCGGCGAGGACGGGGGCGGGTTCAGCAGGGTGACGGCTACGGTGGTGCGTTCGTCCTCGCCGGTTCGATCTCGCTGTTCGCCGGCTGTGTGGCAACGTGCCCGCACCCGCCGGGGCGGCCGCGGTAGGGCCGGATCACGGCCAATCCGCAGCCGGTCAGCCGGGACGCGGGCTGAGGCGCCGTCCGCGCCGTCCGCGTCGTCCGCGTCATTCCACGTCGGTCCGCGTCCGGCCACGGGTGGCCGCGGCCGGGAGACCGGTCGCCGCGGCCACCCTGCCTCGTGCGCGGGGCCGTTACGAGAGCTGGCCGTCGTAGTCGGGGAGCTTGAAGGTGCGCTCGGCGTGGCCGCCGACCAGGTCGGTGGTGTTGTTGCCGATGTTGGCGATGATCGTGTAGCCCTTGGCCTCGATCTCGGCGCGCTTCTCGGTCTTGTAGGCGCTGACCTCGTGGAACAGGTCGGGCAGATCGCGGACGTACAGGCCGTCGACCGGGTAGCCGACCCGCTTCAGGTTCCAGTCGGTGAGGGAGTGGATGATGCCGGGGCGCGCGGTGACGAAGAAGACGGCGACACCGCGGGAGTCGGCGTAGCGGGCCAGCTCGCGCATCGTGTCGATGGCCGGGGTGGGCAGCTCCCAGAACGGGTGGAAGTGCGTCTCCAGCGAGGTGTTGTCGATGTCGAGGACGATCGCCTGCTTCTCCCCGTCCGCGTCGGCGGTGCGCTGCTCGATGTAGGGGCGGGCCTCCTCGACGACGGCGGCGACGTCGCGCAGCCAGGTGTCGTAGTCGACGCTCTGCGCCTGTACGGCGCTCGCCGTCTTGGCGGTGGTCGTGTCCGCGTGGGCGGAGGCGACGGGGAGGGCCGCGACGAAGGTCAGGGCGGCGGCGGTCGCGGTGGCGCGGACCGTCCAGATGCGTGCGTGCATGGGGGGTTCTCCTGGGTGTGGAGGCAGCTCAGGGAGTCCGTTCGGCCGTGATCGGACGAACGGGTTGACATGCTCGCGCTTAATGATGGACGGCAGGCGACGTTCTTACTACTGGTCGGTAGCATCTTTCGTTTCTCCGCACGGCGGGCGGGCGGCCCGCCCGGTGGACCCCTGGCCACCGGGAGGACCGCCGCCGGATCAGCGGCGGGCGCGCAGCGCCGCCAGGTTGAGGTAGCTCTTGCGGGCGACCTCGAGGGACTGGCCCGGATCCGTGGCGCTGGGCGCGCCGTCGTGCTCGATCATCGGGTTGTGGTAGTTCTTCGCCCCCACCCGCCGGAAGAACCTCCGGTAGTCGATGTCGCCCTCGCCGAACGTCACCATGTCGTAGCCCTGCCCGCTCTGGGTGTTGACCGCGCCGTCCTTGGCGTGGAACAGCGGATAGCGCATGGTGTGCCGGGCCACCAGACCGGCCGGGTCGAAGACCTGCTGGCGCTGCGAGCCGTCGTGGGCGGCGTACGTGTGGAACTTGTACTGGGCCACGTGCGCCCAGTAGATGTCCATCTCCAGCCAGACGGCGTGCGGGTCGGTCACCTCCAGGAAGTACTCCAGCTTGCGGATGCCCGAACTGCGGGTCGGCCGGCCCTGGTCGTCGAGCGGGCCGCCGTCGAGCAGGAAGCCGTACGCCGAGTCGTGGTTGTGGGTGTAGAGCTTGACGCCCTCGCGGCGGGCGATGGCGCCGAGGGCGTTCCACTTGTCGGCGGCCACGTCCCAGTCGGCCCGGTAGGAGCTGCCGGTGGGGTCGCCACCGGTGCCCATGTGGCCCATGCCCAGGATGTTGGCGATCTCCAGATGGCGCTTGAAGTTGTCCAGGTCGGCGGGGGTCAGCGGCCAGGAGCCCGGGATGAAGCCGTGGTTGCCCTGCGCCCGCAGCCCGTACTCGTCCAGCCAGGACCGCAGCAGTCGCGCGCCCTCGACGCTTTCCAGGCTCGCGCCGCCCGGGGCGTTCGGGTGCTGGCGGTATCCGGCGAACTCCACCTGCTCGTAGCCGTAGCGGGACAGCTGCTTGAAGACCTCGCGGAAACCGGACGGCAGGGCCGTCGACAGCGGGTCGCGGGCCGTCGCGTCGCGGACCGTGTAGAGGATGATGCCGCGCTTGTGCGGCGGGATCAGCGCGGACCGGCCGTGGTCCGCCGCGCCGGCGTCCGGCTCGCTCAGCGCCAGGGCCGGTGCGGCGCCGACGACGGGGGCGGCGATCGCCACCGCGGCCCCGGCCGTGCAGGTGCTGAGGAAACGGCGGCGGCTGACGCCGAGACTGCGGCGCAACGAGTCGTCGGTGGCGGTCTCTTCGAGATACGCGGTCACGTGATTGCCTCTCACTTCGAGTGGACACTTCTGCCGGGCGCGCTGCCTTCCCCGCCGTCGCCCTGGCGGTCGAGGCCGGCCAGGGAGAGCAGCAGGGACTTCACTTCGGTGGCCTCGACGCGGCCCGACACGGCGCGGGGGGTGGAGCACAGGACGAGCGGGCCTTCTTCGTCGCTCGCGGGGAGGCGGCCATGGCTGCCGCGGATCGGTGACGGGTCCAGCGGCACGACCGCGAGGCGGTAGCGCATGCCGAGCTTCTTGCGGGCCACGGCCTTGGCGGCCTTGAGGCGCACATACGGGTCGTGCGGGTCCATGAACAGCTCGACGGGGTCGTAGCCGGGTTTGCGGTGGATCTCCACGAGCTGGGCGAAGTCGGGGGCACGGTCGTCGTCGAGCCAGTAGTAGTACGTGAACCAGGCGTCCGGCTCGGCGATCGCCACCAGCTCCCCCGAGCGCGGATGGTCCAGCCCGTGGTCCTTCTTGCCCTCGTCGTCGAGGAGTTGCTCGATCCCGGGCAGGCCGGCGAGTGCCTCGCGGGTGGCGGCGAGCTCCTCGGGCCGGCGCACATAGACGTGGGCGAGCTGGTGGTCGGCCACGGCGAAGGCGCGGGAGGCCATCGGATCGAGATACTCCATGCCGTCCTGGGTGTGCACCTCCAGCAGACCGGCCCGGCGCAGCGCGCGGTTGATGTCGACCGGGCGGCTCACCCCCGTGATGCCGTACTCGGACAGGGCGACCACCGTGCGGCCCTCCTGCCGGGCGTCGTCGAGCAGCGGGCCGATGACGGCGTCGAGGTCGGCGGCGGCGCGGTGCGAGCGGGGGTCGTCGGGGCCGTAGCGCTGGAGGTCGTAGTCGAGGTGCGGCAGGTAGCACAGGGTCAGGTCGGGGTGGCGGGTGCGCATGATGTGGCGGGTCGCGTCGGCGATCCACCGGCTGGAGGCGATGCCGGCGCCCGGGCCCCAGAAGTGGAAGAGGGGGAACGTGCCGAACTTCTCGGTCAGTTCGTCGTGCAGGGCCGGCGGGCGGGTGTAGCAGTCGGGTTCCTTGCGGCCGTCGGCGTAGTACACCGGCCGGGGGGTGACGGTGATGTCGGTGTCGGCGCCCATCGCGTACCACCAGCAGATGTTGGCGACGGTGTAGCCGGGGTGGGCGCGGCGGGCCGCGTCCCAGATCTTGTCGCCGGCCACCAGGCCGTTGTGCTGCCGCCACAGCAGTACGTCGCCGAGTTCGCGGAAGTACCAGCCGTTGGCGACGATGCCGTGCTCGGCCGGGAGGGCGCCGGTGAGGAAGGTGGACTGCGCGGCGCAGGTGACGGCCGGCAGCACGGTGGTCAGATTCGCCTGCGAGCCGGCCGCGGCGAGCGCTTTGAGGCGAGGCATCCGGTCCAGGAGCCGGGGGGTGAGGCCGACGACGTCCAGGACCAGAAGGGGGGTGGGGCGCGTGTCGCTCATGGCAGTTCCTTGAGGCCGAGGTCGGTCAGCAGGTCGCGGGCCAGGGTGAGTTCGGCGGCGATACCGTCGGCGAGCTGCCCCCTGGTGCGGGGTCGCAGCTCGGGCGGGAGTGCCTGCCAGGTGTACGTCTCGACCTCGAGATGACGGGTCAGGGGCTCGGGCACGCCCACGAGCCGGGTCAGGGTGTCCTGGAGCACGGGCAGCGTCGAGGCGAGCGGCTCGGCGGGCGGCGAGTGCAGCGGGACGTGGAAGTGGGCGCGCCAGGGGGCGCCGTCGGGGAGCGTGTCGCCGGCGACGGCCTGGTCCAGGTCGTCCGTTCCGCGCAGGCCGGCCGCGGTGAGGGTCCGGGTCTGGTGCAGGAACCGGGGCTCCGCGAAGGCGGCGAGCGCGTCGCGCACCTCCGGCAGGTGCGGGTTCTCGGCGTGCAGCGCGGCGGACAGCTGCGCCTTGGGGACGGTGACGCCCGCCGCGGCGAGGGCGGCGAGCGCCGTGCCGGGATCCTCGAAGGAGGTGGCGAGATGGCAGGTGTCGACGCACACCCCGATCCGGCTGCCCGGCAGGGCGCTGAGCGGTCCGATCGCGTCGGCGGTGGTCTCCACCGTGCAGCCGGGCTCCGGTTCGAGGGCGATACGGATCGACTTGCCGGTCAGCTCCTCGAGCGCGTCGAGCCGCCCGGCGAGCGTGGTCAGCGCGGCGCCGGCGAGCGCGGCGGCGTGGTCGTCGAAGTCGGTGCGCCAGGCGAGCGGAAGCGTGGAGACGGTGCCCTCGGTGACGTCGTCGGGCAGCAGGGCCGCGAGGAGACGGGCCAGGTCCGTGGTGTGCGCGAGGCGTTCGGCGTCGGCCCAGTCCGGTTTGTAGACGCGGTACTTGACCTCGTCCGCGCCGAAGCCCTCGTAGGGGAAGCCGTTGAGCGTGACGACCTCCAGGCCGCGCCGTTCCAGTTCGGCGCGCAGCCCTCGCAGCGCCGCCGGGTCGGTGACCAGGGAGCGGGCGGCGTCCCTGGCGAGCCACAGGCCGATGCCGAGGCGGTCGCGTCCGAGGCGTCTGCGGACCGGTTCGCAGTGGTCGCGCAGCTGGGCGAGGACGCCGTCGAGGGTCTCCGCGGGGTGGACGTTGGTGCAGTAGGAGAGGTGGACGGTGGAGCCGTCGGGGTGACGGAAGCGCATCCGTGTCTCCTCTCATTCCCCGCCGCGCAGCACGGAGTTGCCCTCGTGTAGGCTCTCCGGCTTCGGAACGTCGAGCTGGAGACGGCCGCTGAGGCCGTAGAAGGCGACCGGGTTGCGCCACAGGACCTGGTCGACGTCGTCGTCCGTGAAGCCGGCCGCGAGCATGGCGTCGCCGACGCTGCGGGTCTTGAGCGGGTCGCTTCTGCCCCAGTCGGCGGCCGAGTTGACGAGGATCTTCTCCGTCCCGTACGTCCGCAGGATCGTGACCATGCGGTCCTCGTCCATCTTGGTGTCCGGGTAGACGGAGAAGCCGAGCCAGCAGCCGCTGTCGCGGGCGGGCCGCACGGTCGTCTCGTTGAGGTGGTCCAGCAGGACGCGGTCCATGGGCAGGTTCGACGCGCGGACGACGTCCACGGTGCGCCGGAGGCCGGCCGGCTTGTCGCGGTGCGGGGTGTGGACGAGGGCGGGCAGGCCGTGTTCGGCGGCCAGTTGGAGCTGGGCGGCGAGCGCGGCGTCCTCCGCGGGGGTCATCGAGTCGTAGCCGATCTCGCCGACGGCGACGACCGAGTCCTTGACCAGATAGCGGGGCAGCGCGTCCAGTACGGGCGTGCAGCGGGGGTCGTTCGCCTCCTTCGGGTTGAGCGCGATGGTGCAGTGGTGGGCTATGCCGTACTGGGCGGCGCGGAACGGCTCCCAGCCGAGCAGCGCGTCGAAGTAGTCGAAGAAGCTGGCCGGCGAGGTGCGGGGCTGACCCAGCCAGAACGACGGCTCGACCAGGGCGCGCACCCCGGCGGCGTACATCGCCTCGTAGTCGTCGGTGGTGCGGGACGTCATGTGGATGTGGGGGTCGAAGATGCGCATCACAGCTCCTGGGGCCGCCGGGCCCGCTCACCGGTCAGGGCGAGCGCGCGGTCGAGATCGTGGGGGGTGTCGCGGCCGGCGGCGGTGCGCTCGGCGGCGTAGTCGGTGAGCATCCGGGCGAGTTCGCCGTCGCCGGCCGCCCGTACGGCCAGATCCGCGACCGCGTCGAGGGGCACGCCGGTGAACAGGCACTTGAGGACGGCGTGCCGCCAGGCGTGCGGGTCGAGATGGGCGGCGGCGTACGGGCCGACGGCGGCGGAGACGAGCCGGGTGTCGTTGGTGCGCAGGGCGTCGTCGACGAGGTGCACGGCGCACGGGCCGTCGACCAGGGCCGGCAGCGCCAGGAGCACGGCGCGGCGCTCGGCGGCGCTGCCCTGCTGGTAGAGCCGCGTCAGGGTCTCGACCCCGGCCCGCGCCGCGACGAGCAGCAGCGTACGGACGGCGTCCGCGTTGTCCTGGCCGCAGTGCCGCCCGGCGGCGGCGAAGCGCAGCTCCCAGCTGTGCGCGGTGTACGGGGAGGAGGCGGCCGGGGGCGCCTGCGCGGCGCGGCCGGCGTCGGCCAGCGCCTCGTCGAGCCAGGCCCGGGCGGCGTCGTCGGCCAGCCGGGCGCCGACGGCCGCGCGGGTCGGGGGGGCTGGTTGCGTCACGGTGCCGGTGCTCCCTTCGGGGCGGGGGCGCCTTCGGCGCGGGTCGTGTCCGCGGGGCTCGCGGGGCTCGCGGATCTGAGGAAGTCGATGGAGCGGCGGGCCTGTTCGGGGCCCGCGTGGGAGTGGCGGGGCAGCTCGACGACCGTGAGGCCCTGGTAGCCGGTGGCGGCCAGTGCCGCCAGCACGGGCGGGAAGTCGATCTCCCCTTCGCCGAACGGCAGATGCTCGTGCACACCACGGCGCATGTCCTCGATCTGCACATGCCGCAGCCATGGCGCGGCCGCGCGGACGCACTCTTGTGGCGAGTCCGGCTCCAGACACCGGCAGTGGCCGATGTCGAGGGTGAGGCCGAGCGGCGCGGGGTTGCCGAGGGACGTGCGCAGATGGTGGAAGTCGGCGAGGGTGGCGAGGAGATGGCCCGGCTCGGGTTCGATCGCGACGGGCACGCCCGCGAAGGCGGCGGCGTCGAGCACCGGCAGGATCGCGTCCTCCAGGCGCTTCCACGCGGTGTCGGCGTCCGTGCCGGGCGGGGTGGTGCCGCTGAAGCAGTGCACGGCGTGCGCGCCGAGGTCGGCGGCGACCTTGACCGCGGTCACCAGCAGCCGAGTACGGGCCGCACGGCCGTCCGGGTCCGGGTCGAGCAGGGACGGGCCGTGCTTGCGGCGCGGGTCGAGGACGTAGCGGGCGCCGGTCTCGACCGTGGCGGTCAGCCCGTGCTCGCCGAGCCTGCGGGCGACCCGTCCGGTGCGGGCGGCGAGGCCGGGGGCGAGCGGGTCGAGGTGCATGTGGTCGAGCGTGAGCCCGACCCCGTCGTAGCCGAGGTCCGCGAGGAGAGCGAGGGCGTCGTCGAGGCGGAGGTCGGTGAGGCCGTTGGTGCCGTAGCCGAGGCGGAGTCGGTCCGGGTTCGTCTCAGGACTCATGTGGGGCTCACCTTCCGTGCGAGCCGGCGGGCGACCGGCACGAGCGCCATCACCGCGAGGCCGGTGACACCCGCGCCGGACCGGACAGCGAGCGCGGCCTGAAGCGGGATCATGGCGCGGATGCCGCCGCCGACGGCGCGCTGCGTGAGCGGCGGGGACGGGTTGAGGGCGGCGTGCAGATAGGGGGTGGCGGCGGTACGGAGGTACGCGGCGGCGAGCAGGGCGGGTCCGGGCCGGGGCCCGGGCCCTGGCCCGGCGGGTGGGCGTGCCAGGGCGGCGGCCGTCGCCGCGGTGGCCGCGAGCGCGGCGAGCGGGGTGATGGTGGAGCCGCCGTGCGCCTCGTGCCGGGACACGGCGGTGACGGCGTAGGTGTGCGCGGCGAGCACGGCGGCGGCGCGGGTGGCGCGGGCGGGGGCGGTAAGTCCCCCACCCCGCCCCTTTCCGAAACCCTGACGGGACCCAGGAGGCACCGCCCCCGAGCCCCCGGCGGCAGCTGCGCGCCGCAACCACCGGGCGAACGCCCCGGAGGCGGGACGCGCGGCCGGGTTCCCTGACGCCCCGCGCCGGGGTGCGGGTGCCGGTGCCGCCACCGGCGAGGCCGTTCCGGTCGACCGAACCGCCGGGCCGGCGGTGGCCCGGACCGTGCCCGGCCGGGGCGCGGCAGGGGCCGGGGCCGGGCGGGCCGGCCGCTTCGTGGGGGCCGCGGACAACGTTGCCGTCGTGCCCAGGAGGAGGTCCAGCGCGCGGGCCGTCGCCATCGTCGCGGGGGCCGCGCGGGTGTGTTTCAGGTGGAGGTCGTAGGACCAGACCGTCGTGGAGAGGGCCGTGGCCAGGGCCAGGGCGGGGCGGCCGGCGCGGGATGCCAGGGTCAGGCCCGTCGCCGTGAGGGCCGCGGCCGCGGTCAGGGCAGCGGCGGGGGTGCTGCGGCCCGAGGGGATCGGGCGGTGGGGGCGGTCGACGGCGTCCTCCTCGCGGTCGGCCCAGTCGTTGAGCGCCATGCCCGCCTCGTACAGGCACAGGGAGGCGCCGACGGCGTACGCCGTGCCCCGGTTGGGCCGCAGCCCGGCGCAGGCCGCGCCCGCGAGGGCGTCGCCGGGGACCGTGAACAGCGCGGAGACGCGCAGCAGTTCGGCCCAGGCACTCAGCCGTGCGCGGGTCATCGCGCGACCCGCAGGCGGTCCGCGAAGGACAGCAGCGCGGTGAACTGTTCGGACAGGCCCGCCGGGCCGCCGTCCGGGTCCTTGAAGTAGAAGCCGAGTTCGGGCAGCGGCCCGGACAGACCGGCCTCGTGGGCGCGGGCCACCAGCCGGGCCAGGTCGAGCACCAGAGGCGCCGCGAGGGCGGAGTCGCAGCCCTGCCAGATGGTCTGGAGGATCATCCGGGAGCCGAGGAAGCCGTCGAAGGCGATGTGGTCCCACGCGGTCTTCCAGTCGCCGAGCGCGGGCACGTCGTCGATGTGGACCTCGCCCTCCGGCGTCGTCCCGAGGGTGTCGGCGAGGACGCGTTCCTTGCCGGCGTTCTTCGCCGCGGCCGCGGCCGGGTCGGCCAGCGCCGCCCCGTCGCCGCCGCCCAGCAGGTTCGTGCCGGACCAGGCCCTGACGGACAGGGCGCGCTGCAGGAACATCGGGGCGAGCACCGACCGCAGCAGTGTCTGGCCGGTCTTGCCGTCGCGGCCCGCGTGGGGAAGTCCACCGGCCGCGACGGCGTCGGTGAGGGCCGGGGTGCGCAGGCCGGTGGAGGGGGTGAAGTTGACGTAGGGGCAGCCGGCCCGCACGGCGGCGGCCGCGTAGAGGGAGCTGGGCGGCAGCCGTACGGCGTCCGGCTCCGGCAGAGGTTCGGTGGAGGCGACGTTGACGACGACGACGCGGGCCAGGGCGTGCCGCGAGCGGAAGGCGTCCATGTCGGCGGCGAAGGCGGCGATGAGTTCCTCGTCACCGCGGGCGTCGCCGGCACCGGGTCCGCCGGGCCGTATCTCCCGGTCGGCGGCGGCCAGTTCGGTGCGGACTGCGGCGGCGAGCCCGTGCGGCAGGACGCCGGCCCCGGTGAGGTGTTCCGCGCGCTTGGGCAGCGGGCAGTGGGCGGTGTCGTGGCCGCCGAAGACGAGGGTGGGCAGGGCGGGCAGCCCGGTGCCGGTGAAGGCCGGCGTCTCCGTGACCATGCCGGTCGGCGGGTGCAGTCCGGCGGTGACCGCCGCGCATCCGGCGACGGCCGTGGTGGCCACGGAACCGCGTGCTCCGACGAACCAGACTCCGGTGCGTGTGTTCCCGTCTGTCACGGGCTGCCTCCCTGCCAGGTCGTTGTTGCGATGGGGTGGAGGACGGCGGGCGGGGGGTACGGCGCCTCCCCGCCCGCCGCCGGCTCATGGGGCGGCCCCGCTGTCCTACGAGGGCAGCTCCTTCAGCTGGATGTTCCGGAAGGCCACCTGGTCGCCGGAGCCGTGGTTCTGGAGGCCGATGTGGCCGTCCGCCAGGCTGCGGGCCGGGTCGGTGTTGGTGAAGTCGTTGATCTTCTCTCCGTTGAGGAAGACCTGCAGACGTTCGCCCGTGACCCGGATCTCGTAGCTGTTCCACTCGCCGGGCGGCCGCAGCACCCGGTCGCGGGTCTCGGTGTCCGCCGACTTGAAGCCGTAGACAGCGCCGGTGGTGCGGTCGGCGGCGTCGGTGGCGTCGATCTGGATCTCGTAACCCTTGTTCACCGCCGACCACGGGTCGTCGGAGGCGGGGAAGCCGACGAAGACGCCCGAGTTGTCGTCGCCGTCCATCTTCCAGTCGAGCCTCAGCGAGTACGAGCGCAGCTCCTTGGCCTGGTACCAGAGCAGGCCCATGCCGCCCACGGTGTGGAGTTCGCCGTCGACGACGTCGAACCGGCCGGGTCCGGCCTGCTTCCAGCCGTCCAGGGTCTCGCCGTTGAAGAGGGCGCGGTAGCCGGTGCGCGGCTTGCAGTCGGCCTTGACCTGCCCGGTCGCGTACCGCAGTCCGCCGAGGAGGTGCTGGCGGAAGGCCGGCTCCGCGTACGACTCCTTGGTGTGACCGCCGCCGGTGTAGAAGGCGCGGCCGCCCTCGTACGTCTGGCACCAGGCGATGGGGTGGTCGCCCTTCATGGTGCCGCCCTCGTAGGTGGTCTCGTCGAGGGTGGCGAGGACGCGGGCCTGCGCACGCGGGTTGGAACGGTAGTTGTACCACTCGTCGGTGCGCTCCCAGGGGCCGTCGATGTGCGCGGTGGCCGGGTGGTCGTGGTCCTCCACGCGGACGGTCGCGGGCTGGATGCGCGGGTGCGAGTCGAAGTAGGCGCCGACGAGGCCGCCGTAGAACTCCCACTCGTACTCGGTGTCGGCCGCCGCGTGGACGCCCATGTAGCCGCCGCCGGCGGCGACATAGTCCTCGAACGCCTTCTGCTGGTCGGCGTTCAGCACGTCGCCCGTGGTGGAGAGGAAGACGACGGCGTCGTAGCGGGCGAGGTTGGCGGCGGTGAACTGGCCCGCCGCCTCGGTGGCGTCGACGGTGATGTCACCGCTCTTGCCCAGTTCCTTCAGCGCGGCGACGCCGGCCGGGATGGAGTCGTGGCGGAATCCGGCGGTCCTGGAGAAGACCAGGACCCGCTTGGCCTTGCGGTCGACGGGGGTGTCGGAGAGCTTGAAGTCGTCCACGTCGTACAGGGCTCCCGCGCCGCCCTTGAAGACCAGGAAGAGCTTCGTGGTCTTCTCCGGCACGCCTCGTAGGGGTACGTCGATGTCCTGGAACGTCTCCCAGCTGCCGGTGACGGGGACCGGCGCCGAGCCGAGGACCTTGCCGTCCGCGGACCCGATGCGCACTTCGAGGGTGCCGCCGGCGCCGCCGGAGGAGATGCGGGCGGTGAGCTTCTTGGAGCCGGTCAGGTTGTACGGCGTGAAGGAGATCCAGTCGCCGTTGTGGATGTCGCCGACGGTCTTGCCGCCGTGGGCGGCCGCCTTGTCGAAGGTGTTGACGCCCGACTGGTCGTCGAAGTGCTCGGCCTGCCGGTGGCGGGGCTGGAGCTGCGCCTGGTCGTGGCCGGTCAGCGCGGCCTGGCCGCCGCCTCCGCCGTCGGTGTACTCGGCGTCGAGGACTCCGAAGATGTTGGCGTTGGGGTCGTGTCCGCCGTCCGCGGAGGTCTTGATGGCGCCTTCGCAGCCGGTGGCCGAGGTGATGGGGTGGCCGTGGCTGTCGTGGCCGAGGATGTAGTTGACCGTGACCTTGGAGCAGTCGACGGTGCCGTCCTCGGGGTCGGTGACGGTCACCTTGAACGGGATCTCGTCGCCGAAGTCGAACAGCGCGCCCTCGGCGGGCAGTTCGAGCTTGACCTCGGGTGCGGTGTTGCCGACGACGACGTGGACGCCTGCGGCGCCGGTGCGGCCCGTCGGGTCCTGCGCGGTGACCGTCGCGGTGTAGGTGCCGTTCTCGGTGTACTCGTGGACGGGGTTGGCCTCTGTGGAGGTGGTCCCGTCGCCGAAGTCCCAGCTGTAGGTGAGGGTGTCGCCGTCCGCGTCGGTGGTTCCGGCGGAGGAGAAGGCGACGCGCAACGGCGCCTGGCCGGACGTCTTGTCGGCGGCGGCCTCGGCGACCGGCGAGCGTCCGCCGGTGGCGTTCTCGATGCGGTACAGGCCGGCGTTCTCGTCCCCGCCGAACCAGGCGGTGCCGTAGTCGAGGACGTACAGCGCGCCGTCCGGGCCGAAGGCCATGTCCATGACCTGGGTGCCGGTCCACGGGACGGGGTTGATGGAGCGGACCGTGCCGTCCTCCGCCGTGTCGATCCGCTTGATCCAGCGGCGGCCGAACTCACCGGCGAAGAAGTCGCCGTCGTACGCCTCGGGGAACTTGACCGGGGAGTCGAGTTCCGCGTCGTAGTGGTAGACCGGGCCGCCCATCGGGGACTCGGAGCCGCTGCCGAACTCGGGGAGCGAGCCGCCGTCGTACGGGATCCAGGCCGGCTGCGCGGGCGGCAGGTCGACGAGGCCGGTGTTGTGCGGCGAGGTGTTCTTCAGGTCGGCGCAGTCGAAGGTGGCGCCGGAGGTCTTGGTGGCGAAGTCGTAGTCGACGTACGGGTCGTTGTCGCCGGTGCAGAAGGGCCAGCCGAAGTTTCCGGGGCCGGTGACACGGGCGAACTCGACCTGGCCGGCGGGGCCGCGCTTCGGGTCGGCGGCGCCGGCGTCGGGACCGTAGTCGCCGACGTAGAGGACGCCGGTCTTCTTGTCGACACTGAAGCGGAACGGGTTTCGGAAGCCCATCGCGTAGATCTCGGGGCGGGTCTTCTCCGTGCCGGGGGCGAAGAGGTTGCCCTCGGGGATCGAGTACGAGGCGTCCTCGTTCACCTTGATGCGCAGGATCTTGCCGCGCAGGTCGTTGGTGTTCCCGGAGGTGCGGCGGGCGTCGTAGGCGGGGTTGCGGCCGGGGCGCTCGTCGATGGGTGTATAGCCGTCGGAGGCGAAGGGGTTGGAGTCGTCGCCGGTCGACAGATAGAGGTTGCCCTCGGCGTCGAAGTCGATGTCGCCGCCGACATGGCAGCAGATGCCGCGGGTCGCCGGGACGTCCAGGATCTTCTTCTCGCTGGCGTTGTCCAGCGTGCCGTCCTCACGGAGCACGAACCGCGAGAGCCGGTTGACGCCGTCGAACCTGGCGAAGTCGGCCGCGGTGCCCTCATTGGGTGCGTCGCCCGCGGGGGTGTTCATGGGCGGCGCGTAGTAGAGGTAAACGAAACGGTTCTGCGCGAAGTCCGGGTCCAGGCCGATGCCCTGGAGACCCTCTTCGTCGTGCGAGTAGACGGGGACGGTGCCGACGACGCGGGTGTTGCCGGCCGCGTCCGTCATCCGCAGCTCGCCGCTGCGCGAGGTGTGGAGCACACTGCGGTCGGGCAGCACGGCCAGCGACATGGGCTCGCCGGTCTCCTCACCGCCCTTGGCGAGCGTGACCTGCTGGAAGTCCTCCGCGGCCGCGGAGACGGCCGCTTCGGGGTCGGCCGCGGACGCGGGGGTCGGCGAGGTGAGGGCCAGCGAAGTGGCGGCGAGCAGGCCGCCGGTGAGCAGTGCGAGTGCCTTGCGGCCTCTGGGCCTTGTTCTGTGCACGAATGTCCTCCGGTAATCCGGTCGAACGGGCGGTGTGCCGTGGAACCGGAGTGCGCCGTCACTCCCGAACCACCTATGTCGTGTACACGAGATGGGACCGTAGCCGGGTTCGTCCTGAACGGAAAGCCCTTGTGCAGCCAGGAAGTTGAACTTTTTCCCAGTGCAGGACAAAGACGTGCCCGGGCAGCCCGGACCGGCCCGGCGGCAACTGTTCCCACCGGGCCCGGACCTGGCATGTTCTAGTTGTCGCCGCCTCCGAAGGCGGCGTCGAAGGAGGCGGTCGGCGGCTCGAAGTCGAACCGTTTCAGATCCGCAAGCGCTTGGGGCGCGCCCATGAGCCGGTCCATTCCGGCGTCCTCCCACTCCACCGAGATGGGCCCGTCGTAGCCGATCGAACGCAGCATCCGGAATACGTCCTCCCACGGCACGTCACCGTGCCCGGCGGAGACGAAGTCCCAGCCGCGCCGCGGGTCGCCCCACGGCAGATGGGAGCCGAGCCGCCCGTTGCGCCCGTCCAGGCGCTTGCGGGCCTCCTTGCAGTCGACGTGGTAGATCCGGTCCCGGAAGTCGTACAGGAAGCCCACCGGGTCGAGGTCCTGCCAGACGAAGTGGCTCGGGTCGAAGTTGAGGCCGAAGGCCGGCCGGTTGTCCACCGCCTCCAGGGCGCGTCTGGTGGTCCAGTAGTCGTAGGCGATCTCGCTGGGGTGAACCTCGTGGGCGAAGCGGACGCCCTCGGCGTCGAAGACGTCCAGGATCGGGTGCCAGCGCTCGGCGAAGTCCTCGTAGCCGCGCTCGATCATCCGCTCGGGCACCGGCGGGAACATCGCGACGAGATGCCAGATCGACGATCCGGTGAAGCCGATCACGGTGTCGACGCCGAACGCCGCCGCGGCCCGCGCGGTGTCCTTCAGCTCGGCCGCCGCCCGCCGCCGCACCCCCTCGGGCTCGCCGTCGCCCCAGATCCGGGCGGGCAGGATGCCCTGGTGGCGTTCGTCGATCGGGTGGTCGCAGACGGCCTGGCCGACGAGATGGTTGGAGATCGCCCAGCACTTGAGGCCGTACTTCTCCAGCAGCGCGTGCCGCCCGTCCAGGTAGGACGGGTCGGCCAGCGCCTTGTCGACCTCGAAGTGGTCGCCCCAGCAGGCGAGTTCCAGACCGTCGTAGCCGAAGTCCCGGGCGAGCGAGCAGACCTCCTCCAGCGGCAGATCGGCCCACTGGCCGGTGAACAGGGTGAACGGGCGTGGCATGGTGCCTCCAAACCGGGTTTACTGCCGGGCCGTGCCGGATTGCTGCCGGACCGGTGCCGGGCTGCTTGCCGGACCGGTGCGTGCCGGACCTCAGACCTCTGCTGTCTGGACGGGTGTGTAGACGGCGTTCTTCTGGGCGCTCTCCTCGACCGCCGCGAGCACCCGCTGCACCTGGAGCCCGTCGGCGAACGACGGCACCGGGTCGGTGCCGGACGCGATGGCCTCCACCAGGTCGCGCGCCTGGTGGGCGAAGGTGTGCTCGTAGCCGAGGGCGTGGCCCGGCGGCCACCACGCCTCCAGGTACGGGTGCTCCGCCTCGGTGACGAGGATCCGCCGGAACCCCGCGGTCGCGGCGGGCTCGTGGTGGTCGTGGAAGGACAGCTCGTTGAGCCGCTCCAGGTCGAAGGCGAGCGAGCCGTGCTCACCGTTGATCTCCAGCCGCAGGGCGTTCTTGCGGCCCGTGGCCATCCGGGTCGCCTCGAAGGTGGCGAGCGCCCCCGACGCCAGCCGGCCGGTGAAGACGGCCGCGTCGTCGACGGTGACGGGCCCCCGCTCGCTGCCGCCGGAGGCGGTCAGACCGGCCGAGGCGCCCTCGAGCCGGGGCCGCTGCCTGACGAACGTCTCGAGCTGCGCGGAGACGCCGACCAGCACCTCCCCCGTGAGGAACTGCGCGAGGTCGACCACGTGCGCGCCGAGGTCGCCCAGCGCCCCCGACCCCGCGTGCTCGCGCTGGAGCCGCCAGGTCAGCGGGAAGTCCGGGTCGACCAGCCAGTCCTGGAGGTAGGTCACCCGCACATGGCGCAGGGTGCCGAGGCGGCCCTCGCCGATCAGCCTGCGGGCGAAGGCCAGCGCGGGGACCCGGCGGTAGTTGAAGCCGACCATCGCCAACTGCCCGTTGCGACGTGCCCGTTCGGCGGCGGCGACCATGGCTTCCGCCTCCGCGACCGAATTGGCCAGGGGCTTCTCGCACAGGACGTGCTTGCCCGCCTCCAGGGCCGCGATCGCGATCTCCGCATGACTGTCGCCCGGCGTGCAGACGTCGACGAGCTGCACATCGTCGCGGGTCACGAGGGCGCGCCAGTCGGTCTCCGCCGCGGCCCAGCCGTGTTTGGCCGCCGCCGCACGCACGGCGGCGGCGTCACGGCCGCCGATCGCGGCGAGGACCGGCCGCAGCGGCAGGTCGAACACGCGGCCCGCGGTGCGCCACCCTTGGGAGTGGGCGGCGCCCATGAACGCGTAGCCGACCATGCCGACGCCGATGGTCGGCGGTGCGGCCTCACTGTCCCTCAGTTCCATTGCGGAATCCTCCTCGTCGGAGTCACGATCTCGTCGGTGTGCTCGGTGGGGGCGGGCAGTCCCTGCGCCGGTCAGTTGAAACCGGTGGGCAGGTACTGGTCGACGTTGTCCTTGGTGACGACGGCCGAGTAGAGGGTCAGGGAGGCCGGGATCTCCAGCTCCGCCATGCCGCCGATGCCCTTGCCCTGTCCGAGCGCGCGGGCGAGGTCGACGGCGGAGGCGGCCATGGTCGGCGGGTAGAGGACGGTGGCCTTCAGCACGCTGTCGTCGGCCTTGATGGCGTCCATCGCTGACTTGGCGCCCGCTCCGCCGACCATCAGGAAGTCCTTGCGGCCCGCCTGCGCGATGGCGCGCAGCGCGCCGACGCCCTGGTCGTCGTCGTGGTTCCACAGCGCGTCGAACTGCGACTGGGCCTGCAGCAGTTGCGCCATCTTGGCCTGGCCGGACTCGACGGTGAAGTCGGCCGCCTGCCGGGCGACCTTCTTGATGTTCGGGTAGTTCTTCAGGGCGTCGTCGAAGCCCTGGGTGCGCTGCTTGGTGAGTTCGAGGTTGTCGAGCCCGGCCAGCTCGATGACCTTGGCGTCGGGCTTGTCCTTGAGCTGCTCGCCGATGTAGTTGCCGGCGTTGAGGCCCATGCCGTAGTTGTCGCCGCCGATCCAGCACCGGTACGCCTGCGGGGAGGCGAAGATCCGGTCCAGGTTGACGACGGGGATGCCCGCCCGCATGGCCTGGAGGCCGACCTGGGTGAGCGCCTTGCCGTCGGCCGGCAGGACCACCAGGACGTCGACCTTCTTGTTGATCAGGGTCTGGACCTGGCCGATCTGGGCGGCCGTGTCGTTGGAGCCCTCGGTGATCTCCAGGGTGACGTCGGAGTACCGCTCGGCGCGGGACTTGGCGTTCTGGTTGATGGCGTTCAGCCACCCGTGGTCGGCCTGCGGTCCGGCGAAGCCGATGGTGACGGGCTTGCCCGGCTTGTCGTCGGCGACGGGGGCGTTGGCGCTGGGCTGCTTCTCCGTCTTGGGCTCGTTGCTGGTGCAGGCGGTCAGCAGGGCGCCGGCGGAGACCGCGGCGGTGCCGAACAGCAGTCCTCTGCGGCTGGTGGCTGGCATTTCTGGCATGACGGATCAACCCTTCAACTGGGCGGTGCGACGGGGTGGAGGAAGTGGGCGGGGTCAGGCCTCGCCGGAGCCGCGCGTCGAGCGGTGCTGGACGAGTACGGCGGCGACGATGATGGCGCCCTTGGCGATCTGCTGGACGGCGCTCTCGAGGTTGTTGAGGGCGAAGATGTTGGTGATCGTGGTGAAGACGAGGACGCCGAGGACGGAGCCGACGATGGTGCCGCGGCCGCCGCTGAGCAGGGTGCCGCCGATGATGGCGGCGGCGATGGCGTCCAGTTCGTAGAGGTTGCCGTTGGTGTTCTGGCCGGAGCCGGCGAGGACGATCAGCATGAAGGCGGCGATGCCGCAGCACAGTCCGGACAGCAGGTAGAGGTAGAGCCGCTGGCGGCGGACGTCGATGCCGGCGAGCCGCGCGGCCTCCGCGTTGCCGCCGACGGCGACGGTGCGGCGGCCGAAGGTGGTGCGGCCCAGGATCAGCCAGCCGATGGCGGTGACGGCGGCGAAGACCAGCACCAGGGGCGGGATGCCGAGGATGTAGGCATCCCTGATGCCGAGGTCGAGCACCGAGTCGACGGTGACGATCTGGGTCCTGCCGTCCGTGATCTGCAGGGCGAGACCCCGGGCGGAGGCGAGCATCGCGAGGGTGGCGATGAAGGGCACCATCCGGCCGTACGCGATGAGCAGCCCGTTCACGAGTCCGCAGCCCACACCGACGAGCACGGCCGTGAACAGGATGCCCGCGAAGCCGAATTCCTGGGTGGCCACCGTCGTCGCCCACACGGAGGCGAGGGCCACGATCGCACCGACGGACAGATCGATGCCGCCGCTGGTGATGACGAAGGTCATGCCGACGGTGACGACACCGATGACGGACGCCTGGGTGAGGACGAGCTGCAGATTGCTCGTGGCGAGGAACTCGTCGGGCTTGGTGATGCCGCCCACCGCGACGAGCACGGCAAGGACACCGAGCAGCGACAGGTTGCGGACGTCCAGCCGCAGTCCCAGTGGACGGCGGGGACCTCCCTGGTCCGGTGCGGACTTGGCGGCGGGCATCGGCGCGTCCTGCTGCGCCGGGGTGGCCGGCTGCGTCATGCCGTCTCAGCTCCCTTCCATCACAAGATCGAGTACGCGGTGCTCGTCGAGCTCCCGGGCGTCCGCCGTGTGCACGACGCTGCCTTCACGCAGCACCAGCACCCGGTCGGCGAGGCCCAGCACTTCGGGCACTTCGCTGGATACGAGAAGTACGGCGAGGCCCTCGTCGGCCAGGCGGCGGATCACCGCGTAGAGCTCGGCCCGTGCGCCGACGTCGACGCCCCGGGTCGGCTCGTCGAGCAGCAGCACCTTGCAGCCGCGCAGCAGCCAGCGCGCGAGCACCGCCTTCTGCTGGTTGCCGCCGGACAGGGTGCGGATGCGGGCGTCCGGGTTGTCGGGGCGCAGGGAGAGTTCCCTGGTGGCCTTCCTCGCGGCGGCGCGCTCGGCGCGGTGGTCGAGCCAGCCGGCGCGGGAGAAGCGCGAGAGAGTCGAGACGGAGACGTTGCGGGTGACGGATTCGAGCATCAGCAGCCCTTGCGCCTTGCGTTCCTCGGGGGCGAGCCCGATGCCGGCGCGGATCGCGGCCCGGACGCTGCCGGGACGCAGCACGGCGCCGTCCATCAGGACGCGGCCGCCGTCCGCCTTGCGCGCGCCGTAGATCGTCTCCAGGATCTCGCTGCGGCCGGAGCCGACGAGACCGGCGAGGCCCACGATCTCGCCGGGACGCAGCTCCAGGTCGACCGGAGCGAACTCGCCCCGGCGGGTGAGACCTTCGACCCGCAGCACCGGCTCCCTGGCCGCGGCGACGGCGGCCGGCGGCCGTTCGGGGAAGACGTACTCGACGTTGCGGCCGGTCATCAGCGCGACGACGTCACGGGTCGGGGTGGTCTCCGCGGGCAGTCCGACGGCGACCGCCCGGCCGTCCTTGAGGACGGTGACCCGGTCGCCGATGCGCCGGATCTCCTCGAGGCGGTGGGAGATGTAGACGACGGCGACGCCGTCGGCCGTCAGGTCGCCCACGATCCTGAAGAGGTTGTCGACCTCGTCGGGGTCGAGCGCGGCCGACGGCTCGTCCATCACGATCAGCCGCACGTCGTGGGAGAGGGCGCGGGCCATGGAGACGATCTGCTGCTGGGCGGCGGACAGGTCGCCGACGAGCCGGGCGCAGTCGATCTCCGGATGGCCGAGGCGTTTCAGCAGCTCGGCGGCGGCACCGCGGGCGGCGGCGCTGCGGACGACGAAGCCGGCGGACGTCGGCTCGTGCCCGAGGAAGACGTTCTCCGCGACGGACAGCCCTTCGACCAGGTCGAGTTCCTGGTAGATGGTGGCGATGCCGAGGCGCATGGCGGCGATCGGCGACCTGAGGGAGACCGGTTCGCCCCGCCAGGTGATCTCGCCGCCGTCGGGCTGGTGGGCGCCTGCGAGGACCTTGATCAGGGTGGACTTGCCGGCGCCGTTCTGGCCGAGGAGGCAGTGGACTTCGCCGGCCTGGACCTCCAGGTCCACGCCGTCCAGGGCGCGGACGCCGGGGAACGACTTGGTGATGCCGGACATGGTGAGCAGGGGTGGTTCTGGTGCCATGACGATCCCCTCGGCGGGTGCGGCCGGTGACCGGGCGGGTCGGGATACGGGTACGGGGGTGCGGATGGTTCTCGGGTGGTGCGGGCTGGTGCGGATACGGGCGGCTCTCGGCCGCCCCTGGCGTGGTGCGTGCCGGGGCGTACGGGTGGTGCGGGCGTGGCGGACGGAGCCGGTGGAGCGGGCGTGGCGGGTGCGCCATGCGACCAGTGCGGGTGCTTCGCCTGTGCGGGTGGTGCTGCGGGGCGGTGCGGTGGTGGTGCCGTGTTGCGTGTCGTCCGGCCCGGTCAGGCCGGCGAGAACAGGTGGTCGCTGATGAGCCGGGCCGCGCCGATGACCCCGGCGGTCGGCCCCAACTCGCCCAGCACGATGGGGAGATTGCCGGTGGCCAGCGGCAGGGACTGCCGGTAGACCTGGGTGCGCACGCTGGCCAGCAGCGTGTGGCCGAGACCGGTCACACCGCCGCCGATGACCACGAGACCCGGGTTGAAGAAGCTGACGAGCCCGGCGATGACCTGCCCGAGCCGGTTGCCTCCCTCCCGGATGAGGTCGATGGCGGTGGCGTCGCCGGCCGCGGCCGCGGCCGAGACGTCCGCGGCCGTGAGGTGCCCGGCCGCCTCCAGCCGGGCGGCGAGCTCGGGGGAGCGTCCGGCGCGGGCCGCGTCCTCGGCGTCGCGGGCCAGGGCGGCGCCGCTGAAGTGCGCCTCCAGACAGCCGCGGTTGCCGCAGGCGCAGGCCCGGCCGTCCGGCTCGACCTGGATGTGGCCGATGTCGCCGGCGCTGCCGGTCGTACCGCGGTAGACGCCGCCGCCGACCACGATCCCGCAGCCGATGCCGGTGCCGATCTTGACGCAGAGGAAGTCGCCGACGGAGCGTGCGACGCCCGCGTGCTGCTCCCCCATCGCCATCAGGTTCACATCGTTGTCGACCATGACCGGGCAGCCGAGGTCCTGGCTGAGCGCCTCCCGTACGGGGAAGCCGTCCCAGCCGGGCATGATCGGGGGCGCGACGGGCACGCCCTCCGGGTAGCGAACGGGGCCGGGGACGCCGATGCCGGCGCCGTCGAACCCCTCAGCGAGACCGGACACCTTGAGCTTCTCGGCCATCGACAGCACCTGCTCGAAGACCGCGACGGGACCTTCGCGGACGTCCATGGGGTGGTTGAGATGCCCCAGGACCTCCAGCTCCGCGTTGGTCACGGCGACGTCGATCGAGGTGGCGCCGATATCGACGCCCAGGAACCGGAGCGCGGGCGCGAGCCGGATGTTGTGCGAGCGGCGCCCGCCCCTGGAGGCGGCGAGCCCGTCGGCGACGACGAGCCCGGTCTCCAGCAGCCGGTCCACCTCGACGGCGAGCTTGGAACGGGACAGGTCCACCTGATCGCCCAGCTGGGCACGGGAGTTGGGCCCGCCGTCACGCAACAGGCGAAGCAGTCGCGCCTGGTGCGCGTTCGCAGGTCGAGCGGTCATCCGTCTCACGTGCCCCTCCCCTCCCCTGGCCTTCGGCTGGGGACCCGGTCGGCCGTCTCCGTCGGGCTTTGGAGGGGAACGTAGCAGCGCTTTACCGAACTGGGAAGAACTTGCGCACAGATCCGGGCCAACTTTCTCCACACTCGGGACAAAGGGTCGCTCGCCGGTTCCTCAGCTCGGGCCTCGCACGGTGAGGCCGCCCCAACGTGCCCGCCCCGACGCGCCCTTGCGACTGCCGATACGGACGACGGCAGGGCGTCAGGCGTCCCGGACGAGTTCGTACGTGAGGCAGGCGAGGCCGTCACCGACGGTCCGGTTGCCGAGGAGGCGGACGGCCTTCCCGTCGCTGGTCCCGCCGAAGACCCGCTCGCCGGCGCCGAGGACGACCGGGTGGGCCATCAGCCGCAGCTCGTCCGCCAGGTCGTGCTCGATCAGCGTGTGCGCGAGCCGGCGGCTGCCGTAGACGACGATCTCCCCGTCCAGCTCCCGCCTGAGCTTCGAGACCTCTGCCACCACGTCGCCCCGCAGGACCGAGGAGTTGTTCCGGCCGGGATCGTCCAGGGTCAGGACACGACGTACTTGGGCAGGCTCTTGAGCCTGTCCGCCCACTCGCCGCTCCGGGTCGGCCACCACGCGGCGAACCACTCGTGGCTCCGCCGCCCGAGCAGCAGGGCCTCGGCGCGCAGCGCCTCTTCGTACCCGGCCTTCGCCCACTCCGCGCGGTCCTTGTCCCCGATCCGGGCGAACCAGCCGCCGCGCTCGAAGCCCTCGTCACCGGTCGGGTCCTGGACGACTCCGTCGAGTGAGACGTTCTCGCCGATCACGATTCTTCCCATGACGGTCTCCTTCGTCGGCGCAGTCAGTGCTACCGCCGATACGGAGACCGGGGCGCGGCGACATGCGGCCGTCCGCCCGATCGGGCGCCGGGTCAGGAGCGCTCGTGCTGGTGGCAGGTCCTGCGGCTGTGCTCCGTGTGGGCCCGCATGACCTGAGTGGCCCGCTGCTCGTCGCGGGCGGAGATGGCCGCGATCAGCTCGCGGTGCTCGATCCACGACTGGGCACGGTTCCCTGCGGCAGTCCTGCGGACAGCATCGGCGGTCCCTTCCGGGCGATGGTGCGGACGAGCAACGGACGACGACAGTGATCACGAAATTGGCTATCGTCTACAGTTCACCGAGCGCGATCGTCGCCGACGCCGAGACGCCGGTCACGTCGGGCGCCTTGATCCAGTCGCCTCAACCGTCCTGCCGGACAAGCGGAATCAGCCGATCCAGGAAGACCCGCTGGCCACTGAGCAGCTTCGGCCGCGCCTCCTCCAGCCCGTACCACTCCGCCCGGTCGACCTCCGGGAACTCCCTGAGCTCACCCGATCCCCGCGGCCACTCCATGGTGAAGGTCCCCGGCACGACGAGCGACGTGTCCAGATCGCCCTCCATCGCCCAGACCGTCACGATCTTGCCGCTCGACTGGCGCGCCTCACCGAGCGGATGCCACTCGCCGTCCGGGGCCTGAAGTCCGAGCTCCTCCTCGAACTCCCGCCGCGCCGCGGCCATCGGCTCCTCCTCAGGGGTGTACTCACCCTTCGGGACCGACCATGCAGCCTCGTCGCGCGCCTGCCAGAACGGGCCGCCCATGTGCGCGATGAGGACCTCGACACCGGCCTCCCCGCGCCGCCACAGCAGCAGCCCGGCGCTTCGCTTCGTCACCATGCCGTTCAGTGTGCCGCGCCGGATCGTCAGGGGCCGCGAACGACAGCCCCGGGTCGCCGGCGGCAGATGACCTGGCCGGGGCGTCAGGGGCAGCGGACGACCTGGCCCGCGTACGAGAGGTTCCCGCCGAACCCGAAGAGCAGCACCGGGTCGCCCGACGTGACGTCGCCGCGTTCGACCAGCTTGGACAGGGCCATCGGGATCGACCCGGCCGAGGTGTTGCCGGACTCGACGACGTCACGGGCGACGACGGCGTTCACGGCGCCGATCTTCTGCGCGAGCGGCTCGATGATCCGCAGATTGGCCTGATGCAGGACCACCGCCGCGAGGTCCTCGGGGGTGAGGCCCGCACGCTCGCAGACCTTGCGGGCGATCGGCGGGAGCTGGGTGGTGGCCCACCGGTAGACGGCCTGGCCCTCCTGCGCGAAGCGCGGCGGGGTGCCCTCGATCCGTACGGCGTGCCCCATCTCGGGCACCGATCCCCACAGCACCGGGCCGATCCCCGGCTCCTGCCCGTCGGGGACGGTCTCCACCACGGCCGCACCGGCGCCGTCGCCGACGAGGACGCAGGTCGAGCGGTCGGTCCAGTCCACGATGTCGGCCATCTTGTCCGCCCCGATGACCAGGGCCCGGGTGGCGGCTCCCGCCCGCAGGGTGTGGTCCGCGGTGGCGAGCGCGTGGGTGAAGCCGGCGCAGACCACATTGAGGTCCATCACCGCGGGCGAGCCCATGCCGAGGCGCGCCGCGACCCGGGCGGCGGTGTTGGGCGACCGGTCGACGGCGGTGGACGTCGCGACGAGGACCAGGTCGATGTCGGCGGGCGTGAGCCCGGCCGCGGCCAGCGCCTTGGCCGCGGCGTGCGCGGCCAGCTCGTCGACCGGCTCGTCGGGGCCCGCCACATGGCGGGTTCTGATCCCGACGCGGCTGCGGATCCATTCGTCGCTGGTGTCGACCATGGCCGCCAGGTCGTCGTTGGTGAGCACTTTTGCGGGCTGGTAGTGCCCGAGCGCGACGACACGTGTGCCGGTCATGGATGGCTTCTCCTCGATCAGAAGTCAGGAACCACACAGTCTTGGCTGCTACCGGCCGGTACGACGGCAAGTGATCCCACAGCGTCCGGGCCAGGACTTTGGAGCCTTCCGTCGGATCGGACCCTGCGGCGTCGGCCGCAACCTCACTGTGCGGGTGCAGGAGAATGAGATCGTCGAGGTCACCTCCGCACCAAGGGCCGTTTCGGCCGCCAATGCACACCAATACATACCAAAACGTACAGAATCGGGTCTGAGCTCATGGGACGGGTCACCGAGCGCCGCCGCACCATCCGTATCCGGGACGGGGTGGTGTCGGCCCGTCCCGACACCCTGGTGGCGGAGGAGCCGCTGGAGATCCGGCTGAACGGCAAGCCCCTCGCCGTCACCATGCGCACCCCGGGCGACGACTTCGCGCTGGCCGCGGGGTTCCTGGTCAGCGAGGGCGTGATCCACTCGGGGGCGCAGGTGCGGTCGATCGTGTACTGCGCGGGCGCCCAGGAGGACGGCGGCAACACGTACAACGTGGTGGACGTGGTCCTCGCGCCGGGTGTGACGGTGCCGGACATCACCCTGGAGCGCAACGTCTACACGACGTCGTCGTGCGGGCTGTGCGGCAAGGCCAGCCTGGACGCCGTACGCACCACCGCGCACCACCCGATCGCCGACAATCCCCCGGTGCGGGTCACGCCCGCTCTGCTCGCCGGCCTCCCCGACCGCCTGCGGGCGGCGCAACGGGTCTTCGACCGGACCGGGGGCCTGCACGCGGCGGCGCTGTTCTCGCCGGAGGGCGAACTGCTCGACGTCCGCGAGGACGTCGGCCGGCACAACGCCGTCGACAAGCTCGTCGGCCGGGCGCTGACGGACGACCGGCTGCCGCTGTCCCGGGCGGTCCTGCTGGTCTCGGGGCGGGCGTCGTTCGAGCTGGCGCAGAAGGCGGTGATGGCGGGCATCCCGGTCCTGGCGGCCGTCTCCGCGCCGTCCTCACTGGCGGTGGACCTGGCCGCGGAGACCGGTCTGACCCTGGTCGGCTTTCTGCGCGGCGCCAACATGAACGTGTACGCGGGCGACGAGCGCATCGCGCTCGGCACTGAGGTGTGAGGCGCCCCGATACGGACCCGGCCGGCGGGGAGCACCCCCTGCGCCGGCCGGGTCCTTCCGTGTCCGCGGCCGCTCAGCGGCCGACGCGGCGCCGGGCGTCGGACGGCGGCGGAATCATCTGAAGCGTGAGCGTCGCCGGAGCCTCCGCGACCCCCGGCCCGCCGGCCGCGACCCACGCCAGCACGTCGTCGGTGGCGTCGTCGTCGAGCGCCCACCCGATCCACGCCGCACGCGCCCCACGCCGTCGGCCCTCGGTGGAAGGCTGCACGACGATCACGTTGGCCTGCCCGCACGGCCCGAGACAGTCACTGGTCCGCACCGCGAGCCGCCCCCCGGACGCGGCGGCGGCGTCCCGCAGCCTGGCGAGCTGCCCGGCGTGGTCGGTGCCGGGGTTCTTCCGCGCGTCACCGCAGCAGCAGCCGCGGCAGACGACCAACGTGCAGGGCCGGGCCCCGAAGGGTCGTATCGGATACGTCGTCACCCGGCGATCTTCCCACGGCGGGTGGGCCCCGGCCGAGGGGGTGTGGCGGGCGGCGAGCGCCTCACCGGGTTCGCAGCGCGGTGGGCGGCGGACCGGCTCGTTCCGTCCGGTCCGCGGCACACGGGGGGTCGTGGGCGCGGCGCTTCGCGATCACCGCGCAGACCATCAGCTGCATCTGGTGGAAGAGCATCAACGGCAGCACCGCCAGGCTCGCCTGCGCGCCGAACAGCACGGTCGCCATGGGCAGTCCGGCCGCCAGGCTCTTCTTCGAGCCGGCGAACTGGATCGCGATCCGGTCCGCCCGGTCGAAGCCGAGGCGCTTCGCGCCGAACCAGGTGAGGGTCAGCATCGCCGCCAGCAGCACCGCCTCGACGGCGAGCAGCGCGCCGAGCCGCACCGGGGTGACCCGCTGCCAGACGCCGGCGGCCATGCCTTCGCTGAAGGCCGTGTGGACGACGAGCAGGATCGAGCCGCGGTCGACGTACCCGAGCACCTTCTTGTGGCGGGCCAGGAAGCCCGCGACCCAGCGGCGCAGCAGTTGGCCCGCCAGGAACGGCGCGAGCAGTTGGAGGACGATCCGCAGCAGCGAGTCGGCCGAGAAGCCGCCCGCCGCGCCGCCCAGCAGCAGGGCCGCGAGCAGCGGGGTGAGCACGATGCCGGCGAGGCTGGAGAAGGAGCCGGCGCAGATCGCGGCGGGCACGTTGCCGCGGGCCATCGAGGTGAAGGCGATGGAGGACTGGATCGTCGACGGCACCAGGCACAGGAAGAGCAGTCCGGTGGAGAGCTCGGGTGTCAGCACCGCCGGTTCGAGCAGCCGCCCCGCGAGCCCCAGCAGCGGGAAGACGACGAAGGTGGCCGCGAGCACGGTGACGTGCAGCCGCCAGTGCCGTAGTCCGTCCAGCGTCTCGCGCGTCGAGAGCCGCGCGCCGTAGAGGAAGAACAGCAGCGCCACCGCGGCGGTCGACGCGCCGCCCGCGACGTCGGCCGCCGCTCCGGACGCGGGCAGCAGCGCCGCGAGGGCCACCGTCCCGAGGAGCGCCAGGATGTACGGGTCGATCGGCAGCCAGGACGGCAGGCGCGGGGTACGGCGGCGGCTCATGTGCTCCACTCGCTCTCGGTCAGGGTCGTGCCCTCCCCATGTTCCTGCCGCGCCGGCTGATCGGGAATCCCGTACACCGCACTGACTGCCATCACGATTCACGATGGCGGCGTAGGATCGGCGCGGTGTACGACCCCACCCAGCTGCGCACCTTTCTCGCGGTGGCACAGACGCTGAACTTCACGCAGGCCGCGCGCCGGCTCGGGCTGGGCCAGTCGACGGTCAGCCAGCATGTGCGCCGGCTCGAGGACGCCGCCGGCCGGCCGCTGTTCAGCCGTGACACCCACGGCGTGGAGCTGACGGAGGACGGCGAGGCGATGCTCGGCTTCGCCCGCACCATCCTGCAGGCGCACGAGCGCGCCACCGCCTACTTCACGGGTACGCGGCTGCGCGGCCGGCTGCGGTTCGGCGCGTCGGAGGACTTCGTGCTGACGAGGCTCCCCGAGATCCTGGAGGCGTTCCGCCGCGACCATCCCGAGGTGGACCTGGAGCTCACCGTGGAGCTGTCCGGCACCCTGCACAAGCGGCTGGAGGCGGGCCGGCTGGACCTGGTGCTCGCGAAGCGGGGGCCGGGGGCGACGCTCGGCGAGTTGGTGTGGCGGGACCGGATGGTGTGGATCTCGGCGGAGGGGCTGCGGGTGGACCCGGACCGCCCGCTGCCGCTGATCCTGTTCCCGCCGCCGGCCCTGACCCGCGCCCGCGCCCTGGAGGTGCTGGAGCAGACGGGCCGGTCCTGGCGGATCGCCTGTACGAGCGGCAGCCTCAGCGGTCTGGTGGCCGCGGCCCGCGCCGGTCTGGGCGTGATGGCGCACACCCGCGGGCTGATCCCGCCCGGTCTGGTCGCGGTACCTGAGCGGGCGGGCCTGCCCGAGCTGGGCTCCGTCGACTTCGTCCTGCTGCACGGCCGGCGCAGGGATGCGGCGAAGGAGGCCGCCGAGGCGCTGGCGGGCGCCCTGCTCGCGGCCGGCGACCGGCTGCACGCGCCGGTGCCGGGCTGACGGGGGCCGGGGCGTGACCGCGGGGCCGCGCCCCCGGTCGCCCGGCCCCGGCCACGGGGCCGCACACCGGCTTCGACCACGTCCGCGCCGGGCGGAGCGACGGCCAGGTGATCGGGCCGTACAGATTCGGTGGAGATTGCGCACCGGACTACTTACCGACGAGTCAGGTATCGGGCCCCACGGTCCGTTCCACGTCCCGACCACCGCCCCTGACCTGTGTCTACGCCATTCGTCCACGGTTCACGAAGACCCTCCCGCCGGACGGGATCCTGGGGTACGGTCTCGGCGCTGTGCGGAGCGCCACAAGGAGCAGCCATTGCGCGAGTTCACTGTCCCACCCATGGCCGCAGCGCCTCAGGTCGGCGGACTTGCGGACGCGGTCTTCGACCATGCCCTCGACGACCCCGACCGCGTCGCGCTCGGCCGCAAGGACGGCGCGGGCCGATGGCAGGACGTGACGTCCGGACAGTTCCGCGACGAGGTCCTGGCGCTGGCGAAGGGGCTGCTGGCGCACGGGGTGCGGTTCGGCGACCGGGTCGCCCTGATGTGCCGCACGCGCTACGAGTGGACGCTGTTCGACTTCGCGCTGTGGACGGTCGGGGCCCAATCCGTGCCGCTGTATCCGACCTCCTCCGTCGAGCAGGTCTTCTGGATGCTGCACGACTCCGAGGTCACCGCCTGCATGGTGGAGCACGAGGACCACGCCATGACGATCGGTTCCGTGATCGACCGGCTGCCGCTGATGAAACGGCTGTGGCAGCTCGACGCGGGCGCCGTCGAACAGCTCGTCGAGGCGGGCGCGCACATCGACGACGAGGTGGTGCACCGGCACCGGCGGGCGGTCACCCCCGACTCGGTCGCCACGATCATCTACACGTCGGGCACCACGGGTCGCCCCAAGGGCTGCGTCATCACCCATTCGAACTTCATGTTCGAGGCGGACACGATGGTCCGCCGCTGGGAGCCGGTGTTCCGCTCCAAGCCGGGCGACGAGGCGTCGACCCTGCTGTTCCTCCCGCTGTCGCACGTCTTCGGCCGGATGGTCGAGGTCGCGGGGATCCGCGGCAGGGTCAAGATCGGCCACCAGCCGGTGCTCCAGGCGAGCGCCCTGCTGCCCGATCTGGTCGCGTTCCGGCCGACGTTCATCCTGGCCGTGCCGTACATCTTCGAGAAGGTCTTCAACAGCGCCCGCCGCAAGGCCGAGAGCGCCGGCAGACTCGGCGCCTTCGACAAGGCGGCCGACGTCGCCGTGCGGTACGCGGAGGCCATGGAGCACCGGGCCTTCGGCCTGGGCCCCGGCCCGTCCGCCGGACTGCGGATGCAGCACCAGCTGTTCGAGAAGCTGGTGTACGCGAAGGTCCGCGACGCGATGGGCGGCCGGGTGCGGCACGCGATGTCCGGCGGCTCCGGCATGGACCGGCAGCTCGGGCTGTTCTTCGAGGGCGCCGGCGTCACCGTCTTCGAGGGCTACGGGCTGACCGAGTCGACGGCCGCCGCCACCGCGAACCCGCCGGAGCGCACCCGCTACGGCACCGTCGGGCTGCCGATCCCCGGCACCACGGTGCACATCGCGGAGGACGGCGAGGTGTGGCTGCACGGGGCGAACATCTTCCAGGGGTACCTGGGCGACCGGAAGGCCACCGACGCCGTGCTGCACGACGGCTGGCTGGCCACCGGCGACCTGGGCGCGCTCGACGAGGACGGCTATCTGACGATCACCGGGCGCAAGAAGGAGACCCTGGTGACCTCGGGCGGCAAGAGCGTGTCCCCCGCGGGCCTGGAGGAGCGGGTGCGGTCGCATCCGCTGGTGGCGCAGTGCATCGTCGTCGGCAACGACCGGCCGTACATCGCGGCGCTCGTCACCCTCGACCCGGAGGCGGTCGACCACTGGCTGGCCATCCAGGGCAGACCGCCGCTGCCGCCCGCGGAGATGGTCCGCGACCGGGAGCTGGAGATGGAGATCCGCCGCGCCGTGGTCACCGCCAACACCCTGGTCTCCAAGTCCGAGTCGATCCGTACGTTCCGGATCCTGGCGCACCCCTTCAGCGAGGAGCACGGGCTGCTCACACCGTCGCTGAAGCTGAAGCGGAAGGCGATCGAGAACGCGTACGCGGCCGAGGTGGAAGCCCTGTACCGGTGAGCGGCGCGCCCCGCGGCGCGGGGAATGCACGGCGCGCGATGATCGTTGACGCTGGGAGTACCTCAACCGACGACGTAAGGATCGACCGCTCGTGAGCAAGGTCCCCTTCACCACCCTCCACAACGGCGTCGCGATGCCGCAGCTCGGTTTCGGTGTCTGGCAGGTGCCCGACGACGAGGCGGAGCAGACGGTCACCGCGGCCCTGGAGGCCGGCTACCGCAGCATCGACACCGCGGCCATCTACGGGAACGAGTCGGGCACCGGAAAGGCCGTCAACGGCTCCGGGATCGCCCGCGAGGACCTGTTCGTCACCACCAAGGTGTGGAACTCCGACCAGGGTTACGACGCCGCGCTGCGCGCCTTCGACACCTCCCTCGGGAAGCTCGGCCTCGACCACGTCGACCTGTATCTGATCCACTGGCCGATGCCGGCCAGGGGCACGTACGTGGACACGTACCGCGCCCTGGAGAAGATCCACGCGGACGGCCGCGCGAAGGCGATCGGTGTGTCCAACTTCCGGACCGAGGACCTCGAGCGCCTCATCGGCGAGACGTCGGTCGTCCCGGCGGTCAACCAGATCGAACTGCACCCGCAGCTCCAGCAGTCCGCGCTCCGCGACTTCCACGCGCGGCACAACATCGCCACGGAGGCCTGGTCCCCGCTCGGCCAGGGCAAGGACCTGCTCCAGGCGCCCACGATCGTCGCGGTGGCCCGCAAGCACGACCGCACCCCCGCCCAGGTGGTGCTGCGCTGGCACCTCCAGGTGGGCAACGTGGTGATCCCCAAGTCCTCGACGCCGTCGCGGATCCGGGAGAACATCGACGTGTTCGACTTCGAGCTGGACGCCGACGACATGGCCGCCCTGGCGGCCCTCGACGAGGGCAAGCGCCTCGGCCCGGAGCCGGCGGACGTCAACTCCTGACCGGGCGTCGGCGCCGCCCGAGCGACTCCTGGGCCGACGTCGACTCCTGACCCGGACGGCGGCCACGGGCGCGCCGGCACCGGTACGGCGCAGCAGCGGACACCGCGGCTGCGCCGTCTGCATGCCGGCCGGTCAGCCGGCGCCGTCCGCCGTGCCCCGCAGCCGCGCCGAGAGGCCGGCCGCTCCGTCGCCCGCCAGCCGCGGCAGGACGACCGTACGGCCGGTGAGCAGCAGCAGAAGGTCCCCGATCGGCGCCCGGACCTCGGGGCCCTCGCCGACGGACCACGCCGTGTCGGTCGCGGTGAGCGCGAATCCGGCCGTCTTCTTCTTCGCGTGGAAGGGCCGGCCCAGCTCCCACACTCGGGACGCGGCCGTCGCGGCCGCGTCCACGGGCATCTCCAGCCGGCGCCCGAGGGGCACGGCGATGTCCTGGCCGTGCACGAGGATGTTTATGAGCGTCTCCAGGTGCGTGACGCCCGGGTTGTGACGCCGGGAGCCCACCGTGCCGCGGATCTCGGCGATCAGCCGCTGCGTGGGGAGCGCCGCCCGCCGGCGGGCCATGTCGTGGATCAGCCGGTCGACGTCCCCGCGGGCCCGGATCATCGCCACGACCGCCGTGCCGACGCTCAGCTGCTGCAGCGTCAGGTGCGCGGCGACGTCGCGGACCGTCCAGCCCCGGCAGAGCGAGTCGTGGCGCCATTCGTCGTCGGACAACTGCTCGAGCAGTTCGGCCACGCCCAGCCGGGCGCCGTCGACGGCCTGCCACACCTGTTCCCGCTCCATGGCGCCTCCGCCGTCCTCGTCGGGTGGACCGCCCCCAGAATCCCGTCCCTGGCCCGGCGTGCACAGCGGACACGTCGAAGCACCGGAGTCGTTGTCAGTGGCGGATGCGACGATGATCGCGTCGGTCGCCCGGAGGAGCCGGGCGGACACGGGGACAAGGCGGGGACAGTGAACGGGCCACTCGAGCCGGGGCTCTATTTGGTGCGGAACGTCGGCAGCGGACTGCTGCTCGAGGTGTACGGCGGCGGCAGGGGCAGCGGGGCCAACGTCCAGCAGGGCATGGAGACGGGCGCGCCGGCCCAGCGGTGGCACATCGCCCCGGTGCCGAACGGCAACGGGCTGTACCACTTCGTCAACGCGGCGAGCGGCAAACGCCTCGATGTGGCGAACGCGGCGGTGGACAACGGCGCCAACGTCCAGCAGTGGAAGCCGAACAACTTCGGCGCCCAGGAGTGGATCGTCGAGCGTCATCTCGACTCGCCGGGCACGGTGACGGTCGTCAGCTTCATCAGCGGGCTGCTGCTGGAGGTGGCCGATTCGTCCACCGCCGACGGGGCGAATGTACGGCAGTGGGAGGACACCGACTCCCCCAACCAGTGGTGGCGGCTGGAGCCGGTGGCCGCGGGCACGGAGGGCGGCTGACGGGCGGGGCCGGGACAGGAGCCCGGACCCGCCCGCCGCCCGCGTCCGGTCAGTCCTTGCGCGCCGTGAACACCGTGCGCGCGGTGAGGAAGTACGCGTCCGGGCGCCGCAGCAGCCCCTCCGGGTCCTCGGGGTCCAGCAGCCGGTCCAGGACCGCGAGATCGTCGGCCGGCAGCACCTCCTCCACCATGCGGCGCTGCCACGCGAAGCCGGACACCAACTGCTCGCGCACCGCGGCCGGCAGGGGCGCCGGGATGTCGAGGAGGAAGGAGCGCGTACCGCTCGGGGTGAGCCCCGCGGCGGCAAGCATCGCGCGCCAGTCCTCGCCCTCGTCCTTCGCGCCCGGCAGCTCCGCCCGCATCCGGGCGAACCACTCGTCGACGGCCGCGCCGATCCGGCTCTCCAGGCCGGGCCTGCCGAGGCCGATGTCGCGCGGCAGGTGCCGGGCGGGCAGTCCGCCCTCGAGGAGGGCGAGCATCCCGCCGGGCCGCAGCAGCCGGGCGAGCGCGCCGGTCGCGGCGCGCTGGTCGCCGAGGTGGTGAACGGCCCCCGACGCCCAGATGAGGTCCGCCTCGCCCAGGTCCTCGATCCCGTCGGGCAGTTCGGCGTGGCGGATGCTGATCCGGTCGGCCTGACCGTTGCGGGCGGCGCGGGTCAGGGCCCGCTCCAGCAGCGGCGCGGTGGCGTCGACGGCGACGACCTCGGCGTACGGGAAGGCCTCCGCGAGCACCCCGGAGATGACGCCGGGGCCGCTGCCGATGTCGAGGACGCGGCGGACGCCACCGGCGGGGACCAGCTCGCGCAGCCAGTCGGCCGCCTGCCGGTACAGAGGGCTCTGCACCTCCGCGCCGCGCTCCAGCAGCTGGGCCTGCTCGTTCCAGTCGATATGGGTGGAATCGTGGTGATGGCTCATACGGTCAGGGTGGCGCGAGAGGTCCCGTCCTGGCGAATTTTCTTGCCGTTCCGGCAAAGCACCACCCGTTCGGTGCGCCTGCGGACCGCACGCGCCGTCGCCTTCGAACACGACGCCCAGTGCGGCAGCCGCCCGCGCCGGCGCCGGTCAGCCGTCCTTGCGGAAGGCGTGCAGGGCGTACGACGGGTCCGGGCGGCGGGCCGCAGTCCGCCGGCGGCGGCGGACTCCTCGATCAGACCGGCCCGGTTCGACGCGGCGGCGAAGGAGCGATGGGGGCGCAGTACGGCGTCGATGTCGCTGTCCACGTCGTGGCCGGCGTCCTTGTCGACGGTGGTGACGAACACCCCGCCGGGCCGCAGCACGCGGGCGGCCTCCGCCACGACGGCGGCCGAGGCGGGCACCAGATGCAGCAGCCAGACGGCGCTGACCGCGTCGACGGCCGCGTCACGCAGCGGCAGCCGCCGCACGCCGCCGAGCACGACGGCCGCCCCGATGCGGCCGGCGGCCTTGCGGGCCATGCCGTACGAGCCGTCGCAGCCCAGTACGCGCAGGCCGGGGCGGCGCATCCGCTGGGTCACCAGGCCGGTGCCGCAGCCGATGTCGAGGAGGGGTGCGGGCCTGGTCCGGGACCAGACCGAGCACGGCCGCGGCGGCGACCTCCGCCCTGGGCACACCGCCTCGGGTCGCGTCGTGGACGGCGGCCTCGCGGTCGTGGTCGAGCATGGGCAGAACATGCCAAACGAAGGCCCTGGTTCGCGCCGGCCCTAGTTCGCGCCGTGGCCCTCGGCGATCCGCTCGACGCGCTCCGCCAGGTTGAAGTCCCGGTCCGTGAGGGCGTTCACGTCGTGGGACTGGACCGTGAGAGCGACCGTGTTGTAGCCGAGGGTGAGGTCCGAGTGGTGGTTCAGCTCCTCCTGGATCTGCGCGATGTGCACGACCATGGCGGTGGCCGCGAAGTGCGAGCCGAGGCGGTAGGAGCGGGCGATCCTGTCCCCTTCGAGGGACCAGCCGGGGAGTTCCCGGAGCCGGTCCTCGATCTCCTTCTGTGACAGCGGCTCTGTGGGCATGGCCAGGCTCCTTCCGTGCGGGGCGACAGGTCGGGGACACCATAGATCCGATGCCCGGTAAACCGGATGCCCGCACCCGGCCACGCTGTTACGTTCCACCGGGTGGAACCATTGACCGACAAACAGATCCGTACGTCCTTCGTGAACTGCACCAAGGGGGAGGCCACCCGGATGCGCCTGCCCGCCGACTTCGCCGCACTTCCCTGGGAGGACCTCGACTTCCTCGGCTGGGTCGACCCGGGCGCCCCGCTCAAGGCGCACCTGGTGCTGCCGCGGGAGGACGGGCCGACCGGCATCACCCTGCGCGTCCCGTCCGCGGGACGGACCAGTGCCGTGAAGTCGAGCATGTGCCAGGCGTGTCTCACCGCGCACGCCTCCTCCGGCGTGACCCTGTTCGCCGCCCCGCTGGCGGGCCCCGCCGGGCGGGAGGGGAACACGGTGGGCACGTATCTCTGCGCGGACCTGGCCTGTTCGCTGTATGTGCGCGGCAAGCGGCAGCCGAAGCTGCGGCACGGGCGGTACGAGGAGAACCTGACGCTCGAGGAGCAGATCGCCCGGACCATGGCCAACCTGTCGGCGTTCGCCGACAAGGTACTGGGCCTGCGCTGAACGCCGGCGCCGGCCCGCCGGCCCGCGGCGGGGCCGCCCGGTCGGCCGATCCCGTCCAGGACGCCGGGTCGGTCAGGCGGTGACCCGGGGCGCGCCCGCCTCCAGGGTTCGGTCGCCGCCCGGGCGCCAGGTGGTGACGGCCTTGCCCGACGGGCGAGCCACCGGGACCGGGTCAGCCCCTCCTCGATCTCGCGCCACAGATGGGGACTTGCCCCGAGGTTGGTCTCGTCGCGGAACAGCTTCAGTCTTCTGGGCCGGTACCAGGGACGGTCGAAGTCCTGCAGCGCGTTCTGGAAGGCTTTCGCGACGTCCTTGTCCCAGGCGTGGCTGTAGGAGATGAAGGCGTCGTACGCGAAGGTCTGAGCTGCGGCCCGGGTTGCGGCCCGGCGGGCGTCGCGGGGCTCTGCGGCCTCACTGCGGCTGCGGCCCACTGTCCCGCACCGCGGTGCTCCTCTCCGACCGGCCGTCAGGGGTGCGGGGGCCGGGGACGTGTCTGATCAGCGTCTCGGCCTCCCGCACACCGGCGAGGCGGGCGAAGCCGACCGCGTAGGCGTGGAGGTCGCGCTGCACCTGCTGCAACTCGGCCCGGCAGGCGGTGTTGTCCGGCCAGTCGGACTCCGGGCTGTCGGGGTGCGCCTGCTCGAACTCCGACAGCCGCGGGTGCCAGTGGGACAGGAACGGCCGGAGCTCCCGGTTGAGCATGGTGATCGCGAGATACTCGACCGTCTGCCCGCCCGGCACCGGAGCGGAGGGACGGGCGGCCTTCAGGGTCTCCCGAGTCGTGGCGAACAGCCCGTAGAGCGACGTCAGCGCCTCGCGGACGTGCCCGTCGTCACTGGCCAGGGGCTGGGTCGACACCCGCGTCACCGTCTCGACGAACATCTGCCAGGCGACCTGGCGGGAGTCGTTGTTGACGGAGAACGTGAGCTCGCTCAGCTGCGGGATGGTGACCTTCACCTCGGTGAGCTGGGCGAGGCGCCGGTACCACTGCACGGCGAGTACGGTCACCGCGCCCACGACGCCGCCCGTGACGACGAACAGGATGCGGCTGGTCACCTGAGTGAGGCTGAAAACGGCCAGCCCCGCGAGCGCGCCGGCGGCCGTCGCCGCGACCAACCGTAAGCCGGGGCCCCCGAAGCTCCGCCAAGGGCGCCGTGACCGGTCACCAGGGCGGCCTGACTGTCCACTCATTCGTTTGTCCGCTCCCCCATGCGTCCACACCACGCGGCCATCGGCCACATGTCGTACGTTCAGTTCCCTCGTCCGGGTGAGGAAAACATAGCCCCGGCGGTGATCGGCCGGCGCCCCCGGGCCGTCGTGCGGGCCCGTCAGCCGGCGGACAGCACCTGTTCGATCGTGTCCGCCTCCGCCGCCGGCTTGTCCGGCCGGTGGCGCAGTACGCGCGCGAAGCGCAGGGCGACCCCGGCCGGGTAGCGGCTGGAGCGCTGCAGTCCGTCGTAGGCGATCTCGACGACGAGCTCCGGCCGCACCCGGACCGTGAAACCGTCGTCGTCGACGGCGAGTTCGCGCAGGATCTCGGTCTGCCGGCGCAGCATCTCGTCAGTGAGCCCCTTGAAGGTCTTGCCGAGCATCACGAAGCCGGCGTCCGCCGCTCGGGCGCCGAGGTGGAGGTTGGACAGCAGTCCGGTGCGCCGGCCGTGGCCCCATTCGACGGCCAGGACGACGAGGTCCAGGGTGTGGACGGGTTTGACCTTGAGCCAGGAGCGTCCGCGCCGCCCGGCGCTGTACGGCGCGTCCAGGGCCTTGACCAGGACGCCCTCGTGACCGCGGTGCAGGGTCGCGGTGAAGAACTCCTCGGCGGCGGTGACCTGTTCCGCCGCGGCCGGGTCCCCGACGACGACGCGCCGTACCCGGGTGGGCTCGGCGGCGAGCCGGGCGAGGATCGCGTGCCGCTCGTGGCCGGGCAGGTCGAGCACCGGCTCGCCGTCGGCGGCGAGGACGTCGAAGTACACCGGGTACAGCGGCAGTGTGGCGCGGGCCGTCTCGACGTCGAGGCGGGAGCCCACGCGGGAGGCGATGTCCTGGAACGGCACCGGCCGGCCGTCGTCCGCCATCGCGATGACCTCACCGTCGAGGATGAACCCGTCGCCGGTCATCTCCCTTGCCTGCTGCGCCACTTCGGGCAGCCGGCCGGTGATGTCGTCGAGGGACCTGGTGTAGATCCGGACATCGGTTCCGGCGCGGTGCACCTGGACGCGGATGCCGTCGAGCTTCTCCTCGACGGCGCAGGGGGCGTCGAGCGCCGCGACCGCCTCGGTCACGGACTTCGCGGTGTGCGCGAGCATCGGCTGCACGGGGCTGCCGACCCGCAGCCGGAACCGTTCGAGGGCCGCCGGCCCCTCGGCGAGCAGCGCCGCGGCCACGCGGGGCAGCGAGCCCTCCAGCATGACGGCGCGCCGTACGTCGGCCGCGGGCGCGCCGGCCGCCTTGGCGACCGCTTCGAGCGCGACGGCGTCGAGTGCTCCCTGGCGTACCTCTCCGGTGAGGAGCCGCAGCAGGAAGCGCTGCTCCTCGGCGGTGGCCGCGGACATCAGCCGGTGGACGCGGCTGCGGCGTTCCGTCTGGGCGCCGGGGCCGGAGACCCGGGCCAGGGCGGCGAGCGCGGCGTCGGTCTCACCGACGGTGAGGGCCGGTGCGGGGGCGGGCGGCACGGGCTCCTTCAGGACGCTCCAGCCGACGCCGATGCGGCCCTGCGGCACCCGTCCGGCGAGGTAGGAGATGACGAGCGCGACGTCCTCGGGCGCTGCCTCCGCGAACAGGTCCGCCAGCGCGGCGATCTTGCGCGAGCGGGCCGAGGTGGCGGCGACCTCGCGGGAGACTTCGGCGACGCGGGCGAGCAGCATGCCGCCATCGTGCCCCGGCCGGCCGGCGGCCGCACCCCGGCACGGCGCCCGCCGGAACGGCCTCCGGGGCGCGCGGGCGCCGCGGCGGTTCCGGGCCCCGCAGTGGCCGGGTACAGTCTCCCCACGGTTCACTCAACTCCCCTAGCCTTCCGTCGACTTGACCCAGTCCGGCAGTGACCGCCGGGCAGGGCCACCATCCGACGCAAAGGCAGGGACCCCCCATGGGCACGTTCTCGCGCGCCGCTGTGACGACGACCGTCGCGGCCGGACTGCTCTCCCTCGCGCTCGCCCCCGCACAGGCGACCACCACCGGCCAGGCGGACACGGGGCGGCTCCCGTACTCCGCCACCACCGGGGTCGGCGTGCACAACGCCTACGAGAAGTCGAAGTACCCCTATTTCGCGGACGCGCTGGACTCCGGCGCGGGCATGCTCGAGATCGACGTGTGGACGAACGCCTTCGGACGGTCGTGGCGGGTCTCGCACAGCAATCCGACGGGGAACGACAACAACTGCGTGAACGCGCCGACGGCCGCCGAGCTGCGCGCCGGGACGAGGAACCAGGACCTCGGGGGCTGTCTGGCCGACATGCGGGCCTGGCACGACGCGAACCCCGGGCACCGGCCGATCCTGATCAAGCTGGAGCTCAAGGACGGCTTCCAGGGCCGGCAGGGCCGCGGGCCGGCGGCGCTGGACGCGCTGCTGACCGCGCGCCTCGGTGATGCCCTGTACCGGCCGGCGGATCTGGTCCGCGGGCACCGGGACCTCGACACGGCGGTGCGGGCGGACGGCTGGCCGGCGCGTTCGGCGCTGGCGGGGAAGTTCCTGGTCGAGCTGATCCCGGGCACGCTGGAGGAGGACAATCCGTTCGACTCCCTGTGGACCGACCGCGAGTACGCGACGCATCTGCGCGGCCTCGCCGCGGCGGGCCGCCTCGGCGAGGCGGGCGCGTTCCCGGCGGTGCACCACGCCGCGGCGGGCGACCCGCGCGGCCGGTACGCGGACGCCTCGATCCGCCCCTGGTTCGTCGTCTTCGACGGGGACGCGGCGGCGTACGCGGGCGGCTCGATCGACACCGCCTGGTACGCCCGGAACCACTACCTCGTGGTGATGACCGACGCGCACAACGTCGCCCCGGCGATCGACGGCACGAACCCGACCGAGCAGCAGGCCCGTGACCGCCTGTCGCTGCTGGCGGGGCGGCACGCGAGCGTGGTGTCCGCCGACTGGTATCCGCTGCCGTCGGTGCTGGGCTCGGTGGTCGCCAGGGGCGGTGCGTGACCGGCCGTGCGAGCCGTGTCCGGAAGTCATCGCGCAGTCGGTAACTGGGGGTAACGCTCGTCACAGCCGGGCCCCGGAGTTCCCGGAATGCTACTGGGTGGTTTATCGTTCATCTACACGTGGGTGTGGACGGGACAGTGTCCCCGGGCCTCACCTTTTGCCCGCGGGGAAGATCGTCCGACTGAAGCCCCGCGGAGCGTTCCGCCGAGAGGCGACCGCCGTTCGCGCCCACGCCCTGTGACCGCCCCGGCCGGAAACCCCCGTCCGGCCGGGGCACCCTCATTTCCCGCCTCCGCCGCCGCCCCTTCCGGGCGGCGGCGGTCGGCGATGCGACGCGAACCGCCCGCCGCTGCGGGGTACCCGCGCGTAACCAGCCAGGTGTCCCGTTTACGGGGATACGCGTTGGCGCAAAAGCCTAGCCATCCTGGCGCAATCGTTTCAGTCTTGGTGATGCAGGTCACACGCGCCACTGGCGTCGCTGCACAGGTTGAGTCCGACCGTGCCGGCGTACGGGCACGAGAGCGGCACCGCACAGCAGCAGAGGAGCGAGCGATGTCATCGACCATCGAGCAATCCGTCCGGGTCCGCCTCATCAGCGACGCGCCCCACTCCATGGCCGTCCCGGTGGTCCTCCGCTACAGCGACACCGACCCGTTCGCCGTCCGAATGGCCTTCCCGCCCGAGGCCTGCCTGAACGAGACCGGCGTGACCTGGGCCTTCGCCCGCAGCCTGCTCGACGCGGGGCTGCGCGCCCCGGCCGGGGACGGCGACGTGCACATCTGGCCCTGCGGGCGGGTGCAGACCATGATCGAGCTGCGCTCGCCGGAGGGCGTCGCGCTGCTCCAGCTGGACACGGCGAGCCTGCGCCGGTTCCTGGTCCGCAGCTACGCCACCGTGCCGGCGGGCAACGAGGCGGCCGCCCAGGACCTCGACCGGGCGCTCGCCGCACTGCTGGGCAACGCGCGCGGCTGAGGCGCGGACGGCCGTGTCGTAATACCGTCCGGTCATGACAACTGCCGTGTCCGGTACCGGGGTCGGGCCGCTGCTGCGCCGCTGGCGCCAGGAGCGCCGGATCAGCCAGCTCGAACTGGCCCTGCGCGCCGATTCCTCGGCCCGCCACATCAGCTTCGTGGAGACGGGCCGTTCGCGCCCCAGCGAGGAGATGGTCCTGCGTCTGGCCGAGCATCTCGACGTGCCCGTACGGGAGCGCAACTCCTTGCTGCTGGCGGCCGGTTACGCCCCCCGATACGCCGAGACGCCGCTGGACGACCCGTCGATGGAGGCGCTGCGCGAGGGCATGGAGCGGCTGCTGCAGGGCTACGAGCCGTACCCGGCGCTGGTGGTCGACGGCGCGTACAACGTGCTCGCCGCCAACCGGGGCATCGCCATGCTGCTCGACGGCCTGCCGGAGCATCTGCTCACCGCGCCGCTGAACGCCATGCGGATCACCCTGCACCCCGAGGGCCTCGCGCCCAGAATCCGCAACCTGCCCGAGTGGCGCGGCCATCTGCTGGAGCAGATGCGGCGGGAGCTCGCCCTGGCCCGGTCCGGCGCACTGCGCAGGCTGTACGACGAGGTCGCCGCGTATCCGCTGCCCGAGGGGACCGGTGACGAGCGGAGTGTCGCGCCGGGCGAGGCGGCGTACCCGTACTTCGCGCTGCCGCTGCGGATCGAGCAGGCGGGGCGGACGCTGTCCTTCGTGTCGTCGATCTCGACCTTCAACACGCCGCTGGACGTGACCGTCGCCGAGCTGGCCATCGAGACGCTGCTCCCGGCCGACCCGGCGACGGCGAAGTACCTGCGGTCACTCACTCCGTAGCGGCGGCGGCGCGCAGCGCCGACCACTGCAGGACGGCGAAGCCCGCGACGACCAGCGCCTGCAGCACGGTCCAGACCTCGCCCACGGCGGTGGGGTCGAGCCACAGCGCGAGTGCGGCGACGCTGAGGAGGGACCACAGGATGTTGGCGTCGACGACGAGCGTGACGCCGGCCCGCGGTGGCCGGGGACGGGCGGCGAGCAGGCCGACGCCCAGGCCGTAGGCGACGAGGAAGACGCCGAGGCCGGTCAGGAGCGTGCCGTCGACGCCGAGCAGCCGCCCGAGCGGCCCCGAAGCCGCCGCGTACGCGACGCCGTTGGCGCCGGTGACGACGGCGTCGGCGGCCAGGAACCGGCGCAGCATGGTCCGCGGCTCGGTGGTGCGGGAGATGCCGGTGAGCAGGGTCGTGGACATGGCGGATCAGCCTCCGTCGAGGTGTACGGGCCGGTCGTGGGGCCGGAACCCGGGCGGAGTGCGCCGCCCGGGACCCGGTGCACCCCAGACTGCCGCGCGCCCCCTGGGCGGTCGATTACGCCGGAGGTAATGCCGCTCAGCGGCCCGGGGTGATCACGGTGACCCCGTTGCCGGAGGCGGTGCCGAGCGCCGTCAGCGCCTCGGGCACGTCGTCCAGGCCGATCTCCTTCGTCACCAGCAGATCGGGCCGCAGCGCCCCGGAGGCGACCATGGCCATCATCTCCGGGTAGGCGTGGGCGGCCATGCCGTGGCTGCCCAGGATCTCCAGCTCGAGGGCCACGACCCGGTCCATCGGCAGGTGGGCGCCCGCCGGAAGCAGGCCGACCTGCACATGACGGCCCTGGCGGCGCAGGCTCCGCACCGAGTTCGCGCAGGTCACCGGCGAGCCCAGGGCGTCCAGCGACAGCTGGGCGCCGCCGCCGGCCGCGTCGCGCACGGCCGCCGCGACCTCCTCGGCGTCCAGTGCCGAGGCGTCCACGCAGACCTCGGCGCCGCAGGCCCGGGCCAGTTCCAGCGCGGCCGGCGAGACGTCCACGGCGACGACCCGGGCCCCGCACGCGGCGGCGATCATCACGGCGGAGAGACCCACCCCGCCGCAGCCGTGCACCGCGACCCGTTCCCCGGCCCGCACCCGTCCCTGGCCGACCACCGCGCGGAAGGCGGTGGCGAAACGGCAGCCGAGACCGGCGGCAGTGGTGAACGGCATGGCGTCCGGCAGCGCGACCAGGTTGGTGTCGGCGTGGCGCAGCGAGACGTACTCGGCGAACGAGCCCCAGTGGGTGAAGCCCGGCTGCTCCTGGCGTTCGCACACCTGCTGGGCGCCGCGCACACAGGCGGCGCACCGGCCGCAGGCGCAGATGAACGGCACGGTGACCCGGTCGCCGGCCTTCCACCGGGTCACGTCGGCGCCCACGGAGTGGACGGTTCCCGCGAGTTCGTGGCCGGGTACGTGCGGCAGGGCGATACCGGCGTCGTGTCCGGCCCAGCCGTGCCAGTCGCTGCGGCACAGCCCGGTCGCCTCGACCTTCACGACGACGCCGTCGCGCGCCGGACCCGGATCGGGAACCTCACGTATCTCCGGCCGCTTCCCGAAGTCGTCGAACACCACCGCGCGCACGTGCACTCTCCCATGTCCCTATTTCTCCGGGGCGACGCCGTCGTCGACCGGAATTCCCTCTGCTCCGCCGTCCGGCCGGGAAGCCTCCGCCGGCCCGATCGGCGCCGGCGGCCCCGCGCTCTCCCGCAGCCAGCGCCGCAGCACCCGGTGCACCTGTTCCGCCCCGATCAGCTCGTCGTCGGGACCCGTGGGCGGCGAGAGCTCCAGGGGCGACAGCAGGAACGCCTGGGACTGCTCCCCGCCGAGTCCGCCGTGCGAGCCGATCTGCTCCTCGAAGGCGTGCACCACACCGGTCCCCGGGTCGTGCATCGAGTTGACCATGATGTCGGCGACGTGCGGGAACGAGTCGGTGCGCCGCACCGCGTCGGCCGCGCCCGGACCGAAGCCGGCGAGCGGCCCGTCGTCGTCCTTCAGCGCGTCGACGGGCACTTCGGCGCCGTCGGCGCCCAGCACCACCGAGCCGTGCTCCTCGCTGCGCACCAGCAGGAAGCCGACGCCGGGATGGTTGGCCAGCGTGCCGAGCAGCGCCGGGTGGCGGCGCCGGATCTCCTCGCAGCTCATCCGGTACGGCACGTCGGGAAACGAGATCAGCGCCAGATTCCCCGAGGCCAGCACGATCGGGTCCGAGCCCGACGCCGGCCGTTCCTCCTCGCCGTCGCCGGCCGGCTGCCGGTGCAGCGCCGTCAGCAGGGCGTCGCGGGCCGCGTCCCTGGCCTCCGCGCCGCTCTTGGAGTGCTCCGCCCGCCGCGGCACCGGCAGCCCGCACCCGGCGCGCACCAGGTCCTTCAGGGTCAGCCCGTACGCGGCCTCGAAGGTCTCCCCCGGGCTCTGGCCGTGGTCGGAGAGGAGCACGATCCGGTAGGGGCGCGGCGCGTGGTCGGCGACCTTGGCGATCAGCGCGATCGAGCGGTCCAGTCGCTCCAGCACGGCCTGCGCGTCCGCGCTGTGCGGCCCGGAGTGGTGCGCCACCTCGTCGTAGGCGACCAGGTCGGCGTAGACGGCCCGGCGTCCGGCGAGCATGTCCCCCATCACCGCGGCGACCACCACATCGCGCTCGACGACCGTCGCGAACGCCCGGATGAAGGGGTAGAGACCACCGCGGCCGACCCGTGGCGTGTCCCCGCGGAGCCTGGCGCGGGCCGACTGCCCGATCTCCCTGCCCACCTCGGCGACGAACGACAGCGCGGTACGGACGGCGTTGGCCGGGTCGGAGAAGTACGCGAAGTAGCCCGCCCGGGAGCGGTTGCCCCGGCCGCGTCTCGCCGCCATCGACAGCACCAGGGCGAGCTGGCCGGCGCCGCCGCTGAAGAGGTTGCCCCGGCTCGCGCCGTCCACCGCCAGCAGACCGCGGTCGCCGGTGCGCGCGACGGCCCGCCGCTGCAGTTCCGCGGCGCTCGCCGGGCGGTTGCTGACCACGATCCTGCGGGTGTCCTTCTCGTACCAGCGGAAGGCGGGCACGTCGTGGTTGGAGCCGTGCAGGATGCCCAGCTGGCTCGCACCGGTCTGGCTGGACCAGTCGGTGCGCCAGGGGGTGAGCCGGTGCGTGGCTCCCGTCCAGCTCGCGACGGTCGGCATCAGCCCGCTGTCCGCGGCGGCGCGCAGCACCTCGTAGCCGACGCCGTCGAGCTGCAGGAAGACCGTGCCGGGCGAGCCGGAACGGTCGTGGGCGGCCTGCCGGCGGCCGCGGCGGTGGGCGAGCCGGGAGAGTCTTCTGCGGTAGGCGTTGTCGTCGCGGACGGCGAGCGCGGTGGAGGTGGCGGAGGCGACCGCCGACATCACGGCGGCGACCACCACCGCGGTCTGGGCGTCCGCCGTGCCGCGGCCGTCGGGGATGAGCCACAGCGCGATCAGCAGCAGCGACCCGTTGAGGAAGAACACCAGCAGGCCGAGCACCAGGGCGGGCACGAGCAGCAGGGCCCGTACGACCACGGGCCAGACCAGCCCGGTGAGCAGACCGAACGCCCCGGCGCCCCAGGCCGCGGTGATCCCGGTCCGGGTGATGCTGTCGCCGTCCCCCGACTGGAGCCGGAAGTCCGGCAGCAGCCCGGCCAGCGCGAGCATCGTCAGCGTGGAGACCCCCCACACGACGGCCACGCGCACCAGCGCGCTGCCGGCCCGGCGCCATCGCCTTTCGACCACGCCTCGTTCACCTCGTCTCTGAGCCGGTCTCCAGCGTGGCACAGCGCCGCAGCCGTCCGGCCCCGGCCCGGACGGCGGTCCCGTTACGCTCGTACGCACAGTTGAGATCCACAGCGAGGAGGCGTCGCGTGCCGGTGGAGGTCACCTGGTGGGGTCATGCCACCTGCACGATCGAGGACGCCGGGGTGCGGGTGCTGACCGACCCGCTGTTCGTGCGGCGCCTGGCCCATCTGCGGCGGCGGCGCGGTGAACTGCCGCCCCGGCAGGCGGCCGTCGCCGACGCCGTTCTCGTCTCCCATCTGCACTCGGACCATCTGCACCTGGCGTCGCTGGCCCGTCTCGCGCCCGGCACCCGGCTGATCGTGCCGCGCGGCGCGGCCCGATCGGTGCCGGGGCTCGGCCGGCTGGTGCGCACGGCGGGGCTGCTGGTCACCGAGGTCGCGCCGGGCGACGAGGTGCGGGTGCGCGACGTGCGCGTACGGGCCGTGCCGGCGGAGCACGACGGGCGGCGGCTGCCACTCGGACCGCACCGCTCCCCCGCCCTCGGCTTCGTCGTCAGCGGCGAGTCGCACACGTATTTCGCGGGCGACACCGGGCTGTTCGAGTCGATGGCCGACGAGGTCGGCCCCGTCGACATGGCGCTGCTGCCGGTCGGCGGCTGGGGACCGTATCTGGGCCACGGCCATCTGGACGCGGGCCGCGCGGCGCAGGCGGTGGCCCGGCTCTCGCCGCGGGCGGCCGTGCCGGTGCACTACGGCACGTACTGGCCGATCGGGATGGACGCGATCAGGCCGCACGAGTTCTACGCGCCCGGCGACGAGTTCGTGCGCAAGGCGGCGCAACTGGCGCCGAAGGTGACGGTGCACCGGCTCGGGCACTGCGAGCGGACCGGGCCGGAGGACGCCCGGTGAGCGCACCGGGGGCCGAGGCGCTCGGCCGGCTGTCCGAGATGGTGAGCCGGCTCCCCCCGGAGTCCACCCAGCAGGCCGTGGGCTATCCGTCCCTGTTCCTGCTGGTGGCGCTCGGCGCGCTGGTGCCGGTGGTGCCGACCGGCGCGGTGGTCAGTTCCGCCACGGTGGTGGCCCTCCACCAGACGAGCCCGCTGTCGCTGCTGTTCGTCTTCCTCGTCGCGTCCGCGGCCGCGTTCGCCGGTGATGTGACGCTCTACTGGCTGGGGCGGCGCGGGATCCGATCCAGGAAGGGTTCGCGCTGGCTCGCCGGGCTGCGCGGACGCGCCGCGCCGGACCGGCTCGCCCGTGCGCGGCGGGGGCTCGACGAGCACGGGGTGACGGTGCTGGTGCTGTCCCGGCTGGTGCCCGCCGGGCGGGTGCCGATCATGCTGGCGTGCCTGCTGGCCCGGATGCCGCTGCGCCGCTTCGTCCGGGGCGACGTCCCCGCGTGCCTGGCGTGGGCGGCGACGTACGGGCTGATCGGCGTCCTGGGCGGGGCGCTGTTCGCCGAGCCGTGGCAGGGCGTCGTCGCGGCGGTGGTGCTGACGGTGGTCATCAGCGGCGGGCCGGCGCTGTGGCGCAGGTTCCGCTCGGCGCGCGGCTCAGACGGTCAGCACGCGTGAGCCGCCGACCGGCAGGTCCCACAGCTCGTGGCGCGGCCGGCCGGTGCCCTCCCAGGCGGCCAGCAGCCGCCGCAGCGGCTCCATCACCGGCTCCGCGGAGAGCACGAACGTCGCCCAGTGCATCGGCGCCATGTTCCGCGCCCCGAGGTCGGTGAAGGCGCGCACGGCCTCCTCCGGATCGGTGTGGACGTCGCTGAGCCACCAGCGGGGGGCGTACGCGCCGATGGGGAGCAGCGCGAGGTCGAGGCCGGGATGGCGGCGGCCGATCTCGCCGAACCAGTGGCCGTAGCCGGTGTCGCCCGCGAAGTACACCGACGGACCGCCGGTGCCCGTGCCGGTTGCGGTGAGCACCCAGCCGCCCCACAGGCTGCGGCAGGTGTCGAGCAGGGTGCGCTTCGACCAGTGGTGCGCGGGGACGAAGTCGAACCGTACGCCGCCGAGTTCGGCCCCCTCCCACCAGTCGAGTTCGGTGACGTGCGTGAAGCGGCGGCGGCGGAACCAGCGCCCCAGGCCCGCCGGGACGAAGAGCGGTGTCCGGCGGGGCAGGCGCCGCAGGGTCGGGGCGTCCAGATGGTCGAAGTGGTTGTGGCTGATCACCACCGCGTCGACGGGCGGCAGGTCCTCCCAGCGGACGCCGACGGGGGTGATCCGTACGGGCGTGCCGAAGATGCGGCGCGACCAGACGGGATCGGTCAGCACGGTGAGCCCGCCGATGCGCAGGATCCAGCTCGCGTGCCCGGCCCAGGTGACCGCGAGGGTCCGCTCGTCCACCGCGGGCAGCGGTCCCGGTTCGAACGGCAGCGCCGGGATGTCCAGCAGCCCGTCCGGTCCGGGGCGCACAGCGCCCTCCCTGGCGAGCCTGGCCATGGCGCGCACGCCGGGGAGCGGGGCGGTCAGCCGGTCGGCGAACGACACGGGCCAGGTGCGTTGCTCGTACAGGGGGCGGGTGCGAGACCGTGGCCGCGGGGGGCGTGCCACTGCCGGTGCGGGGTGCTCCGCCGGTCGCTCCGTCTGTTTCGCCATCGGGGTCTCCGATCAACGCCGGTCCGGGTCCTTCAGCTCTCGTCCTGGCGCGTCCGCCGCCGTGCGGGCGGCCGCGCGGTTCACCGCAGTTCCTCGAAGGCCGCTCGGAGCCTCGCCAACGCCGCCGCGACATGGGGCAGTTCCAGCGGGTCCGGTGAGGCGAGCGACTCCAGCCGCTCCTCGTCGGTGGCGCCGATGAAGGGTGCCGTGTCCAGCCGTACGTGCAGGGCGCCCAGTTCGTCGCCGAACCGGTGCCCGCCGGGCACCGGCATGTCGAGGCGGTCGCCGAGATGGTCCTCGAGCTCCATGGAGTCGCTGACGCCGCGCGCCGCGAGAGTCCCGCGCAGCGGGCTCAGGTCGGCGTAGAGGTGGCGGCCCGCCTGCGGGGGCCGGGAGACCGCGCCGGCGGTCTGCACCACGTGGTGGGCCGCCGCCGCGACGCGCGCGTGCAGGGCGGCCGCCCGCGTCGCCCGTTCGGTGACCTCCGGGGGCTCGTCGAGCGCGTGCGCCGCTGCCGCCGCCACCGGCGCGGGCACCACGGCCCCGAGCGCGGTGACGATGTCCAGGGTCCGGGCGCGCCGGGCCGCGCCGTGCTCACCCCGCGGGAAGCGGGCGACGGCGACCGGCCAGGCGGACGGGGTGAGCGCGCCCGCGAGGTCGCTGATGACGGTCACGTCGTCGGGATACATCTCGGCGGGGCTGACCAGCACGGTCTCGTGCGGCTCGTGCACCGTGTCGCGCCAGGTCTCGTCGCTGACGATGTGCAGGCCCTCGCCGAGGGCCGCCTCGCACGCCTCGCGCACGGTCTCCGGCGGGGCGACGGTGGCGGTCGGATCGTCGGCGACGGACAGCAGGAGCAGCCGGGGCCGGCCGCCCTCGGCCCGTACCCGGCGTACGGTCTCCAGCAGGGCGAAGGGGTCCGGGACGCCGCCGCACTCGGCGGGGACCGGGACATGGTAGGCGGGCCGTCCCAGCAGTCTGACCTGCGGAGTCCACCAGGCGGGGCACGGGCGGGGCATCAGCACGTCGCTGTCGAAGGCGCCGAGCAGCGCGAAGAGCAGGGCCTGCGGGCCGGACGCCGCGACCACCTCGCCCGGACGGGTGCGCAGTCCGCGCCGCCACCAGTAGCCGCAGGCCGCCTCACGCAGTGTGGGCCCGCCGCCGGGCGGCTCGTCCGCGGCCCTCCCGGCGGCCGCCGCGAGCACGGCGCCCAGCACGGGTAGTACCGGCAGTCCCGCGCCGGGGGCGGGCGGCCCGTAGCGGACGGGTCCGCGGCCCTCGGTGTCCGTCACCGTCATCGCACCCACCTCCGCCGTTCCCTCGCACGCCGGAACGTCTGCCCGGTCCGCGGGCCCTCCATACGGAGGACCACGAGCCCTTTATACGAAGGATCGGCCGCGCCCGCCCCGCGAGCGGCCGGGACGTCGCGGCGGGCGTTTTGCCGGGGCCGGCCCGCGTGGTGGGAGCGGGCTCGGGGTATCCGCCGAACATGTCCGACGCGTACGCACAGGGAGAACAGGCACTGCGCCGACAGGTCGCGGCGCTGCTCGGCGGCTGGGACCGGCGGCTGCTGCACGCCGTGGCGGCACGGCAGTGGCCGGGCGCGGAGCCGGTGCTGCCGAGGCTGAGCCACAGCGCCAACCACGGGCTGCTGTGGTTCGGCGCCGCCGCCGGCATCGCCGCGCTGGGGCGCGGCACCCGCTCGCGGCGGGCGGCGGCGCGGGGGGTGGCATCGCTCGCGGTCGCCTCCGCCGTCATCAACACCGTCGGCAAGCGGTCCGTGCGCAGGGCACGGCCGCTGCTGGACGCGGTGCCGGTGATACGGCAGCTGAAGCGGCAGCCGTTCACCACGTCGTTCCCGTCCGGGCATTCCGCGTCGGCGGCGGCGTTCGCGACCGGGGTCGCGCTGGAGTCGAAGGCGTGGGGCGCGGCCGTCGCGCCGGTGGCGGCGTCCGTCGCGTTCTCGCGGATCTACACGGGCGCGCACTATCCGAGCGACGTGCTCGTCGGCGCGGCGCTCGGCGTGGGGGCCGCCTTCGCGGTGCGGGGCGCGGTGCCGACGAGGTCGCAGCTGCCCGCGCCGGGCATCCCGAACGCCGACGCCCCGGCGCTGCCCGGCGGCGAGGGCCTGGTCGTGATCGTCAACCGCGAGTCCGGCTCCACGGACATGGCCGGGCCGGTGCGGACGGCCCTGCCGCTCGCCGAGGTGGTGGAGTGCGCACCCGAGGAGCTGCGCGCCGAGCTGGAGAAGGCGGCGGGGCGCGGGCGGGCGCTGGGCATCGCCGGCGGGGACGGGACGGTCAACAGGGCCGCGGCGGTCGCGGCGGAGTACGGCGTACCGCTGGCCGTCTTCCCCGGGGGCACGCTCAACCACTTCGCGTACGACCTGGGTATCGAGTCCGTCCACGACACCTGCCGTGCGCTCGCCGCCGGTGACGCGGTCCGGGTGGACCTGGGCCGGTTCACGCCTGGTCCGGGCGGCAGCGTGGAACCGGGCCACTTCCTGAACACCTTCAGTCTGGGCGTGTACCCGGATCTGGTGCGCATCAGGGAGCGCTGGTCACCGCGGATCGGCGGCTGGCCCGCCGGTGTGCTGGCGGCGTCGCTGGTGCTGCGCGGGCGGCGGCCGCTCGAGGCCGAGGTGCAGGGGCGGCGGCGCCCGCTGTGGCTGCTGTTCGCGGGCAACGGCGTCTACCGGGGCATCGACCCCACACCGGGCCACCGGCAGAGCCTGGTGGACGGCCTGCTCGACGTCCGCGTGGTGCACGCCGGCCGGGCCCCTGGCTGGCGGCTGCTCGGCGCGGCCCTGGCGGGCCGGCTGAACCGCTCCCCCGTCCACGCGACGCAGCAGTTGCGCCGGCTGCGGATCGGCGGCCTCGAGCCGGGGACGCTGCTCGCCTACGACGGCGAAGTGGCGGACGCTCCGAGGGAGTTGATGCTGGACAAGATCAGGGAGGCGCTGACGGTCTACCGTCCGCAGGCGCTGCTGTAGCGCCCGACTCATTGTCCGTATCGCAAGACGGAGGTCTCGCGATACGGGACGGAGGCGTAGCGTACGGCTGTACTCGCCTCAGCAGAAGGAGACGTCATGCCGCAGGAGACCGCCGTCTACACCCACGGGCACCACGAGTCCGTGCTGCGCTCCCACTCCTGGCGCACCGCCGCCAACTCCGCGGCGTATCTGATCGGCGAACTCCGGTCCGGTCTCGACGTGCTGGACGTGGGCTGCGGTCCGGGCACCATCACCGCCGACCTCGCGGAGCTGGTCGCGCCGGGGCACGTCACGGCGGTCGACGCCGCGGCGGACGTCCTCGACCGGGCCCGGGCGTACGCGGAGGAGCGCGGCCTGGACAACCTCCGCTTCGCGGTCGCCGACGTCCACGGGCTGGACTTCCCCGACGACTCGTTCGACGTCGTCCACGCCCACCAGGTGCTCCAGCACGTCGGGGACCCGGTCCAGGCACTGCGCGAGATGCGGCGGGTGTGCCGGCCCGGCGGCGTCGTCGCCGTGCGCGACAGCGACTACGCGGCGTTCAACTGGTACCCCGAGCCGCCGGTCCTGGACGAGTGGCTGGAGCTGTACCGGCGCGTCGCCCGCGCCAACGGCGGCGAGCCCGACGCCGGCCGCCGCCTGCTGTCCTGGGCGCGCGCCGCCGGCTTCACCGACATCACCCCCGGCGCGGCGGCATGGTGCTTCGCCACACCCTCCGACCGGGCGTGGTGGAGCGGCCTGTGGGCGGACCGCACCGTCGCGTCGGGATACGCGCGGATCGCGGTGGAGGGCGGCCACACGTCCCGTGAGCGGCTGGAGGCGATCTCGGAGGGCTGGCGCGTGTGGGGCGAACACCCCGACGCCTGGTTCATGGTCCCGCACGGCGAGCTGCTCTGCCGGGTGTGACGGGCGGGGTCCACACGCCCGGTGCCGTCCGGCCGGGGCGCCAACTACCCTCGTCCGTATGGAGATCCTCGGAACCACACTCCGCATCTGCGTCGACGATCTGGAAGCCTCCGCGGCCTTCTACGAACGCCTCACCGGCGCCCCGCCGCTCCGCTTCGAACGCGGCGGGGTCTCCGTCGCGGCCGTCGGCTGCTTCCTGCTGATGAGCGGCCCCGAGTCGGAGCTGGAGATCCTGCGGAAGGTGTCGGCGACGATCGCCGTCAAGGACGTGGACGACGCCCACGCCACGCTCAACGAGGTCGGCGCGCGGGTGCTCGCGGGCCCGCTGGAGACGCCCGTCGGCCGGAACCTCATCGCGGTCCACCCCGACGGGTCGGTCTTCGAGTACGTCGACCGCAAGCCGGCGGCGGCCTGAACGCCTGCGGGCAGAACGTCTGCTGCCGGAACGTCTACAGCGGGCGCCGGACCGTCATCTCGCGGGTGATGGCCCAGCGCTCGTGGTCGCGCCACGCGCCGTCGATGAACAGGAAGTCCGGCGAGTAGCCCTCCAGCCGGAAGCCGGCCGAGCGGACGAGGCCGATGGAGGCCGCGTTCAGCGGCTGGATGCTCGCCTCGACACGGTGCAGGCCCAGGCCACCGCGCGCGAACGCATGGCCGAGCAGCAGCCGCAGCGCCTCTCCCGTCAGCCCGCGGCCCACCGCGTGCTCGAAGGCCCCGTAGCCGATCGCACCGCTCTGGAGCGCGCCCCGGACGATGTTGTTGACGTTGAGGAAGCCCGCGATCCTGCCGGTGGCCAGCTCGCAGAACAGATAGCCCTCCTTGGCGGGATCCTCCAGGAGACGCCGGGTGTAGGCGGCGTAGTCGTCCTCGGTGAGCGGCGGGAACAGCCAGGGCCGGTGGTGCGCCGTGCTCCGCCGCGCGGACGCGGTGAACTCGACGGCGTCGTCGTAGGTGACGGGACGCAGGCCGACGCGGGCGCCGGCGGCCACATAGCGGCCCCCGGCCGATGGTGTCTCGGACATCGCGTCAGGTTACGGAACGGGCCCGCCGCCCGGCCACTCGCCGGACCACCGCCCTGCGCGGCAGCGCCTGATCGACGACGTCGTCCGTCCGGGATACGCGGCCCTGCGCGGCCGGTGGTTCAGCGCGGCCGGCGGCCGCCGGCCGCGAACGTCACGGCGAGCGCCAGGGACCCGACCAGGACCGCCACCCCGAACGAGGCGAAGAACAGCACCTCGGCCCAGGCGGCGTTCGCGCCCGTCGCCGTGCCGTTGGACTGCCGGCACGACACTTCCGGTGGGAAGCTCTGCCGGTGGATCTCCAGGCAGAAGTTGGGCAGGTCGTCGTTGACCCCGTACGCGTTGAACCAGGTCAGTGCCCAGGTCAGCAGGAAGACGGTGAGCGCGCCCGCGAAGACGCCCCAGAGCAGGGTGGGGCGTTCGGCGAGCGGCTCTGCGGGCGGGGCGTCGGTCATGGGGCGAGCGTAACGAGCGCCGTCGGCGTCAGCTCAGGGCGGGCAGGTCCAGGGTCAGGGTGCGGGCGTCCGCGTCCAGGACGGCCGGGATGCCGAGCGGGACCGTCAGGTTCGTGGGGCCGTGGCCGAAGCCGAACTCCTCGACGACCGGGACACCGAGCCCGCCGAGGCGGTCGGTGAGGACGGCGCGGATCTGCTCGTACGGGCCGCACTCCGCCCAGGAGCCGAGGAGCACGCCCGTGACGCCGTCGAGCCACCCGGCCCGCAGGAGCTGGGTGAGGATCCGGTCCAGGCGGTAGTCCTCCTCCCCCACGTCCTCGATCAGCAGCAGCCCGCCCCGCGCCGAGGGCCGGGCGTGCGGGGTGCCCAGGTCGGCGGCGAGGAGGGAGACGCAGCCGCCGAGGGTGGTGCCGCGGGCGCGGCCGGGGACCATCGTCCGGGCGCCGTCCAGGGCGTGCAGGATCCGCACGGACTCCGGCTCGAAGAGCGTGGCCCGCAGCGACTCCTGGGTGCGGGCGTCCTTGAGGAAGGTCGTGGCCCCGGCCATCGGGCCGTGCAGGGTGGCGACGCCCAGCCGCACGGCGAACGCCTCGTGCAGGGCGGTGATGTCGCTGTAGCCGACGAAGACCTTCGGGGCGGCCGCGCGCATCGCGGTCCAGTCGGCGAGGTCGGCCATGCGCTGGACGCCGTAGCCGCCGCGTGCGCAGATCACGGCGGAGACGGACGGGTCGCACCAGGCCTCGGTCAGATCGCGGGCGCGGGCCTCGTCCGCGCCCGCGAGATAGCCGAGGGCGGGGTGGGTCTCACGGGTGTGGGGCATGACGACGGGGTCGAGGTCCCAGCCGCGCAGGATGTCGAGGCCGGCGTCGAGCCGTTCGGCGGGCACGGGGCCGCTGGGCGCGACGAGGGCGACCCGGTCGCCCGGTCGCAGGCGCGGCGGTCGGGTCAGCACTGCCATGTCGTCGACTCCGTTATTTCCTCAGCTCCAGCAGCGGCACGTCGGCACGTTGGACGTGGAAGGTCTGGGCGTACAGGGACAGTTCGGCCTCGAGCGCGCGGACCAGGGTGTCGGCGCGGCGGAATCCGTGGCCCTCGCCCTCGAAGGCGATGTAGGCGTGCGGGACCCGGCGGCCCGCCATCTGCTCCAGGAACCGTTCGCACTGCACGGGCGGGCAGATGACGTCGTCCAGGCCCTGGAGCAGCAGGAAGGGCGCGGTGATGTGCTCGACGTGGTTGGCCGGCGAGCGTTCGTCGTAGCGTCCGGGGACCTCGGCGAGCGGGCCGACCAGCGACTCCAGGTACCGCGACTCGAAGTCGTGGGTCTCGCCCTCGGCCCAGGAACGCAGGTCGAGGATCGGGTAGATGACCGTTCCGCAGGCGTACACGTCGGTGGTGGCGAGGGAGGCGGCGGCGGTCCAGCCGCCCGCGCTGCCGCCGCGGATCGCGAGCCGTGCCGGGTCGGCGGTGCCCTCGTCGGCGAGGGCCTGGGCGACGGCGGCGCAGTCCTCGACGTCGACGACGCCCCACTGGCCGCGCAGCCGTTCGCGGTAGGCGCGGCCGTAGCCGGTGGAGCCGCCGTAGTTGACCTCGGCCACGCCGATGCCGCGCGAGGTGAAGTAGGCGATCTCCAGGTCGAGGACGAGTCCGGCCCGGCCGGTCGGGCCGCCGTGCGCCCACACCACGTACGGCGGCAGTTCGTCGTCGGGCGCGACCCGGTCGGGGCTCTGCGGCGGGTAGATGTGGGCGTGGATGTCGCGGCTGTCGGGGCCGGTGAAGGTGCGGATCTGCGGTTCCGGGTAGTACGCCGGGTCGACCGGGTCGTCGTGCGGGCTGCCGACGACGCGGGTGCGTCCGGTACGGGTGTCGAGCTCCACGACCTCGTACGCGCTGCGCGGGCTGGCCGCGACGCCGAACACGCGGTCCCCGTGCACGGCGAGGGTGGGCGCCCACTCGCTCCACGGACCCGCGGCGTCGACGAGTTCGCCGGTCTCCGGGTCCAGTATCCCGAGCGCGGTGGCGCCCCTGCCGTGGACGACGGCGATCAGTCCGCTCTCCAGCGGCTGGAACCACTGGGAGCCGATCTTCCACAGCGGTCCGCCGAACTCCTCGCTCCGGCCCGGGCACAGCGCCGTCCGGCCGGAGAGTTCCGTCGTGCCGGGGCGGAGGCGCTGAAGCTCCCACCAGCCGCTGTGGTCGCCGGTGAACAGCAGTGAGCCGTCCGCGGCCCACTCGACCTGGGCGACCGACTCGTCGCTCTCGCCGGCCACGGCCCGCACGCCGGTGAACGGACCGTCGTCCGTCACCTCGCCGAGCATCACGGTCGTGCCGTCCCACGGCATCCGCGGATGGTCCCAGGCGAGCCAGGCCGCCTGCCGGCCGTCCGGCGACAGGCGCGGCCCGGTGACGAAGCGGTGCCGGTCGTCGGTGAGTTCGCGTACCGCGGACCGGTCGGCGGCCGCGGAACCGTCGAGCGGTACGGCGGCGATCACCCGGCGCACGTCGGTGGGCGAGGGTCCGGTGAACTCCTCGAGGACGCACCAGACTTCGCCGCGCTCCGGCAGCAGCCGCGGGTCGGCCCAGCGCAGCCCGCCGCCGACCGCGGAGAGGGGGGTGAGCGGCCGTGGCTCGGCGCCCGGCCGGTCGGGCTCGTAGGCGTACAGCCGCTGGTCGGGAAAGTGCACGAAGACGACGAGCGCGCCGGCGCCGTCCCGTGCGGTCCCGGCCCACGGCAGGCCGCCGTACTCGACGACCCGGCTGCGCACGTTCCACGGGGCGGGCAGGACCGACTCCTCCGTGCCGTCGGCGCGGCGGCGCACCAGGGCGCGCCGGCCGCCCTCTTCGGGCCGCGGCGCGGTCCACCACACGTCGTCGCCGACGACGCCGAGATACTCGGGGCGGCCGTCGTGCGAGGCGGCGAGCGCCGCGTCGATCGGCGACGGCCAGGTTCCGTACGGCCCGGTGGGCACCATGTCCGTTCCCCCTACGCCGTCTGCAGATAATGGTCGAGGACCCGGACGCCGAAGTGGAGGGCGTCCACGGGGACGCGTTCGTCGACGCCGTGGAAGAGTGCCTGGTAGTCGAAGCCCGGGGGCAGTTTCAGCGGGGAGAAGCCGTAGCCGGTGATGCCGAGCCGGGAGAAGTGCTTGGCGTCGGTGCCGCCCGACATGCAGAACGGGACGACATGGGCGCCGGGATCGAACGCTTCGAGGGCGGCGCGCATCTTGGCGAAGGTCGAGGAGTCGACGGGGGCCTGGAGCGGGATCTCGTTGTGGTCGAACTCCCAGGAGACCTCGGGGCCGGTCAGCGCGTCCATGGTGGCGTGGAACTCGGCGTCGGTGCCCGGCAGGATGCGGCCGTCGACCAGCGCGCTCGCGCTCCCCGGGATGACGTTCACCTTGTAGCCGGCGTCGAGGATGGTCGGGTTGGCGCTGTTGCGCACGGTGGCCTCGACCAGTTTGGCGGCAGGACCGAGCTTGGCCAGCAGCTCGTCCACGTCGAAGCCGGTGGTCTCCAGGTCGGCCGCGGTCAGCGGGATGCCGTGCAGCGCGGCCAGTTCGAGGAGCGCCGCCTTGACGGTCGGGGTGAGCCGCACCGGCCACCGGTGCTCGCCGATCCGGGCGACGGCGGCGGCGACCCTGGTGACGGCGTTCTCCCGGTTGACCTTGGAGCCGTGTCCGGCTCTGCCCTCGGCGGTGAGCTTCATCCAGGCCGTGCCGCGCTCCCCGGCGGCGACGGGGTAGAGCGCGAGGTCTGGGCCGGCGTGGAAGGTGTAGGCGCCGGACTCGCTGATCCCCTCGGTGCAGCCCTCGAAGAGGCCGGCGTGTTCCTTGGCCAGGTAGGCGGAGCCGTCCTCCGCGCTGGCCTCCTCGTCGGCGGTGTACGCGATGACGATGTCGCGGCGGGGGCGGACGCCGTGCCGTGCCCAGGCCCGTACGACGGACAGGATCATCGCGTCCATGTTCTTCATGTCGACCGCGCCGCGGCCCCAGATCACCCCGTCGCGGATCTCGCCGGAGAAGGGGTGGACGGTCCAGTCGGCGGGCTCGGCGGGGACGACGTCGAGGTGTCCGTGGACGAGGAGGGCGTCCGCGCCGGGGTCCCAGCCCTCGTAGCGTGCCACGACGTTGGTGCGTCCGGGGGCGCGCTCCAGCAGGACGGGGTCGAGTCCGGCGCCCACCAGCCGTTCGGCGACGTATTCGGCCGCGGGCCGCTCCCGGCAGTCGCCGCCGCCGCGGTTGGTGGTGTCGATGCGGATGAGTTCGGAAGTGAACGTCACCACCTCGTCGAGGGCGCGGACGTCGATGGGGGTGTCGTTCACGTCAGCCATACTGCTCCTCCACTGCGGCCGAGACGATCGTCGTGACCGCCTTGAAAGTCCGGATGCCCTCGTACATCGTCCCGCTGGTGTACACCACCCGCCGTTCGCCGCGGGCCCTGGCCACGCCGGGGACGACGGTCGCCGCGGCCGCGAGGTGCTCGGCGTCGAACTCGACCTCGACGGTGAACGGTCCGCCCGCGACCGGCTCGTGGCGCACGGCCAGGGCGGCGGCCTCCTTGGCCGCGGCGCGGATGTCGGCGGCGGTGCGGGCCGGGGTGCGGCAGACGGCGGCGTAGCGGGAGACGTGGTCCTTGACGGCGACCTTGAGCGCTCCGGGCGCGTAGCCGAGCGCGTCCTCGCAGGTCAGGTCGTCGCCGGTGACGAGGACGACGGGGACGCCGTATTCGGCGACGACATGGGCGTTGAGGTGGCCCTCGCTCGCGCGGACGCCGTTCAGCCAGACGCCGGTGATGGAGTTGGCGAGGTAGGTGTGGGCGAGGACGCCTTCGGCGCCGGCGCCGGTGTGGTAGCCGACGAAGGCGATGCCGTCGACGTCGCCGTGCTGGACGCCCTCCACCATGGACAGGGACTTGTGGCGTCCGGTGAGCATCTCGGCGCGCTCGTCGAGCTGCTCGAGGAGCAGGTTGCGCATGGTCCAGTGCGCCTCGTTGATCAGCACCGCGTCCGCGCCGCCGTCGAAGAGGCCGAGGACGGCCGCGTTCACGTCGGAGGTGAACAGGGACCGGCAGCGTTCCCACTGGGGTGTGCCGGGCAGGACGTCGGCCGGCCAGGTCACCCCCGTGGCGCCTTCCATGTCGGCGCTGATGAGGATCTTCACGCTGTCTCCGTTCCGCCTCTGCCACGCTGCCAGAAGTGCACCCTACGACAGTGCGGCCGTGGACCGGAGGGGCTGGTCACCCGCGCCCCGGACATGGTCGGGGCGCGGGTGGCGGGGCCTACCGGCCGAGGACCTTCTCCAAGGAGGCGAGGGCCGATTCGAGTTCCTCGCGGGTGATCGTCAGCGGCGGCGCGATACGGATCGTGGAGCCGTGGGTGTCCTTGACGAGGACGCCCTGCGCCATCAGCCGTTCGCTGATGTCGCGGCCGGTGCCGATGGCCGGGTCGACGTCGACGCCCGCCCACAGGCCCCGGGCGCGGAAGCCGACGACGCCGTTGCCGACGAGGGCGGCCAGCCCGTCGCGCAGCACCTCGCCCAGGTCGGCCGCCCGGCGCTGGAACTCTCCGGTGGCGAGCAGGTCGACGACGGCCGAACCGACCGCCGCGGACAGCGGGTTGCCGCCGAACGTGGAGCCGTGCTCGCCCGGCCGCAGCACGCCGAGGACGTCGCGGCGGGCGACGACCGCGGAGACGGGGACGATGCCGCCGCCGAGCGCCTTGCCGAGCAGCAGCATGTCGGGGACGACGGACTCGTGGTCGACGGCGAGGGTGGTGCCGGTGCGGCCGAGGCCGGACTGGATCTCGTCGGCGATGAACAGGCAGCCGGCCCGGCTGGTCAGCTCGCGCACGCCCGCCAGGTAGCCGTCGTCGGGGATGAGGACGCCCGCCTCGCCCTGGATGGGTTCGATGAGCACGGCGGCCGTGGTCTCGTCGATCGCGTTCGCGAGCGCGGCGAGGTCGTTGTAGGGGACGACACGGAAGCCGGGGGTGAAGGGGCCGAAGCCGCCGCGGGCGCTCTCGTCGGTGGAGAAGCTGACGATGGTGGTGGTGCGGCCGTGGAAGTTGCCGTCGGCGACGACGATCGTCGCCCGGTCGGGGGCGACGCCCTTGACCTCGTAGGCCCACTTGCGGGCGACCTTGACGGCGCTCTCGACGGCTTCCGCGCCGGTGTTCATCGGCAGGGTCATCTCGAGACCGGTGAGCGCGGCCAGGCCCTCGGCGAAGCCGGCGAGCCGGTCGTTGTGGAAGGCGCGGGAGGTGAGGGTGACCTCGTCGAGCTGGCGGTGCGCGGCCGCGACGAGGCCGGGGTGGCGGTGGCCGAAGTTGAGCGCCGAGTACCCGGCCAGCATGTCCAGGTAGCGGCGGCCCTCGACGTCCTCGACCCAGACGCCCTCGGCGCGGGCGACGACGACGGGCAGCGGGTGGTAGTTGTGCGCCAGGGCGGTCTCCTCGGCGCGGATGAGCTCCTCGGAGGAGCGCCTGTTGCGTACGGGGGTGAGCGTCATGCGCGGATCTCCTGAGTGCAGCACTTGATGCCGCCGCCGGCCTTGTGGAACTCGGACATGTCGACGGGGACGGGTTCGTAGCCGTGCGCGGCGAGCTGTTCGACGAGGGCGTGCGCCTGGGGGGCGACGAGGACGTTGCGGCCGTCGGAGACGGAGTTCAGGCCGAACGCCATGGCGTCCTCCCGGGTGGCGGTCAGCGCGTCGGGGAAGAGCCGCCGCAGCACGGCGAGGCTGCCCGGCGAGAACGCCTCCGGGTAGTAGACGATGTTCGCCTCGCGCCCGTCGTGCCCGTCCTCGAGCACGAAGAGGGCGGTGTCCAGGTGGTAGAAGTACGGGTCGACCAGCTGGAGTCCGACGACGGGGACGCCGAAGAACTCCTGCACCTCCCGGTGGGCCTGGACGGTCGTGCGGAAACCGGTGCCGGCCAGGATACGGCCGCCGACGGGGACGAGGTCGCCCTCGCCCTCGCACACCGCTTCGGGCCGGTGCACGTCGAATCCGGCGACCTTGAACCAGGCCGCGTACGCCTCCTCCTCCGGGCGCCGCTGCGGCGCGTGGAAGCGGGAGCCGAAGACCAGGCCGTCGAGGACGAGGGCCGAGTTGGCGGCGAACACCATGTCGGGCAGTTCGGCGAGCGGTTCGACGGTCTCGACCTTGTGGCCGAGGGCGCGGTAGGCGTCGGTGAGGGCGGTCCACTGGGACCGGGCGAGGTCGAGGTCGACCTCTGTGTGCTCGCTCATCCACGGATTGATGGCGTACTTCACGTCGAAGTAACGGGGTTCGCAGACCAGGTAACGCCTGGGACGCGGCATGCGGCTGGGTGGCACCCGGGTTCCCTCCCGATTCCTGAGGTGACCGCTGGACGGCGGAGACGACGGTGACGACCGGTGACGACCGGTGACGTCTCAACGGTAGGAATCGGGAGGTTCGGGCGACAAGGGACAAGTGCTGCGTGTACACGCAGGAATGCTGCGTCGTGGGGCCGTTCGGCGGCGTTTCGCGTCGCCGCGGCCCGCACACCACCCGTTCGGGTGCTAGGCGAGCGGGGCTCCGTACCACCGCCAGGCGCCGGGGCGGGGCCGGCCGGGGAGGTCGGCGCGGCCGGTGGACCAGAGCAGGGCTTGCCAGGGCGCGGCGCCCTCCGGCACGTCCCGGAAGAGGCGGGCGAGGACGCGCGAGCAGAGGCCGGCGGGCGGCTCCCAGGGCAGGCCGGGCCCTTGTGCGATGTCGTGGGTGTGCACCAGGGTCTCCACGACGCCCATCGCGGCGAAGCCCTCCGGGTCCGACACCCCGAAACAGTGGTGGGACCGGACGTCCGGCGACGCCGTACGCACCATGGCGGCCAGCAGCGCGCCGCTCGCCTCCAGCACCTCGAGCAGCCCGTCGGGGCCCGCGTCCCGGTTCGCGTGGACGGAGTTCGCGGGGCCGCCCGGCCGGCGGCTCTCGTAGTGGAAGGACACCTCGCGGTCGAGCGGCGGGGTACGCGGGCCGAGTTGGACGGCGTACGCGAACAGGTCGTCGGCGAGGTGTTCCGCCGTCTCCCAGCAGGTCCACTCCAGGGTGCCGGCCGCGCCGTCCCAGACCGCCGCGGGCACCTGGCGGAGCGCGGCCACGGCGAGTTGCACGGCGTGGTCCAGGTCGTCGGCGGTGACGGGTGGGCGGGCGGCCGAGGCTTCTGTGACGGCTAGGGCCGGGGCTTCTGGTCGGGCTGCGGGTGACGACATGCCCGGCAGGCTACCGGCCCCTCGCCCGGCGGCCGGCGCGGGCCGCCGGTCCGGCGGCGTGAGCCGCACGGCCCCTGGGGCCGGGGACGCACACACCCCGCGCGGCAGCTCGGACCGTCGCGGCCGGCGACGGGCAGCAGCGCGGCGTCGTGGTTCGTCGTCGCGGACCGCTTTCGTCCAGGCGCGTCGCCTGCGGCCGACGACGGGCACCGGCCGGCGCGGGGGCGTGACCCCCGCGCCGGCCGGTGGGGGTCCGGGCCGCCGCGTCGACCCTGGTGACGTCGGGTATCGACGTGAGAAACGAACGGCGGGTCGAATCACAACCGGTTCCCGGCTCACCGGGGATCGGCTGCCTGCCACTCGCCGTTGCCGGCGTCGGCTGCACCGCCGGCCCGGTGCGCTGTTCCCCGCCCCGCGGGGCGCCTGCTGACGATGGGCCATGCCTTGGCCCTCGGCCTATGTCGCCGCCGGGTCCGGCGATGTCGCGGCGCGGCCGGCGCCCGCCTCCGGGCTGCCGGTCAGCAGGTGGGAGAGGACCATGTAGCTGATCGTCTTGCGGATGAACGGCTCGGCCCTGATGCGCTCCAGCACCGCCTCGAAGTGCTCGACGTCCGTCGCCCGTACGTGCAGCAGCGCGTCCGCGCCGCCGGTGACCGTCATCGCGGCGGTGATCTCCGGGTGGTTGCGCACGACCTCGGCGAGCCGCCGGGGCGGCGCGGCGCTGGAGCAGTACACCTCCACGTACGCCTCGGTCGCCCAGCCCAGCGCGGCGGGGCGCACCGTGGTGGTGAAGCCGGTGATGATGTCGTTCTCGCGCATCCGGTCGACACGGCGCTTGACCGCCGTGGCCGAGAGCCCGATGGCCGCGCCGATCTCGGAGAAACTCGTCCGCGCGTTGGCCACCAGGGCGGCGACGATCTTGCGGTCCAGCTCGTCGAACGGCGCGGATCTGTTCGTCATATGGTGTTCCTTCGGACGGCCCTGTCGCGCGCGGACCCTATCGGAAGAAGGCCACGGCCCGCACCCGGCAGTCTCAGCCGCCGGCCAGGCGGACGCTGCTCAGGATCTTGGCGACCGTCGCGTCCGGCACCTCGTCGTCGACGCCCTTCACCCCGATGAACGTCCAGGAGACGATGTCGCCCTTCGGGTTCTTGAAGGCGAACGTGGTCGCCTTGCCGTCGTTGTCGCACTTGCCCTTCTTCGCCACGCCCGCGGAGGCGGCGGTCGCCACACTGCCCCGGATGCCCGACGCGGTGGTGTACGGCTTCGCCGGGCCCCGGGTCACCTTGTCCCGGTCCGGCTGCGCGTGCGCGCCGTACACCCACAGGGAGGCGTTGTCGCGGGCGGCGTCCTCAAGGGTGCGCGCCCCGCGTTCGGCACGTGAGCCGGCGGCGGCGAGCCAGTTCTCCTCCGGGGAGCCCTCGAAGTCCGCGTCGGACACGCACCACTTCTCCTTGAGCACGGCCGGGGCGGAGAAGCCGATGAGGGGCCGCTCCTCCAGGTCGCCGTCCTCCATGACGAAGCTCACCCAGGACACCGGCTTCAGCCCCCACGCGGGCGGCACGTCGAAGACGATGCCGGTCTTCGGGTTCGTCACCGTCCGCCAGCCAGGCACGGTCGCCTGCTCTCCGCCGCCGGTACGGGCGCCCTCCGTCGCCGGCGCGGAGGAGCCGGTCGGCGCGGGCGGCCGTGCCTTGCCGTCGCTGTCGCCGCCACCGGCGAGGAGCACGTATCCGGTGGCCGCCGCGGCCACGACGACGACCGCCGCGGCGGCCACCGCGACGACGGTGGCCGTGTCGCGGCGCCGCGGGGCGGGCACGGGCGTCCCGGCGGTCTGCGTGGGCATGTTCCACGGCTGCTGCGGGCCGCCCGGCGCCCCCTCGGGGCCGGGGCCGGGCTGCGGGTGGTGCGGTTGGTGCGGGTGCTGCCCGCCGTCCGGGTTCTGCTGTCCAGGCCACATGGCCGCCAACCCTAGACGCCGTCCGCGAGCGCCTTACGGGAGGGCGAGTTCGAACCGGACCGTCTTGCCGTCCGCCGTGCGGCTGGTGCCCCAAGCGCCGGCCAGGGTGCTCACCACCCTCAGCCCCCGTCCCCGCTCGGCGTCCGGTCGGGCGTCCAGCAGGGTCGGCAGCGTGTGGTCGTCGTCCGCCACCTCGCAGAGCAGCGACTCGGCGCGTACGAGCCGGAGTTCGGCCCGGTGGCCGCCCTTGGCCCCCAGGGCCCGGATGATGGCGTCGCAGGCGTCGTCCATGGAGGCGGCCGGATGCGCGGCGGACTCGCAGAGCGTGGCCAGCCCGACGCCGATGTCCTCGCCGCGCATCTCGACCAGGCCGTCGGTGCACATGACGAGCCGGTCGCCCGGCGACACCGGCACCCGGACGCTCTCGAAGGGCACGCCGCCGACGCCGATCGGCGCGCCGGTGGGCAGCTCCAGCAGTTCGCTGCGCCCGTCGGCGGCGCGGACGAGGACGGGCGGCACATGGCCTGCGTTCGCGAGCCGGAGTTCGCCGGCGACCGGGTCGTAGACCGCGTACAGACAGGTGGCGAGGTAGTGCTCGCCGAGGCGCTGGGCCAGGTCGTCGAGGTGGCGCAGCAGTTGCGCGGGCGGCAGGTCGAGCGCCGCCATCGTCTGCACGGCGGTGCGCAGCTGGCCCATCCTGGCGGCGGAGTCGAGGCCGTGGCCCATGACGTCGCCGACGACGAGCGCGGTGCGTGAGCCGGGGAGTTTGGCGGTGTCGAACCAGTCGCCGCCGACCTTGCCGAGGAAGGTGCCCGGCAGATGGCGGGTCGCCGTGTCGCAGCCGGCCATCCGCGGGGTGACCTGCGGCGGCATCGAGTCCTGGAGGGTCTCGGCGACGTTCTCCTGGTACGTGTACATCCGGGCGTTGTCGATGACGAGTCCGGCCCGCGCGGCCAGTTCGGCCCCGGTGACCCGGTCCATGTCGTTGAACAGGGGGCGTTCGGGGTGGCGCAGCAGGATCATGCAGCCGAGGACGGTGCACGGCGGATGACGCGCCGGACCGGCGCGCCCCCGCCTCCGCGGGCGGCCGCGTCAGTCGGCGTGCCCGAGCTGGAGGTCCCGCTCGGTCCGCCCGCCGCCCGCGACCTGGAGCACGGTCGCGACGGGCGGATAGCCGGAGGCGATGACCGTGTACTCGCCCGACGACAGGTCCACGAAACGGAATGTGCCGTCCGGCCCGGTGGTGAGCGTGTCGACGACATTGCCCGCCGCGTCCAGCAGCGTGACGCGTGCGTCGTCGACCGGCCGGCCGTCCCCGGCGCGTACGGTCCCGCGCAGCACGGCGCCGCCGGCCAGCTCGATGTCCTGCCGGGTCTCCCGGGACGGCTGCACGCTCACGGGGTGGGCGGACGGCCGGAAGGCGGGGGCGCTCGCGGCCAGGGTGTACTCCCCCGCCACCAGGTCCGTCATCACATAGCCGCCCTCCCGTCCGCTGCGGGTGGTGGCCACGACCTCGCCGCGCACATCGGTGAGGGTGACGGCCGCGTCCCGCACGGGGCTGCCGTCGGCCGTGAGCACGGCGCCGGCGAGCCGGCCGGCGCCGCCGAGTACGACGTCGAGGTCGACGGGCCGTTCGCCGACGGTGACGGTGACGGCCTGCGGCTGGTGGCCGCCGGCCGCCGCGATCAGCACATAGGAGCCGGGGCCGGGGACGCTCAGCGCGTACCGGCCGTCCTCGCCGCTCGCGCCCCGGCCGATCTGGGCGCCCTGTACGTCGATGAGGGTGAGGGCCGCGCGCGGGACGCTGCTGCCGTCGTGGTGCTGGACGTTGCCGCAGACCGGCACGCCGGCGAGGTACGACGTGGCCGCCGCCCGGAAGGAGGCGGCCGGGGCGGTCCGCGCGTGCGGGACGGCGGTGGGCTCGGCGGAGGCGTTGTGGGACACCAGCGGTCTCTCCTTGAGGAAGAAGGCGATGAACAGGCCGAGTACGAGCACCGGCACGAGGTACAGGAAGATCCGGGGCATCGCGTCCGCGTACGCCTGGATGTATCCGTCGCGCAGCGCGGGCGGCATGGCGTGCACCGCCTGCGGCGTGATGGCGGACGGGTCGGGCAGTCCGGCCCCGGCGGGCAGGCGGTCGGCGAGCGCGCCGGTGAGCCGGTCGGCGAAGAGGGTGCCGAAGACGGCGGCGCCGACGCTGCCGCCGATCTGCCGGAAGTAGTTGTTGGCGCTGGTGGCGGTGCCGAGGTCGGCGGGCGGCACCGCGTTCTGCACGGCGAGGATCAGCACCGGCATCACCAGGCCGACGCCCACGCCGAGCACCGCCTGCCAGATGCTGTACTCCAGGCGCGGGGTGTCCGCCTCCAGCCGGGAGAGCAGCCACATCCCGGCGGCGGCGAGGGCGCAGCCGAGCACCGGGTAGACCTTGTAGCGGCCGGTGCGGCTGATCAGCTGTCCGGAGACGATCGAGGCGACGACGATCCCGCCCATCATGGGCAGCATCAGCAGGCCGGACTCGGTGGCGCTCGCCCCGTCGACCATCTGGAGGAAGGTGGGCAGATAGCTGGCCGCGCCGAAGAGCGCGACGCCGACGACCGCGCCGACGAGCGAGGTGATGTTGAAGACCGAGTCGCGGAACAGGCGCAGCGGGATGACCGGTTCGGGCGCGAAGCGCTCGACGACCAGGAAGAGCACGGTGGTCGCCAGGGCTCCTGCGCCGAGGCCGATGACGACGCGGGAGCCCCACGCGTGCTCGGTGCCGCCCCAACTGGTCAGCAGAACCAGGCAGGTGGAGGCGGCGGCGAGGAACAGCGCGCCCATGACGTCGAGCCGGGCCCGCGTCCGGGGCCTCGGCAGCTTCAGCACCACGCTGACCACGACCAGGGTGAACAGGCCGAAGGGGACGTTGAAGTAGAAGCACCAGCGCCAGGAGACATGGTCGGTGAAGAAGCCGCCGAGCAGCGGTCCGGCGACGGAGGCGAGCCCGAAGGCGGCGCCGATGAGGCCCATGAAGCGGCCGCGTTCACGGGGCGGGACGATGTCGGCGATGATCGCCTGCACACCGATCATGAGCCCGCCGGCCCCGATGCCCTGGACGGCGCGGAACGCGATCAGCTCGTTCATGGTGCGCGACCAGCCGGCGAGCGCGGAGCCGACGACGAAGACGACGATGGCGAACTGGAAGACGCCCTTGCGCCCGTAGAGGTCGCCGAGTTTGCCGTAGATCGGCAGCCCGACGGTGGCGGTGAGCAGATAGGCGGTGATCGCCCATGGCATCCGGTCGAGGCCCTGGAGGTCGCCGACGATCTTCGGCAGGGCGGTGGCGACGATCATCTGCTCGAGCGCGGCGAGCAGTAGCGCGAGCATCAGGCTCATGAAGACGAGCCGTACCCGGCGGGGGCTCAGCGGCGCGGCCGCCGTGCCCGCGGCGGGCGGCGGCGGGTCGGCAGGGCCGGTGGCCGTGGCGGCCTGCTCGTCCTTGACCAGAGTGATGCCGCCCACGTCCGTCTCCCCTCGACGCACCGCTCGTCGCGCTGTGCGGCGTCATTCTTCGCATTGCACGCGAAGGGGGAGCAAGTCGGGCACGACCCCGGCCAGGCGTTCGAAAGGGGTCTCAACAGCCCCTGGAAACGGCGCATTTGAGGCGCTCACCAGGGGCTTTCCCGCCCGCCCGGCACACGCGGGGGTGCGCCGGGCGCACTTCGGGACGGCGGGAAAGACCACTCGAACCGGTGAGGTTACTTCTCCATGTTCGCGGCGAGGTTGGCCAGCACACCGTCGTAGATGCGGCCGAGCCCCTTGGGGGCGAAGGTCTTCTCGAAGAAGCCGCCGATGCCGCCCGCGCCGTTCCAGACGGTGGTGACGACCACCTTGCACTTGCCCTCGCCGGCCGGGGTGACCGTCCAGGTGGTGACCATGGAGGAGTTCCGGTCCTTCTCGACGAGGCGGCCTCCCCCGTAGCCTCCGGCATGGGAGGTGTCCCCAGTGGGCTCGCTCACCTCGAGCAGGCAGTCGCGGACGCGCTTGCTCGTCGCCTGGAGCTTCCAGTGGACGAGGGTGCCCTCCCCGTCGCCGCCCTCGCGGACCTCGTACTCACTGAAGTGCTCGGTCAGGAGCTTCGCACGGGTGTTCTCGTAGTCGGCCACGGCATCGAACACCGTCTCCGCGTCCGCCGCGACGATCCGTTCCGTGGTGGCTTCGACCTGCGCCATGTGGTTGCTCCTCCATCACTCGCTCCAGCGGGACGCCGCCAGCCAACCACCTCCGGCACGGGCCCCCAAATCGCGCTTGCGGCGATCATGGGAACAGGTGTTCTATTCTGGGGTCAGTGCGAACGAGGAGGCACCCATGCGCTGGGACAATCTGGCCGACGGCCCCGCCCCACCCGGGGACTCCGCCCTGTTCGGTACGTCCGCGGTCACCACCCGGACCTTCGACACCCCCGAGTTCCGGGGCATCACCTTCCACGAGGTACGGGCCCGTTCGATCCTGAACCGGGTGCCCGGCGCGTCCCGGATGCCGTTCGAATGGACCGTCAATCCGTACCGGGGCTGCACCCACGCCTGTGTGTACTGCTTCGCCCGCAAGACCCACAGCTATCTGGACCTGGACACCGGGCTCGGCTTCGACTCCCAGATCGTCGTCAAGGTCAACGCCCCCGAGCTGCTGCGCCGCCAGCTCGCCTCGCGCCGGTGGCAGGGGGCGCACATCGCCATGGGCACCAACGTCGACTGCTACCAGCGGGCGGAGGGCCGCTACCGGCTGATGCCGGGGATCATCTCGGCCCTGCGCGACCACGCCAACCCGTTCTCGATCCTGACCAAGGGCACGCTGATCCTGCGCGACCTGGATCTGCTGGTCCAGGCCGCGGACGTCACCGACGTCGGCATCTCCGTCTCCGTCGGCTTCACCGATCGCGAGCTGTGGCGCACGGTCGAACCGGGCACCCCCTCCCCCGAGCGCCGCCTGGACGTCGTGCGCACCCTCACCGAGCACGGCATCGGCTGCGGTGTCCTGATGGCGCCGGTCATCCCGTTCCTCGGCGACCACCCCGACCAGCTGCGGGCCACGGTCGGGGCGATCGCCGCCGCCGGCGCGACCTCCGTCACCCCGCTCGTCCTCCACCTGCGCCCCGGCGCCCGCGAGTGGTTCATGGCCTGGCTGCGCGAACACCATCCGCATCTGGTGGCGCGGTACGAGCGGCTGTACGCGGAGGGCGCGTACGCGCCCAAGTGGTACCAGCGCCGGATCACCCGTCATGTGCACGAGCTGGCCACCGAGTTCGGCATCGGGCCCGCGGACCGGGGCGACCACCGGCGGCTGCCGGCGCCCGCGGAGCCTCAGAGGCCGGAACCGACCCAACTGACGCTGCTCTGACACCGATTCCAGTAGCGCCGACGGACCTCGGCAGGCAGTGTGGTGCCTTCTGGCGGCACGGAGGGGAGGCCACGCAGCGATGACCATGCGCGTGAGGGACATGACGATCGGCGACTGCGACGCGGTCGCCTCGATCAGGGTGGGCGGCTGGCGCTTCGCCTACACCGGTCTCATGCCCCAGTCGTACCTGGACGCGATGGACCCGGCGGACGACGCGGCCGAACGCCGCCGCTCCCTCCTGGCGGACGGCGCGGGCGCCGGCGTGAGCAACGTGGTCGCCGAGTGGGACGGCGAGGTGGTCGGCTGGGGCTGCTTCGGTCCGCTGCGCGACATGGACGGCGCCAGGCGCCCGGGGGCGTGCGAGCTCTACGCGGTCTACGTCCGCCCGGAGCGCATCTCCTCCGGCGTGGGCCACGCCCTGATGGCCGAGCTGACGGGCCGCGCGAGGGCCGCGGGCTTCGAGGAGATGCTGCTGTGGGTCCTCAAGGACAACGCCCGCGCCCGCCGCTTCTACGAACGCGCGGGCTTCACCCCGGACGGCACGGAGGAGCCCTTCGAGGCCGACGGGGAACTCGTCCCGGAGGTCAGGTACGTCCGCCGCCTGACGGCTTGACGGGCGGCTGGTCCGGGTCCGCCGCCGTTGCCGCCCGGCCGGGCAGCCCCGACCCGACCGCACCAGCCCGGGGACGCGGGCCCGGTCGCCCCGCCGGGCTCGGTGGCCGGAGGCCACCGGGCCGCGGCGGAGGCCCGTCGCCGCCCGGGCGGCGACGGAGGCGCACAGCGCCGCGGTGACGAGCACGGCCGCGTGCACGCCGTTCACGAACGCGTTGCCGCTGCCCTCGACGACCGCGGCCCACGGCTCGGCGGACATGCCGTCCGCGACCGGTGGGCACCCGGCCCGCTCACGCCTCCAGCCGCGCCAGCGCCGCGTGCGCCGCCGCCGCCAGTCGCGGGTGGGGCAGCGCCGCCCGTACGGCCTCGGCTGCCCGCCGGTCGCCCAGCGCGCCGAGCCCCTCGACGCAGGCCAGCGCCACCCGCCAGTGCGGGTCCCCGGGGACGAGCCGGCGGCCGAGGACCGTGATCAGGGCCGGGACGGACTCCGGTGCGCGCAGCCGGGCGAGCAGGCGCACCGGAACCATGGCGTAGGCGACACGGAGTTCGTTGGTGGCGAGCGCGGCGGCGGCGCGTGGCGTGCGGGGGTCGCCGAGTTCCGTGAGCGCGTGAGCCGCGGAGACGCAGCGCTCGGGGTCTCGGTGGTTGAGGAGGAGGACCAACGACTCGAAGGCACGGCGGTCACCGTCGCAGCCGAGCCGGAAGGCGGCGAGTTCACGCGCCCACAGCGGGCGGCCGGACTCGGTGAGGACGGCGGCGAGTTCGTCGTGGTCGGCGGTGGTCAGCAGCCGTTCGTACGCGGGCCCGCCACCCGCCTCGTCCCGCAGCCGGACCGCGAGCGACCGTAACTCCTCGTTCATGGCGGAAGCGTATCCACGGGGCGGGCGCGAGCGATCCAGATCACAGGAATGCGTCCCGGCCGAGGGCTGGCGCGCTCGTTACCCGCGAGTTAATCTCAGGTGAGCGGGTAACCCCCGCGCTCCCGGTGGCCTGGTGACGCAGCCGCCGAGAGGTTTGTCGGTTCGGCCTCGTCGGTGTTCAGACACGACGAAGCACGAAGTACGGCGCGGCCAGGGACAGGCCCGTCGGCCCCGTATCACGACTCGCGGTTCCCGCGCGCCGTGCGCCCTCCCGGCGTGCGGCCCTCCGCGCCTGCGGCGTTCCTCACGTTCCGCCCTGCCGCGCGCTCCTCATTCAGTCGTCACTCATCCCTGGAGTCCCGTGATGGACACCCCTCTCCACACCATTGCCGTCGTCGGCCTCGGCACCATGGGCACCGGCATCGCCGAGGTCCTGGCCCGCGCCGGCCGTGAGGTCATCGGCATCGACGTCAGCGACGCCGCCGCCCGCCGGGCCGTCGTCGCGCTCGAGGCCTCCACCGCCCGCGCCGTGGAGCGCGAGCGGATCACCGAGGAGGAGCGCCGCAACATCCTCGCCCGCTTCCGCACCTTCTCCGACCCGCAGGCCGCCGCGGAGGCCGATCTGGTCATCGAGGTCGTGCCCGAGTCGTACGAGGCCAAGCAGCAGGTCTTCCGGGAGCTCGACGCCGTCGTCCGCCCGGACACGATCATCGCGACCGGCACCAACGCCCTCTCGGTGACCCGCCTCGCGGCCGACTCCGAGCACCCGGAGCGCGTGCTCGGACTGCACTTCTTCAACCCTGCGCCGGCGATGAAGCTCGTCGAGGTGGCCTCCTCCGTGCTGACCGCCCCGGCCGCCGTGGAGGCCGTCACGGCGCTCGCCCGTGAGCTCGGCAAGACGCCCGTCACGATCGGCGACCGCCCCGGATTCGTCGCGGACGGCCTGCTGTTCGGCTACCTCAACCAGGCGGCGGCGATGTACGAGTCGCGCTACGCCTCCCGCGAGGACATCGACGCGGCGATGAAGCTGGGCTGCGGTCTGCCCATGGGCCCCCTCGCGCTGCTCGACCTGATCGGCATCGACACCGCCCGCACCGTCCTGGACGCGATGTACGCGGAGTCGCAGGACCGGCTGCACGCCCCGGCGCCCATTCTCAAGCAGCTCAGCGAAGCCGGTCTGACGGGCCGCAAGGCGGGCCGCGGTTTCTACACCTACACCGGGCCCGGCAGCGCCGGCACCGTGGACGACGCGCTCACCCCGCGGCCGGCCGACGGGGCGGCCGCGGGCCGTGAGGTCCGCTCGGTCGGCGTCGCCGGCTCCGGCACCATGGCGAGCGGCATCGCGGAGGTCTTCGCCAAGGCCGGTTACGACGTGGTGCTCGCCGCCCGCAGCCTGGAGAAGGCCGACGTGGCCAAGGCCCGCATCGGCAAGTCGCTGGCCCGCTCGGTCGCCAAGGGCCGGATGACCGAGGAGGCCCGCGAGGCCACCCTCGCCCGGATCCTCCCGGCCGGTTCGCTGGACGCGTTCGCCGAGGTCGACCTGGCGCTGGAGGCGGTGGCCGAGGACCTGGAGATCAAGCAGCAGCTCTTCGCCACGTTCGACAAGGTCTGCAAGCCCGGTGCGGTGCTCGCCACCACCACCTCCTCGCTGTCCGTCGTCGCCTGCGCCCGCGCCACCTCGCGCCCGCAGGACGTCATCGGTATGCACTTCTTCAACCCGGCCCCGGCGATGAAGCTGGTCGAGGTGGTCCGCACCGTCCTCACCTCGGACGATGTGCACGCCACGGTCCGGGAGGTCACGGCGAAGATCAAGAAGCACCCGGTGGACTGCGGCGACCGGGCGGGCTTCATCGTGAACGCGCTGCTCTTCCCGTACCTCAACAACGCGATCAAGATGGTCGAGCAGCACTACGCGACCCTCGACGACATCGACGCCGCGATGAAGCTCGGCGGCGGCTACCCGATGGGCCCCTTCGAGCTCCTCGACGTGGTCGGCCTCGACGTCTCGCTCGCCATCGAGAAGGTGCTGCACCGCGAGTTCCGCGACCCGGGCCTCGCGCCGGCGCCGCTGCTGGAGCACCTGGTCGCCGCGGGGTGCCTCGGCCGTAAGACGGGGCGCGGCTTCCGCGAATATGCCCGGCGCTGAGTCCGACGCAGGGTGGGGCGGGCTGCTCGGTCCGGGCGGCCCGTCCCCTGCTCCGGGCGAGGCGGGCGGCGGCCCGCAGGCGCATCCGGCCGAGCCGATGCAGTACGTTCAGATCATGCCCCAGCCCGCTGACATCTCCCGCCGCACCGGCCGCGCCGGTGCCCCGACCGACGTTCCGGAGAGCCCCGCGGGCTCCCGCGCCGCCGCGCAGCGCCTGAAGATGCGCCGCGAACTGGCCGCGGCGGCGATGGAGTTGTTCGCGACCAAGGGCTACGAGGCGACGACGGTCGACGAGATCGCCGCGGCGGCGGGCGTGGCACGGCGTACGTTCTTCCGGCACTTCCGCTCCAAGGAAGAGGCGATCTTCCCGGACCACGACGACACGCTGGTCCGGGCGGAGGCGGTGCTGAACGCGGCTCCGCCCCACGAGCATCCGCTGGACACGGTCTGCCGGGGGATCAAGGAGGTCATGCGGATGTACGCCTCCTCCCCCGCCGTCTCCGTCGAGCGCTACCGGCTGACCCGCGAGGTGCCGACGCTGCGGGAGCGGGAGATCGCCTCCGTGGCCCGCTACGAGCGGCTGTTCACGCGCTATCTGCTGGGCCACTTCGACGAGCGCGACCATCACGACGGCAACGACGACCCGCTGCTCGCGGAGGTCGCCGCGTCCGCGGTGGTCACCGCGCACAACCATGTGCTGCGCCGCTGGCTGCGGGCCGGCGGGCAGGGCGACGTGGAGAGCCAGCTCGACCACGCGTTCGCCATCGTCCGCGACACCTTCGGGTCCGGGATAGGAGCCGGCCGCAAGCACGCGGCGGTCGTGGCCGACGCGGCGGCCCAGGAGCCGGTCGCGACGGCCCGCGCCCAGGGCGAGGTGCTGGTGGCCGTGGCGCGTACGGACGCGCCGCTGAGCGAGGTCATGCGAACGATCGAGCAGGCGCTCAGGCAGTCCTGAGCAGCCCCACCCACACTCTGAGGGCCGCCCGATTCGGGCGGCCCTCAGCCGTTTTGTGGAGTGTTTCGATCGATCATCGCTCATATGTGTCGCACGGATTGCATCTGAGAGAAATTCTTGGCACGGAGTGTCTTGCGACCTGGCACGGCGTGCCATACGTTGAGAGTGTCCGGGCGGCCGGCGTGCAGAGAACACTCGTACGCCGGCTGTCCCAGCAACCCTTCGCGGTTGCCCGCCCGGACGCCTGCGTCACAGGCACCTTCAAGCGCCCACCACAGCGCTGCCACAGCAGCACCACCGCCGAACCGACGGCACAACCTCCACAGAGCACCACCCCGACGTACCCCTCAGCGTCCGCGCATGGACGCTTCCCGCCGGAGGCAACACCGTGAAGGAAATCCTGGACGCGATCCAGTCGACGGAATCCACGTCGGCCGACTTCGCCGCACTGAAGCTCCCCGAGTCGTACCGCGCGATCACCGTGCACAAGGACGAGACGGAGATGTTCGCCGGCCTCGAGACCCGCGAGAAGGACCCGCGCAAGTCGATCCACCTGGACGACGTGCCGGTGCCGGAACTCGGACCGGGCGAGGCGCTGGTGGCCGTGATGGCCTCCTCCGTCAACTACAACTCCGTGTGGACCTCGATCTTCGAGCCGCTGTCCACCTTCGGGTTCCTGGAGCGCTACGGACGGCTGTCCGAGCTCACCAAGCGCCACGACCTGCCGTACCACGTCATCGGCTCGGACCTCGCGGGCGTCGTCCTGCGCACCGGCCCCGGCGTCAACGCCTGGAACCCGGGCGACGAGGTCGTCGCACACTGCCTCTCGGTCGAGCTGGAGTCCTCCGACGGCCACAACGACACGATGCTCGACCCCGAGCAGCGCATCTGGGGCTTCGAGACCAACTTCGGCGGCCTGGCGGAGATCGCGCTCGTCAAGTCGAACCAGCTGATGCCGAAGCCGAAGCACCTGAGCTGGGAGGAGGCGGCGGCCCCCGGCCTGGTCAACTCCACCGCGTACCGCCAGCTGGTCTCCCGCAACGGCGCCGGGATGAAGCAGGGCGACAACGTCCTCATCTGGGGCGCGAGCGGCGGACTCGGCTCGTACGCCACGCAGTTCGCGCTGGCCGGCGGCGCCAACCCGATCTGTGTCGTCTCCAGCGACCAGAAGGCGGACATCTGCCGGTCCATGGGCGCCGAGGCGATCATCGACCGCAACGCCGAGGGCTACAAGTTCTGGAAGGACGAGCACACCCAGGACCCCAAGGAGTGGAAGCGCTTCGGCAAGCGCATCCGCGAATTCACCGGCGGCGAGGACATCGACATCGTCTTCGAGCACCCCGGCCGCGAGACCTTCGGCGCCTCCGTGTACGTCACCCGCAAGGGCGGCACCATCACCACCTGCGCCTCGACCTCGGGCTACATGCACGAGTACGACAACCGCTACCTGTGGATGTCGCTGAAGCGGATCATCGGCTCGCACTTCGCGAACTACCGCGAGGCGTGGGAGGCCAACCGCCTGATCGCCAAGGGCAAGATCCACCCGACGCTGTCGAAGGTCTACTCGCTGGAGGACACCGGCCAGGCCGCGTACGACGTGCACCGCAACCTCCACCAGGGCAAGGTCGGCGTCCTCGCGCTCGCCCCGCAGGAGGGCCTCGGCGTCAGCGACCCGGAGATGCGCGAGAAGCACATCGACGCCATCAACCGCTTCCGGAACGTCTGAGGAGTCTGAGGTTCCCAGATGACAGAGCGCAAGAAGGACCGGCCCTGGCTCATGCGGACGTACGCCGGCCACTCCACGGCCGAGGCGTCCAACGAGCTGTACCGGCGCAATCTCGCCAAGGGCCAGACGGGTCTGTCGGTGGCCTTCGACCTGCCGACCCAGACCGGTTACGACCCCGACCACATCCTCGCCCGCGGCGAGGTCGGCCGGGTCGGTGTGCCGGTCTCCCATCTGGGCGACATGCGCCGGCTGTTCCAGGACATCCCCCTGGAGCAGATGAACACCTCCATGACCATCAACGCCACGGCGATGTGGCTGCTGGCGATGTACCAGGTGGTCGCGGAGGAGCAGGGAGCAGACACCACCAAGCTCCAGGGCACGACCCAGAACGACATCGTCAAGGAGTACCTGTCGCGCGGGACGCACGTCTTCCCGCCCGGTCCTTCGCTGCGCCTGACCACCGACATGATCACGTACACGGTGGCCAACCTCCCCAAGTGGAACCCGATCAACATCTGCAGCTACCACCTGCAGGAGGCCGGGGCCACGCCGGTGCAGGAGATCGCGTACGCGATGTCCACCGCGATCGCCGTCCTCGACGCGGTGCGCGACTCGGGCCAGGTGCCGGCCGAGAAGTTCGGCGACGTCGTCGCCCGGATCTCCTTCTTCGTGAACGCGGGCGTCCGCTTCGTCGAGGAGATGTGCAAGATGCGCGCCTTCGGCCGCATCTGGGACAGGATCACCCGCGAGCGGTACGGCATCGAGAACGAGAAGCAGCGCCGCTTCCGCTACGGCGTCCAGGTCAACTCGCTGGGCCTCACGGAGGCCCAGCCGGAGAACAACGTCCAGCGCATCGTCCTCGAGATGCTCGCCGTGACGCTCTCCAAGGACGCCCGCGCCCGCGCCGTGCAGCTGCCCGCCTGGAACGAGGCGCTGGGCCTGCCCCGCCCCTGGGACCAGCAGTGGTCGCTGCGCATCCAGCAGGTCCTGGCGCACGAGAGCGACCTGCTGGAGTACGAGGACATCTTCGCCGGCTCGCACGTCATCGAGGCGAAGGTGGGCTCGCTGGTCGAGGAGTGCCTCGCCGAGATCGACCGGATCGAGGAGATGGGCGGCGCGATGGCGGCCGTCGAGTCCGGCTACCTCAAGTCGCGGCTGGTCTCCTCGCACGCCGAGCGGCGCGCGCGGATCGAGGCGGGCGACGAGAAGATCGTCGGCGTCAACATCTACGAGACGACCGAGGAGAACCCGCTCACCGCGGGCATCGCATCCGGCGAATCGGCCATCCTGACCATCGACCCGGCGAACGAGGCCCGGGTCGTCGCGGCGCTCCACGAGTGGCGCGCCGGCCGTGACGAGTCCCGTGCCGCGGAGGCCCTGGCGGCGCTGAAGAAGGCCGCGGCGGGCACCGAGAACCTCATGGCGGCCACCGTCGAGTGTGCGCGTGCGGGCGTCACCACCGGCGAGTGGGCCTGGGCGCTGCGTGACGTCTTCGGCGAGTTCCGTGCGCCGACGGGCGTCAGCAGCGCCCCGGTGGCTGTCACCGCCGAGGCGGGCACCCCGCTCGCCGCTGTGCGCGAGAAGGTGACGCGCACCGCGGACGAGCTGGGCGCGGGCCGGCTGCGGCTGCTGGTCGGAAAGCCGGGCCTGGACGGGCACTCCAACGGCGCCGAGCAGATCGCCGTACGGGCCCGTGACGCCGGGTTCGAGGTGGTCTACCAGGGCATCCGGCTGACCCCCGAGCAGATCGTCTCCGCCGCCCTCGCGGAGGATGTGCACTGCGTCGGTCTGTCGATCCTGTCCGGCTCGCACGCCGAGCTGGTGCCGGACGTACTCGAACGGCTGCGCGAGGCCGGCGCGGCCGACGTGCCCGTGATCGTCGGCGGGATCATCCCGAACGCCGACGCGACCGACCTGAAGGCGGCGGGAGTGGCCGCCGTCTTCACGCCGAAGGACTTCGGTATCACGGAGATCATCGGCCGTATCGTCGACGAGATCCGTAAAGCGAACAAGCTCGACCCTCTGGAGGTCCCCGCATGACTGCCCCTGTGAACCGGCTGCGTCCGCGCCGCTCCTGCCTGGCGGTGCCGGGTTCGAACCCGCGCTTCCTGGAGAAGGCCCAGGGACTGCCGGCCGACCAGGTGTTCCTGGACCTCGAGGACGCGTGTGCGCCGCTCGCCAAGCCGGACGCGCGCCACACCATCGTGAAGTTCCTCAACGAGGGCGACTGGACCGGCAAGACGCGGGTCGTGCGCGTCAACGACTGGACCACGCACTGGACGTACCGCGACGTCGTCACCGTCGTCGAGGGCGCCGGCCAGAACCTCGACTGCATCATGCTGCCGAAGGTCCAGGACGCCCAGCAGGTCGTCGCGCTGGACCTGCTGCTCACCCAGATCGAGAAGACGATGGGCTTCGAGGTCGGCAAGATCGGCATCGAGGCGCAGATCGAGAACGCCCAGGGCCTCAACAACGTCAACGAGATCGCCCAGGCGTCGCCGCGCGTCGAGACCATCATCTTCGGCCCGGCCGACTTCATGGCCTCCATCAACATGAAGTCCCTGGTCGTCGGCGAGCAGCCGCCCGGCTACCCGGCCGACGCCTACCACTACATCCTGATGAAGATCCTGATGGCGGCCCGCGCCAACAACCTCCAGGCGATCGACGGCCCCTACCTGCAGATCCGCAACATCGACGGCTACCGCGCGGTCGCCCAGCGCGCCGCGGCCCTCGGCTTCGACGGCAAGTGGGTGCTGCACCCGGGCCAGGTCGAGGCGTCCAACGAGATCTTCTCGCCCTCGCAGGAGGACTACGACCACGCCGAGCTGATCCTGGACGCGTACGACTACTACACGTCGGAGGCCGGCGGCAAGAAGGGCTCGGCGATGCTCGGCGACGAGATGATCGACGAGGCCAGCCGCAAGATGGCCCTGGTCGTCTCCGGCAAGGGACGCGCCGCCGGCATGAAGCGCACCAGTACGTTCGAGATCCCGGAGGCGTGACGCAGATGCAGTTCGGACGCACCTACGAGGAGTTCGAGGTCGGGGCGGTCTACAAGCACTGGCCCGGGAAGACGGTCACCGAGTACGACGACCACCTCTTCTGTCTCCTGACGATGAACCACCACCCGCTCCACATGGACACCAACTATGCGGAGAAGACGACGGACTTCGGCCGGAACGTCGTCGTCGGGAACTACATCTACTCGCTGCTGCTCGGCATGTCCGTGCCGGACGTCTCGGGCAAGGCCATCGCCAACCTGGAGATCGAGTCGCTGCGCCACGTGGCCCCGACCTTCCACGGCGACACGATCTACGGCGAGACGACGGTCCTCGACAAGACTCCGTCGAAGTCGAAGAGCGACCGCGGGATCGTCTACGTCGAGACCAAGGGCTACAAGCAGGACGGCACCCTCGTCTGCGTCTTCCGGCGCAAGGTGATGGTCCCGACCGAGACGTACATCAAGGAGCGCGGCGGCGAGCAGCCCGGCCGCCCCGAACTGCTGGACAGTTCGAAGACGAAGCAGGAGAAGTAGTCATGGCCCGACTCGCCCAGACCGCAGGTCTGACCGACGTCCAGCAGGAGATCCTGTCCACCGTCCGGGACTTCGTCGACAAGGAGATCATCCCTGTCGCGACCGGGCTGGAGCACAAGGACGAGTACCCGCAGGAGATCGTCGACGGTCTCAAGGAACTCGGCCTGTTCGGCCTGATGATCCCGGAGGAGTACGGCGGCCTGGGTGAGTCCCTTCTCACGTACGCGCTGTGCGTCGAGGAGATCGCCCGCGGCTGGATGTCCGTCTCCGGCATCATCAACACGCACTTCATCGTGGCGTACATGCTCAAGCAGCACGGCACGCAGGAGCAGAAGGACACCTTCCTGCCGCGGATGGCGCTGGGCGAGGTGCGGGGCGCGTTCTCGATGTCGGAGCCGGGTCTCGGCTCCGATGTGTCGGCCATCACGTCCAAGGGCGTGAAGGACGGCGACGAGTACGTCCTGAACGGCCAGAAGATGTGGCTGACGAACGGCGGCACGTCCACTCTGGTCGCGGTGCTGTGCCGGAGTGACGAAGGACACCCCGAGGGGTCCGCTCCGCACAAGTCGATGACGACCTTCCTCGTCGAGAAGGAGCCCGGTTTCGGAGAGGTCCGCCCCGGCCTCACCATCCCGGGCAAGATCGACAAGATGGGCTACAAGGGCGTCGACACGACCGAGCTGATCATGGACGGCCTGCGGATTCCGGCCGACCGGGTGCTCGGCGGGACCACCGGCCGAGGGTTTTACCAAATGATGGACGGCGTCGAGGTCGGCCGCGTCAATGTCGCGGCCCGTGGCTGCGGCGTCGCACAGCGTGCCTTCGAGCTGGGTGTCTCGTATGCCCAGCAGCGTCACACTTTCGGCAAGCCGATCGCCGCCCACCAGGCGATTCAGTTCAAGCTCGCCGAGATGGCCACCAAGGTCGAGGCCGCGCATGCGATGATGGTCAATGCAGCGCGCAAAAAGGACTCCGGGGAACGAAACGACCTGGAGGCAGGGATGGCGAAGTACCTCGCCTCCGAATACTGCAAGGAAGTCGTCGAGGACGCCTTCCGCATCCACGGCGGTTACGGCTTCTCCAAGGAGTACGAGATCGAGCGCCTCTACCGTGAGGCTCCGATGCTGCTGATCGGCGAAGGTACCGCCGAGATCCAGAAAATGATCATCGGCCGCCGGCTGCTCGAGGAGTACCGATTCCAGGGTTGATTGTCGCTTTTGAGTCGGTTACGGCCGGAAGATGATCACACCCTGTCATCATCTTCCGGCCGCCGACTCGGCTTCTGCCTTTCCCAGTTGCCGGTCGCAACCGATACGATCGCGGGAAAGCCGCCGTCCCCCGTTGCCAGCGCGGCATCATCCGCTACGAAGGTCATCCATGCCCCACAGCCAAACCTCTGCACCTCGCGACAGCCTCCGTGGCGCGCGCATCGCTCGCGGAGCATCGCCGTGGCTCCTGCCGACCGTCGCCACGGCCGCACTCAGCCTGGCCCGCTCACGCCGCTCCCGGCGTGCCGCGGCCATCGCCGTGCCCACCACCGTTCTCGCGGCGGGCATGCTGTGGTTCTTCCGCGACCCCGAGCGTGAGATCGCACCCGGCCGGGTCATCTCGCCCGCCGACGGTGTGGTGCAGAGCATCATGCCGTGGAAGGACGGACGCACCCGCGTCGCGATCTTCATGAGCCCGCTCAACGTCCACGTGAACCGCGCGCCTCTCGCGGGCACGGTGACGTCGGTGGAGCACATCCCGGGCGGCTTCGTCCCCGCGTTCAACAAGGAGAGCGAGAACAACGAGCGCGTTGTCTGGCACTTCGACACCGAGCTCGGTGACATCGAGATGGTGCAGATCGCCGGCGCGGTCGCGCGGCGGATCGTCCCGTACATTCCGCAGGGCACCAAGGTCGAGCAGGGCGACCGCATCGGACTGATCCGCTTCGGATCGCGCGTTGACATCTACCTTCCGGAAGGTGTCGACGTCGCGGTCGAGGTCGGTCAGACCACGACTGCGGGGGTGACTCGAATTGACCGTGATTGATCCCGATACACAGGCGACGAACTGGGTCGCGGAGGACGAGGAAGACGACGCGGAGGAAATGCCGCTGTCTCTCCGGCTGTCGATAGCGGACACCCTCACGCTCGGTAACGCGACGTGCGGCTTCATGGCGGTGTACTTCACCACCACGGGCATCCTCATCCCGCACCTCTCCGGCGACGAGTCGGGCATGGCCCGCAACAGCGCGGCCACGGCCGTGATACTGATGCTGTGCGCGGCGGTCTTCGACCTGTTCGACGGCCTCGTCGCCCGCAAGCTCCGGTCGTCGCCGATGGGCGCGGAGCTGGACAACCTCTCCGACCTGATCAGCTTCGGCCTGGCCCCCGCGTACTTCGTGCTCGTGTACGGCATGGTCGCGAGTGACGCGCACGAGCGGGTCGCGGCGGTGGGCGCGATCGTTGTGCTGTTGGCGGTGGTGCTGCGGCTTGCCCGCTTCTCGTGCGTCACCGTGAAGGACGGCACCTTCCAGGGGATGCCATCGCCGTTCGGCGCGCTCACGGTCGTGTCGATCGTGCTGCTCGAGCTGCCGTTCGAGGCGACGCTGCTGGCGGTCGTCGGCACCGCGTGGCTGATGGTGAGCCGGGTCGAGTACCCGAAGCCGCGGGGCGTCCTCGCGGTGGCGGTGCTGGCCTGGATCGTGGCGGCCATGGGCATGCTGGCGGCGTGGGCGTTCGACGCGCCCGGCGGCCAGGTGCTGCTGCAGATGGGCTGCGCGCTCCAGATCGTGATGGCGGCGACGATCCCCCTCTTCGCCACCGCTCGCCGCGTGAACACGTTCCGTGACAACCGCCGCGAGAGCCGCGAGGCTCGGGCGGCGCAGATCCCGTAGCGGGTTCTGACACACGCGCAGAGAACCCCGGAGGCATTCGCCTCCGGGGTTCTCTGCGTTTCCGGGCCCGCCGCCGGCCTCAGGGGCGGTAGCGCAGCGGATGGTCCTCCGGCACCTCGACCAGCGCGATACGCACCCCGTCCGGGTCCGCGATCCACATCTCGATCAGCCCCCACGGCTCCCGCAGCGGCTCCCGCAGGATCTGCACGCCCCGCGCCAGCAGCTCGTCGTGGGCGGCCCGCGCATCGGGGACCTGGAGCCACAGCCGCACGGCCGGCGAGGGCGGGGCGTCGGAGCGGCCGGAGAGTTCGAGGAACCCGCCACCGAGGAAGTACACCGTCCCCCGGTCCGTGCCGGTCCCGAATTCACGGTAGACCGCCAGCCCCAGCGCGCTGCCGTAGAAGTCGCGGGAGCGCTGCGGATCGGTGGGGCTCAGCAGCGTCCTGCTGCCCAGTACATGCACCATGCGTCCGAGCGTAGCCGCGGGGGCCGCCACCGGTCACCGGTGACGGCCCCCGCCGCGGCATACGCCCCGGACGGGCCAGGGTCATGGGCCGGCGGGGGCATGGGCGAGGTCATGGGCCGGGGGTCATCCTCCGGGCGCGATGCGGCCGCGCCAGGCGCCGCTCTCGCCGCCGCGGTGCTCGATGTACTCCTTGAAGCGGCGCATGTCGCCCTTCACCCGCCGGTCGATCATGCCGGCCATGTCACCGGTCTTCTCCGCCATGCCGCCCGGCTCGACGTCCATCACGAGTTCCACGCGGGTGTGCGTGTCGTCGAGACGCTGGAAGCTGACCATGCCCCGCTGCTTGGTGTCGCCGCGGACGGTGCGCCACGCGATCCGCTCGTCGGGGAGCTGGTCGACGATCTCGGTGTCGAACTCACGCCGCACTCCCCCGATCTTCGTGGTCCAGTGGTTGTGGCGGTCGTCGAGCTGGGTGATCTCCTCGACGCCCTCCATGAAGTTCGGGAACTCCTCGAACTGGGTCCACTGGTTGTAGGCGGTGCTGACCGGGACCTCGACCTCGACGGTCTCCTTCACCGTGCTCATTACTGCGCCTCCTGACGGTTCTGCGTGGTCCTGCTCGGATCCGCACGGTCCGCCGCGGGCATGGTGTGCCTGCGGGCCGTGCACCGGGGCGGGTACCCAGCGGCGGCGTTCCTGCACCCGCCGAGTACGGCCCGCCGCCCCGCCCGGAAACACCGCACCCCCCGGGCGGCGTGCGCCAGGGGGGTGCGGTCGATGGCCGGTCGGGTCAGCCGCCTGCCGGCTTGTAGGACTCCGCCGCCTTCGCGGCCGTCGCCTCGCGGACCACCTTCAGGCCGCCGGGAACGGACTTGTCGGGCTTCATGATCAGGCTCTGGCGGGTGGAGGGCGCCTTCGGGTCGGAGAAGTCGTGGGTGATGCCGAAGCCGTTCTCGTACGCGCCCAGCGTGAGCAGCGCCTTGCCGACCCCTTCCCTCGTCAGGTCCTTGTCCGCGCACGCCTTCTTCAGCGCCTCGCCGAAGACCGCCGCCGCCGTGTGTCCGGCGACCACGCCGTTGTCGAGGCCGTCCTTCGGGTAGGCGGCCGTGTACTCCTTGGCGAGCTTCGACGGGCCCGCGTCCGGCGCTCCGATGGGGAGCGTGGAGGCGGCGATGTAGAAGTCCTTGGTCAGCGCCGGCGCCGCCGGCGTGCCCAGGAGCTGCGGCGCGAACGCGGAGTTGTTGCCGACGATCGGCACGTTGAAGCCGCCCGCCGCCGCCACACCGGCCAGCGAGGCCGCCTGCCGCGGACCGGCGCTGAGCAGGATCGCCTTCACGCCCGCCTTCTTGAGGGCCGCGACCTGCGCCGACATGTCGTTGTCGGTCGGCTTGATCTTCTGCTCGACGACGGTGAGCCCGGCCTGCTCGGCCGCGTACTTCGAGCCGGCCAGCGCGTTCTCGCCGTAGTCGCCCTCGAAGAAGACGTGCCCGATCTTGTCGCCCTTGGCGATGCGCTTCTCGGCGAGCAGGTAGTCGACGGCGTTGATCGTCTCGATGTCGTACGTCGCGCCGACCACGCGGACGTACGGGCTGCCGAGCAGGTTCGCGGACCATGCCTGGGGCATGACCAGCCCCTTGTCCTGGCCGTCGATGCGCTGCTCCACGGCCGCGACGAACGGCGAGCCGATGAACTGCGCGAAACCGAGCACCTTCGGCTCGAGCTCGGTGTAGCCGGCGAGCGCCTTCTGCGGGTCGTAACCGTGGTCGCGCACGGTCAGTTCGATCTTCCGGTCGCAGATGCCGCCGGCCTCGTTGGTCTGCTTCGCCCACAGCTGCTGGGCCTGGGTGACGCTCTTGCCGAGCGACGCGTAGACACCGGTCATGTCGGTGAGCACGCCCAGCGTGATCGCCTTGTCGGTGACGCCCTCCCCGGTCTTCACTCCCCCGGCGCCCTTGGTGTCCCCGTCGCCGGTGGTGGCCTTGGAGCTGCAGCCGGCCGTCACCGTCAGCGCGAGGACGGCGAGAACCGCCGCGTACGTTCTTGACTTCATTTCTTCTCCCGAGGGGACGGAACGAGGCGGGTGAGTCCGCCGGGCAGGAACAGCACGACCGCGACGACAGCCGCGCCGTACAGATAGCGGGAGGCCTCTCCCGGGGAGACGCCGCCGGTGCCCGGTGCGGAGACCAGGGGCAGGGCGTCGCTCCAGCGGGTGAGCACCTGGGGCAGCAGCGAGACGAACACCGCGCCGACGACGGCTCCCGCGACCGTGCCGAGACCGCCGATGACGATCATGGCCAGGTATTCGAGGGAGAGGATCATGCCGAAGTACTCGGGCACGGTCCGCTGGAAGACCAGCGCGAGCAGGACGCCGGCGAGGCCCGCGTACATCGACGACAGGACGAAGACGGAGGCCCGGTAGCGGGCCACCGGCACGCCCATCACACCGGCGGCGATCCGGTGGTCCCGCAGGGCGTTCATCGCCCGGCCGGGCCGGCCGCGGAGCACGCCGCGGGCGAACAGCCCGCAGACGAGGAGCGCGACGAGCGCGACGTACCAGAGCTTCTCCATCGACTGGAACGGGACCGCGGCGACGAGTACTTCCGTGTCGTCGAAGTCGAACCCGAAGAGGGACAGCGGGGGCACCGACCGGCCGTTGAAACCGCCGGTCAGATCACGGGCGTTGAACAGCACATGCTGGCCGACGAAGATCAGCGCGAGGGTCGCGATACCGAGGTACGCCCCGCGCAGCCGGCCCGCGATCGGGCTGAACAGGCCGCCCGCCAGCCCCGCGAGGCAGACGGCGAGCACGGCGGCCAGCCAGGTCGGCAGGCCGAGCCCGGTGAGCTCGTGGCCGCTCTCGACGTCGTTCCCGCCGGCCAGTACGGAGTAGCCGTACGCGCCGACCGCTAGGAAGAAGGCGTGGCCCATGGAGAGCTGCCCGGTCGCGCCGGTCAGCAGGTTGAGCCCGATGGCCCCGATGGCGGCGGCCATGGCGAACAGCCCGGCCTGCAGCCAGAAGCGGTCGAGGTAGAAGGGCAGCACGAGGAGGAGGACCGACAGCAGGCCCCAGACGTACGCGCGGGACCGTGGCCGCAGCCGCGACCACCCGGGCCGCGTGACGGCGGCGGCTTTGGCCGGCGCGGGGTCGGTCTCTTGCTCGGCGGGGGTCGGCTCGGCCCGAGCGGGCTCGGGCCTGGCTGCCGCGGGCTCGGTCGGCGTCGCCGGCTCCGGCGGGGGCGTGGGCCCGGCGTCCGGGCGCGGGCGGGAGGTGTCAGACACGCGCGAGCTCCTTCGTGCCGAAGAGTCCGGCCGGCCGCACGAGCAGCACGAGCAGCATCACCAGATACGGGGCGAGGTCGCCGATCCCGCCGCCCAGGAAGGTCAGTTCGCTCTGGTAGCCCGTCGCGAACGACTCCGTGACTCCGACGATCAGCCCCCCGGCCAGCGCGCCCGTCGTCGAGTCGAGGCCGCCGAGGATCGCCGCGGGGAACGCCTTGAGGGCGGCGAGCGACGTCGCACGTTCCAGGCCGGGCGTCGGGAAGACGGTCAGGAACAGCGCCGCCACCGCCGCGAGCGCGCCGGCGACCGCCCACGCCGACATGGACACCCGGCCGAGGCGTACGCCCATCAGCGCGGCCGTCTGCGGATTCTCGGCCGCCGCCCGCATCGCCACGCCCCACGAGGTGTAGCGGAAGGCCAGCAGGAAGGCCGTGATGAGCAGGGCCGCCGCGACGAACGCCGCGATCCTCGTCTGGGCGATGGTGATCTCACCGAGGTTCACGACCCGGTCGCCCCACGGGTCGCCGAGCGCCAGCACGTCCGTGCCGATCATCCGGGTGAGTTCGGTGGTGAGGAGGATGTCGACGCCGATCGTGACGATGGCGAGGACGCTGTGGTCGGAGCCCCGGTAGCGGCGCATGACGAGGAAGTCGACGGCGGAGCCGACGACCGCCGCGCCCGCGATGCCGACGGCCAGCGCCGGCCAGAAGCCGAGGTCGTCGTGGAGCACGGCGGTGATGTAGCCGCCGGCGAGGAGCAGCGAGGCGTGGGCGAAGTTGACCACCTCGGTCGCCTTGAAGATCACGACGAAGCCGAGGGCGATCAGGGCGTAGACGGAGCCGATGGACAGTCCGCCGAGGAGGAGTTCGGTGAAGGTGGTCATGGCGTGGCCTCCGTACCGAGGTACGCCTGGACGACTGCCGGATCACTCTGCACCTGGGCGGGCGTGCCGCCCGCGATACGGCGTCCGAAGTCGAGCACGGTCACGGCGTCCGCGAGCCGCATCACCACCCCCATGTCATGTTCCACGAGCACGATCGATATTCCGAGGCTGTCGCGTACGCCGGCGACGACCGCGGCGGTCTGCCGTCGTTCGTCGGCGGTCATGCCGGCGACGGGTTCGTCGAGGAGCAGGATCCGCGGCTCCATGCACAGGGCGCGGCCCAGTTCCACGAGCTTCTGCTTTCCGTAGGGGAGTTCACCGGCGCGCCGGTGGAGGTCGTCCGCGAGACCGACGAACTCGGCGATCTCCGCGACGCGTTCGCGGTGCCGGCGCTCCTCGCGGACCGCCGACGGCAGCCGCAGTCCCGCCGCCACGAACCCGGTGCGGGTGAGCCGGTGCCGGCCGAGCAGCAGGCTGTCGGCGACCGTGGCGCTGGGCGGCAGCGCCAGGTTCTGGAAGGTGCGGGCCACGCCGAGGGCCGCGATGCGGTGCGGCGGGAGGCCGGTGAGCTCGTCGTCGCCGAAGCGGACGCGGCCCTCGGTCGCCTGGTAGACACCGGAGAGGACGTTGAACGTGGTGGACTTGCCGGCCCCGTTCGGTCCGATGACGGCGTGCACGCTGCCCGGCTCGACGGTGAACGACACCCCGTCGAGGGCGGTGAGCCCGGCGAAGCGGACGGTGACGTCCTCGACGGTGAGCGCCACGTCGGTGACGGTCGTCGTCGTGCTCATGCCGACCACCTCCTGAGGGTGGGCGCCGCGCGCCGGGCGCCGTCGGCGTCCTGCGCGGCGCTCTCGTCGACGACGCCGAGGTAGCGGCGCCGGACCTCGTCGGAGGCCGCCAGTTCGTCGGCGGGCCCGGAGAGCGCGACCTCGCCGACGTCGAGGACGTAGGCGGAGGAGGCGAGGCGCAGGGCGATCGCCGCGTTCTGCTCGACGAGGAGCACGGATGTGCCGGCGGCGTTGATCTCCTGGACCGTTTCGGCGATCCGCTCCGCCATCAGCGGGGCGAGGCCGAGCGACGGCTCGTCCAGCAGCAGCATGCGCGGCCTGGCCATCAGCGCCCGCCCCATGGCGAGCATCTGCTGCTCGCCGCCGGACAGCAGGCCGGCCTTCTGATGGGCGCGGTCGGCCAGTACGGGGAACAGTTCATGGACGCGGGCGAGCGCGGCGGCGGACTCACGCCGGCCGCGCACCCCGAGTGTGCCGGCCCGCAGATTGTCCGCCACGGTCATCCGTGCGAAGACCTGCCGGCCCTCGGGGACCTGGACGACCCCGGCGGCCACGACGCCGGCGGCGGCGAGTCCGTGGAGGGGGCGGCCCTCGAACGTGATCGTCCCCGCGGTGACCCGCCCACGCTGGAACGGCAGTGTGCGTGACACCGCCCGCAGCAGGGTGGACTTGCCGGCGCCGTTCCCCCCGAGCACGGCGACGACGGCGCCCTCGGGCACGTCGACGGACACGTCCCGCAACGCCCGTACCGGGCCGTACCCCACGGACAGCGCCCGCACCTCAAGCGCGGCGGCCATACGCAACCCCTTGTCCGGCTCGCCAACGGTCGGCTCGCCTCTCGGGGGCCAACATCAGCACCGGGGGGTGGTCGGGGTCCATGCCTGAAGGACGACTCGCTGCGTCTGACCAGCGGCGGGACCCGCCCCTTGTGCGGCGGCACAACGTGCGGACCGGCGCGCAGAGGGGGGCGGGCCGCCTTCGTGCACCGGGCAGGCCGGCGGAAAGCCGGTGCCGGAACTCTTTACGGAGCGGGGTTCACCGAGTAACTTGCCGCCGCTGTGAGGGGTTTCAGAGACTGTACGTTCGCCTTTCCAGCGCGGAATCCCGCGCCGGAGCCCTGAGCTCGTCAGGGGAGGCGGCCGGACGGGCGCTTCTCCCGGCGCCCGGAGAGCCGGCAGCCGCGGCCTTCCCTGGAGAGAGCATGAAACGCACCGCCACCTGGCTCACGCGCCCGACTGTCGCCGTGGTGGCAGCCGCCGGAATCGCCGGAGTGCTGACCGCGATGCCCGCCGGCGCGCCGCCCCCGTTCGCACCGTCCTCCGCGGCGAAGAACACGGCGACGGTCTACTACTCCACGGCGACCCTCGGCTGGACCTCCGCCGACATCCACCACCAGCCCGCAGGCGGCGCCTGGACCGCCGTCCCGGGTGTCGGCATGCGGAAGCTCAGCGTCGCCGCCCCCGGCACGGGCAATCTCCGCGTCTACGTCGTGAACGGCTCGGGGAAGATCGGCGCCGCCGGGCCCGACCTGAAGTAGTCACCCGAGCCTAAGAACCCGGCCCGGGAAGGAGCCGGCCCCGAAGGAACCAGGACGGGCCATCGGAGAGCGGGGGCGTGGCGGTTTCGGGGCGCTGCCCCGAGCCCGGCGCCTCAAACGCCGACGGGGCTGATGTCGCGGAGCGAAATCCAGCCCGGCAGGCGTTTGCGGCCACCGCTCGGAGCGCGGTACCGGGTCATCCGCGCGGAGCCCGGTTCGGGTAAGGGGCGGGGTGGGGGACAAGCCCCCGGTCCGACCCGCACCGGTCACGTCACGTCACGTCACGTCACGTCAAAAAGTCCCGGGCGATCGACTCCGCCGCCCGCTCCAGCAGCGGCCCCGCCTCCGCCATCGACTTCGCCGGGTCCGGCTCGAGCGCCGTCAGAGCGTAGGCGCGGCGGATGCCCGCGCGGCCGAGGGCCTCCGGGGGAAGCGCCAGGCGGCCGCAGACCGCGACGACCTCGACGCCGCGCGCACGGGCGGCCGCCGCGACGCCCGCGGGCGCCTTGCCGTGCAGGGTCTGCTCGTCGAGGGAGCCCTCGCCGGTGATGACGAGGGTCGCCCGCGCCAGCGCGGGCGCGAAGCCGAGGACGTCGAGCATGACCTCGATACCGGGCCGGAAACGCGCGCCGAGAGCGACGAGCGCCCCGTAGCCGATGCCGCCCGCCGCGCCCGCGCCGGGCGAGTCCGCCTGGCCGGGGCCGAGGACGGACGCGTAGTGCGCGAGGGCCTCGTCGAGGACGGCGACGTCCTCGGGCGTGGCGCCCTTCTGCGGGCCGTAGACCGCGGGCGCGCCCTTCGGCCCGGTCAGCGGGTTGTCGACGTCGCTCGCGAGGATCAGGTCCACGTCCTTGATCCGGGCGTCGAGCCCGGACAGGTCGGCGGTGGCCAGTTCGCGCAGGCCCCCGCCGCCGGGCGGCACGGGCCGGCCGGACGCGTCGAGGAAGCGCGCGCCGAGCGCGGTGAGCATCCCGGCACCGCCGTCGGTGGTCGCGCTCCCGCCGACGCCGAAGACGATCGTGCGCGCGCCCGCCTCGACCGCGGCGAGCAGCAGCTCCCCGGAGCCGTACGTCGTCGCGGTCAGCGGCGCGAAGACGCCCGCCGGCAGGTGCTGGAGGCCGGAGGCCTCGGCCATCTCGACCACGGCGGTGCCGTCCCGCAGGGCGTACGCCGCGGTGAGCGGCTCGCCGCGCGGCCCGGTGACCGGCACCTCGCGCCGTTCGAACCCGGCCGCGACCGCCGCCGCGACCGTGCCGTCGCCGCCGTCGGCCACGGGCAGGGCCTCGACGGCCAGCCCGGGCACGATCCGCTGCAGACCTGCCGTCACCCGCTCGGCGACCTGCACGGCCGTGAGCGAGCCCTTGAACTTGTCAGCCGCGACGAGCACCCGCGCGGGCTGAGTAACTGCTCCGTCCGTCACCTTGTATCCCTTGCTATCGAACAGGCAGTCGCGCCGCCCCGACCTTATCGGCACCGCCGGAGGGCGTGCCACCCTGCCATCGTCCGACATCGCACCCCGAAGATGGTCGTGAAGCACGAATTCCGTCCGGCGCGTCGCCTCGGTCCCTGACCTGCGCTCCGTGCCATGACCTGGACGGGACGTCTGCGCCGGGCCGCCCGGTGCAGGACGCCTGAGAAGCGGGTCCGGAGGCCGGGCCGGGGGCGCTGCCGGCGGTCGCCCGGGTGCGTGGCAGGGCCGCCCGCCGATCGCCGCGAGGACTCACTCCCGCTCACTGAACAGGAACGGTGGTTCGACCGTTCCGCCGACGACGGGCGCACCGTAGACGCGCGTTCACGGCGCGTTGTCCGCGCCGACCGAGGCCGTGCACGCCCGCCGGGCAGCATCCGGATCCCCAGGACCCGGAGGGACCATGTTCCTGCAGCTGCGCGGCTGGCTGACCGCCGTCGCCGCCCTGACGCTGGTGACGACCGCCGGCGCCGCACCCGCCGCCGCCCCGCACGAGACATCCGCCCGGACACCCGCGGGTGCGCGAGCCGTGTCCGGACCCGGCTTCGCCCGCTTCCTCGCAGGCCCCGCCCCGCTGGGCGCGCTGCCCGCCTCCGTGGCCGGCGGCACCTGACGGTCCGGCCACCTCCAGGGCATGGCCTTCGACCCGGGCAGGCGTCACTTCTCCTTCTCGTTCACCGACAGGATCGTCAAGACGGACCTGGCCGGCCGCCCCCTCGGATCGGTCCGTCCTCCCCGAACTACGGGCTGTTCGTCGTCGACGGCAGCCGTCCGCCGGTGACCGGCGCGATACGGCGGCAGCGGCGGCCGGAGCGGGGCCCGCCGCTGTCGCTGCTGCCGGAGGGGCTGCGGCACAAGGCGTCGGGCACCTACGGCTGGGAGTCGCCCGGCCAGTTCGGCCTGGTCTCGCTGGACGACGGCCGGTTCTACGTGGGTGACGCCGCCGAGGTCCGGGACGGCGGTGTCACCCGTCAGCGAGGGAAGGCCGTGCTGCAGCGCTGGACGGGCGCCGCGCCGACGCCGTTCACCGCCGTCACGCCTGGTGGTGTTCCGGAGGCGTGATGTCGCGCCGTGTGCGGGGCTCATCGCGTGCGGCCGCGCGCGCCTCTGTGCGGTGGCCGCGCGCGATGTAGTCGCGCACGACGAGTTCGACCGCGTCCTGCGGACTGCCCACGCCTGCCAGCACCATGACCTCGACGACCAGTTCGGCGTCGAGAGTGACCGTGACTTTCGCCATGATCGGACGGTAGCACCGGTGGTGTGGAAAAGGTTCGCGAACGGCGAAGCGGCCTGCGTAATCTCGGCTCATGACTCTCGTCGCGATCCTGAGCGGCGCCGGTGTCTCCACGGACTCCGGCATCCCCGACTACCGTGGCCCGCAGGGCCTTTGGCGGCAGGATCCGGAGGCCCGGAAGCTCGTCACCTACGACTGCTACATGGCCGATCCCGACATCCGCCGCCGCTCGTGGATCATGCGGCGCGAGAGCGCGACGTGGAACGCGGAGCCGAACGCCGCGCACCGGGCGGTGGCCGCACTCGACCGTCGTCCGGGCGTCGCGGTGCGGGTCATCACCCAGAACGTGGACGGGCTGCACCAGCTCGGCGGGATGCCCGGCCGCAAGGTGCTGGAACTGCACGGCACCGCGCGGACGGTGACCTGCACCCGCTGCCATACCCGCTCCCCGATGGACGAGGCGCTGGCGCGCGTCGCGGCCGGGGAGGAGGACCCGGCGTGCAGGGTGTGCGGCGGCATCCTCAAGTCGGCGACGGTCATGTTCGGTGAGCGGCTGGATCCGGTGGTGCTCGGCCGGTCCATGGCGGTCGCCAAGGCGTGCGAGGTGTTCGTCGCCGTCGGCACGACGCTCCAGGTGCAGCCGGCCGCGTCGCTGGCCGGTGTCGCGGCCGAGCACGGCGCCCGGCTGATCGTGGTGAACGCCGAGCCGACGCCGTACGACGAACTGGCCGACGAGGTCGTGAGGGAGCCGATCGGGACGGCGCTGCCCGCGCTGCTGGAGCGGCTGGCCGGTTGACCGGAGCCGGCCCGGCCGGCTAGAAGAGCGCGTCGTCGGCCGCGCCGCGCTCGAATGCGAGCAGCCGCTGTTTGCGGTCCAGTCCGCCACCGTAGCCGACGAGGCTGCCGGAGGAGCCGATGACGCGGTGGCAGGGCACGATGATGCCGACCGGATTCTTGCCGTTGGCGAGGCCGACCGCGCGGGAGGCGCCCCGGTTGCCCAGTTCCTCGGCGAGCTCGCCGTAGGTGCGGGTCTCGCCGTACGGGATGTGCCGCAGCAGGTCCCAGACGCGGCGCTGGAAGGGCGTGCCCTCGAAGTGCATCGGCAGGTCGAAGTCGGTCAGTTCGCGGGCGAAGTACGCCTCGAGCTGACGGAGCGTCTCGCCGAACGGCGCCTCGTCGCGGTCGCCGAAGGTCTCCTCGGCGGGGCGGTGCCGCTGGCCGGTCATGTAGAGGCCGCTCAGCACGCCGTCGGTGGCCACGAGCGTCAGCGGGCCGTACGGGCTGTCGACGACCGTGTGCCGCCTGGTGGTGGTGAGGCCGGTCATGGCTGGACTTCCTTACGCGGGAAGGTGGTTGATCGGGTGGTCGTCCGACGCCCACAGGTACTGGACGGCGTAGGCGCGCCAGGGCCGCCAGGACGCCGCGCGTGCGGTGAGCGCGGCGGGGGTGGCGGGCAGCCCGAGTGCGGCGGCGGCGCGCCGTACGCCGAGGTCGGTGGGCAGGAAGGCGTCGGGGTCGCCGAGGGCGCGCATGGCGATGACCTCGACGGTCCACGGTCCGAAGCCGGGCAGGCCGGTGAGGTCAGCCCGTGCCCGGTCCCAGTCGCTGCCGGGGTCGAGCTTCAGCGTCCCGTCGGCGAGGGCGGCGACCAGCGTGGTCAGGGTCGTGCGGCGGCTGCGGGGCAGCGCCAGGGCCTCGGGGTCGAGCGCCGCCAGCGCCTCGGAGGCCGGGAAGAGGTGGGTAAGGCCGCCCTCCGGGTCCGCCACGGGCACGCCGTGCGCCTGGACCAGCCGGCCCGCGTGGGTACGGGCGGCGGCCGTGGAGACCTGCTGGCCGAGCACGGCCCGTACGGCGAACTCGGCCGCGTCGACGGTGCGCGGCACCCGCCGCCCGGGTGCCTTGTCGACCAGCGGGGCCAGCAGCGGATCGTCCCGCAGCTGGTCGTCGACGGCGACCGGATCGGCGTCCAGGTCGAGCATCCACCGGCATCTGCTGATGGCGATGGTCAGATCGCGCGGGTCGGTCAGCGACAGCCGGCAGCCGATGTGGTCCGGGTGCGGGGTGAGGGCGACGATCCCGTGCCCGTACGGCAGCCGGAGCGTGCGCCGGTACGCGCCGTCCCGCCACTCCTCCACCCCGGGCACCCCGGTCGCGGCGAGATGGCCGAAGAGGTTGCTCGGTTCGAGGGGCGCCCGGTACGGGAGCCGGAGCGCGATCACGCCCGGGGTGGGCGGGGCCGAGGACCCGGCGCGGCTGCGTCCGGCACGTTCACGCAGCTCGCCGGGGGCGAGGGCGAAGACCTCGCGGACGGTGTCGTTGAAGGTGCGGATGGAGGCGAAACCGGCCGCGAACGCGACCTCGGCCATGGGCATCGGGGTCGTCTCGATGAGCAGCCGCGCGGTCTGCGCGCGCTGCGCCCGGGCCAGCGCGAGCGGCCCGGCCCCCAGTTCGGCGAGCAGCTGGCGCTCGACCTGCCGGGCCGAGTAACCGAGCCGCGCGGCGAGTCCCGGCACGCCCTCCCGGTCGACGACGCCGTCCCTGATGAGCCGCATGGCCCGCGCGACGGCGTCGGCGCGCGCGTTCCTCCCCCAGGGCCCTTGGCCTGGGAGGTGCCCCCATGGTCGACCGGGGCTGTTGTCCGGCCTGCACCGCTTGCAGGCCCGGAAGCCGGCCTGCTGGCAGGCGGCGGCGCTCGGGTAGAAGGTCATGTTCCCGGCCTTCGGGGGCACGACGGGACAGCTGGGACGGCAGTAGATCCGGGTGGTCAGCACGGCGGTGAAGAACCATCCGTCGAACCGCGCGTCCTTGGACCGGACGGCGCGCACGCAGCGCTCGGTGTCGGTGTGCATGCGTCCAGGATGAGGCCCGCGCGACGCGAGGGCTGGCGGGAATCCGACACCACCCTCGCCCTGCCAGGGCGAAAACCAGTTCCCGAACGCCCCGGGCCGCTTCTAGGGTCGCACCATGCTGCAGCTTCCCCGGCATGAGGTCCGTGCGGTCTTCACCGATGAGACGATCACCGTGTACCAGGCGTACGCCGCCCGGATCGCGGACCCGGCGTCGGCGGCGGGAACCCTGGTCGACCCGTTCAAACGCACGCGGATGACGTGGATCAAGCCGTCGTTCCTGTGGATGATGTACCGCTGCGGCTGGGCCGCCAAGCCCGACCAGGAACGGGTGCTCGCGATCCAGATCAGCCGGGAGGGCTTCGAGTGGGCGCTCTCCCACGCCTGCGTCAGTCACTTCGACCGGTCCCGCTACGCGACCGAGGCCCACTGGCGGGAAGCGCTCAGGTCGAGTCCGGTCCGGGTCCAGTGGGACCCCGAGCGGGACCTGCGGCTGAACCCGCTGCCGCACCGGGCGATCCAGATCGGGCTCTCGGGGCCGGCGGTCGACCGGTACGTCGACGACTGGATCACCGGCATCCGTGACGTGACACCGCTGGCGCACGAGATCCACCGGGCGGTGGCGGCCGGCGACCTCGAAGCGGCCCGGGAACTGCTGCCGCCGGAGCGGACGTATCCGCTTCCGGCGCAGGCGGCCGACCGCGTCGGGGCGCGCCCGGGTCAGCCGTAGGACGCCAGCGCGGTCTCGAACGCCGCGTACGCCGTCTCGTCGAAGAGCACGAAGCGCACCTTGGTGACCGGTTCGGCGGCGCTCTCGCGCACCGTGCGGACCGCGATGCGTGCGCCGTCGTCGAGAGGCCAGCCGTAGACCCCGGTCGAGATCGCGGGGAACGCCACGGTCCGCGCGCCCAACTCGGCGGCCACGCGCAGCGATTCCCGGTAGCAGGAGGCCAGCAGTTCGGACCGGTCCTCAAAGGTGCTGTGCACCGGACCGACGGTGTGGATGACGTGCGCGGCGCCGAGACGCCCGGCGGTGGTGGCGACGGCCTGCCCGGTGGGCAGCCCCTTGCCGTAGTGGGAGGCGCGCAGGGCCCGGCACGCGGCCAGGATCTCGGGACCGCCCTTGCGGTGGATGGCGCCGTCGACTCCGCCGCCGCCGAGGAGCGAGGAGTTGGCGGCGTTGACGATCGCGTCGGCGCGCTGCTCGGTGATGTCGCCGCGGACGAGGGTGATGGCCGGGTGCTGAGGCTGTGTCATGCACCCATGGTGGCCGCTGCGGGCGTCACCGCGCCCGCCATTCTCACCCCTGGCCCTTCACGATCCGCCGGGCGAGCAGCTCCGCCGCCCCGGCCAGTTCGGCGCCCACGGCGGCCAGCCGTGCATCGTCGGCGGTGACGCCCGCCGGGAGCGGCACGGCCGTGAGCAGGCAGGCACGGCGCAGATGGGTCGGCGGGTGGGTGGAGTCGACGGCGTGGCCCCGGCGGGCGCTCAGCCGTCGTTGCCGCTCGACCTCGTGCCCCGGGATCGACTCGGCGTGGGCCGCGACGAACGCCCAGAGCCCGCGCCATGACTCCAGATAGGACTTGTCACCGGCCCGTCGCAGCTGTCCGGCGTTGGCCTCGCGCCGCAGGTGGGACTCCACGGAGTCCACCACGAGCAGCCGGTCCATCAGGCCGACGGCCGCCTCGGTGGAACCGGCCCTGGCCGCGACGGAGTCGGCCAGGTACTCGCCGCGCTGGGCCGCGCGCAGCGTCAGCTGGTCGAGCAGCATCAGCAGCCCGAGAATGACGCAGCGCGGCAGGAAGTAGCAGGCGTTGACGAACATCTCGCCGATGGCGGGATCGGGGGTCCGCCGCACGAGGTGGTGCCAGGTGGCCAGGGAGCGCAGGGCGTTGAAGGTGACCAGGCCGCGGCGCGTGTCGCCGCTCGCGTAGTGGCCGAGTTCGTGGCCGAGCAGGGCGACCTTCTGCCGGGGCGTGAGGACCTCCCAGAGCCCGAGCCCGATCTCCAGCAGGCGGCGCTGACGGATGCCGTAGGTCGTCACGCCCGCGTTGGCCTCGGCGCTCACCACGACGGTGTCCACTCCTGCCGTGCCGGCGACGGCGGCGACGTCGTCGAGCAGGTCGAAGAGCCGGGGCGCGTCGGCCCTGCGCAGCACCGGGAGGTCGTCGGGGAGGGCGCCGAAGCGCGGCCGCATCAGCCAGGCCGACAGCAGCATGATCACGCCGAGCAGCGGGGCCGCGGTTCCCCAGCCGAGCGTGGTCAGCAGGACGCCGCCGACGACGAGCGCGACCGTGAAGCCGTGGACGCAGAGGGAGATGGCCTGGGCCAGCACGGAAGCGGTGTCACGGTGCGGCTTCAGCGTCGCGCCCGACGTCACCTCGGCGTGGAGCTCCTGCCCGTGCCGCTGTGCGAGCGTGCGCCGCAGCCGGTCGATCCTCCCGTGATCCTCCTCGTCCCGCGGCTCGGGATCGAGATTCCACTCGCACGCCGCGCACCAGGTGGTGAAGCGGTGATCGGTCCGGACGGTGTGCCCGCAGTCGGGACACTGTCCTACGGTTTCCGTCGTGCTGCCCACGGCGATTCTTCCCTCCCCACGGCCCTCCCCAGAGGCCGCCACGGTGTGCGCCGTGGCTGGAACGGCCACGGCGGCCGCCGCAGCGTAATCCAGGCGTCACTGCGCCGACCAGCCCTTTCGGCTCAACGGGCCCGCAGGCGGCGCCAGACGGCCTTCGCCGCGTGGTGGCCGGACATGCCGTGGACTCCGGGGCCGGGCGGGGTCGCGGAGGAGCAGATGAAGACCGCGGGGTGCGCGGTGGCGTACGGGACGCGGGCGAGCTTGGGGCGGATGACGGTCTGGAGGCCGGCGAACGCGCCGCAGGCGATGTCGCCGCCGACGTAGTTGGCGTTGCGCGCGGCCAGTTGGGGCGGGCCGGCGACGGCGCGGGCCAGGACGAGGTCGCGGAACCCGGGTGCGAAGCGCTCCAGTTGGCGTTCGACCGCCTCGGTGGCGTCGCCCTCCCAGCCGGCCGGGACATGGCCGTACGCCCACAGGACGTGCTTGCCCTCCGGCGCTCTGGTCGGGTCGATCACGGTCGGCTGGGAGGTGATCAGGAACGGCGCCTCGGGGGCGCGGCCGGAGACCGCCGCGCCGAGGGCGGTCTCGATCTCGGCCGCGGTGGGGCCGATGTGCACGGTCCCGGCGGTGCGGGCCTCCTCGGCGGTCCACGGCATCGGGCCCGACAGCGCGTAATCGATCTTGAAGGCGGAGGCGCCGTACTTGTAGCGCCAGTACGCCTGGCCCAGGCCGGCGATCCTGGCGAGCGCGGTCGGTGAGGTGTCGAAGATGTACGCCCGGGCGGGGGGCAGCTCGTCGAGCCGCTTGACGGTGCTGCCGGTGTGCACCGTGCCGCCCTGTTCGCGCAGGTAGGAGGCGAGGGCGTCGGAGATCGCCTGCGAGCCGCCGCGCGGGACGGGCCAGCCGACCTCGTGCGCGGCGAGGGCGAAGAGCAGGGCGATGCCGCCGGTCGCCACGCCGCTGGTGGGGGCGATGGCGTGGGCGGCGAGCCCGGCGAGCAGCCCGCGCGCCTTCTCGCCGTGGAAGCGGCGGGCGAGCATGCTCGCGGGCCGGATCGCGTCGAGCCCGAAGCGGGCGTACCGGTACGGGTCGCGGGGCAGCCCGTCCCAGGGGGTGCGCAGGAAGTCCGCGGCGAGGCTGTCCCAGTGGCCGAGGTACGGCGAGACGAGTCTGCGGTAGGCGCCCGCGTCGGCCGCGCCCAGGGACATGGCGCTCTCGCCGACGGAGCGGCTGAGCACCGCGGCGGTGCCGTCAGGGAACGGGTGGGCCAGCGGCAGTTCGGGGTGCAGCCACTCCAGGCCGTGCCGGGCCAGGGGCATGGCGCCGAAGGCGGGTGACCCGACCCCGAGCGGGTGGACCGCGGAGCACGGGTCGTGGCGGAAGCCGGGGAGCGTCAGCTCCTCCGTCCGCGCGCCGCCGCCGACGGTGTCCAGGGCCTCGTGGACGGCGACCGAGAAGCCGCGGCGGGCCAGTTCGACCGCGGCGGTCAGCCCGTTGGGGCCCGCTCCCACGACGACGGCATCGAGCATCGACGGCACCTTCGGACTCCTTCGTCAGCCGACGGCCAGGACGGCCAAGGATATTCCCGGGCGGTGACATCGTGCGGCCGGGTACCGTCCGGTCTCGATGGAGAACACGATCGAGGACATGGCGGAGCGGCTCGTGCGGACGCCCGGTGTCCGTGCGGTCGCCCTCGGCGGCAGCCGGGCCCGGGGCAGCCACCGGCCGGACTCCGACTGGGATCTCGGCGTCTACTACCGGGGCGGCGTCGACACCGGCGCCCTGGCGGCACTGGCGTCCGGGCTGACCGGCGGGCCGGTGGAGGTGGCGGGACCGGGCGGCTGGGGCCCGTGGGTCAACGGCGGTGCGTGGCTGTCGCTCGACGGTGTGCCGGTGGACTGGATCCTGCGGGACCTGGACCGGGTCGAACGGGTCTGGGCGGACTGTCTGGCCGGGCGTTTCGAGACGGGTGCGCAGCCGGGGCACCCGCTGGGCTTCTGGTCGCCGGCGTACGCGGGCGAGGTGGCGCTGTGCCGCGTACTGGCCGACCCCGGAGGCGAGTTGACGGCGCTGCGGGAGGAGACCCGGGAGTATCCGGAGCCGTTGCGGCGTGCGCTGGTCGACGCCGCGTGGGAGGCGGAGTTCTCGGTCGCCGCCGCGGCCAAGTCGGCCGGCGCCGGGGACACGCTGCATGTGTCGCTGTGCCTGTCACGGGCGTTCGGCGTGCTGGCGCAGGCGCTGTACGCCCAGCACCGGGTGTGGTGCCTCAACGAGAAGGGCGCGCTGGCGGCGGCCGCCGCGTTCGAGGAGACGCCCGCGGACTTCACGGAGCGGGTGGCGGCAGCACTGCGCGGCCTGGACACGGCGGCGGTGGCGGACGCCGACGCCCTGGTACGGGAGGTACGCGCCCGGCTGGGGTGAGCGGGCCCGGGGCGAGCCGGGCGCCGTGGGTGTGGGCCTGGACGAGCCGGGCGCCGTGCGTCAGGTCAGCAGCTCCCTGACCACGCGGGCCGTGGTCTCGTCGCGTGCCGCCGTGAACGGCAGCGCGTTGGAGCCCGTGATACGGAACGGTTCGCCGGTGATCGTGAGATGCGCGCCGCCCGCCTCCGTGACCAGCAGCAGCCCGGCGGCGTGGTCCCAGGCGAGCTCCCACGAGAACGCCACCGCGTCCAGGTCGCCGCGTGCCACGGCCAGGTATTCGAGGCCCGCGGAGCCGCAGGGCCTGGTCTCGACGCCCGGGACGGCGAGGCCCAGCAGCGCGCGCTTCTGCTCGGGCGTCGTGTAGTCCGGGTGGGACATCGCGACGCGGAGCACCGAGCCCGGTGCGGGCGGACCGGCCCGCAGCGGTGTGCCGTCCAGCCGGGCGCCCCCGCCGCGGACCGCGACGGCGAGTTCCTCCAGCACCGGCGCGTACGTCCAGGACGCGAGCACCTCGCCGCGCAGGGCGAGCGCGACGAGCGTGCAGAACCCGGGCTCGCCGTGCACGAACTGGCGGGTGCCGTCGACCGGGTCGACGATCCAGACCGGCGCGTCGCCGTGCAGCGCGTCCGCGACGGCCGGGTCGGCGTGCACCGCCTCCTCGCCGACGACCACGGAGCCGGGCAGCAGCGCGGTGAGCGAGGCGGTCAGGTGCTCCTCCGCGCTGCGGTCGGCGATCGTGACCAGGTCGTGCGGGCCGGTCTTCTCGTCCACCTCGTGCGCGGCCAGCCGGCGGTAGCGCGGCATGATCTCGGCGGCCGCCGCCTTGCGGACGGCCTCCTCGACGTCGGACAGATCACCGGTCAAAAAATCATCGATCATGCCTCAAGCCAATCACGCCCGGCTGACATCGCGGGAGGCGTTCAGCGCCCCACCGCGTAACCCTGCATTCCCCTGGGGTTCGCCGCGGCGGACAGCACGCCGGTGGCCGGGTCGCGGGCGACCGCGCAGAGCCGGCCCTCCGACCAGGGCGGGCCGACGGTGACCTGGTGCCCGCGCCGCCGCAGCTCGTCCACGACCGCGCCGTCCGTGCGGGACTCGACGGTGACGCTGCCGGGCCGCATGCCGCGCGGGTAGAAGGAACCGGGGAAGGCGTCGGTGTGCCAGTTCGGGGCGTCGATCGCGCCCTGGAGGTCGTACCCGCCGCGGACCGTGCCGCGCAGGGCGACGGCGAGGAAGAAGTGGAGCTGCCACTGGTCCTGTTGATCGCCGCCGGGGGTACCGAAGGCCATCACCGGCACCCCGTCGCGCAGCGCCACAGAGGGCGTCAGGGTGGTGCGGGGGCGGCGACCGGGGGTGAGGGAGTTCGGCAGGCCGGGCTCGAGCCAGGTCATCTGGAGCCGGGTGCCGAGCGGGAAGCCCAGCTCGGGCACGACGGGATTGGACTGCAGCCAGCCACCGCTGGGGGTGGCCGCGACCATGTTGCCCCACCGGTCGACGACGTCGACGTGGCACGTGTCGCCCTGGGCGGCGCCGTTCCGCGCCACAGTCGGCTCGCCCGTCCCCACCGGCGCGGAACCGGGCCCGTCGGCGATCACGTCGGCGGCCCGGGGGCTGAGCACCGGGATGCGGCCGCCGGGGCTGCCGGGCCGCAGCTCGTACGACGCCTTGTCGCCGACGAGCGCACGGCGGGCGGTGCCGTACGGCTCGGAGAGCAGATCGGCGAGGGGGACGTCGGCGGCGTCGCCGTACCAGGCCTCGCGGTCGGCCATCGCCAGTTTGCAGCCCTCGATCAGCAGGTGGACGTACTCGGCGGAGCCGTGGGCGGGCAGGTCCGGCGGCAGCAGGGCGAGCTGCTGGAGGAAGGCGGGGCCCTGGCTCCAGCCGCCGGCCTTGCACAGCGTCCAGCCGTTCCAGTCGTACGTCACGGGCGCCTCGTACGTGGCCGACCAGCCGGCCAGGTCCTCGGCGACGAGGGTGCCGGTGTGGCGTTCGCCGCTGGTGTCCAGGGTGGGCCGGGCGGCCTGGCGGACGAGCGCCTCGGCGACGAAGCCGGTACGCCACACCTGCCGGGCCGCCTCGATCCGCCCGGCCCGGTCGGGTGCGGCCGCCTCCGCCTCCGCGATCAGCCGCCGCCAGGTGGCGGCGAGGGCCGGGTTGCGCAGCAGGGCGCCGGGGGCCGGGGCACGGCCGCCGGGCAGATACACGTCGGCGGACGAGGTCCATTCGGTCTCGAACAGCCCGCGTACGGTCTCCACCGTCGCGCAGAGCCGTTCCACGGGAGGGTGCCCGTGCTCGGCGTAGCCGATGGCGTACTCCAGCACTTCGGCCAGGGACTTGGTGCCGTGGTCGCGCAGCAGGACCATCCAGGCGTCGAACGCGCCCGGCACGGCGGCGGCCAGCGGGCCGGTGCCGGGGACGAGGTCCAGCCCGAGGGAGCGGTAGTGGGCGACGGTGGCCGCGGCGGGCGCGACGCCCTGTCCGCACAGGACGCGCACCTCGCCGCCGGCCGGCGCGACGATGATCGGCACCTCACCGGCGGGTCCGCACAGATGCGGCTCGACGACCTGGAGCACGAACCCGGCGGCGACGGCCGCGTCATAGGCGTTGCCGCCCCGCTCGAGCACGGCCATCGCGGACTGGGAGGCGAGCCAGTGCGTGGAGGACACCATCCCGAAGGTGCCCTGGAGCGTCGGCCGGGTCGTGAACATGTGCCTCTCACTTCGCTGTTCGTCCGGACCGGGCCGGAAACGACTGTCGGGCAGGCGAGTTCGGCGCGACGTTGAACACATCGCCCGCCGTGCGCGTATGGAACTGGACGTGCCCCTTTCCGGGCGCCGTCATGCCCACCTGACGACGAAGCAGATGGAGTTCTCCATGGGACGGACGACGCGAAGACGCCCGAGAGCAGGCAGACGGACGGCCGCTGCCTCGATCGCGCTCATCCTCGGCGGAGGCGGTCTCATCGCGGTCAACTCCTATGCCGCCGCCGGTGAGGGACAGGGCCCGTGGCCGGGCGGCTCGACCAGTCAGGAGCAGCCGGGGACGCTCGGCGCCGGGCCCGTCCCGGCGACCGTCAAGTGCCCGGAGGCGGCGAACGGGCTGCCGGAGGCGCCGGACGCGGCCAGGGCGGAGGTCGACCGCGAACTGGCGACGATGGACAGCCAGATCACCGAGGCGTATCAGCGGTTCGCCGACGAGAGGGCACAGGTCGAACGCGACCCGCAGTTCGTGCAGAACGCGATCCTCGGGCCGCTGCGGAGCAAGCGGGAAGCGGCCCTGGACCGGATCGCGGAGGCCATCGGCCGGGTCACCGGGCAACGGCCGCAGGGGCTGCGGGCGCTGGCCCCGTGCACCCTGCAGACCGACGGCGCGGACCGGGGCGGTCAGGGCGACCAGGGCGGTGGCGACGGCGGCGGGGACGGCGACGGCCGGGAGGACGGCGGCCGGGAGGACGGCGGCCGGGGGGACAACGGCGGGCAGGCCGGCAACGGCCCCGAGGTGTCCGACTTCGCCGACATCCGCACCGTCGCGCCGAACGTCCAGCAACCCCCGCTGCTGCGCGGCGCCTCCCGCGGCACGTTCACCACGGACTGCGGCGTCAACGCGAACGGCACGTTCAACCCGGACAACATCATCGTCGCCCCCGGGGTGGCCAACGGCGCCCACCACATGCACGACTACGTGGGCAACCAGGCCAACGACGCGTTCGCCTCCGACGACGATCTCGCGGCGGGCGAGACCACCTGCCGCGACGAGGGCGACCGTTCGACGTACTACTGGCCCGTGCTGCGGCTCCAGAACGGCCAGGACGAGGACGACGTCCGGGCGGACGGCGGCGGCAAGGACCAGAACGTCGGCGAGATCCTGACCCCGTCCGAGGTGACGCTCGACTTCGTCGGCAACCCGCGGGGCAGGGTCACCGCCATGCCGCGCTTCCTGCGGATCATCACCGGCGACGCGAAGGCGTTCGTCAACGGCGACGCGAACGCCAACGCCTCGTGGAGCTGCACCGGCTTCGAGGACCGGCAGCTCAGCGACAAGTACCCGATCTGCCCCGGCGGCAGCAGAGTGGTGCGCAGCTTCGCGTTCCAGAGCTGCTGGGACGGCCGGAACGCCGACAGCGCCAACCACCGCACCCACGTGGCCTTCACGGACCCGAGCGGCCGCTGCCCCGGCGGCTTCGTCCCCATTCCCCAGCTGGTCCAGCGGATCGTCTACGACGTGCGGCCGCCGGTGTTCGACGGCGCGGACGCCGCGGTCTACGCGCTGGACTCGTTCCCCGAGCAGCTGCACAAACCGGTCACCGACCACGGTGACTTCATCAACGTCTTCGACGAGAAGCTCATGCGGGAGCTGGTGAACTGCCTGAACGAGGGGCGGCGTTGCGGCCCCGGTGACACGGGGCAGGCTCCGGGCGGCAGTGGCCCGGAGCCGAAGGACGCCCCGGCCACGGCCACCGCGGCCCCCACCGAGGTGCCCGCCCCGGAGCCGAGGCCGGAAGCGGCGCCGGAGCCAGAGTACGCGGCACCCCATGAGCCCGCCGCGCCCGCCACGACCGCCGCCGAGCAGCCCCGGCCGAAGGCGGCCGCCGCCGAGCAGTCCCGCGTGGAAAAGCCGGCCCCGGAGAGGCGCCGTACCGAGGCCGAACAGGCGCCACCCAGGTCACCCGATGCGGCACAAGCCCCCGCGGAACCGGCCACCGGCCGGGACGCCGACCCCTCCCCCGCGTACAGCGAGCCGCCCTCTGCGACCACGGCGCGGAGCCCGGCGGCGACGACCAGTGCCCCCGCACCGGCCACGCCGGCTGCCACGGACCCGGCCGGCGAGTCGAACGTCCCCCTGCCGGCCGGCGGCATCGCGCCGCAGGCCGTGGAGGGCGGTCTGGCCCGGACCGGCGCCCAGTTGTGGCCGTCGGCGGCCGGAGCCGTACTGCTGATCGCGGGCATCGCGCTCATGCGCGTACGGGGCCGGCGTGAGGTCCCCCGTCACCGCTGACGCGGCCCCGCAGCGGGACGGGTCAGCTCGCCGCCCCGGACCAGGTCGGTCATCTCGACCAGGTCCGGGGTCAGGTAGCGGTCGTCGTGGAGGGGCTCGATGTGCGCGCGGACCGTGTCGTGGAGGGAGCGGACGCCCGCGCCCAGGGACAGGCCGGCCATCTTCTTCTCGATCAGGTCGATGCCCTGCGCGGACATCAGGGTCAGCACGGCCTGCACCGTCTCGAGGCGGTCCAGGTTCTGGTGGAGGTGGCGTACGGAGGCCATCGCCATGGTGTTGTGGTCCTCCTGCCCGTCCTTGGCGGGCCGGGACAGCGCACCGGCGGGCATGGCCCGGACCTGCATCTCCGGGACGAGTGCGGCGGCCACGGTCTGCACCTGGACCATGCCGGAGTTCAGACCGGGCGTGCCGCCCGCGAGGTTGGCCGGCAGGCCGTAGCTCCACTTGGGCGAGAGCAGCCGCGCGGAGAGTTCCTGGGTGTGGACGCCGAGGTCGGCGATCTGGGCGTTCAGCGCGTCGGCGGCATGGCCGAGGAGGGCCCCGTCCCAGTTGCCGCCCATCACGAACTCGTGGCCCCGGCCCGAACCGCGCGCGAACACCAGCGGGTTGGAAGTGGAGGCGTTGGCCTCGCGTTCGATGTCGCGCCGGCCGTCCGCGAGGGTCTTGCGCAGCGCGCCGTAGATGTGCGGAGCGGCGCGCAGCGACACCGCGTCCTGGATGCGGGGGTGGTCCTCGCCGAGCCGCTTGCGGCCTTCTTCGGTGGTCCACCGGCTGCCGCGGAGCAGTTCCCGGAGGCGTTCCGCGACCTTCTCCTCCTCCGGGATCCGCCGTTCGGCGTGGGTACGGGCGTCCAGGCTGCCCGTCTCCGCCCGGGTGGCATCCATGAACATGGCGAGGGCGCCCTCGGCCAGGCCGGCCGCCCTGGTGGCGCGGTGCAGGGCGTCGGCGTAGGAGGCGAGGACGACGGTGCTGCCGCTGATGATGGGCAGGGCCTCCCCCTGCTCCAGCTCGAAGGACGGTTCGAGACCGGCTCGGCCGAGGATCTGTGCGGCGGGGCCCTGCTCACCGCGGTAGCGGGCGGGCGCCTTGTCGCCGGTGAGGACCATGCCGACCGCGGCCATGGGCTGGAGGTCACCGGAGCCGAGCGAGCCGACCTGGGGGACGACCGGGGTGACGCCGGCGGTGACCAGGTCGTTCATCCGGTCGACGAGTTCGGGGCGGACGGCCATCGCGCCGCGGGCCATCTGGTTGGCGCGGAGCACCATGACCAGGCGTGCGACGCGCTCGGGCAGCGGCTCGCCGACGCCTGCGGCGTGCGAGCGCAGGATGCGCTTCTGGAACTCCTTCTGTTGCGCGCTGTCGAGCTGCTTGTCCTTGAGCGGGCCCAGTGCCTGGTTCCAGCCGTACACGCGGGCGCCCTTGGAGAGTTCGTTGAGCGCGCCGTCGCGGATCTGCCGCATCCGTCTGCGGCTCTCGTCGGAGAGTTTCACCGCGACCGACTTGGCGTCCAGGACGTCGAACATGTCCTGGGCGGTCAGCGAATCGCCGTCCAGGACCAGTTGGAGGTGCGCCTCGGTCCGCCCGCCGGTCCCGGGGCCGGCCGGCCCGCCGGCGGCGGCGTCGGGGGCGAGGAACAGCATGATCAGGGTGGCGGAGGCGAGGAGGGAGAGGGACTTCCGCGGGGAGCGGACGGGGCGCGCGGGGTGCGCGGCGGCGGGGGGAACGTGGCGTATGCGGGCAGGGGTGTCCGTCGGTGCAGGCGGCATGGTGGGGTAAACCTTTCCCGGGGAACGGAGATCGTTCGGCCTCTGGAAGGCCATACCGGGAACCTAATGTCCATGCACGTGTGGCCGCCTGCCCCGGCCGTGCGGCACGGACTGTTCGAGTGAGGGACCGGCCGGGTGTGCGGTCCCGGGCGGCCGGATCAGGTGCCGTCGGCGGAGAAGTGCTGGTAGTCCGGTGGCGACCAGCGGCCGCCCCACTCCCAGCCGGCCTCGGCCATGGCCGTGGTGACCGCGTCGCCGGGAGTGATCATGCCCTTGGCGGGCGGGTCGCGGTCGAGGTGGTCCTCACCGGCCGGCGGGTGCACCTGTCCGGAGCGGTCGACGTACGGGTTCTCGGCGGGGTTGATGTCGACTGCGTCGCCGTAGGAGTGCCGCGACAGATGGCGGGCGTCGCCCGTCACCCGGCGGCAGTTGAAGGCGGAGGTGTTGTCCGCCGCCATGGCCCGGGCGTCGTCGCCGTCGTACTCGGCCATGACGCGCATACGGCGGATGGGGAAGCGTTCGTCGAAGGCGCTCTCGAAGACGTGCAGCAGGGGCCGGACCTGGTCCTGATGGACAATCAGCTCCCCTCTGTGGACCCCGCCGTCGAAACCCCAGTGGTTCATGGTGATCAGCCGCAGCCGGGACGGGGACACCGGGCAGCCCGGTTCGTGGCTCGCGCCGAGTTTGGCCCGCGGTACGTCACTGACGGTGGCCGACAGCTCAGGGGCGGCGGCCGCGGCGCCCTGTGCGGGCACGGCGCCGAGCGTGAGCCCGAGGGCCAGGACGGGCGCGGCGGCCCGGCGCGCGACGTTCACCCTTTCAGGGTAAGGAGCGCACCGCGGACCTGCCCCTCCACACGGCTCCTGTCGAGGTCAGGGCCATCAGGGCCGGGCCGCGGCGAGCCGGTCTTCGAGCCGGCCCAGCAGCTCGGCGAGATCGGCGCCGAGGCGGGTACGGGTCTCCCCGCCGAGGCCGGACAGGACGGCGCTCTCGTAGGCGAGCTGCTCGGGCAGCAGCCGGTCGAAGAGGACACGGCCGTCGTCGGTGAGCCGTACGTGGGCGACGCGGCGGTCGCGCTCGTCGCCGCGCCGGTCGACGAGCCCCCGGTCCTGGAGGGCCCGCAGCCGCTTGGTGACGGCCGCCCCGGAGGAGAACGTCTCACGGGCGAGCTCGCCGGGGGTCAGTTCGCGGGCGGTGCGGCGGACGGCGCCGAGCAGCTCGAACTCGGCCCGAGACAGTCCCGCCGAGCGCAGCGGCGCGTCCTCCGCCTGTCGCAGCAGCGCGGCGCAGCGGTTGATGCGGCCGATCACTTCCATCGGTGCGGTGTCCAGCGCGGGATCGACCGCCTGCCACTGCCTTACCACCGAGGCGACGCTGTCGTCCGTCACACCGCTCCCTTCTTCAGGGCGGGGTCCGGGCCGGGTCCGGGCGGCCCGCGCCGGTCTGCTGTGTCGCTGCGAGCGTACGGTGTGCCGTCCGCCCGGTTGCGGGCACCCGCTCGTAGCCGCATCCACGCCGTGCGGCCGTGCCCCGGACGCACGGGCGCCGCACCGGTGGGTCACTTGTCGCCGCGCGGTTCCACCAGCCCCGACCGTCCGCGTGGCGTGAGCGGCTGGCAAGCGCCCTCAGGCGGGCCGGCGTGGTCTGAGGCGCATCAGGGTCAGGTAGAGGACCAGCGACGTGGCGAGGCCCACCGCCCAGCCGTAGTCCGCGAGGGGGCGCAGGAAGGGGATCAGGCCGTCCTCGGGGAACGGACCCTTGCCCGGGGCCGAGTGGGAGCCGCCGACCGCGAGGACGCCGCCGGCCACGAAGGCGGCGACGGCGCGCAGGTTCCAGCCGGCGGTGTACCAGTAGGGGCCGCCGGGTGTGTAGAGGGCGGTGAGGTCCAGGACGGTGCGGCGCAGCAGCCAGTAGTCGGCGATGAGGATGCCGGCGACCGTGCCGAGCAGCCCGCCGACCAGGCCGAGCCAGGTGAAGATGTACAGCTCGGGCGTCTCGGTCAGCTTCCACGGCATGATCACCACTCCGACGACGCCGGTGATCAGCGCGCCGGTGCGGAAGTTGATGAACTTGGGCGCCAGGTTCGCCAGGTCGTATGCGGGCGACACGACGTTCGCCGCGATGTTCACCGAGATCGTCGCGATCAGCACCGTCACCAGGGCGAAGAGCAGCCCGAAGACGTTGTCGGTCTTGGCGGCGAGCGCGACCGGGTCCCACACCGCCGCGCCGTACACCGCCTGGGAGCCGGAGGTGACGAACACGGACAGGAGCGCGAACAGGGTCATGGTGGTCGGCAGACCGAGCGTCTGGCCCCAGACCTGGGCCCGTTGGCCGGCGCCGAAGCGGGTGAAGTCGGGGATGTTCAGCGACAGGGTGGCCCAGAAGGCGATCATGCCCATCAGGGACGGGAAGAAGACCGGCCAGAAGTCCGCGCCCCAGCCCAGTTTCGACGGCTGGTCGAGCAGCGGCCCGAGGCCGCCCGCCTTGGCCGTGACCCACCACAGCAGCACCAGCGCGCCGACGATGACGAACGGCGCGGCCCAGTTCTCGAAGCGGCGCAGCGCCTCCATGCCCCGGTAGATGATGGCGAGTTCGAGCGCCCAGAAGAGGAGGAAGCAGACCCACAGCGTCCACGGCTGGCCGCCGATCCTCGACGCCTCCGCCCAGCCGCCGAAGATCTTGCCGAGCAGGACGAAGATGCCCTGGCCGCCGATCCAGGTCTGGATGCCGAACCAGGCGCAGGCGACCCCGGCGCGGATCATCGCGGGCAGGTTGGCGCCGCGCAGTCCGAAGGAGGCGCGGGCGAGGACGGGGAAGGGGATGCCGTACTTGGGGCCCGCGTGTCCGGTCAGCAGCATCGGCAGCAGCACGATGACGTTGGCCAGGGCGATGGTGAACACGGCCTGTTTCCAGTCCATGCCGAGCGCGACGAGCCCGGAGGCGAGGAGCCAGGAGGGGATGTTGTGGGCCATGCCGACCCACAGGGCGGCGAAGTTGTACGTGGTCCAGCGGCGGCGGGCGACCGGCACGGGCAGCAGGTCGTCGTTGACGAACCGGTTGCCGGTGAAGTCGGTGCCGGGCGGGAGCTCGACGCGTCCCGCCGGGTCGGATATGGGGCCGCCGGAGGACACCGGCGGCACGGGCGGAACGGTCGCGGTCATGGGCGTGACCCTTCGCAGGCGGGACCGGTCAGCGGCTGAGTGCCGGGATGATCTCCGCGCCGTACGCGTCGATCGTCGTTTCCTTCGCGTCGTGCATGTTGTAGACGGCGAACTGGTCGACGCCCACGTCGCGCAGGGCCTGGAGCTTCGCGATGTGGGCCTCGGGGGGACCGAGCAGGCAGAACCGGTCGACGATCTCGTCGGGGACGAAGTCGGTGGACGGGTTCCCGGCGCGGCCGTGGTGGCTGTAGTCGTAGCCGTGCCGTTCCTTGATGTACGCGGTCAGCGCCTCCGGGACCATGTCGGAGTGCTCGCCGTAACGCGAGACGAGGTCCGCGACGTGGTTGCCGACCATGCCGCCGAACCAGCGGCACTGTTCGCGGGCGTGCGCGAGGTCGTCGCCGACGTACGCGGGGGCCGCGACGCAGACCGTGACGGAGGCCGGGTCGCGACCCGCGTCGGCGGCCGCCTGCCGCACGGCCTTGACCATCCACTCCGTCAGATACAGGTCCGCGAGCTGGAGGATGAACCCGTCGGCCTTCTGCCCGGCGAGGGCGAGCGCCTTCGGCCCGTACGCCGCCATCCAGACGGGCAGGTTTCCGTTCCGCACCCACGGGATGCGCAGGGGCTGCCCGTCGACCTCGGCCTCGCGGCCCTCCGCGAGGTCGCGGATCGCGCCGATCGCCTCGCCCAGCCGGGCGAGGGTGTTGGGCCTGCGGCCGGCGACGCGCATGGCCGAGTCGCCGCGGCCGATGCCGCAGACGGTGCGGTTGCCGTACATGTCGTTGAGCGTCGCGAAGGTGGAGGCGGTGACCTCCCAGGTCCGGGTGCCCGGGTTGGTGACCATCGGTCCGACGATCAGCTTCTCGGTGTGTTCGAGGATGCGGCTGTAGATGACGAACGGCTCCTGCCACAGCACCGCGGAGTCGAAGGTCCAGCCGTAGCGGAAGCCGTTGCGTTCCGCGCGCCGCATCAGCCCGACGACCGCCGATGCGGGCGGGTCGGTCTGCAGGACGAGTCCGAAGTCCACGGCGTGGCCTCCCTAGTGGTCGAGGTACTGGCAGGTGGAGCGGGGGGTGTAGACGCCGTGGCCGGCACGGCCGGTGAACTCCCGGTTGTCGATGACCACTTCGCCGCGCGACAGAACGGTCTCCACCCGGCCGGTGACCCGGCGCCCCTCGTACGCCGAGTAGTCGACGTTCATGTGGTGGCTCTCCACGGAGAGGGTCTGTTCGGCGTGCGGGTCGTAGACGACGATGTCGGCGTCGGCGCCGGGGGCGATGGTGCCCTTCTTCGGGTAGAGGCCGAACATCCTGGCCGGGGTGGCGCAGGCGATCTCGATCCAGCGGCGGCGGGTGATGTGGCCGTCGACGACGGCCTGGTGGAGGAGGTCCATCCGGTTCTCCACGCCCGGCAGCCCGTTGGGGATCTTGGAGAAGTCGCCCCGGCCGAGCTCTTTCTGGCTCGTGAAGCAGAACGGGCAGTGGTCGGTGGAGACGACCTGGAGGTCGTTGGTGCGCAGCCCGCGCCACAGGGCCGCCTGGTGCTCGCGCGGCCGCAGCGGGGTGGAGCACACGTACTTGGCGCCCTCGAAGTCCGGCTCGGCAAGGTTGTCGGTCGACAGGAAGAGGTACTGCGGACAGGTTTCGCCGAAGACGGGCAGGCCTTTGTCGCGGGCGGCCGCCAGCTCCGCCACGGCCTCCTCCGCGGAGACGTGCACCACGTACAGCGGGGCGCCGGCGACGCGGGCGAGCTGGATCGCCCGGTGGGTGGCCTCGGCCTCCAGCAGCACCTTGCGGACCTCGCCGTGGTGGCGCGGGTCGGTGCGGCCCTCGGCGAGCGCCTGCTCGACGAGTACGTCGATGGCGATGCCGTTCTCCGCGTGCATCATGATCAGGCCGCCGTTGCGGGCGGACTTCTGCATGGCGCGCAGGATCTGGCCGTCGTCGCTGTAGAACACACCGGGATAGGCCATGAAGAGCTTGAAGGAGGTGATGCCCTCCTCGACCAGCAGGTCCATCTCCTTGAGCGACTGCTCGTTGACGTCGGAGAGGATCATGTGGAAGGCGTAGTCGATGGCGCAGTTGCCGTCGGCCTTGGCGTACCAGGCGTCCAGTCCCTCGCGCAGCGCCCGGCCCCTGGACTGGACGGCGAAGTCGACGATGGTGGTGGTGCCGCCCCAGGCGGCGGCCCGGGTGCCGGTCTCGAAGGTGTCGGAGGCGAACGTCCCGCCGAACGGCAGCTCCATGTGGGTGTGCGCGTCGACGCCGCCCGGGATGACGTACTTGTTGGCCGCGTCGATCGTCCGGGCGGCCGTCCAGCCCTCCGAGACCGGCGAGTTGTGGGAAGCGATCGCGGCGATCCGGCCGTCCTCGACCAGTACGTCGGCGTGCATCTCGTCGGCGGCGGTGACGACCAGACCGCCACGGATCAGGGTGCGGGTGCTCATGGTCTCCTCGCGGTGCGACTAGAGGCTGTGCAGGGCTTGTTCGAGGATGAGAGCGCCTTGCTCGGCCTCCGCGACGGTCAGTGACAGCGGTGGGGCGACGCGCAGGACGCTGGTGCTGTGGCCGCCGCCCTTGCCGATCAGCAGCCCGCCCTCCCGGGCGGCCTCCAGAACGGCCGCGGCGGCCTGCGGGTCCGCCTCGTCGGTGCCGGGTCTGACCAGCTCGATGCCGATCATCAGCCCGCGGCCCCGTACCTCGCGCACGGCCGGCACGCTCGCGGCGACGGACCGCAGCCGCTCGATCAGCAGACCGCCGACCCGGCGGGCGTTGCCCTGGAGGTCGTGCTCCAGCAGGTACGAGAGGTTGGCGACGCCGGCGGCCATGGTGACCGGGCTGCCGCCGAAGGTGGAGATGGAGTTGGCGTCGAGGCAGTTCATGATCCCGGCGCGGGCGACGACACCGCCCACCGACATGCCGTTGCCGATGCCCTTGGCGAAGGTCAGGATGTCCGGCGGGCCGTTCCCGTCGTGCGCCTGCCAGCCCCAGAAGTGGTCGCCGGTGCGCCCCCAGCCGGTCTGCACCTCGTCGGAGATCCACAGGATGCCGTGCCGGTCGAGGACCTCGCGGAACGCCGCGTACAGCCCGTCGGGCGGCGAGGTGAACCCGCCGACGCCCTGCACCGGCTCCGCGATCAGCGCGGCCACGTCGTGGGTGTGGCCGAGCAGGTCCTCGAGGTCGGCGACGCACGCCTCGATGAACTGCGCGTCGGAGAGATGCGCGAAGGGGCCGCGGGAGCGGACGCCGCCGTGCACGTACAGCGTCTGGAGGGGCGAGAGGCTGGTCGGCGACCAGGCGTGGTTGCCGGTGACCGACACCGCGGAGAACGACCGGCCGTGGTAGCTGTTGCGCATCGCCAGGATCTGGTTGGACCGGCGGTGGCCGGTGGCCAGCAGCAGGGCCGTGTCGTTGGCCTCCGTGCCCGAGGTGGTGAAGAAGACCCGGGCGTCGGGGATGCCCGACAGCGCCGCGATCCGCTCCGCGAGCTCCACCATGGGGCGGTTGAGGTAGAGGGTGGAGGAGTGGATGACGCGCCCGGCCTGTTCGCTGACCGCCTTGGTGACCTCGGGCAGGGCGTGCGCGGTCATCGTGGTCAGAATGCCGCCGAAGAAGTCGAGGTAGCGGTTGCCGTCCGCGTCCCAGACGTGGCGGCCCTCGCCGTGCGTGATCTCGATCGGCCGCTTGTAGTAGAGCGACACCCAGTCGGGGATGACTGCCCTGTGCCGCTCGTACAGGTCGGTCACGGCTGCACCAGTCCCTCGTAAGCGTCGGGGCGGCGGTCGCGGTAGAACGCCCACTGCTGGCGGACGGTCTCGATCAGGTCGAAGTCGAGGTCGCGGACGACCAGTTCCTCCTCCTTGTCGCTGGCGACGTCGCCCACGAACTGGCCACGCGGGTCGACGAAGTAGCTGGTGCCGTAGAAGTCGTTGTCGCCGTACTCCTCGATGCCGACGCGGTTGATCGCGGCGACGAAGTACTCGTTGGCGACTGCGGCGGCGGGCTGCTCCAGCTGCCAGAGGTGGGACGACAGGCCGCGGTGGGTGGCGGACGGGTTGTAGACCAACTGGGCTCCCTGGAGGCCGAGCTGGCGCCAGCCCTCGGGGAAGTGGCGGTCGTAGCAGATGTAGACCCCGACCCTGCCGACGGCCGTGTCGAAGACAGGCCAGCCGGCGTTGCCGGGCCTGAAGTAGTACTTCTCCCAGAAGCCCTTGACCTGCGGGATGTGGTGCTTGCGGTACTTGCCCAGATAGCTGCCGTCGGCGTCGATCACGGCGGCGGTGTTGTAGTAGAAGCCCGCGCCCTCGACCTCGAAGACGGGGACCACGATCACCATGCCGGTCTCCCGGGCGAGTTGCCGCATCCGCCGGACCGTCGGGCCGTCCGGGACCGGCTCCGCCCAGCGGTAGTGCTCGGGCTCCTGGACCTGGCAGAAGTACGGAGCGTTGAACACCTCCTGGAAGCCGATGACCTTGGCGCCCTGCCGGGCCGCTTCGCGGGCGTGTTCCTCGTGTTTGGCGATCATGGATTCGGTGTCGCCGGTCCAGGTGGCCTGGACGAGCGCGGCGCGTACGACAGTGGCCATGAGCTGCTCCTTCGACGGGACGCCAGAGAGCCTCTACGCACGTAGACGCGGGTACGTAGGAGGAGAACGTAAGCCGCGTCACACACGGGGGCAAGACCATCGTCGTGAACCCGCTGAGTCGATCTTGTTTCGCACCCGAGCGGTCGACAACGGACAGACTCAGCTGTGGATGTGTCCTGCCACGCGCAGCGCGTGGACGACGTCCCGCTGCCGCGCCGGGGACGCGGTACGGGCCGCGTCGAGCAGCAGCGGCACCAGACGGGCGGGGTCGCCCGCGGCCACGGCGGCGGTGTCCGCGGGGGCGCGGACCTGCACGAACGCGGCGAGGAGCGAGTGGGCGCGGTGGGGCGTGCCGTCGGCCTCGAGGGTGAGGGCGGCGTCCGCGATCTCGTCGGCGGAACGGTGTACGCCCTGGCGCAGGAGCTGCCGGCCGTCGTCGCCCCGGCCGGCGGCGACGAGCGCGTCCGCGGCGGCCGCGAGCCGTAGGGCCGGCTGCGACGCCGCCTCCCAGAGGAGGGTGGCCCAGTCGGCCGCGAGCCCGGAGCGGTGCAGTGCGTCGGCGAGCGCGGGCAGCCAGGCGGTGGGGCGGGCGGCGGCCTCGCAGATCAGGGCGTGCGCCTCGCCGCCGCGGCCCATCGCGCGGAGCCGGCCGAGGGCCGCGACGGTCTCTCTCGCGGCCCGCGCGGCGTCCGCGTCGGGCGGGGGGTGCGGCTCGTCCACGGGGCCGGGGGCGGCGGCGCCGCCGTAGCGGGCTCCACGGGGCGCGTTCCCCGCGGCCCCCGCGACCGGCAGCACGGGCACGGCGACGGCGTCCTCCCCACCGCCCTCGGCCCCGGCGAACCGGGCGCCGCCGCGGGGGCGCTTCTTGCTCTTGCGGCTGGGCGCGGGCCGGCTGTCGCGCTCGCCGGCCGGGTCTCCCCCACCCCGCCCCTTCCCGAACCCCTGCGGGGCGGGGCCGTCCCCGCCGTACGCCTCGGCTTCGCCGGGCCCGGGGCGCGACCCCGCGTGCTGGGCGGGGCCCCGGCTCCGGCCGTGGCCGGGAAGCCTGCCGCCCTGCGGAGCCGGGGCCGAAGCTTCGGGCCGGTCATGGGCAGGAGCCCACCCAGCGTGCGCGGCCGGGGCCGGGCCCGGGGACCCGGCGTCGTCGTCGGGAGTCCACCCGGCGTGGGCGGCCACGGTCGGCGCGGGCCCCAGGGCTCGGCCCTGGCCGGCAGGCGACCCAACGGGGCCCGGGCTTGCGAGGTCCTCAGGGGCCCACCCGGCCTGCCGGGCCGCCGCCGTGGCTTGCTCCGGGCTTCCGACGTCGTCGGGACGCCGCCCGTCGGGTGGGGTCTCCGTCTGGGCGGGGCGGCCCAGCGGGTGGTCAGGGCGGGCCCGGTCAGAGGGCGGGGGGTGGGCCAGGGACGTCGCGCGGGATTCCAGTTCGGACTGGCGGCGGACCGCACGGCTGTGGTCGTCGCGGGTCCAGGCGAGCTCGTTGACGAGGCGGGGCTCGTCCGGGGCAGCGGCCAGGTGGCGCAGCAGTTCCTCGACGCGGGCCTGCGCGCGCAGGCGCTCGTGGCGCATGAGTTCGGCGCGTTCCTCCAGCGTTTCCCGGCCACCGGGCAGCCGGTCGTGCGCGGCGGCCGCCGCGGCGTACAGGGCGGCCGCCCGGCGGAACTCCGCCGCGTCCGCGCCCGGCAGGTCCTGAAGCAGGGACTCGACCACGTCCCAGGGCGGGATCTCGGCCCCCTGGCAGCACGCCCGCAAACCGTCCGGGTCGCGCTGCGCGAAGATCTCGTACCAGCCGCCGTCCGGGGCCGGCCGCGCCAGCAGCTCGCTGAAGTACCGGGCGAACGCCCTGACGTCCGCCGGGAGTTGGTTCACCGTCATAGACCGCCTGCCACCGCCCGTCACAGAACGGGACCCTCCGCTCCGAGGGCACCGCAGGCATTCGACCGCAGGCGTGTTACGGGACGGCTACCGTGCCGTTTTCAGAACGTGACCGCGATGCCGGTGTGCGGACGCTTGCCGAGGCGCGCGACGGTCGCCGGCCAGTCGACGGCCCGGAACTGCCAGGTGTACTTACGAGCCAGCAGCTTGCGCACCGCGACGGTTCCGGCGGCGTCGAGCAGCCGGGCGGTGCCCTCCGCGGTCGGCGCGCCCTCCTCGACGTTGCCGCGCGCGTCGCAGACGGTGACGACGACCCGGCTGTCGTTGCGCAGGCGCTTGACCTTCCACGAGTCGGTCCGGGTCCACACGAACAACTCGCCGCCGTCGACGGCGAACCACACGGGCGTGGCGACCCCGGTCCCGTTCTTGCGGAAGGTGGTGACGCTGACGTACTTGGCGCTGGCGAACTTCTCGGCACTCACGCCCGCGAGACTACGCCGGGCCGGCCGGCCTCACGCCACCGCCTCCACCGGGCCCCGCTCCTCCGCCGGCGCGCAGCGGACGACGAGCTCGTCCATGGACAGGCCGATCGCCGCGGCCAGCGCGGCGACCGTGAAGAAGGCCGGCGTCGGGGCCCGGCCCGTCTCGATCTTGCGGAGGGTCTCCGCGGAGAGCCCGGCGGCCGCGGCGACCTCGACCATGCTGCGGTCCCCTCGCGCCTCGCGCAGCAGCCGGCCGAGCCGCTCGCCGCGTTCGCGCTCTTCGGGGGTGAGAGGGGTGCGGACCATACCGGCATTCTAATGCCGGTACGGAAATACCGGCAGTACCGTGGCCGGCGGCCCGCCGATCCTCAGCGCCCCTCGGCCCCCTCGGCCCTCTTCGCACCGGCCAGGAAGCGCCGTACCAGCTCCTCGCCCAGCTCCACCGCCGACGCGTGGCTCTCGATCGGCGACACCTTCGAGTCCTTGAAGACGATGTACGTGACCCCCGAGGGCACTCCGCCGGTCGCCGGGTCCGGGTCGATCCCGAGCGCCTGCGCGGCCGCGTACGACGCCTCTCCGATGATCCCGCTCGGCCCGGTGTCGCCGACCACCCCGTACACCATCCTGCCCTCGTGGATCATCACGGCGGCCGAACCGCCGCGGATGCCCGACGACCGGTAGTCCCAGATCCCGCTGGGGACCGGCACGACGACGAACGGCAGCCGCTCGGCGTTCAGATATCGGCCGTCGGACCCCGTGAAGGCAGTGGTCGACTGGTACGAGGGGTCGGCGTCGCGGTTGCACCGCGCGGTGCGCCGGCCGTCGCAGTCGATGTCCATGTCCGCCTTCCAGAAGACGGCTCCGCCGTGCTCGCAGACCGGAATGTCCGCGAGCCGGCCCCGGTCGGTGGCGTATCCGCCGTTCGAGACCTGGTCGCACCGGCCCAACGCGGCGAGCAGCGCCGCCGCGTCCGTCGGCGCCTCCGGTGCGGCGAGGCGCCGGCTGCCGGGGGCGGGCGGCGGCGGGACCGCCCCGGGCTGCGCGGCCGCGGGCAGTGCCGCCGCCGAGAGCAGCGCGGAGCCGGCAGCCAGGGTGAGAGCGGTGTTCCGAAAGCGCACGGGGGAGCCTTTCTGTCGAAAGGCTCCCTACCCCTGCGCTTCCGTACCCCCTCGCCCGCACGGCCGGACGGGTTACCCGCCTCCCGGCCGTCCAGGGCCGCCCGGGTCAGCGGCCGGGGCGTACCACCATCGCCGAACCGCCGCCGCGCCGCTGCTTCTCGGCAGCCGCGAGCCATCGGCCGTCGGGCAGCCGCTGGACGGCGGTGGCCGCGCCGATCTCCCCGGAGAGCCGGAACTCGTGCCCGGTCGCCTCGAGCCGTGCCCGCAACGGGCTGTTCCACAGGCCCGGTTCGAGCTGGGTCGTCGTCTGGTTGCGCTGGCTGGCGCGCGGCGCCGCGATGGCGTCCACCAGGGGCAGCCCCCGGTCCAGATGCCCGGTCAGCGTCTGGAGCACGGTGGTGATGATGGTCGCGCCGCCCGGCGAGCCGAGCGCCAGTACGGGGCGGCCGTGGTGGTCGAGCACGATCGTCGGCGCCATCGAGGAACGCGGCCGCTTGCCGGGGCCCGGCAGATTCGGGTCGTGGACCGCGGGGTCGGCGGGCGCGAAGGAGAAGTCGGTCAGCTCGTTGTTGAGCAGGAATCCGCGCCCGGGCACGGTGATGCCGCTGCCGCCGGTCTGCTCGATGGTCAGGGTGTAGGCGACGACGTTGCCCCACTTGTCGGCGGTCGTCAGATGGGTGGTGTTCTCCCCCTCGTACGTTGTCGGCGCGGCCCGACCGGAGGTCCCGCAGCGCTCTGGCCGGTTCGGGTCGCCCGGCGCGAGCGGGCTGGTGAGCACGGCGTCGTCCTTGATCAGGCACTCGCGCGAGTCGGCGAACCGCTGCGACAGCAGGCCCCATGTCGGCACGTCCTCAAACGCCGGGTCGCCGACCCACCGTCCGCGGTCCGCGAAGGCGATCCGGCTGGCCTCGATGAACCGGTGCAGATACCGCTCCTGCGAGGCGTTCGAGAGGTCGGTGCGCTCGAGGATGTTGAGCGCCTCGCCGACGGTCGTGCCGCCGGAGGAGGACGGCGGCATTCCGTACACGTTCAGGCCGCGGTACGAGACCTTGGACGGGGTGCGCCGCACCGTCTCGTAGGCCCGGAGGTCACCCTCCGTCAGGTCGCCGGGGCGTACGTTCCGCGTGGCGTCCCCGGCGACGGGCGGGGTGCGCACGGTGCGGACGATGTCCCGGGCGAGGTCGCCCTCGTAGAGCGCGTCCGTGCCGTTGCGGGCCAGTTCCCGGTAGGTGCGGGCCAGGTCGGGGTTCTTGATGACGGAGCCGACGACCGGGAGCCGCCCGCCGGGCAGGAACAGCTCCGCGGAGGCCGGGAAGTCGCGGAACCGCTCCTCGTTGGCGGCGGTCTGCGCCCGGAAGGTGGCGTCGACGGTGAAGCCCTGCCGGGCCAGCCGCTGGGCCGGCTTCAGCAGTTCGGCGAGCGGCCGGCTGCCCCAGGAGTCGAGCGCCGCGTCCCAGGTGGCGGGGGTGCCGGGGGTGCCGACGCCGAGTCCGCTGGTCACGGCCTCGGCGAACGGAACCGGTTCGCCGTCCTCGAGGAAGAGCGAGGCGTCGGCGGAGCGGGGCGCGGTCTCCCGGCCGTCGATGGTGTGCACGGCGCGGGTCCCGGCGTCGTAGTGGACGAAGTAGCCGCCCCCGCCGATGCCCGCGGAGTACGGCTCCGTCACGCCGAGCGCCGCGGCGGTCGCCACGGCCGCGTCCACCGCGTTGCCTCCCTTGCGCAGCACCTCGATGCCCGCCGCGGACGCGTCCGCGTCGACGCTCGCGACCGCGCCGCCGTGGCCGACGGCGACCGGCGTCTTGGCGGGCGGCGCCGGCGGCGCGGCGGTGCGGGGCGTGGGCGGGGCCGCGTGGAGCGTGGGCGGGGCGGCCACGCCGATCGATACGACGGCCGCGGCAAGGGCCACGACCGTCATGTTCCGTGCGGCGGAGCGACGCATTCGTACCTCCAGTCAGCCGGTGTCGGCGCAGCGTAACCGTCCGGCGGCGCCGCCGACAGCACCGGCACGAACCGGACTCGAACAACCTTGCACCGCACCGATAGCATGCGCGCCCATGACTGACGACGTACGCAACATCGTGCTCGGCATAGTGGCAGCGGGAATCAGTGCGGCGATCGGCTGGCTCGCCCGCACCTATCTCTGGCGCCGCCGGCTGCGGCGCAAGCAGGCGTTCTTCGGGCTGCCGGGGAACTCGGAGTCGCTCCTCGTCGTCAACCGGGAGGCCGGGCGGGACGGTTCCGTGCACCGTTTCGACGTGTTCGCGCTCATCGAACTGTCCGCGCTGATCAAGGCCTGCGGGGCGAACGCGCAGATCGTCTGGCACGACGTCGCGCAGCAGGGCTTCGGCGAGCGCACCGAGTTCTGTGTGGGCGGACCGGTCTCGAACCGCCGGATGGCCGCTCATCTGCTGAGCATGCTCCCCGGCGTGAAGATGAACACGGACCCCGAACCGGGCCCGGACCAGGGCGCGTTCCAGATCGGTTCGGAGCGCTATCGCATGGAGCCGGGCATGGCGGAGTACGTGCTGCTGGCGCGGCTGACCGCCGGCCAGGAGGCCCGGCCGGTGTTCCTGTTCTGCGGGCAGCGCGCGATCACCAACCAGGCGGCCACCCGTTATCTGGCCCGGCACCACGAGAAGCTGGCCCGCAAGCACGGCAACGGTACCTTCTGCCTGCTGCTGAAGGTGGTCAACTCGGCGGCGTACGGCCCCGATGTGGTCGAGCTGGTGGCCGACGTGACGCGGCAGGCGCAGACGGCGGTCCCGGCGGCGCGCGCCTCGCACCGGGCGGCGACCTGACCCGCCGCGTCACTCGCACCGCAGCGGCAGGGACTTGATGCCGTTGATGAAGTTGGAGACGAGCCGGCGGGGCGGCGCGGCCGGTGTGTACGGGGGCAGGACGGTGAGCGCCTCCTCGTGCAGGATGCGCAGCTGGAGGCGGGCGAAGTGCGCCCCCAGGCAGATGTGCGGTCCGTCCCCGAAGGAGACGTGCGGGTTGGGAGTGCGGGACGGGTCCAGGCGGTGCGGCGCGTCGAAGACCCGCTCGTCGTGGTTGGCCGAGGCGTGGAACACGACGACCTTGTCGCCGGCCCGCACGGCCTGTCCGGCGATCACGGTGTCCCTGGTGGCGGTGCGGCGGAAACTGAGGACGGGCGGGTGGCTGCGCAGCAGCTCCTCGACGGCCGTCCCGACGTCCGCCTCCCCCGTGCGGAGCATTCGCTGCTGCGCCGGGTTCTGCGCGAGGGCGAGGAAGCCGCCGGGGGCCGCGCTGCGGACGGTGTCGTTGCCGGCGACGGTCAGCAGGAAGAAGAACATCTGCAGTTCGTCGGCCCGCAGTTCGCCGGTGGCCAGGGAGGTCATCACGTCGTCGGCGGGGTGGCGGCGCTTGTCCGCGGCCAGTTGGCGGGCGTAGTCGAACATCTCCTGCAGCATGGCCGGTGAGCGCGGGTTGACGGGTGTTCCGTCGGGGCCGAGCACCGGTGGCTCGTCGGGGTCCTGGTAGGCGATGACCCGTTCGGTCCACTTCAGCAGCAGGGGCCGGTCGCTCTCGGGCACGCCGAGCAGGTCGGTCAGGTTCAGCAGGGCGTAGTCGTCCGTGACGGTGGCGACGAGGTCGAACGTGTCGCCGCCGTCGCGTGCGGCGGTCAGCAGCCGGCGGGCACGGCTGCGGGCGGTCGCGGCGAACCGGTCGACGCGCCGGGGCGTGAAGGCGCGGCTGACCAGGCGCCGCAGCCGGCCGTGGTCGGAGGGACCGTCCCCGTCGGCCGGGGCCGCGGCGTGGGACGCCGGGTCCTGGTTGAGCATCATGCGCCGGATGAACGGCAGGTCGGCGGGGTCCGGGTCGCGGATCTGGGTGGCGCCCAGGTGGGACGAGAAGGAGGCGGGGTCCTTGAGGACGCGGACGACGTCGGCGTGCCGGGTCACCGCCCAGAAGCCGGGCCCCGCGGGCCAGCCCAGGACCTCGTACTCCTCCTGCCAGGCCACCGGGTGGTGGTCGCGCAGCGTCCGGTAGGACTCGTGCGGCAGACCCTCCGCGTAGATCCGGGGGTCGAAGACATCGGGCGCCGTCATACCCGGAGATCTTGCCCTGGCCCGTCCGCCCGCAGGAAGTCCTCGACGGTGGTGACGAGTTGCAGCGGGGTCTCGTCCATGGCGTAGTGGCCGGCGCACGGCAGTTCGACGAGTGCGCCCTCGGTGTACCAGCGCAGCCAGGTGTCGCGCATGAAGTCGGCGCTGATCGCCGGGTCGAGCGCTCCGGTGACGGCCAGTGCGGGGACGGTGGAGCCGACGACCTCGGTGTGGAAGTCCTCGCCGGCCCATGAGTCGAGCCATCCGCGGAAGGCGTCGCGGTCGCTGCGGGCCAGGGACCGTTCGACCATGCGCTCCAGCCAGGCGGACGGCCGGACGGAGCCGGTGGTGAAGTCGATGACGGCCCGGCGGTCGGCCGGCGTGTCGACGGCGGACACGAACAACTCCCACTGCTCCGGCGGCATCTTCACGCCGCAGGCGGGGACGGGCGAAATGCCGACGACGCGCCGCACCCGCCGCGGGGCCGCGGCCAGGACGCGCTGCGCCACGGCGCCGCCCATCGAGTGGCCGACGAGCGAGAAGGAGTCCCAGCCGAGCCGGTCCGCGAGCGCGATGACGTCGGCGGCCCCCTCGGAGGTCGTGTACGCGCCCTTCGCGTCGCGCGCCTCGCCGTAGCCGCGCAGGTCGACGAAGGCGTAGGTGAAGCTCTGCCCGTCCAGGTCGGGGCGCACGGTGTCGTACGCGGAGCGGTCGGCGAACCAGCCGTGCACGGCGAGCACTCGGTGCTCGCCGGAGCCGTACAGGGAGTGGGGCAGCGGGAAGGGGGCCACGACGTCTCCGTTCACCGGCTCATCCGGACGTCACCACAGTGCTGCCGGCGGCCGCCGCGGACAAGCCCTCGATCGGTGGATTGATTTCTCTGCACGCCAACTGACACGACGTCCAACAATTGTTACGCTGGCGTAACTTACCGGGGAGTTACCTCAAGTAGCACTTCACCCTTACCGTCGGGTCACTTCATAGGGACGGATGAGTCAGGAGTGACCCGTGGGACTTCCCCGCAAGGTTCTGCGCACCACCGCCATCGGCACTGTCACGGCAGCGCTGCTCGCCGGTTCCGCCACCGCCGCTCCCGCGGCGCTGCCGGCCGCCCCGGCCCCGGTCCAGCAGGAGACGGGCGCCAACACCGCCTCCCCCGACGTCCGGTTCGTCGACATCGAGGGCCACGGCGGCACGGTGCTGAAAGCCAACGTCGTCACCCCGGCGGACGCGGCCGACGGCGGGACGTACCCCGTCGTCGTGCTGCCCACCAGCTGGGCGATGCCGCAGATCGAGTACCTCGCACAGGCCGAGAAGCTCGCCGCCTCCGGGTATGTGGTGGTGAGTTACAACTCCCGCGGCTTCTGGCAGTCGGGCGGCGAGATCGAGACCGCGGGCCCGCCCGACATCGCCGACGCCTCCAGAGTGATCGACTGGGCACTGGCCAACACCCCCGCCGATCCCGCCCGGGTGGGCATGGCGGGCGTGTCCTACGGGGCCGGCATCAGCCTGCTGGCCGCCGCGAAGGACAAGCGGATCAAGGCCGTCGTCGCGCTCAGCGGCTGGGCCGATCTCATCGACTCCATCTACAGCGGCCGCACCCAGCATCTGCAGGCCGCCGCGATGCTCAGCGGCGCCGGCTACCTCACCGGCCGCCCCAGCGCCGAACTCCAGCAGATCATGTCCGACTTCCTGACCTCGAACCTGGCCAGGGAGCAGCAGATGATCGAGTGGGGACGCAAGCGCTCCCCCGCCGCGTATCTCGACGAGATCAACGCCAACGGCGCCGCGATCATGCTCGGCAACGCCTGGGGGGACTCCCTCTTCCCGCCCAACCAGTACGCCGACTTCTACGAGCGGCTCGACGTCCCCAAGCGGCTCGAGTTCCGCCCCGGCGACCACGCCACCGCCGAGGGCACCGGCCTGCTCGGCCTGCCCAACGACACCTGGAACAGCGCCCAGCGGTGGCTCGACCACCATCTGAAGGGCGTCGGCAACGGCGTGGACCGCGAGCAGCCGGTACGGATCAAGACCCGCTCCACCGGCGCGTACGAGACGTACCCGGACTGGAAGTCGGTGGGCGCCGACCGGCGGAGGATCGAGCTGGGCGGCGCCAAGAGGATCTGGGCCAACGTCGATTCGGGGGCGAACGGCGGGACCATCTTCCTGTCCAGCCTGCTCGACCAGTTCGCGAAGCTCCCCCCGACGGCGTCGATCCCGCTGCTGCCGCGCTCGTTCGCCGCCGTATGGCAGTCGGAGCGCTACGAGGCCGGGCAGCAGGTCCGCGGGACGGCCGAGCTGCACACCACGGTCACCAGCACCAAGGAGAGCGGCACCCTCGTCGCATACCTCTACGACGTGGGCCCGCTCGGCCTCGGCAAGCTGGTCTCCCATGCGCCGTACACCTTCCACGGCAAGGCGCCCGGCCGGCCGTTCGCCGTGGACCTGGAGTTGTTCTCCACCGCCTACGACGTACCGGCCGGCCACCGTCTCGCCGTGGTCGTCGACACCGTCGACCCGCTCTACATCGAGCACAACCCGAGCGGCGCGCAGCTGACCTTCTCCTCGCCGGCGGCCGACCCTTCGTATCTGTCGGTCCCGCTGCGCCAGGAGTGATCACCGGCTGCTGCCGGCCGGCCCCGTGCTCGCACGGGGAGTGGGTGGTGCTCCATGATCCACTGGGCTGTCCCGTGCGCCCCGCCGGGCGCCGGGACCGCCGGGGGTCAGTGCTTGAGAATCTTGGAGAGGAAGTCCTTGGCCCGGTCGGTCCGCGGGTCGGTGAAGAAGTCGTCCGGCCGGCGGTCCTCGAGGATGCGGCCGTCGGACATGAAGACGACACGGTTGGCAGCGGAGCGGGCGAAACCCATCTCGTGGGTGACGACGACCATCGTCATGCCCTCGGCCGCGAGCTGCTGCATCACCTCCAGCACCTCGTTGATCATCTCCGGGTCGAGGGCGGAGGTCGGCTCGTCGAAGAGCATGACCTTGGGGTCCATGGCCAGGGCGCGGGCGATGGCCACGCGCTGCTGCTGGCCTCCGGAGAGCTGGGCGGGGAACTTCGCGGCCTGGTCGGCCAGTCCGACCCGGTCGAGCAGTTCGCGGGAGCGTCGCTCTGCGTCCTCCTTCTTGATGCCCCGGACCTTCACGGGGCCCAGCGAGACGTTCGCCAGGACGGTCTTGTGCGCGAAGAGATTGAAGGACTGGAAGACCATGCCGACGTCGGCGCGGAGCTTCGCCAGGGCCTTGCCCTCCGCCGGGAGAGGCTGCCCGTCGATCGTGATACGGCCGGACTCGATGGTCTCGAGTCGGTTCATGGCCCGGCACAGCGTCGACTTCCCCGAGCCGGAGGGTCCGATGACCACCACCACCTCCCCGCGGCCGACGGTGAGGTTGATGTCCTGAAGAACGTGTAACTGCCCGAAGTGCTTGTTCACCTCACGCAGCTCGATCAACGGATCGACGGCCATACGCTGCCCTGCCCACTCGTCGATGTGTGTCGCGGTCAGCGCAAACTAACCAGCCCGCCAAAGGGCTTCGCAGCCGACACGCATGAAGTCGGCATAAGCCGTACTAATACGGAAGCCGGTCGAGCGGCGTCGGGCGCGGCCGCTCGCGCCTTGGCCCACGGGGCGGCCCAGGGCCCGCGACGCCCTTATGCCTCTGCCGCCTCGCCGTAGACCTGGGAGAGCTCCGGCGCCCCGTTGAACGCCCACTCCACGCCCGCCTCCACCACACTGATCTCCCGCCCGGACGCCAGCCGCACGACCGGGTGGCCGCCCGGCCAGATGTGCCAGGCCGCGCCGGGAACGGTGCGCACGATCACCGTGCCGAGATAGAGGCCCGCGTCGTTGCCCAGCCAGGGCAGCTCCTCCGGGTCGTCGCGCCAGCGCGGCGGGAGCTGGTCCAGCGCGGTCAACGAGCTCGGGGAATCGTCCAGTTCCAGTCCGGCCTGGGCCGCTCTGGCGCGCAGCAGCTCGCACTCGGACAGCAGCTCGGTGATGGCCGCCGCGCGCTCGGGGTCGTGCACGGCGGCAGCCGCCTCTGTGCCCTTGTCCCGTTCGCCGTGGCGCCCCAGCCAATGGTCCAAGAAAGGGATGTTCATACCGCAAAGACTCCCATCCGGACACCCGGGTGCACCACAGGACGCGCGCCGGTGAACCTCAGGTGTCCAGGTCGACGACGACCGGTGCGTGGTCGGAGGCGCCCTTGCCCTTGCGCTCCTCCCGGTCGACATAGCTGTCCTTGACCGCCTTGGCGAAGGGCTCGTTGCCGTACACCAGGTCGATGCGCATGCCGCGGTTCTTGGGGAAGCACAGCTGGCGGTAGTCCCAGTACGTGAAGGGGTGCTCGTACTTCAGCGGACGCGGCACCACGTCGGCCAGGCCCCGCTCGCGCAGCGTCTCCAGGGCGGCCCGCTCGGCGGGGGTCACATGCGTCATGCCCTCGAAGAAGGACGGATCCCACACGTCGTCGTCGCTCGGCGCGATGTTGAAGTCGCCGAGCACGGCGAACGGCCGTCCGGCCGCCGCGTCCTCGGTCACCGCGACGGACAGGGCCGCCAGCCAGCGCAGCTTGTAGTCGTAGTGGTCGTGGGCGACTTCGCGGCCGTTGGGCACATAGACCGACCAGAGGCGGACCGGGCCGCAGGTCGCCGAGATCGCCCTCGGCTCCTGCAGTCCTCCGTACTCCGGGCCGCCGGGCAGGCCGCGGACGACGTCCTCGAGGCCCACCTTGGAGACGAGCGCCACCCCGTTCCACCGGCCGTCGGCGTGGACCGCGGACTCGTAGCCGAGCTCACGCAGCTCCGCGGCGGGGAACTGCTCCTCGGTGCACTTGGTTTCCTGGAGGCACAGCACATCGGTGCCGCTGCTCTCCAGCCAGGCCAGCAGCCGGGGCAGCCGGGCGGTGATCGAGTTGACGTTCCACGTGGCGATACGCATGGGTCAAAGCCTAACGGCGGGGTACGACAGTCACCGCCGGCCCGCCGCGGCCTCAGACGTCGAGCGACTCGCCGGGGGCCAGCCGGCCGTGGTCGGCGCCGCCGAGCTCGCCGATCTGCCGGTCGTAGATCGGCCGGGCCAGCCCGGTCAGCAGGGCGTCGTGGACGTCGACGGCGCGGCGCGGCCGCACCTCGCGGACGTAGTCGATCACCTCGGAGATCTTGTTCCATGGGGCGTGCACCGGCAGCAGCAGCGTGTCCACCTCGTGGCCGGGCACGGTGAGCGCGTCGCCGGGGTGGAAGACGGCGCCGTCCACCAGATACCCGACGTTGGTGATCCGCGGGATGTCCGGGTGGATCACCGCGTGCAGCTCGCCGTGCACCTGGACCTCGAAGCCGGCCGCCGTGAACGTGTCGCCGTGACCCACGGTGTGGACGCGCCCGGGGAAGGCGGCCGAGAGCTGCCGCGCGACGCTGCGCAGCGTCCACAGCGCGGCGCCGGGGTTCGCCTCCAGCGCCGCGCGCAGTCTGTCCTCGTCGAAGTGGTCGGGGTGCTCGTGCGTGACGAGTACGACGTCGGCCCCCAGGGCGGCGTCCCGTTCGCTGAAGCCGCCGGGGTCGACCACCAGACGCCGCCCGTCCTTCTCGAGCTGGACGCAGGCATGGGTCTTCTTGGTGAGCCTCATGCCACCATCCTGCTACGCCCGGGGCGTCGTCTCCTGCTGTATCACGCCCTGCGCCACTCTGAAGGCCGCGTTCGCCGCGGGGACGCCGCAGTACACGGCGGTGTGGATCAGGACCTCCCGGATCTCCACCGGCGTCAGTCCGTTGCGCAGCGCGGCGCGGGTGTGGACGGCCAGCTCCTCCAGGTGTCCGCCCGCGACCAGCGCGGCCAGCGTCACACAGCTGCGGGTGCGCCGGTCCAGGCCGTCGCGGGTCCACACCTCGCCCCAGGCGTAGCGGGTGATCAGCTCCTGGAAGTCACCGGTGAAGTCGTCGCCGTCGGCCATGAGCGCGTCCACGTGCGCGTCGCCGAGCACCTCCCGGCGCACCTTCATCCCGGCCTGGTACGGGTCGGGCCGGCCGGCCCCCGTGGCGTGCGGCTGCTCGGGCGCGGGCGGGGCGATCTCGGCGACCGGTGCGACGGGCGCGGAGGTGGCGGGCGCGGCCGGTACGGGGACGGCGGCGAGGGTGTCGTGCCAGGCGGTGGCGAAGTGGTGGGCGAGCAGGTCCGTGACGGCTGCGGGCTGCTCGACCGGGGCCAGATGGGAGGCGCCGGGCACCAGCGCCAGCCGGGCGTCCGGTATCCCGGCGACCAGCGTGCGGGCCTCCGCCGGTCCGGTCACCTGGTCCTCGGACCCGACCACGACGAGCGTCGGGGCGCCGATCCGGGCGAGCTCCGCGCGGGCGTCGAAGGCGGCGAGTGCCTCGCAGGCGGCGATGTAGCAGCCCGGGTCGGTGGTGCGGACCATCTGGACGGCCCACTCGACGATGGCGGGCTGCGCGGCGGCGAAGGCCGCGGTGAACCAGCGCTCGGGTGCGCTGTGGGCCATCGGGTCCAGCCCGTTGGTGCGTACGACGACGCCGCGCTGACGGAACTCGTCGGCGGTGCCGAACCGCGGGGAGGCGGCGACGAGGGCCAGAGTCGCCAAGCGGTGCGGATGGCGCAGCGCGAGCTCGATGCCGACCGCGCCGCCGATCGAACAGCCCGCGTAACCGAACCGCTGCACGCCCAGCTGGTCGAGGGTGGCCAGCAGCCGCTCGGCGAGCTCGCCGACAGAGGTGGCGGGGTGCGCCGGTGCGCCGCCGTGGCCGGGCAGGTCGTACCGGACGACCCGCCACCGCCCGGAGAGCTCCGCGATCTGCCGGTCCCACATGTGCCATGTGGTGCCCAGTGAGGGACCCAGGATCAGGACAGGGGCGTCTTCCGGCCCGTCAACGCGGTATTGCAGGGTGTTCGGTGGCGTCTCACTCACGCCCCAGACCCTCTCATGTCCCACGGGGTACCACGTTGCCGGGTGGAACCCGGTGGCTCCCGTCGCTCTCGCGACGCCTGCGGGGCCGTAGTTGCGCGGGGAGCCCGGCAGGGAAGCGCGCCCGGCGGCGAGTTGGCCGATTCCCGTGCGTGGACGGCGATGGGCCCGAACCACCCGTCGCGTTCCAGCGAAGTGGCGCAATGTCGCTGATTGAACAGATAAACCGCATTCCAATGTTGATCACTGCTTCGAGGTAATGAGTCCGGGTTCTCCGGGCGTTGCGGCCCGACCGGTCGTTACGGTCCTCCGGGACCTGCACGGGCCCGTGACCACACCGTTCCTCCCCGTCCGCCATTCGGCGCACCCGTGTGCGCCGGCCGCCGCCTGTCGCGAAGGAGAACCCCCCTCGATGACCATCGACAGCAGCCCGGAAGTCCAGACCGCACCGGTGCCGCCCCAGCAGTCCCTGGGCACCGCCGCTGCCCGCAACCTCGCCACCACCACCAAGTCCGCCCCGCAGATGCAGGAGATCACCTCCCGCTGGCTGCTGCGCATGCTCCCCTGGGTCGAGACCAAGGGCGGCGCCTACCGGGTCAACCGCCGGCTGCGCCACACCGTCGGCGACGGGCGCATCGAGTTCGTCCAGGAGGGCGCCGCGGTCCGGGTGATCCCCCGCGAACTCGGCGAGTTGTCCCTGCTGCGCGGCTTCGAGGACCTCGACGCGCTCACCGCCCTCGCCGGCCGCTGCACGCAGCGCGACTTCACGGCGGGCGAGGTCCTCGTCGAGCGCGGCGCCCCGGCCGACCGGATCCACATGATCGCCCATGGCCGCGTCCGCCAGACCTCCGACGGCAAGTACGGCGGGGAGATCGCCATCGCGGTGCTCGCGGACGGCGACCGCTTCGGGGAGAACGCCCTCCTGGACGCCGACGCCCGGTACGACTGCACGGCCACCGCCGAAACCTCCGGCACGCTCCTCACGCTCTCCCGTGCCGACTTCGCCGCCGTACAGGCCGCCGCGCCCAGCCTCCAGACCCACATCGAGGAGTTCAGCTCGCTCGCACGGCAGCGGCAGAACAAGCACGGCGAGGCCGAGATCGCCATGTCCGCGGGCCACGTCGGCGAGGCCGAACTGCCCGGCGCCTTCGTGGACTACGAGCTGAAGCCGCGCGAGTACGAACTCTCCGTCGCGCAGACCGTCCTGAAGGTCCACACCCGGGTCGCCGACCTCTACAACGGCCCGATGAACCAGACGGAGGAGCAGCTCCGGCTCACCGTCGAGGCGCTGCGCGAACGCCAGGAGCACGAGCTCGTCAACAACCGCGAGTTCGGCCTGCTGCACAACGCCGACTTCAAGCAGCGGATCCAGCCCCACTCCGGGGCGCCGACCCCGGACGACATGGACGAGCTGCTCTGCCGCCGCCGCGGCACCAAGCTCTTCCTCGCCCACCCGAGGACGATCGCCGCGATCGGCCGCGGGTTCAACGCGTGCGGTCTCTACCCTGACCACGTCGATCTGGGCGGGCAGTCCGTCCCCGCCTGGCGCGGTGTCCCGATCCTGCCCTGCAACAAGATCCCGATCAGCAAGGAGCAGACCAGCTCCATCATCGCGATGCGCACCGGCGAGGAGAACCAGGGCGTCATCGGCCTGCGCCAGACCGGGCTGCCGGAGGAGTACGAACCGGGGCTCTCCGTGCGTTACATGGGCATCAGCGAGCAGGCGATCCTCTCCTACCTCGTCACCACGTACTACTCCGCCGCGGTGCTCGTACCCGACGCGCTCGGCGTGATGGAGAACGTGCAGATCGCCCGCGGGCGGGATGAGGGAACCTGCTGACGGCCCCGGCCGGCCCGGATCCGTCCCGCACGGCGGACCCGGCGCGGATCCGGAACGGCCCCACCCACCGCAGCAAGGAGCTACGGAATGCCCGACCCTGGACCCTTCCCTCAGCAGTCGAGGCCGCCCACCGCCGCGGCCCGCGCCGGTGTCCCCGTTCCCTCCGGGGCCGCCACCCGCTCCACGGCACCCGTCCCGAAGTCCGCGCGGTTACCGGCGGCGACGGTGCCCGACGGGCCCGCGCCGGCGGCTCCCGGCCCGCCGGCCGCGCCGCATCCGCCGATCGTCCCGGCGGCCCCTTCCGTCCGGGCGGCCGCCTCCGCCGTTCCGGCCGTGCCGGCCGTGCCCGCCGCGGACTCCGCCCTCCAGCGGGTCCTGCGCGGACCGGGCGGCCTGGGCACGGCCTCGCTCTCCCTGGCCCGCCGCCCGGATCCGGTGCTCCCGGAGCCCGCGCCGCCCGCCGAGGGCCGGGCCGTGCCGGGCCTCTACCACCACCCCGTGCCGGAGCCCGACCCCGTACGGGTGGAGGAGGTCAGCCGCCGCATCAAGCGCTGGGCCGAGGACGAGGTCCAGCTCTACCCCGAGGACTGGGAGGGCGAGTTCGACGGCTTCTCCGTCGGCCGCTACATGGTCGCCTGCCACCCGGACGCCCCCACGGTCGACCATCTGATGCTCGCCACCCGGCTGATGGTCGCGGAGAACGCCGTCGACGACTGCTACTGCGAGGACCACGGAGGCTCACCCGTCGGTCTCGGCGGCCGTCTCCTCCTCGCGCACACCGCACTCGACCGGCTGCACACGACCGCGGAGTACGAGCCGGCGTGGGCGGAGTCCCTCGGCACGGACGCCCCGCGGCGCGCGTACCGCAGCGCGATGGACCACTTCGTACGGGCGGCGACGCCCTCGCAGGCCGACCGCTACCGGCACGACATGGCCCGGCTGCACCTGGGGTACCTGGCCGAGGCCGCCTGGGCCGAGACCGATCACGTCCCGGAGGTGTGGGAGTACCTGGCCATGCGCCAGTTCAACAACTTCCGTCCCTGCCCCACCATCACCGACACCGTGGGCGGCTACGAGCTGCCGGCGGACCTGCACGCCCGGCCGGAGATGCAACGGGTCATCGCACTCGCCGGGAACGCGACCACCATCGTCAACGACCTCTACTCCTACACCAAGGAGCTCGACAGCCCCGGCCGGCATCTGAATCTCCCGGTCGTGATCGCGGAGCGCGAGGAGCTTTCCGAGCGGGACGCGTACCTGAAGGCGGTCGAGGTCCACAACGAGCTCATGCACGCCTTCGAGGCCGCCGCGGCCGGCCTGGCCGCCGACTGCCCCCTGCCCGCCGTGCTGCGCTTCCTCAAGGGCGTGGCCGCGTGGGTCGACGGCAACCACTACTGGCACCGGACCAACACCTACCGATACAGCCTGCCCGACTTCTGGTAAGGAATGGACATCTCTGTGACCACCGAACTGAACCCCACCGCCACCCCGATGATCCCGGCCCCGGCCACGCCCTACCAGCGGGACATCGCCCGTTACTGGAACAGCGAGGCCAGGCCGGTGAACCTGCGCCTCGGTGACGTGGACGGGCTCTACCACCACCACTACGGCGTCGGCGCCGTCGACCACGACGCGCTCGGCGACCCCGAGGACAGCGCGTACGAGAAGCGGCTGATCGCCGAGCTGCACCGCCTCGAGTCGGCCCAGACCGACGTCCTCCTGGACCACCTCGGACCCATCGGGGCCGACGACACACTCGTCGACGCCGGCTGCGGGCGCGGCGGGTCCATGGTCATGGCCCACCAGCGCTTCGGCTGCAAGGTGGAGGGCGTCACCCTCTCCTCGTCACAGGCCGACTTCGGCAACGGGCGCGCGCGGGACCTCCGCATCCAGGACCATGTCCGCGCGCACGTCTGCAACATGCTCGACACGCCGTTCGAGAACGGCAGCATCACCGCCTCGTGGAACAACGAGTCGACCATGTACGTCGACCTGCACGACCTGCTCGCCGAGCACTCCCGCTTCCTCAAGGTCGGCGGCCGGTACGTGACGATCACCGGCTGCTGGAACCCTCGTTACGGCCAGCCGTCGAAGTGGGTCTCCCAGATCAACGCCCACTTCGAGTGCAACATCCACTCCCGCCGCGAGTACCTGCGCGCCATGGCCGACAACCGCCTCGTACCGCAGGCCGTCGTCGACCTCACCCCCGACACGCTGCCCTACTGGAAGCTGCGGGCCACGTCCTCCCTGGTCACCGGGATCGAGGAGGCGTTCATCAAGTCGTACGAGGACGGCTCCTTCCAGTACGTCCTGATCGCGGCCGACCGCGTCTGACCCCGCCGTACCGCTGGTCCGGCGGTTCAACGACCGCCGGCTCAGCGGGCCTACGGGTTGGCCGTCGAGACGACGTAGACCCAGGGCCGGTCCGGGTCGGTCAGGTCGACCGTGATGTCCTGGCTCGGGCGGGGGTCCTGCTGGGTGTGCACGGTGCCTGCCCAGGCGCGGCCCTCGAGGCCGAAGTTCCAGCCGACCACGCCGGCGTCGCGGTCGCCGATGGTGACCCGGCCCGGCTCCAGGGCGGCGCGGCTCGTGCCGACCCCCTTCAGGAAGGCGTCGAGGCCCTTGCCCGAGGTGCGGAACTGGACGTACAGCCGGCTGGTCTTCCAGTTACTGGTCTCGTAGTAGGCGACCCGTGTGGAGCCTTCGGGGATCGGCACCTCGAAGATGCGGCGCTTCATCAGGGAGGGCCAGAAGTCGCGCAGGCCGTCCGCGGCGGACTCCGCCGCCTTGTCTCGGCCGCTCGCGCGGCTCTGCTCGGCGGAGATCACCAGATAGCCGGCGGGGATGCCGATGAGCAGCACGATGACGATCGCGGTGATCCAGCGGCGCACGATCATATGGCGCCGGCCCTCGGGGGGCGGGGTCTGCGGTGTCGGCCGGCGGGTGGTCAGCGTTGTCATGAGGGAGGGTCCTGGGTGAGGCGTGCGGAGCTCGGACTGCGCAGGGCCTGCGCGTAGCGCTCGTAGCGCTCATGGCGTTCGACGCGGCGGCGGTTGGTGCGGCGGAAGCGGCGCGCCACCAGCCGGGCGAGGTCGGCCGCGCCGACCATACCGGCTTCGGGACCGAGCTGGGCCTTGACGATCCGCGCCTCGGGACGGTAGCCCCGGCCGGTCAGATGGCGGCGGAACGCGTCCCTGGCCGGGCCGATCAGCAGGTCGTCGGCGGCGCTGACGCCGCCGCCGATGACGAAGCAGGACGGGTCGAGGGCGGCGGCGAGGTTGGCGATGCCGACGCCGAGCCACTGCCCGATGTCCTGGAACAGCTCGACGCACATCGCGTCGCCCTCGCGGGCCAGCTCGGTGATCAGCGGCCCGGTGATGTCGGCGACGTTGCCGCCGACCCGGTCGATGATGCTGTACGCGACCGGGGAGTCGGCGGCGGCCAGTTCGCGGGCCTCGCGGACCAGGGCGTTGCCCGAGCTGTACTGCTCCCAGCAGCCGCGGTTGCCGCAGGGGCAGCGATGGCCGCCCGGCACGACCTGCATATGGCCGAATTCGCCGGCGACGCCGAACTTGCCGCGCTTGACCTGGCCGTCCTCGAGGATCGCGCCGCCGATCCCGGTGCCGAGCGTGATCATCACGATGTGGTCCTCGCCGCGTCCCGCGCCGAAGCGCCACTCCGCCCAGGCGGCGGTGTTGGCGTCGTTGTCGACCAGGACGGGGACGGCGAGGCGGGCGGTGAGCGCGTCGCGCAGGGGCTCGTTGCGCCAGGCGAGGTGGGGGGCGAAGAGGACCGTGGAGCGGTCCGCGTCGACCCAGCCGGCCGCGCCGATGCCGACGGCGTGCACGTCGTGGCGGTCGGAGAGGTCGAGGACCAGCTCGCAGATGGTGTCCTCGACGACCTTGGGGCTCTTGGACTTGTCGGGGGTCTCGGTGCGGATCTTCTCCAGGATGATCCCGTCGGCGTCGACGACGCCCGCCATCACCTTCGTGCCGCCGATGTCGATGCCGACCGTGGGGACGCGCGGCGCGGTGAGGTGCGAGCGCCGCTCCCGGGTGCCGACCGTTTTGAGGACGGTGGCGCGGGCGGCGCCTCGGTTCGTGAAGTCGCGGTACGTGCTCAAGTCGTCCCTGCGGGTCGTGATGGCCGGTCCGGCTCCTCGGCGGGGTGGGGTCCGGGGCGGGTGGGGGGCCGCCCCCTCGATGCTAGTAGGCGGGCGGCCGCTCCCCCGAACCGCGCGTCAGCCGCCGGCCCGGTCGCCGCCGGCCGGGTGGCCGCCGAGGTGGGTCGGCTCGGGGGCGCGCTCCAGCTCGTGGCGCAGGTCCTCCAGCTCGCTGCCGCCAGCCATCTGCCGGGTGAGTTCGTCGAGTGTGACGGTCCGCCTGGTGTGGCTCGCCGCCATGACGCCGCGCTTGAGCAGCACGAAACGGTCGCCGACGAGATAGGCGTGGTGCGGGTTGTGGGTGATGAGAACCACTCCGAGGCCGGCGTCACGGGCGGCGGCCACGTACTTCAGGACGACGCCGGACTGCTTGACGCCCAGCGCGGCGGTCGGCTCGTCCAGCACGAGGACCTTGGCGCCGAAGTAGACGGCGCGCGCGATCGCCACGCACTGCCGCTCGCCGCCGGACAGCGTCCCGATGGGCTGGTCGACGTCGCGCAGGTCGATGCCCATCCGCAGCAGCTCGGCGCGGGTGGTCTCGCGCATCGTCTCGACGTCGAGGCGCTTGAAGGGCCCGCTGCCCCTGGTCGGCTCGGAGCCGAGGAAGAAGTTCCGCCACACCGGCATCAGCGGTACGACGGCGAGGTCCTGGTAGACCGTGGCGATGCCGCGGTCCAGCGCCTCGCGCGGGCTGGCGAGCGAGGTCTCCTCGCCCTCGATGCGCAGCACGCCGGCGTCGTGGCGGTGCAGCCCCGCGATGATCTTGATCAGGGTGGACTTGCCCGCGCCGTTGTCCCCGAGGACACAGGTGATCTCACCGGTGCGGCACTCCAGTGAGACGCCTTCGAGGGCCCGGATGTTGCCGTAGTACTTGCTGACGTCGTCGAGCTCGACAAGGGCACTCATCAGGTGGTCGCCTCCGCACGCTTGCGTACCCATGCGTTGAGCAGGGTGGCCAGGAGGAGCATCGCTCCGAGGAAGAACTTGAACCAGTCCGGGTTCCACTCCGCGTAGACGATGCCCTTGCTGGTCATGCCGAAGATCAGCGCGCCGACCGCGGAGCCGATCGCCGAGCCGTAACCGCCGGTGATCAGACAGCCGCCGATGACCGCCGCGATGATGTACGTCAGCTCGTTGCCGACGCCTTCGCCGGACTGCACCACGTCGAACGAGAAGAGCAGATGCTGTCCGGAGACCCAGGCGGCGAAGGCGACGCCCATGTAGAGCAGGATCTTGGTCCGCTTGACGGGGACGCCCACCGCGCGGGCCGCGTCGGCGCCGCCGCCCACCGCGAAGATCCAGTTGCCGAAGCGGGTCCGCAGCAGGATCCAGGTGGCGAGCGCGATCAGCGCGAACCACCACACGATGGTCGCCTTGACGGTGGTGTCGCCGACGGTGAATTCGCCGAAGACGCTCGCCGCCGACCCGAAGCCCTCCATGTCGCCGATCGCCCTGGTGGAGACCGTGCCGCTGATCAGCTTGGTCAGACCGAGGTTGAGGCCCGTCAGCATGAGGAACGTGCCGAGCGTGATGATGAAGCTGGGGAGTCTGGTGCGGGTCAGCACGAAACCGTTGAAGGCGCCGAGCCCGAGCGTGAGCACCAGCGAGACGAGCGCGCCGACCCAGACGTTGGCAGTCATCTGGTAGCTGAGCATCGAGGAGATCAGCGCGGAGCTGGTCACCATGACACCGGCGGAGAGGTCGAACTCGCCGCCGATCATCAGCAGGGCGACGGGCACGGCCATGATGCCGAGCGTCGACGCCGCGTACAGGACGGTGGCGAGGCTGGACGCCTGGAGGAAGGCGTCCGCGACGATCGAGAAGAAGATGAAGACGGCCACCGCGCCGACGACCGAGCCCAGCTCCGGCCGGCCCATCAGCTTGCGCAGCGGCGAGGTGCCGAGCAGCCGCTCGTCCTGCTTCTGCGGTGTCCTGTCGGGTGTCGCTGTTGGTGCGGCCTGGCTCATCGGGTCCCCCGCTCCGTGTATTCCTGAAGCTCGGCGGCGTCCTTCTCGGTGATGATCTGCGGTCCGGTCAGGACCGGGCGGCCGCCGCCGAGCACGTCGGCGTTGTACCGGTACAGCCACAGCAGGTCGACGGCCTGGTAGCCCTGGAGATACGGCTGCTGGTCGACGGCGAATCCGAGCGAGCCCTGCCGCAGTGCGTCCGCCACCTTCGCGTTGAGGTCGAAGGTGTCGATCTCGGCCGTGGATCCGGCGCTCTCCTTGGCCCGCACGGCCGCGTCGGCGAAGGGCGCGCCGAGGGTGACGACCGAGTCGATGGACCGGTCGGTCTGCAGTTTCGCCTCGATGGACGCCTGGACGTCGGGCATGTTGGTGCCGTCGACGTACAGGTTCTGCAGCGTGCCGTCGAAGGTCTTCCCGGCGCCGGCGCAGCGCTGCTCGTGGCCGACGTTGCCCTGCTCGTGCAGGACGCACAGGGCCTTCTTCCTGCCGCGGGCGTCGAGTTCGTCGCCGACCGCCTCGCCGGCGACGGTCTCGTCCTGGCCGATGTGGGTGAGCGCGCCGTACGCCTTGGACTGCTCGGAGCCGGAGTTCACCGTGATCACGGGAATGCCGGCCTTGCGGGCCTTGGCGACGACGGCCTTCATGGCGTCGGGCTTGGCGAGGGTGACGATCAGACCGTCGACCTTCTTGGAGATGTACGAGTCGACGAGCTGCGCCTGCTGCTGTCCCTCGTCGCTGTGGGCGTAGAGGAAGTTGATGTTGTCCTTGGCCGCGGCCTGCTTGGCGCCGGACTGCACGATGTCCCAGAACGTGTCGCCGTCGCCCGAGTGCGTGACCATGGCGAAGGTCCAGCGGGGGGTGTTCACCGCGGCCTTCCCGGCCGCCGCCTGTGCCTTGCGGGCGTCCTCCGCGCGCTTGCCGCCGGAGCTGCTGCATCCCACGAGGGAGACTCCGAGCACCGCCGCCAGCACCGCGCCCAGCGCACGTACCCCTGTCCTTGCCCTTGCCACGGTGTGGTGCCCTTCTTGCCGTACTCGCTGTGCCGCCTGCCGCGGCCGGCTCCGGGTCGGACCCGGCCGGCCGCCGCCCAAGTATCGGTCATCGCTGGTCGCGGGGTGTGCGGCGGGGGCGGCAGCGGCGGACGGACGGCGGCGGGGGGCGTGCGGAGCCCGGCGGGCGCGGGCGTTCGCGCCTCCCCCGCGTACTGTCGCGCGTTCACCGCGTACCGGCAGCCGTGAGCTTCTCGAGCGCCGGGACGTCCTTCTCGGTGACCAGCGCCGGGCCGGTGAGGACCGGCTTGCCGCCGCCGATCACATTGCCGTTGACCTTGTTGAGCCACAGCTCGTCGACGGCGAGGTAACCCTGGAGATACGGCTGCTGGTCGACGGCGAAGGTGATCTCCTTGGCCTTCAGCCGCTTCACCACCTCCGCGTTGAGGTCGAACGTGCTGATCTCCGCCGTCGAGCCGGCGCCCTGCCTGGCCTTCACCGACGCGGCGGCGAACGGCGCGCCCAGGGTGACGACGGCGTCGATGTCCTTGGCGCTCTGCAGCTTCGCCTCGATGGAGGAAGTCGTGGCCGGCATGTTGGTGCCCTCGACGTTGAGGTTCTCCACCGTGCCGCCGAAGGTCTTCTTCACACCGGCGCAGCGGGCCTCGAGGGACACGTTGCCCTGCTCGTGGATGACGCAGAGCGCCTTCTTCTTCCCCTGTTCGCCGAGCTCCTCGCCGACGGCCTCACCGGCCACCGACTCGTCCTGGCCGATGTGGCCGAGCGCGCCGAGCCCCTTGGAGAACTCGGCCCCGGAGTTGATGGTGACGACGGGGATACCGGCCGCGACGGCCTTCTTCACCACCGCGCTGACCGCTTCCGGCTTGGCGAGGGTGACGATGATCCCGTCGACCTTCTGGTCGATGTACGTCTGGATGAGCTGCGCCTGCTCCTTGCCCTCCGGGTGCGCCGCGTAGAGGAAGTCGACGTTGTCCTTGCGGGCGGCGACCTTGGCGCCGGACTGGACGATGTCCCAGAAGGTGTCGCCCTGGCCCGAGTGCGTCACCATGGCGATCTTCATCCGGGGCGTCTTCGCGGCTTCGCCGCCGGCGCCGTCCCCGGCCGGCTTCTCGTCGGCGCCCTTGCCGCCGGAGCTGCTGCATCCGGCGACGACGGCCAGGGCACATGCGGCGAGCAGGGCTGCTGCCGTGCGGGTGGTACGCATGGTGGGGTCCGCCTTCTCTCCCGGCCGCCCGGTTGCGGCTGGGTGAGTTTCTACGGCCGCCCCGCGACCCCGTCAAGACTTTGTCCGAACATTCTTACCCGCGACCCGGGCGCTACGGCCGGACGAGGAGCTGGAACTCGAAGGCGTAGCGCGACGCCCGGTACACGTGCGAGCCGAATTCGACCGCCCGGCCGGTGTCGTCGAAGGTGGCGCGTTCCATCGTCAGCAGCGGCGCGCCGGCCGGCTCGCCCAGCAGCTCGCCCTCCTCGGCCGTCGCGGCGCGGGCGCCCACCGACTGGCGGGCGCTGTGCAGGGTGATGCCGGCGGCGCGCATCATCCGGTACAGGCCGGTGGCCTCCAGCCGCTCGGTGCCGCAGTCCAGCAGGCCGGCCGGCAGATGGTTGCGCAGCCGGGCCATCGGCTCGCCGTGGGCGTAGCGCAGCCGCTCGATCCGCCGGACGTCGCTGCCCTCCGGTACGCCGAGCGCGGCCGCGACCTCTGCGCTCGCCGGCTCGATCTCGTTGGTGAGCACGACCGTCGCGGGCCGCTGGCCGGCCGCCTCCAGGTCGTCGTAGAGGCTGCTGAGCTCCAGCGGGCGGCGGACCTGGCTGTGCACCACCTGGGTGCCCACCCCGCGGCGGCGCACCAGCAGCCCCTTGTCGACCAGGGACTGGATGGCCTGGCGGACGGTCGGCCGGGACAGGCCGAGCCGGCCCGCGAGTTCTATCTCGTTGCCGAGCAGGCTGCCCGGGGTGAGGACCCCCCTCTCGATGGCCGATTCCAGCTGTTGCGAGAGCTGGAAATAGAGCGGAACCGGACTGGTCCGGTCCACGCTCAGCTGGAGCGACAGGGACGGTTCCGTCTCGTGTCTGGGCTGCTTGGGCACGTGGGGGAGCGTAGTCGCACGCCATGTTGACGGGAAGTCGTGAGGTTCGGTTGTCAGGACAAAGTCTTGACATCGTGGCGGCCTCGCCTCCACCTTTGGGCCATGCGCATCGGACTCATCGGTACGGGCCGTATCGGCAGCTTTCACGCGGGCGTGCTCAGCCGCCATCGTGAGGTGGGTTCACTGGTCGTGGCGGACACCGACGCGGCCCGGGCCACCAAGGTGGCGGACCGCTGCGGGGCCACCGCCGCCCCCAGTGCCCACGAGGTCTTCACCTGGGGCGTGGACGCGGTGGTGATCGCCTCGGCGACCTCCGCGCACGCCGAGCTGATCGCCCGCGCGGCCCGCGCCGGGCTCCCCACGTTCTGCGAGAAGCCGATCGCCCTGGACCTGCCGGGCACCCTGGCCGCGCTGCGCGAGGTCGAGCAGGCGGGCACCGAGCTGCAGCTCGGCTTCATGCGGCGCTTCGACGCCGGCTACACCGCGGCCCGTGAGCTGGTGCGCTCCGGCCGGCTCGGCCGGCTGCACACGGTGCGGGCCATCACCTCCGACCCGGCGCCGCCGCCGGCCGACTATCTGCCGCTGTCGGGCGGGCTGTACCGGGACTGCCTGGTCCACGACTTCGACATCCTGCGCTGGGTGACCGGCCGGGAGATCACCGAGGTGTACGCGACCGGCTCGGACGCGGGCCACCCCATGTTCCGCGAGGTGGGCGACGTCGACACGGCCGCCGCGCTGCTCACCCTGGACGACGGGACGCTGGCCACGGCGACCGCCACCCGCTGCAACGGGGCGGGCTACGACGTGCGGATGGAGCTGGCCGGCGAGCTCGACCAGGTCGCCGTCGGCCTGGACGACCGTACGCCGATCAGCTCGACCGAGCCGCACGGCCTGCCGCCCGTCGACAAGCCGTGGCCGGGCTTCCTGGAGCGTTTCGCCCCGGCGTACGAGGCGGAGCTGGACGCGTTCGTCCGGCTGGTGGCGGGCGAGGCGGAGAACCCGTGCGACGGCCGGGAGGCGCTGACGGCGCTGCGGGTCGCGGAGGCCTGTGAGCTCTCCCGCCGGGAGCACCGGCCGGTCCGGCTGGAGGAGATCCCGGCGGACTGACGCGGCGGGCGCCTGACCGGGCCGGCGGTCACGCCGGCCCGGCGGACAGTACGGTGCCCTGCGCGACGGCGCAGAGCGTCTCGTCACCGCCGGCGCCGACGGTGAACAGGTCGCAGCGGACGACGGCCTGCCGCCGCCCGGTGTGCACGACGGCGGCGCGGGCGACCAGTGTGCGCCCGGTGGCGGGCCGCACGTACTGCACGGAGAAGCCGCCGGTCAGCACGGCCGGTCCGAGGGTGGTTCCGGCGGCGAAGGTGATCGAGTTGTCGGCGGCGTACGCGAGGACACCACCGTGGAGATACCCGTTCTGCTGGTGCAGTTCCTCGCGGATGTCCACCTCGAGGACCGCCTCGCCGTCCCCGAAGGCGGTGATCCGCGCGCCCAGCAGTCTGCTGAACGGCTGGCTGTCGAGGACCTTGCGGGCGGTGTCCAGTTCACGTCCGGTCATGTACGCCATCCCTGGGAGTGGGTCCGAGGGCGTCGAGTACGGCACGGAGGGCGGCTCGCGCCTCGCTCTCCGGGCCGTCGGCCGCCCTGAGTTCGTCGAGCTGTTCGGTCCAGGCCCGGACTCCGGCGGCCGCGTCGGGTGCGGCGAGGGCGAGCGCCCCGGCGCTCGCCTGCTGCTGCCGCTCGTAGGCGTCGTACCAGCAGGTCCACTCCCAGCAGGACGCGTCGCTCATGGTCGACGACCGCCGCGGCCTCGCACGAGATGTCGTCCGTCCGGTTCCCGGGCCCCACCCGCTCCTGACCGGCGAGGAACCGGCCGAACGCCTGGGGCCCCTCCGCCGCGCCGGGAGCCGGGCGCGGCCCGCCCCGGCGGCAGTGGTGCTGCTGCCAGGCCCCGTCCCCGACCACCGCATAGCGTGCCCGCTCGGCCACGGCCGGCCCTACCAGCGCACCGGCAGCCGGCGGACACCGCGCATCAGGAGGCCCGGCAGCCATGCGTACGTGTCGGCCGGGGCGTCCAGGGCGAGGTCCGGGCAGCGTTCCAGGAGGGAGCGGACGGCGATGCGGGCCTCCAGCCGGGCCAGCGGCGCGCCGAGGCAGAAGTGGATGCCATGCCCGAAGGCGAGATGGCCGCGGGTGTCCCGGCGGATGTCGAAGCGGTCGGGTTCCGGGTAGCGGGCGGGGTCGCGGTCGGCGGCCGCCAGACCGATCAGCACCCTTTCGCCCGCCGGGATGATCTGGTCCCCGACGGGTACGGGCGCGGCGCTGTAGCGGAGCGTCGCGGTCTCGACGGGGCCGTCGTAGCGCAGCATCTCCTCTATCGCGCCGTCGAGGAGGGAGAAGTCGGCGCGCAGGGCGGCGAGTTGATCGGGGTGGGCGAGCAGGGCGCGTACGCCGTTGGAGATCAGGTTGACGGTCGTCTCGTGGCCCGCGATGAGCAGGAGGTAGGCGAGGGCGCGCAGTTCGGCGAGGGAGAGGCGGTCGCCGTCCTCGGCCCTGGTGCGGATGAGGGCGGAGAGCAGATCGTCCGCCGGGCCCGCGCAGCGCTTGTCCTCGATGAGCGCGTCGAGGTAGGCGCCCAGCTGCCGGACGGCGTCCTCCTCCTTCTCCGGGGAGGTCGGGGCGACGACCTCGTTGGACCAGGTGCGGAAGGCGGCGCGGTCGGCCGTGGGGACTCCGAGGAGTTCGCAGATGACGACGATCGGGAGCGGGAAGGCCAGCGCGTCGACGAGGTCGGCCCGGCCGGCCGGCGCCATCTCGTCCAGGAGGTCGTCCGTGATCCGCTGGACGCGGGGCCGCAGCGCCTCGGCGCGGCGCGGGGTGAACTCGCGGCTGACCAGCTTGCGCAGCCGGGTGTGGTCCGGCGGGTCGATCACCAGCAGGTTGGGGCCGACGATCTGCTCGTCGAGCATCGTCAGCCCCATGGTGGCCGGCGACTTGGACAGCCGGGGGTCGGCGAGCGCGGCGCGCGCCTCCTCGTGTCCGACGATCAGCCAGAACTCGGCGCCGTCGGCCCCGCGCACCCGGTGCGCGGGGCCGGCGGCGCGCAGCCGCTCGTAGTACGGATACGGGTCGGCGGTGAAGTCCGGCCCGTACGCCGCCAGATCGACGATGGTCATGATCTCAGCGTACGTCGGGGTCGTCGTCGAGCAGCCCGGCGTCGTGGGTCAACAGCGCGATCCGGACACGGTTGTTAAGGTCCGGTTTGGCCAGGATGCGCGAGACGTGCGCCTTCACGGTGGCCACGCTCATGTAGAGGGCGGCGGCGATCTCCGCGTGGGACCGGCCACGACCCACGGCGAGCGCATGCCCACTTGGTTTTCGTGACGAAATACCGGCACCCGGCTGGTTCAGGCTGTGGGGTGTGGTGGACCGGCTCGCCTTCCTGGACGGGCACGAGTTGTACGCGAGCATCGTGCTGGCCGTGCTCGGCGGGCGCCGATGGTGGCCTCGGACCGCTTCCGCCGAGGTCTAGGCGGTGTCCCGCGCCTGGGAGAGGCGGGCGATCTCCGCGGCGTGCTCGCTCAGGCGGTGGCTGACGCTGCCACTGGTCCACAGCGCGGTGCCGACGACGGCGACCGGGACCGACAGCCCGAGGACGGCGAGGAGTTCGGGCCAGTCACGCTCGGACGCGCAGGTGTCGTCGCCGCCCTCGTTGGCCGTGCCCCGGTCGGTCAGCAGCCGCGACTCGCACTCCCGCTCGTCGCTGTACGGGCGCTCGACCGTGTACGGAAGGAGCAGCAGGGCGCCGAACCAGACCCACAGCATCGCCGCCGCGGAGAGCAGGGCGAAGCCCCACGTCTGTGTCCGCCTGGCGCGGGCGCGGAAGGCCATGTCGTACTGGAGCGATCGCATGGCCGTTGAAACTAGCAGTCGGCCCGGTCGGCGGCGCGGCGGCCCCAGGTCGTCCCCACGAGCACGAGAGCCGCGCCCACCAGGCCGATCGCGCCGAGGTGTTCGCCGCCGATGGCGATGCCGGCCGTGGCGGCCCACAGCGGCTCGGTGCCGAGCAGCAGGCTGACGCGGGACGGCGAGGTGCGCCGCACCGCCCACATCTGTACGAAGAACGCGAACAGGGTGCAGAACACGGACAGGAACACCAGCCCCGCCCATTCGCGCGGCCCGAAGCCGACCGCCACGGCCCACGGCGACGCCCCGCTGCCGGGCAGCGCGGCCAGTACGGCGAACACCGCGACGGCCGCGCCCAGTTGGACGGTCGTCAGGGAGAGCGAGTCGGCGCCGCGCACCGCCTTGCTCCGTGCCATCGCCAGCACGTGGACGGTGCGGACCACGGCCGCCAGCAGCATCAGCAGGTCTCCCGCGGACGGGGCGGTGAAGCCCGCGCCCTGGGTCAGCAGCACCACTCCGGCCAGCGACACGGCGGCCGCGGCGAGGAAGGACGCGGGCGGCAGCCGCCGGACCATCGCCGCCTCCGCGAGCGGCGTGAGGATCATGGTGAGGCTGATGACGAGCCCGGCGTTGGTGGCGGAGGTGCGGACGACGCCGTACGTCTCGAGCAGGAAGACGGCGCTCAGGATCAGTCCGAGCAGCGCCGCGCCCCGCCACTGGGCGGCGGTCAGCGCCCGCAGCCGGCGCCGCCCGGCGACGACGAGGACGGGCAGGACGAGCGCGAACCGCAGGACGAGGACGGCGACGACGGTGTGGGTGGTGGTGATGCCCTTGGCCGCGAGATAGCTGGCGCCCCAGACGACGGCGACGAGCAGCACCGGCAGGTCGGTGAGCCAGGCACGGCGCGGGGCGAGGGCGGCCGCGGGTACGGTGATCGACGACACCGGGTCTCCTGGGGTTCGGCAGGGGTGGAGACGTCGGCGGCTCGCACGCGGGGACGATCACCGTACCGGGGCGTCCGCGCGGGTGTCTTCTCAGTAGCTGCCGTACTGGGGGCGGCCGGCGAGTTCGTAGGTGTGGATCGCCGCGCCGGCGCCGGTGGTCCGCGCCTCGATGTGCTGGAACGCCGTGGGCCTCGCGCCTTGCGGGAAGAGGCGCATCCCCGTGCCGAGCACGACGGGGAAGACCACCAGGTGGAGCTTGTCGACGAGGTCGTGCGTCATCAGGGTCTGGGCCAGCTTGCCGCTGCCGTGCATCTGGAGTTCCCCGTCGGTGCGGTCCTTGAGCGCGGTGACCTCCTTGACGAGGTCGCGGCCGATGATGGTGGTGTTCTGCCAGTCGGCCGACGTCAGGGTGGTCGAGGCGACGTACTTGGGCAGGGAGTTGAGCTTGGACGCGATGGGGTTGTCGGGGTCGGTCTGCCGGGGCCAGTAGCCCGCGAAGATCTCGTAGGTGCGGCGGCCGAGGAGGAAGGCGCCGACCCGGCCGAAGACCTCGTCCATGAACCGGCCGAAGTCCTCGTCCCCGTACGGCACGGACCAGCCGCCGTGTTCGAAGCCGCCGCTGGTGTCCTCCTCCGGCCCGCCGGGGGCCTGGTAGACGCCGTCGAGGGTGAGGAACTGGGTGAGGGAGAGCTGTGCCATGGTTCTTCCGCCTGTCGCAGGGTTCCAACGGGTGTCGATGAGTCTCACAGCTCTGACCGCGCGGGGCCGACGAACTCATCGGCGTGCCGAGCGCGATGTCCGATCGCCGCCAGCACGGGGCCGCCGAACCCGATGTGATTGAAGCCGCAACCACTTAGGCTCTTGGAGGCTTCGATGAACGGCAAGGTGGCACTGGTGACCGGCGGCAGCCGGGGGATCGGTGCGGCGACCGCGCTGCGGCTGGCCCGCGACGGCGCCGATGTCGCGATCACCTATGCGGCGGGGAAGGACGCCGCGGAGGACGTCGTCCGGCGGATCGAGGCGACGGGCCGGCGCGCGGTGGCGCTGCGCGCGGACTCGGCTGACGCGACCGAGGCCGCCGGGGCGGTGGACCGCACGGCGGACGCCCTCGGCGGGCTCGACGTCCTCGTCAACAACGTGGGCGTGGGCCTGCTCGGGCCGCTGGAGAGCATCACGCCGGCCGATGTGGACCGGGTGCTGGCCGTGAACGTACGGGGCGTGTACCTCACGTCCCGGGCGGCCGCCGCCCGCATGGGGAGCGGCTCGCGGATCGTGACGATCGGCACCTGCATGACCCAGCGCGTGCCCGGCCCCGGCGGCACGCTCTACGCGATGAGCAAGTCGGCGCTGATCGGTCTGACGAAGGCGCTGGCGCGGGAGTTGGGCGAGCGGGGCATCACCGCGAACATCGTCCACCCGGGACCGGTCGACACCGACATGAACCCGGCCGACGGCCCGTACGCCGAGCCGCAGAAGGCGGACACGGCGCTCGGCCGCTTCGGCGCCGCGGACGAGATCGCGTCGATGGTCGCCTATCTCGCGGGCGCCGAGGCGGCGTACATCACGGGCGCGGGGTTCTCCGTGGACGGCGGGCACGCGGCCTGAGCCGCGCGCCCGGGCCTTCGCCCGCGGCATGCGCGCGGGGCGCACCGTTGCTGTCGGCCGGTGCGCCCCGCGCGGGAGGGAGGGTGTCGCGCCTCCCCCGTCCTGTGACGGCTCGTCAGCCGCCGAGCTCCTGGTGGCGGGCGGTCAGACGGGCCGCGCCCTGTTCGGTCAGGGAGCCGAACAGCCGCAGGCGGGAGATGCCGCCGTCGGGGTAGATGTCGATCCGCACATGGGTGCCGACCGCCGGGGCGTCGAGCATGAACCGGTGGTTGGTGTCGGGCTGGAGCCGGGTGCGCGGCATGACCTCGCGCCACTCGGCGCCTTCCGCACCGTCCCGTACGGACAGTGCCGCCCAGCCCGCGCTGTTGCCCTTGAGGTACGCGGTGTCGATCTCGACGGCGCGGATCTCGGAGTGGCCGGCCAGCTGGTAGCGGATCCAGTCGTTGCCCTGGTCGCGCCGGCGGCGGGTCTCCCAGCCGTCGTCCATCTTGCGGGAACGGCCGGGCTGGACGGTGTTGGTGGCCGGCGAGTAGAAGCGGTCGGAGGCGTCCTCGACCTGGCCGCCGTTCTCCAGCGCGACGAGGTCGAAGGTGCCGAGCGCGGCCAGCCACCGCGGGTCGGGCACGACCTCGCCGTACACCCGCAGCCGGGCGATGCCGCCGTCGGGGTGCTGGTTGACGCGCAGGTGCGTGAAGCGCTGCTCGACGTCGACGGCGAAGCCGTTGGCGGCGTGGCCGCCGACGGCGGTGCGCGGGACGAGCGTCGTCCACTTCACGTCGTCGCCGAGGAGCTCCTCCGGGGCCGGCGAGCCGGCGACGGACGTGCCCTCGACCGACACGGCCTGGGGGTAGTTGCCCCGGAAGTGGGCGGTGTCGACGACGATGCCGCGTACGACACCGGGGGCGCCGAGGCGTACGAGCGCCCAGTCGTGGTCCTCGGCGGTGGGGTGGGGCTGCTCGGCGGAGACACCGCGGCGGCGGCGGGTCTCCCAGCCGTCCATGATCTTGCCCTTGTGCCCGAAGTGCTCGGGGTCGAACTCGGCGGGCTCCGGCTTCAGCAGATTCTCGCGCTCGGCGAAGAACTCGTCGTTGGCGGCGACGACGCCCGCGCCGAGGCGGCGGTCGGCGAGGTCGGCGCACTGCGTGAACGGGAAGTCGGCCGCGCGGTAGTCGGCGTACGGGTCGCCGCCGCCGTACGGGCTGGCGTCACCGGTGAAGGTGGGGATGGAGGATGCAGACACGGTTCAGTTGTTCCTTTCGAGCAGCCGGCCCGTCGGCGCGGCCAGGTTGCCGTTCTCCACGATCCGCTCGCCGCGCAGCCACGTCGATCTGACGACTCCGTACAGCGTTCTGCCCGCGTACGCGGTCACCTGGTTGCGGTGGAACAGATGGGCGGGGTCGACGGTGAAGGTCTCGTCGGGGGCGAGGACCGCGAAGTCGGCGTCGCGGCCCGCCTCGATGGCGCCCTTGGCGGTCAGGCCCGCCAGCTCCGCCGGGGCCTTCGCCATCCAGCGGACGACGTCGTCGAGGGTGTGGCCGCGCTTGCGGGCCTCGGTCCAGATCGCCGGCAGGCCGAGCTGGAGCGAGGAGATGCCGCCCCAGGCGGATGCGAAGTCCGGGGTCTTGAGGTCGGTGGTGCAGGGAGAGTGGTCGGAGACGATGCAGTCGATGGTGCCGTCGGCGAGTCCCTGCCAGAGCGCGTCCTGGTTGGCGGCCTCCCGGATGGGCGGGCAGCACTTGAACTCGGTGGCGCCGTCCGGGACCTCCTCGGCGGTGAGCGTGAGGAAGTGCGGGCAGGACTCGACGGTGACGGCGACCCCGTCCCGCTTGGCGGCGGCGATCAGCGGCAGGGCGTCGCTGGAGGACAGATGCAGGACATGGATACGGGCTCCGAGCCGCTTGGCGTGCGAGATCAGGCCCTCGATCGCGGTGTTCTCCGCGTCCCGGGGCCGGGACGCGAGGAAGTCGGCGTATTTGGGGCCGCTCTGCTGCGGCGCGGCGGCCAGGTGGTGCGGGTCCTCGGCGTGCACGATCAGCAGCCCGCCGAACCCGGAGATCTCCGCCATGGAGCGGGCGAGCTGCTCCTGGTCGAGCTCGGGGAACTCCTCGACGCCGGACGGCGACAGGAAGCACTTGAAGCCGAAGACGCCCGCGTCGTGCAGCGGCCGCAGAACCTTGACGTTGGACGGGATCGCGCCGCCCCAGAAGCCGACGTCGATGTGCGCCTTGCTGCGGGCGACCTCCCGCTTGGTGGCGAGGTGGTCGACCGTGGTCGTGGGCGGCAGCGAGTTGAGCGGCATGTCGAGCAGGGTGGTGATGCCGCCCGCGGCGGCAGCGCGGGTGGCCGTCCAGAAGCCCTCCCACTCGGTGCGGCCGGGGTCGTTCACATGGACATGGGTGTCGACGAGGCCGGGCAGGACGACGTCGTCCCCGAAGTCCTCGAGCCGCGCACCGGCCGGCACGGCGGCGTCGTACGGCCCCACCTCGGCGATCCGCCCGCCGGCGACGGCGACCGTCGCGGCGCGCGTCCCCTCGGGGGTGATCACCCGCGTCGACCGCAGGACCAGTTCCACTTCCACGTCGGACACGTCGGACACCCGCTCCCCTCACTTCCACTGCTCAGCGAAAATTCAACGAACTGTTGAAGGAGTCTTCCCCTCCGCCGAGTACCCGTCAAGACCCGTCCGGCCCGGACGGTCAGCCTTGTACGTTTCCACAAAGTGGAAGTACAATTCCATTTCAGGATGGTCGCTTCAGCCGGAAGCGGGCCCGCGCAACACCGCAGACACACGGACAAACACCCCCTGACCGGCCAGTACTCCCCTCGGCGGCCAACGTGCCCCCGACCTGCGCCCGGTAGGCTGCTGACTTGCCCTGCCTGCCCGAAAGGACCGCCGACGTGCCGACGTCCAGCGCCAGCGCCACCGACGCAGCCAAGCCCGCCGCCAGCGGCGGCGTGCAGTCCCTTGAGCGCGCCTTCGACCTTCTCGAACGAATGGCCGACGCCGGTGGGGAGGTCGGTCTCAGCGAGCTCTCCGCCAGCAGCGGCCTGCCCCTGCCGACCATCCACCGGCTGATGCGGACCCTCGTCGCCTGCGGTTACGTCCGGCAGCAGCCCAACCGGCGCTATGCGCTCGGCCCCCGGCTGATCCGCCTCGGCGAGTCGGCGTCCCGGCTGCTCGGCACCTGGGCGCGCCCCTACCTCGCCCGCCTCGTCGAGGAGACCGGCGAGACCGCGAACATGGCGCTGCTCGACGGCGACGAGATCGTGTACGTGGCGCAGGTGCCGTCCAAGCACTCCATGCGGATGTTCACCGAGGTCGGCCGTCGCGTGCTGCCGCACTCCACCGGCGTGGGCAAGGCGCTCCTCGCGCACACCCCGGCGGACGAGGTACGCGCCCTCCTCGCCCGTACCGGCATGCCGGCCGCGACCGAGAAGACGATCACCACGGCCGACGGCTTCCTGGACGCGCTGGAGCAGGTCCGCCGGGCGGGGTACGCGGTGGACGACAACGAGCAGGAGATCGGCGTCCGCTGCCTGGCGGTCTCCGTGCCCGACTCCCCCACGGCCGCGGCGGTCTCGATCTCGGGCCCGGCGAGCCGGGTGACGGAGGCGGCCACGGACAAGATCGTCCCCCTGCTCCAGGAGGTCGCCCGCGACCTGTCGACCGCGCTCGCGAACACAGGCGGACAGGGCTGACGGCGGCGGAAGGGGCCCGGGACCGGTCCCGGGCCCCTTCCGTATGTTTTCCCGCCACCGGGAAACGGTCCGGACCGCCCCGCTCAGCGTGCCGCGGCGACCACCGGCGTCAGCCGGCCGTCCGTCATCGTGACCGTGCGGTCCATCCGCTCCAGATGCGCCCGGTCGTGCGTCACCAGCACCGTCGCCGTCGCCCGCTCACGGGTCAGACGCACCAGCAGGTCCAGGACGGCCGCACCCCGCTCATGGTCGAGTGCGCTGGTCGGCTCGTCGACGAGGAGCACCGCCGGGTCGTTCATCAGCGCGCGGGCGATGTTCACCCGTTGACGCTGGCCGCCCGAGAGCTGGTGCGGCCTGCGGCCGGCTTCGTCCGCGAGCCCTACGGCGTCCAGCAGTTCGAGGGCCCTGCCGCGCGCGGTGCGCGCGGCGCGGCCGGACATGTGGGGCATGACCTGGAGCTGTTCGGCCGCCGTCAGCGACGGCAGGAGGTTCGGCTGCTGGAAGACGATGCCGATGTGCTCTCGTCGCAGAGCGGCCTTCGCCGCCGCCGTCATCCCGGCCGTGTCGGTGCCGGCCACGACGACCCGGCCGTTGTCGGGCGTCACCAGGGTCGCGGCGACCGCCAGCAGGCTGGACTTGCCGGAGCCGGACGGCCCGACGACGGCGGTCAGCGAGCCGGCCGGCACGTCGAGCGAGACCCGGTCGACGGCGGTGAGCCTGCCCCGGCCGTCGGGGTAGGTGAGGGTGATGTCGTCGAGCAGCAGGGTCATCGGGCGCTCCCGAGTGCGGTCAGGGGGTCGACGGCGGTGATCCGCCGGATGGACAGGGCCGCCCCGGCCGCGCCGAGGACGATCATCACGCCGGCGGGGAAGAGGACGGTGGGCGCGTCGAGCACGAAGGGCACGTCGCCGCCGCTGATCAGTGCCCCGGCGCCGGCCGCGAGCGCGGTGCCGAGCAGCGTGCCGGCGGCGAGCATCACCACGGCCTGCCCGAGTGCGTCACGCAGCAGATAGCGGGTGGAGGCGCCGAGCGCCTTGAGCACGGCGACGTCGCCGCCGCGCTGGATCGTCCACACCGTGAAGAACGCACCGACGACGAGCGCCGAGATCGCGAACAGGAAGCCGCGCATCAGCTGAAGTGAACCGTTCTCCGACTGGTAGGAGCCGATGGCGTTCAGGGCGTCGTCGACGGTGCGGGTGCTCGTACCGATCACCTCGTCGGCCGCGGCGGTGTCGGCGCCGCCCGTGGTGGTCAGCGCGATCACGGTCGCCGCCGGGCCCTGCGCGATGCGCTGCCAGTCGTCCAGCGCCGTCCACACCACCGGGGTGTGGGAGTACGAGGCGTCGCCCTCGACGGCCGCGACCGCTGCGTCCAGCGTGCCCAGCCGGACCCGGTCACCGGCCCGCAGTCCCAGCTCGTCCGCGGCCGGCTCGGAGAGCACCACCTCACCGGACCGCACCGGACGCGGTGCCAGTCCGGCCGACGGCTCGCTGCCGAAGGCCGAGACGGCGGCCGTACGCTCCCCGGCCGTCGCGTTGAGGGTGCGGATGCCCAGCGGGGCCGCGGCCGTGACACCGGGACGTGCCGACCACTCGTGCCACTGGCTCTCGGTGACGGCCGAATTGGCGAACGACACCGACCGACCGCCCGGTGGCGCGGCGAAGGCGATGCGGTCGGCGGGCAGGCCGGTGAGGGCAGAGGTGTTCTCCCTGGCCAGCCCGGCAGTCAGCCCGGACAGCAGGCCCACCAGCAGGGTGATCAGCACGACGACCGTGCCCATCAGTGCGAACCGCCCCTTGGCGAAGCGGAGGTCTCTCCATGCGACGAACATGGTTGCCAGCCTGGCGCGCGCGGCCCGGCGGGGCATCGCACGCCGGTGGGTGTCCCTCTCAACCTTTTGGTTGAGCCGGTCGCCGGGCACCCTGTTTACGCTGGAGGGACCATGGACACCCGGACCCTCACCCCCGTCATGCGCGTCCTGCGTCTGTGCCTGCACGCCCTGCTGGCCGGACTGCTGATGCTGGCCGCGGTCCGGGCCGTCACCGGAGGCGAACCGCACGCGTACGTGGTGGTGGCCGCCGCCGCGCTGGTCGCCGCGGTGTACGCGGCCGGGGTCCTCACCCCGGCCGTGCACCGCTCGCCCCGTGCCGCCGCGCTGTGGCTGGCGGCGCTCGGCGCGACATGGCTGGCGCTGCTGGTCCTGTCGCCGGACGCCCTCTGGGTCGCGTTCCCGCTCTACTTCCTCCAGCTCCATCTGCTGCCGGTGCGATGGGGCCTGACCGCCGTGGTCGTGACCGCCGCCGCCGCGATCGGGAGCTTCCTGCTGCACGGGCAGACCGTCACCCCGGGCACCTTCATCGGACCGCTGCTCGGCGGGGCCGTCGCGGTGGCGACCGTGCTGGGCTACCAGGCCCTGTACCGGGAGAGCGAGAGCCGCCGGCGGCTGATCGAGGAGCTCGTCTCCACCCGTGCGGAGCTCGCCGCCGCGGAGCGCACCGCGGGGACGCTGGCCGAACGGGAGCGGCTCGCCCGCGAGATCCACGACACGCTCGCCCAGGGACTGTCCAGCATCCAGCTGCTGCTGCGCGCCGCCGAGCGCGCACTGGACGAGGACGCCCCGGCCGCCCGGCACGTCCGGCAGGCGCGGCGCGCGGCCCAGAACAACCTCGCAGAGGCCCGCCGTTTCGTACGGGCCCTCACCCCGCCGGATCTCGAGCGCGGCTCGCTGGCCGGCGCACTGGAACGGCTGTGCGCCGGCGCGCACGGACCCGCGGTGCAGTTCAGCGTCAGCGGCACACCCGTCGAGCTCCCGACCCCGTACGAGGCGGCGCTGCTGCGCACCGCGCAGTCGGCGCTCGCCAACACCGAACGCCATGCGGCCGCGTCCCGCACGGAGATCACCCTCAGCTACATGGACACCTCGGTGTCGCTCGACGTCGTCGACGACGGCCGTGGGTTCGACCCCGACACGACGCCCCGCGGGAACGGTGGGGACGGTGACGGTGCGGGCGGCAGCGGCGGGGACGGCGGCTTCGGGCTGCGCGCGATGCGATCGCGGGCGAGCTCGCTCGGCGGGACGCTGAGCGTCGAGTCCGCCCCCGGCCAGGGCACGGCCGTCGCCCTGATCCTGCCGCTGCCCGCCACGGCCTGGGAGCGCGGCGCGTGAGCGGCCCCGTCCGGCTGCTGCTCGCCGACGACCACCCGGTCGTACGGGCGGGGCTGCGGGCCGTCCTCGACACCGAGGCCGACTTCGAGGTGGTCGGCGAGGCGGCGACCGCGGAAGCGGCGGTGCGGCGCGCGGCCGTGGGCGGCGTCGACGTCGTGCTGATGGACCTGCAGTTCGGCACCGGCATGCACGGCTCCGAGGCGACGGCGGCGATCAACGCGCTCCCGGACGGCCCGCGAGTGCTGATCCTCACCACGTACGACACGGACGCGGACATCCTCGCGGCGGTGGAGGCGGGGGCGGCGGGCTATCTGCTGAAGGACGCGCCGCCGGAGGAGCTCGCCGCGGCGGTCCGCACGGCGGCGGCCGGCCGGTCCGCGCTGGCCCCGGCGGTGGCGCACCGGCTGATGGACCGCATGCGGACGCCCGCGGCGGCGCTGACCAAGCGGGAGCTGGAAGTGCTGCAACTGGTGAGCGACGGCCTGTCGAACCTGCGGATCAGCAAGGAACTGTTCCTCAGCCAGGCGACAGTGAAGTCCCATCTTGTACACATCTACGCCAAGTTGGGCGTCGACTCCCGCACGGCGGCGGTGGCGGCGGCGACGGCCCGCAGGCTGATCCGGCGGTGATTCCGTACGGCCGCGATCGGCGTCGCCGACGCGGCGCGGCCGAGGCCCGCGGCGTTCCGCGCTCGCGCGACGCGATCGGTTTCCACTCCCGCGGCTCGGGCAGCCGGATGGATGGAGTCAACGAAAGGACCGACATGAGTGCCGGAGAGAAGGCCAAGGCCAAGGCCGAGCAGGTTGTCGGCATGGCCGTGCGGAAGGCCGCCCACGCGATGGGCAAGGAGACCACCGCTGCCAAGGGCGCGGCCCTGGAGACGCGGGGCAAGGCGCGCGACAGCAAGGAGAAGTCGAAGCACGGCTTCAGGCGCTGACCACGTCACCGCGTGCGGCAGGTGCTCCCGGCGGCGGCACGGCCGCAGCCGGGAGAGCTGCCTCATCGTTCCGACGCACGGCGGGCCGGATCCCTGCGGAGCACGAGGAGGCGACCAGATGGGCATGGTCACGTAGTCCGTGGACGCGGACGTGACCGGTGCGCCCCGCCGACCGGTGGGGCGCACCGGCCGTTCGGCCGACCGCTCGCACGGGCGGTCGCGGGCGCACGGACAGTCCCCGGTGCCCGGCCTGTCGACGCCGCGGACGTCAGACGCGACGCCGCGGCGGGCACTCGCCGAAGAGGTCCACCGCCGCGCGGACCTGCATCAGCGCGGGCGACAGTGCGCTGACGGACCCGATCGCGCCGGCGATCAGCAGCAGGGAGCGGCGCATCCGTGGGATTTCCGGATCGCCCGCCGCCACCATCGCCGCCAGTACGGCCAGTTCGTCCTCGGCGATGCCCCGGTCGCCGAAGTCCGCCGGATGCCCGGCGAGTTCACGCCGGAGCCGGGCGACGGCCGCCCGCAGCTCCGCCGCTCGCGGGTCCTCGCCACTGCCTCTGCCCGTCACCCGCGTCTGCCCCACGCTCCGCAACAAAGCCCAGCCCCTCGCACGTCCTTGTGCACGTCCCTGGCCCCCGGGGACGGGTCGGCCCGCCCGAGGGGTGCGGGCCAGTTAACGCCATACGGCCCGCACCGCGCCACCTCGCGCACCGAATTCAGGACTAAGGAACGGGGTCCATCGCGTTGCGCCACACGGTCACGTCGACCGTGATGAACCGGCTGGCGTCGTTCTCCGAGGACTTGCCCTGGTAGGTCACGAGCCCGACGTGACCGGAGTCGGTGAGGACGCAGATCTGGGAGCCCTTGGAGAGCAGCCCCATATCGATGGTCCTGGTGTAGCGCGTGTCGCTCCGGCAGGTGTCCAGGTCGCCGCTCTGCCCGGTGCGCAGCAGGATCATCCTGCCGTTCTCGGTGTCGATCCGGCTGATGCCGCCCTCGTACTCGAAGTCCGCGTTGGAGTCGTCGTCGAGCGGCTTGATCGGATCGTGGTCGAGGAAGATGTGGTAGTTGTCCACGATGTCGAGACCGGTGTACGTCTTGGGCTCCGGCGCGGGCAGCGGGTCTCCGGGCGCGGTGTCCAGGCCGTCGCCCTCGCCGCCCGGAGTGGCGCTGCCCGACGGGCTCTCCTGCTTGGGCGTGCTGTTCGCGGACGGCTCGCCCTTGCCCTGGCTCTGGTTCGTCTTGCCCTTGCCGTCACCGGACAGCGCCATGTAGGCGCCGGCGCCCGCGGCGCCGCCGACGACCAGGGTGACGAGGACGGCGATGGCGAAGTTGCGGACCTTCTTCTTCTTGGGCGGCGTGGCGGCGGGGACGGGAGAGGCGACCGTGCTGTACGGCTGCGGGCCGGTGTGCTGCTGCGGGTACGGCCCGGTCTGGGGGTAGCCGTAGCCGGGCGCCGGCTGGGCGGCCTGCGGGTAGCCGTACGTCGGCTGGACGGGCGACTGCTGGGCGGACGGCTGCTGGTGGTGCGCCGGCGGCTGGGGCGCGGCGGGCTGCTGCGGCTGGACCGGCGGCTGCTGGTGGGTCTGCGGCGCGGGCCCGAAGCCCGGCGGCGGGGTCTGCGGCGCCGCGTGCGCGGTCGGCGCGTGGGTCGGCGCGGCCGCGGCGGCCGCCGGAGTCGCCACGGGCGGCTGGCCAGCGGCGGGGGTGGCCGGCGGGGCGGGCGCGGCCTTGCGGGTCGTGATCTCGGCGGCCACGACGCTCGGCAGCCACTCCTCCGGACGGCGCAGCACCGTCTCGCCGTTGGCGGCCTGGCAGATGCTCAGGATCTCGGCGACCGACGGCCGGTTCTCCGGCTCCTTGACCATGCAGCGGGTGACCAACTCGCGCAGCTGCTCGGGGAGTTCGGTGAGGTCAGGCTCCTCGTGCACGATCCGGTAGAGCACGCCGTGCGAGGTGCCCTCGCCGAACGCCGCCCTGCCGGTCGCCGCGTACGCCGCGATCTGGCCGAGGGCGAAGATGTCGGTGGCGGGGGTGACATGACTGCCGGCGGCCTGCTCGGGGGCCATGAAGGAGGGCGTGCCGATGGTGACGCCGCTGCTGGTCAGCGATGTGGCGTCGGCGGCCCGGGCGATGCCGAAGTCGATGACGCGCGGACCGTCGGCGGCGAGGAGGACGTTGGCCGGCTTGAGGTCGCGGTGGACGATGCCGGCGCCGTGGATGATCTGCAGCGCCTCGGCGATGCCGGCGACCAGCAACAGCACTGTCTCGACGGGCAGTTTGCCGTGCTGGGCCACCGCGTCGGAGAGGGACGGGCCGGGGACGTAGGCCGTGGCGAGCCAGGGCTGTTCGGCCTCGGCGTCGGCGTCGATGACGGGCGCGGTGAACAGGCCCTGCACGCGCTGCGCGGCCTGGACCTCCTGCGCGAAGCGGCGCCGGAATTCGGCGTCCTGGGCGAAGTCGGGGCGGATCACCTTGATGGCGACCGCGCGTCCTCCGGGCGTGTAGGACAGATAGACCTTGCCCATACCGCCGGCGCCGAGCCGAGCGGCGATCTTGTATCCGGCTACATGCTTCGGATCGTCCTCACCCAGCGGCTTGAAGACCGTTCCCTGGTGCGCGCGGCCACTCATCGACTCTTGATCCCCCATGGCGTACCTCAGTGTTGAAGGTGCACCTTATCCAAGGCGGCACCCGCTCTCCACGTCGGACGACCGGCGGTGCGGGGGCGGTTGCACGATCGCGCGGACGACCCCCGTTCGGCGCAGCGCCGCGGCGGCTGCGCCGTCCGCCCATTCGTCCGCTCATGGGATAGAGAGTCCTCATGTCATCTCCTCGGACTACGTCCGCACTCCAAGGACCGGCCGTCGCCGGATTGTTGCTCGCGGCCGGCGGCGGCCGGCGCCTCGGCGGCCGGCCGAAGGCACTGCTGGTGCACCACGGCAGACCACTCGTCGAGTACGCGGTGCGGACGCTCCGCGAGGGCGGTTGCGCTCCGGTGCACGTGGTGCTGGGTGCGGCGGCGGACCGGGTGCGGCGGGAGGCGGATCTGTCGGGGTGCGTGGTGAGCGACAACCCTGACTGGGCGGAGGGAATGGGCTCCTCCTTGCGCACGGGTCTCGTCTCACTCGCCGAGGAGGGGACCGGCGGCCCGGACGCGGCGCTGGTGCTGCTGGTGGACCAGCCGGGGATCGGCGCGGCGGCGGTGGCGCGGGTGCGTGCGGCGTACCGATCGCGGGCGTCGCTGGTGGCGGCGGCGTACGGGGGGCGGCGCGGGCACCCGGTGCTCTTCGGCGCGGACCGGTGGACGGCGATCGCGGAGAGCGCGACGGGCGACCGGGGCGCGCGGGCGTATCTGGCGGCGCACGCCGACGCGGTGACGCTGGTGGAGTGCGGTGATGTGGCCGCGGCGTACGACATCGACACTCCCGAAGATCTGCGCCACCTTCGGTGAGCGGCGTGGCACGCTGCGCCACCTTCTGTCGACCCGGAGAATCTCGATATCAACAAACCATTGAACTTCCACTATGCGATAACTACTATCCACTGTTCAGAAGCGTCTGACCGCTCGGACGGCGCCTTCGGCTGTACCTCGGAGCCCTGGCACTCAGTGCCGTCCGGCGGCGACCCGGCGGCCGCACGGCGGGTCCGCGCACAGCCCGTGAAGCTCGCGAAGGAAGTGACAGCTCATGTCCGCACCAGCGCCGTCCCCGCTGGCAATCGTCGATGCCGAGCCCCTGCCCCGGCAGGAAGAGGTCCTTACCGAGGCGGCCCTCGCGTTCGTGGCCGAGCTGCACCGGCGCTTCACCCCGCGCCGTGACGAGCTGCTCGCCCGCCGCGCCGAGCGCCGCGCCGAGATCGCCCGTACGTCCACGCTGGACTTCCTCCCCGAGACCGCCGCGATCCGCGCGGACGACTCGTGGAAGGTCGCCCCGGCGCCCGCGGCCCTGAACGACCGCCGCGTGGAGATCACCGGGCCCACGGACCGCAAGATGACCATCAACGCCCTCAACTCGGGCGCCAGGGTCTGGCTCGCCGACTTCGAGGACGCGTCCGCCCCCACCTGGGAGAACGTCGTCCTCGGCCAGCTCAATCTCATCGACGCGTACGAGCGCCGGATCGACTTCACCGACCCGAAGTCCGGCAAGTCGTACGCCCTGAAGCCCGCCGAGGAGCTCGCGACCGTCGTGATGCGCCCCCGCGGCTGGCACCTCGCCGAGCGCCACCTGACGCTCGACGGCACACCCGTCCCCGGCGCCCTGGTCGACTTCGGCCTGTACTTCTTCCACAACGCCAAGCGGCTGCTGGACCTCGGCAAGGGCCCGTACTTCTACCTCCCGAAGACCGAGTCGCACCTCGAGGCCCGGCTGTGGAACGACGTCTTCGTCTTCGCTCAGGACTACATGGGCGTCCCGCAGGGCAGCGTCCGCGCGACCGTCCTGATCGAGACGATCACCGCGGCGTACGAGATGGAGGAGATCCTCTACGAACTGCGCGACCACGCCTCCGGGTTGAACGCGGGCCGCTGGGACTACCTCTTCTCCATCGTGAAGAACTTCCGTGACGGCGGGCAGAAGTTCGTCCTCCCGGACCGCAACGCGGTCACGATGACCGCCCCGTTCATGCGCGCGTACACCGAACTGCTGGTGCGCACCTGCCACAAGCGCGGCGCGCACGCGATCGGCGGCATGGCGGCCTTCATTCCCTCCCGCCGCGACGCGGAGGTCAACAAGGTCGCCTTCGAGAAGGTCAAGGCCGACAAGGACCGCGAGGCCGGCGACGGCTTCGACGGCTCCTGGGTCGCCCACCCGGACCTCGTCCCGATCGCGATGGCCTCCTTCGACGCGGTGCTCGGCGACAAGCCCAACCAGAAGGACCGGTTGCGCGAGGACGTCAGCGTCGCGCCGGGCGACCTGATCGCCGTCGACTCGCTCGACGCCAGGCCGACGTACGAGGGCCTGCGCAACGCCGTCCAGGTCGGCGTCCGCTACATCGAGGCGTGGCTGCGCGGCCTCGGCGCCGTCGCGATCTTCAACCTGATGGAGGACGCCGCGACGGCGGAGATCTCCCGCTCCCAGATCTGGCAGTGGATCAACGCGGGCGTCGTGTTCGAGAACGGCGAGCGCGCCACGCCGGAACTCGCGCGGCAGGTCGCGGCGGAGGAACTGGCCGCGATCCGCGCGGAGATCGGCGAGGAGGCGTTCGCGGCGGGCAAGTGGCAGCAGGCGCACGACCTGTTGCTGAAGGTCGCCCTCGACGAGGACTACGAGGACTTCCTCACCCTCCCCGCGTACGAGCAGCTCGCCCGCTGACCCGCCTCTCCGCCCGGCGCCCGCCCCCGGTACCGCACAGCACCAGGGGCGGTGCGCCGGGCGCCGACGGCCGGGCTTGCCGTGGACCGCGTCGGGCGGTCCGGACAGGGCCGCGGACCTGGAAGGGGCTACGGATACCTCGACCGGGCGCAGCCGGCGAGAGCGCACCGCTGACCGCGGCGCGGGGCCGGGATGCCGCTGACCGGTGGGGTGGGCGCAGTGAGAGCCGGCAGGCCCCACGCGTGCCGCACGGTGTCGATGAGGCTGCGCGTGCTGTGCGGCGAGACGATGAGCTCGAGCCGTGCCTCGGCCAGTACCTGGGGGTGGCCGTCAGGAGTGCTGTTCAGAGCGGCCATGCTCCGCTGCTCGAACGCCGGCGGCGTGAACACCTGAAGCAGGGTGAGGGCGAAGTACACGTAGGCCGAGGCTTCGTCGATGAGCTGCCTGGCCGCCTCGGGCAGTGGGGGCGCGCCGGTAGTCCCCGAGGACCCCAGGGCGGCGAAGGCCTCCAGCGTGCGCAGCAGACCCTCCGTCCGGTGCGGACAAGTGTGACGCAGGTGCTCCATGAGGTTGCGGCAGCCGGTCAGCACATCGGCGTCCAGGGCACTCAACGGCTGCTTCGCCAGGAGCGCGCGAAAACCGGCCAAGGTGTCCGACAGCTCTTCGACGACGATGAGGCAGGAGATGTCCGCCAGTTCGACGGCGCGGGTGCTCTCGTGCAGTTCCATGATCCGCCTGCCGTAGCGGATGAGGTCCCGCGGCACACCGCCCGACAGCGCGTGGGCCAGCAGCACATACGGCCGGGTGAGTCCGGGCGCCCGCCTGTCCATGATGGCTGTGGACTCCTCGAGATCCCCTGGCCGCACATGGACCACGTCGTCCAGCGAACTGTCCGTCGCGTCACGGTGGGGCATGCCTCTGCGGACGAACGCCGCTCCCACGTCCTCGGCGACGGAGATCAGGTAGTGGACCCGGGGAACACCGAGGATCGCCTTGACCTCGCTGAGGAATCCGAGCGCCTGGAGGTCGGAGCCCAGACGGTCGAGCTCGTCGATGCAGACCAGCGTCCGGCCGCCCTTCATGTGTGTCTCGACGGCTATGCCCGCCATCAGTACCCGGAAGTCGTCTACCAGTTGGGGAAAGCTGGGCGGGACGCTGGAGAGGGCCGACGTGTGCGCACCCGCCGGGCTCACCATCTGGGCGACACCGAGGGTGAGCGCGGCCGAAGTGCTCTGAACGGTCCTCAGCCGGTACAGCTGGTCGCGGCACTGCCTCACCAGCGCCGGCTCAGGGGCCCTGGCCCGCCATCGCGAGAGCCGCAGCAACAGCAGACCGGCGACGAAGTACGCGAGCCGGACCGGATTTCCGCTCTCGACGAGCAGCGCGTGCGAGTGCTGGTTCCAGAACAGCAGGAATCCGGCAAGGGCCGCGCAGCCCAGTGCCGCCGCCAGGGCGAACCGGTGGACAGGGATCCGGTGGCCCTGGATCTCCACCTCGATACCGAGGGAACGGATCAACCCGTGGAAAGCGGTCAGCGCCACAAGGACCACCTCGCCGAGGACGAACAGCGGTGTCTCCAGGAGAGCGGTCACGTGATGCCGCACATCGGGGTCGAATCCCAGGCTGACGAAAGGACCGGCAAGCAGGACCAGGCCCGCGAGCAGCACGAGCAGGCCGGGCACGGCGCGAAGCCGGCGACGCCACCTCTCGGACGTCCGCAGATGCCAGAGGAAGAGGCCGGCGCAGGTGACGAGCAAAGCGACGCCGACGCGCTCCCCGTGCCAGACGGCCTGGATCTGTCCGTCGGACCAGCGCCGCAGCGTCTCGGTCCACGAACCCAGGGCGGCGCTGTGCCGGTCCCACGCCGAGCGGGCCGCCGCCGCGGAGCCGAGGGCGACGAGGGCGGCCGCGGGTACGGCGAAGAAGAGCCGGCGCCGCAGGGAGCGGACCGCGTCACCGGCCCGGCGCCGTGAGCGCACCCATCCGGAGAGGCGTGCGAGCTGCGGCACCTCGTAGCCGGCGCGTCTGATCCAGTCCTCGCAGGTCCTGATGCAGACGGCGAGCACGAAGTCGTAGGGCGTGTACGCGGCGGGCACGGCGACCCGCACGGCGAAGTCGGGTTCCCGGACACAACCGTCGAGCAGCGTGGTCTTGCCGACCCCCCGTGGTCCGCAGAGCGCGATCGTCCCGCCCGAGAGGAGGGACAGCTTGTGTTCGAGTTCCCGGGCCGCGGCGGCAGGCACCACGTACTCGGTGCCCTGCGAGGACCGCAGCCCGTCGTAGTTCTCCGGCAGCAGGACCGAATGCGGGTCGTCACCGAGGAGTGCCTCGGTCACCAGGAGCATGACGGGACGGGTGCCGTTGTTCTGCAGGTCGTACGCCCACTGCGCGGTCGTCATTCGCAGACGCACGGCGAGTACGGGGGCACCGACCAGACCGGCCAGCACGACCAGCTGCGCCAGCAGGTTCAGGCGTGCCGGCACACTGCGCCAGACCCAGAGCGCCGGAGGTGCGAGCACCACGCCCACACCCAGTGCCATGAGGACGACCTTCACATCGATCCGCAACGTCACGAACAGAGCGAGCCAGACAACGGTGGTCAGCGACGCCAGCACACAGAACCAGGCGCAGAACGAGCGCAGGTCCAACACGACGTCGGCCCGGGCCCCGGCAAGCGCCCACCTGACCTCGGCCAGCAGGTGCTTCACCGACCGGTACGCCGCGTGGCTGTCGCGGCACCGCCCCAGCGCACGCTCCACGTTGGCGTTCAGATGCATGGCCGACCGGACCGCCTCCGCGGTGACGGTCGGCCGCGCTTCCAGTCGGCGCCCCATCTGCGGGCTGTCCAGGCAGGCGTCGACCGACTTCCGGTAGACGGCCTCCTCAGCGGCGTCCTCCCAGCCCGTGAAGGGAGGGTCCGGCGTGACAGAGCGTTGCGTCATGAGACCCTCCCCGTAACCGCGCGCGGGCCGAGTGTAGTGGCCGGTACGCGTCGCCTACGGCCGTAACGGCAAACCGTGTTGCGGCCGGCTCGGCGGCGGGTGCGGCTCGGAAACGCCCGCGCGGGGACCTACGACGCGTCGTCGGCGGACACGTTCGCCCCGGCCGCGTGGACCCGGCGGTGGACGTCCCGGCGGGACTCGCCGGTGACGGCTCGGCTGGATGGGCGAGCCCGCCGGGCTGTGGCTGCGCGACCGGTGGGACGGCTGGACGGGGAAGGCGTTCACGAGCGAGAGCCGCCGGCTCGTCTCGGTCCGGGAGAAGCCCGCCGGCTGAGCGACCGGCCCCGCCGTGCTCAGCCCTCCGCCGGTCCTTCCGGCCCGCCGGGGAACGCCTGTTCCGTCCAGATCGTCTTGCCGTACCGGCTGTAGCGCGTGCCCCACCGCTGGACGAGCTGGGCGACGATGAACAGGCCCCGGCCGCCCTCGTCCTCGGCCGTGCTGTGCCGCAGATGCGGGGAGGTGTGGCCGGTGTCCGCGACCTCGCACAGCAGGGTCCGGTCGCGGATGAGGCGGATCTGCAGCGGCCCCTCGGCGTACCGGACCGCGTTGGTGACGAGTTCGCTGACGACGAGTTCGGTCTCGAACGTCAGCGCGTCGAGGCCCCAGGCCGCCAGCTGCCCGGTGACCAGCTCCCGTGCGCGGCCGGCCGCGACCGCCTCCGCCTCGAGTTCCCACACCGCCACCTGACCGGCGTCCAGCTCGCGTGTGCGGACCAGGAGCAGGGCCGTGTCGTCGCCGGCCGTGCCGTCGGGCAGCAAGGTGGCCACCACCCGGTCGCACAGCTCCTCCAGCGGCAGGTCGCGGTGGCCCGCCAGGACTCGTCCCAGGATGTCGAGCCCCTGGTCGATGTCGCGGTCCCGGGTCTCCACCAGGCCGTCGGTGTACAGGGCGAGCAGACTGCCCGCGGGCAGATCGAGATCGAACGACTCGAACGGCAGGCCGCCGAGACCCAGCGGCGGCCCGGCCGGCAGCTCGGGGAAGGAGTACGAGTCCCCGGCCACCACGACCGCCGGCGGCAGATGCCCGGCCCTCGCCATCGTGCAGCGCCCCGACACCGGGTCGTACACGGCGTAAAGACACGTGGCGCCGGTGGTCACATCGGGATGCGGTCCCCCCGTCGCCGAAGCGCCCGGCACCTCCCCCGCACCCGGCTCCGGCTCCGCGCCCGCCCCGCCCGAGACCGGGCCCACCAGGTCGTCCAGCCGGGTGAGGAGCTCCTCCGGGGCCATGTCCAGCTTCGCGAGAGCCTCCACCGTGGTGCGCAGCCGTCCCATCGTCGCCGCCGCGGGCAGACCGTGGCCCACCACGTCCCCGACCACCAGACCGATCCGTGCGCCGGAGAGGGGAATGGCGTCGAACCAGTCCCCTCCGACGCCTGTGACGTCGTCGGTGGGCAGATAGCGGTAGGCCATGTCGACGGCGGAGTGGTGCGGCAGATGCTGCGGAAGCAGCTCCCTCTGCAGGGTGAGGGCCGCCGCACGTTCACCGGCGAACCGGCGGGCGTTGTCGATGCACACCGCGGTGCGGGCCACCAGCTCGTCGGCGAGTGCGACCTCGCCGTTGTCGAAGACGGCCGGCCGGCCGGTGCGGACGAAGGTGACGAGGCCGAGGACGTCACCGCCGATACGGAGCGGGACCACCAGGGCGTTGTCGTCGAGCACCTTTCCCCCCGAGGAAAGACTCCGCAGGTGCGGCGACCCCGGCCGGTAGGCGACGGCCTCGCCGACCGGGCCCCGCGCTGTCCCCGTGATCCGGATGAAGGCGTTCCTGTCGGCCCATCCGGAGCGCGGCTCGCCGCCCTCCGGCACCCCGGGCGCGAGGTCGACATGCACCGCGGAGGCGAATTCCGGCACCGCCACGTCGGCCAGCTCCAGGGCGGTGGACGCCACGTCCAGCGTGGTGCCGATGCGGCGCCCGGCCTCCACCAGCAGGGCCAGCCGGTCCTGTGCCTCGTAACGGTCCGTGATGTCGAAGGCGTCCTCACACACCCCCAGCACCCGGCCCTCGGCGTCCTGCAGCCGGTAGTACGAGCACGACCACAGATGATCCCTGCCGGGATCGCTGGGCATCTCCCCCAGGAAATGCACGTCGAGAATGGGCTCGCCGGTGTCGATGACGTGGTACATCACGCCGTCGAGCGTCTTGGGGTACCCCTCGGTGACGAAGACGCCGGCGGGGTACAGCTCGTCCGCCCGCATCCCCCGGTACCGCTCGAGCGGCAGGCCGACCTCGGCGCTGTGCGCGGCGTTCGCCCAGGTCAGCCGGAGCTCGGTGTCGTAGATGGCCAGCCCGACCGGTGACTGGGTGGCCAGTCCGTCCAGCATCGACAGCCGGGACTCCCACAGTCGCAGCCGTGCCGACTCGGCCAAAACCAGGACCCGCGCCGCGGCGCCGCCGGTCAGGTCGCACACCGCCACGTCGACCGGGATGCCGCGTCCGTCGCGGTGGCGGGCGAGACGGGGTGCGTGGCCGTGGGCCGGGGACGGGGTGCCGTCACGGTCCGGTTCGCACAGGAACACCTCGGCGGACCGTCCGACGATCTCGTCCGCCGCATATCCGAGCAGTTCCGCGGCGGCCGGGCTCCAGCCGATCACCGTGTCGCGGGCGTCGAGCACCACCGCGGCGGCGACGGCGACGTCGAGGGGGCCGCGGAGGTCTCGGTCCTCCGCCGCCTCCAACGCCCTCCAGGCACTCGCCACGTTCCAGGTGCTCGCAGCCTGCACAGCCCGGTTCATCACCTTCAGAATCGGCCCGCCCCTCCTGATGCACAAGGCGGCGGAAGGCGCGGCGGGCCGGTCACCGCGAGTGTTCGCCGGCCCCACGAGCGCGGCGAGGGCCATACGGACACCGGTGCCGTTGCCGGCGTCGGGCACGCCGTCGGGCACGCCCTCGGGGACCCGCCCATGGACGGCGAGGACGTCGGTGCCGCCGCCGTCGCACGTCGAACTCGTGCACCCGCGCGCTCATCCCGTGCGGCACCCACCACCGCGCGATCGGAGACGCTGCCGGGCGCCGGACGGCCGGGGCGGGTGCGCACCGTAACCGGAATCGGCGTCGCGAACCGGGGCGCAGGGAGCATGCGGCGTCCGGGCCGTGAACTCCCTTTCATCCGGCGGCTGTTGACCATGGCGGCCGTTGTCCGCAGGATAGCGCCGATGTGGATCGGAATCCTGGGGCCGGTGGAGCTCCGGCACGGCGGCGTGCGCTTGGGACCCCGGCCGGGCCGGGGCCGGTCGCTGCTGGCCCTGCTGGCGCTGAACTCCGGGTATCCGGTCGGGCACGACCGCATCGTCGACCTGCTGTGGGACGACCCGCCGGGCTCCGCCCGCGCGCAGGTGTACAACCTGGTCAGCGATCTGCGCCGGCGGATGCGCGACGGGGTGCCTTCCGGCGCACCGCCTTCCGCCGGGGCGTCGCGGGTGGACGCCCTGGTCTCGGTCGACGGCGGGTACGTGCTGCGGTCCGCGGAGCACACCAGTGACCTGCGGGACTTCCGGGCGGCCGTGGCCGTGGGCCGTAAGTCCGCCGCGGACGCCGACCACGACCGTGCCGTGGAGCAGCTGACCGCCGCACTGGGCCACTGGCGGGGCACCGCGCTCACCGGCTGCCGCGAGCCGTTCGCCGGGGCCGCCCGCCGCGGTCTGGAGGAGGAGCGGCTGCGGGCCGTCGTCGCTCTCCTCGACGCGCGCCTGGCCCTGGGCCAGCACGAACAGGTGCTGGCGGAGACCGGCCCCTGGCTGGCGAACCATCCGCACCGCGAGGACCTGTACGGCAGACAGATGCTGGCCCACGCCGCGCTGGGGCGGCAGGCGGACGCGGTGGCCGACTACCGGCGGGCGTACCGCCGGCTGCGGGACGATCTCGGCGTCACCCCCGGGCACCGGCTGCAGGACATCTACCGGCGGATCCTCGCCGACAGCCCCGAGGCGCGGCCCGCCCGTCCGGCCGCACCCGCGACGGAGACCCGGCGGCCGGGGCCCGTACCCCGCCAGCTGCCGCCGCAGACGGACCGGCTCCTGGGGCGCGAGACCCCGGCGGCCGAGGTGCGGGCGGCGCTCCTCGATCGCGGCGCGGTGGTGCCGGTCGTCGCGCTGACGGGACCGGGCGGCGTGGGGAAGTCGGCCCTCGCCCTGCACGTCGCCCATGCTCTCGCCGACGAGTTCCCTGACGGGCAGCTCTACGCCGATCTGCACGGTCTGCGCGAGCCGCCCGCAGAGCCGCACCGCACCCTCGCCCGTTTCCTGCACGCCCTGGGCGTGGACGCCAGGGACATGCCCGCCGACCCGGAGGAACGCGTCGGCGAGTTCCGCAGCCGGGTGGCCGGCCGCCGGCTGCTCGTCGTGCTCGACGACGCCGCCGACGAGAAGCAGCTGCGTCCCCTGCTGCCCGGCACCCCCGACTGCGCGGTGCTGGTGACCTCCCGCAACCGGCTGACGGGACTCGGCGGACTCGGTTTCGAGGTGTCGACGCTCGAACCGGCGGCGGCCCAGCGGCTGCTGACCCGCCTCGTCGGCGAGGACCGCACCGGCGCGGAGCCCGCGGCCACGGCCGACGTGGCGCGGCTGTGCGGCTGCCTGCCGCTGGCCCTGCGGATCGCCGGCGCCCGGCTGTCCTCCCGTCCGGACTGGACGGTCAGCGGCTTCCGGGACCGGCTGGCGCGCCAGCGGGAGCGCCTGGACCTGCTGACCGCCGGAGACCTGGACGTACGCGCCGGCATCGCGCTCAGTTACCGTTCGCTGCCCGCCGAATTCCGCTGCGCGGTCCGCAGGCTGGGGCTCCTCGAGGCGCGCAGTGTGCCCGGCTGGGTCGTCGGGGCGCTGGCCGGCGCCCCCACCGCCGACGACCGGCACGCCGACTTCCTGGTGGAACGGCATCTGCTGGAGGCGGTCGGCGTCGACCGGGCCGGGCAGTCGCGCTACCGCCTGCACGACCTGGTCCACGACTTCGCGTACGAGCGGGCCGCGGCGGAGGACACGCCCGGCGACCGGGACGCCGCGCTGGGCCGGGTGCTGCGGACGTGGCGCGTACTGGCCGCGGAGGCGGCCGGGCGTCTCGGGCACGGCGGCGCCCTGGACCCGGTCACCCCGGCCGGCGACCCGCTGCCGGCCGTGGTGTCGGTCGTCCGGCAGCGCCCCCTCGACTGGTTCGCGGCGGAGCGGCTGAGCCTGGTCTCCGCGATCCACCTGGCGGGCCGGCTGGACAGCCCCCGGGTCGCGGGCGACCTCGCCCTCCAGCTCGACGGCTACCTCGTCATCCGCTACGACGAGGCCGAGCGGGTGGCCGTCCTGCGCGCGGCCATCGCGTGCTGGCGGGACCAGGCCGCGCCCGACCGCAGGCTGGCCCGGCTGTACTTCGCGCTGTGCTGGGCGACGTACCAGCAGGATCGTTACGCCGAACTCGACGAGGCGGCCACGCACGCTCTCGCGGTCGCCACCCGGGTCGGCGACCCGGACGTCGTCGCGGACGCCGCCTGGCAGGTGGCGAAGGCGACCGCGCTGCGCGGCCGGCTGCCGGACGCCGCCGAGCTGTACCGGCGCTCCCTCACGGAGGCGCTGCGGCAGCGGCAGCCGGAGCGCAGCCTGACGTACGCGCACACGGGGCTGGCGAACGTCCTCGCCGACCTGGGGAGGCCCGCGGAGGCGGCGGGCCACTACCGCCACGCGCTGTCCCACCACCGGGCGAAGGACCGCACCAGGGTCGTCATCCTGCTCCGCTTCGCCGAGGCCCTGGCGGACGACGCCGAGGGCGGGCAGGCCCTGGAGCTGCTGGCCGAGGCGCAGTCGATCGTCGGCGCCATCGGCGACGAGGTCGGGGCCGCCCATGTGGAGCGGCTCCGCGGCCTCGTCGACATCGCCCGCCGCGCCTGGGAGCCGGCGGGCGACCGGCTGCGCACCGCCCTGACCGCGCTGCGCGCCCACCACGAGGCGCTCGGCGTCGTCCACGTGCTGCGCGCTCTCGGCGACGCGGCTCTCGGCACAGGGCGGCCGGCCGCGGCCGGGCACCGGCTCACCGAGGCCCTCTCCGTATGCCGGCCGATGGGCGCGCCCGTGGAGACCGCGCGTGTCGAGGCGCGCCTCGCCGCGGCCTTCCGGCTGTCCGGGGAGCCGGACACGGCCGAGGCGTACGCCGGCGCGTACCGGCGCAGACTCACATCCCTGTCACTGCCGGACGCGAGCCTGCGCCTCCCCGGACACGTCAGGGCGCTGCTGCCGCCCGCACGGCCGGAGCCGTCGGGTCGGAACGCCTGACCCGCGTTCCGGAGCCTTCAGAACTCAGAACGCCTGATCGGCGAAGCCGTGCCGCGCCACCCGGGCCATCATGGTCCGCCAGACGCTGTAGCCGGTGTGCGGGTTGCCGGTGATGCCGAGCCGGGACTTGGCGCGGTCGAACGCGGCCTGGGTGCGCGGCCCCCAGGCGCCGTCGACGGCCAGTCCGGACCCCATGAAGTTGTTGCACATCGCCTGGACGAACACGGTGTCGCTGCGCGAGCCCTTGTTGCACACCGTCGGCAGGCCGCCGAAGTCGGCGTGGATGTGGTCGGCGTGGGCCGAGTTGTACCAGCCGTCCAGGACGTACCGGAACCGTCTGCGGCACACCGCGTCCACCGCCAGGTAACGGCGGCGCAGCGTACGGTTGCTCGCCGCGTGGTGGCGGTCCAGCGGCGAGGACTGCCGGCCTCCCGCCCATCTCACGAGGTCGAGGTCCATCGCGGTGCCCTGCCCGTGCTGGCCGGACTTGTTGACGTAGAAGCCCGCGGAGACCAGGAAGGCCACGTCCGCCCCCGACAGGCTTCTGAGGTCGCGTATCCACACCACCAGCCGGTCGTAGAAGGCCTGGGTGCACTGCCAGTCGCGCAGCGCGGTGTTGCCCCGGTTGCTCCGCCAGTAGTAGACGGGGGTGCCGTCGATTCTGCTGAACGTCTTCAGGGCCAGCGCCTGCGGGGCCTCCATGGCCGAGGGCAGCGCCAGTGCCCCCGGCGTCTCTGCCGCCCGTGCCGTGGCGGCGCCGAGGAACGGCGCCGCCACCGCCGCCGCCCCGAGGCCGCCGATCAGCGCCCGCCGGTCCAGTCCCTGCCCACCGACCGAAGAACGTGCCGCTTGCTCACGCATGCTGTGTGCTCCTTCGCAGTCTCGGTTGACCGATCGCTGCAAAGGCTGGCGGGCGGGGCTCATACGTGGCTCATTCCGCTCTCACACGTACGCCGTTCAGCCAACTCCCTTCCGACTGAGCTCCGTTGACCGAGGACTTCCGTCAGCCGCCGAGCCGGGGGAAGAGGGGCACGGCTGCGGGGAGGACGCCGTCGACCGGGGTGCACTGCCGGGCGATGCGGGACGCGGCGTCCGGCAGGAACGGGGCGAGCCGGTCGGCGAGTTGCAGGCAGGCCCGGAGCAGGGCGCCGAGGACGTCGGCCAGCCGCTGGCCGGCTGCGCGGTCCCCGCCGCGTTCCGCTGTGGCCGATTCCCAGGGCCGTGTGGCGTCGATGCAGCGGTTGGCCTCCTCGACGATCGTCCACACGGCGGCCGCGGCGCGGCGGAAGTCGAAGTCCGCCAGGGCGGCTTCGATCTCCGGCGCGCTGTCGTCGCAGGCGCGCGCCAGCCGTTCGCAGCCGGGCGCCGTGCCGCGCGGGGCCGGGAGGCGGCCGTCGCGGTAGCGATGGGCCATGGTCACCACCCGGTTGACCAGATTGCCGAAGCCGCCGGCGAGATCGCTGTCGGCGCGGGCCACGAGCCGGTCCCGGGTGAAGTCCGCGTCACCGACCCGCGGCACGTCCCGCAGCAGCCACCAGCGGACGGCGTCCGTGCCGACGTCGGCGACCAGCTCGGCCGGATCGACGGTCGTGCCGGCGGACTTGCTGATCTTGCGCCCGTCGACCGTGAGGTAGTCGTGGACCAGGATGTCGGTGGGCAGCGGCAGTCCGGCCGACAGCAGCATCGCCGGCCAGTAGACGGCGTGGAAGCGGAGCACGCCCTTGCCTGCCAGGTGCTGACGCCGCCGGCTCCCCGCCCACCACCGGTCGAAGGTCTCGTCGGCGGTGCCGTAGCCGAGGCTGGTCACATAGTTCCCGAGCGCGTCCCACCAGACGTAGACGACCTGGTCCGGGTCGCCGGGCACGGGGATGCCCCAGCCGCGGGCGCGGCGCTGGGAGCGGGAGACGGAGAAGTCGTGCAGGCCGCCGTCGATCAGGGCGAGCACCTCGTTGCGGCGGGAGGCGGGCTCGATGCGCAGCCGGCCGCCGGTGATCAGCTCCCGGAGGGTGCCGGCGTGGCGGGACAGCCGGAAGAACCAGTTCTCCTCGGAGACGAGTTGGGGCTCGGTGCCGTGGTCGGGGCAGCGTCCGTCGGTGAGGTCCTCGGGGGTGTAGAACTGCTCGCAGCCGACGCAGTACAGCCCCTCGTAGTGCTTGCGGTACAGATCGCCGGCCTCCGAGCACCGCTGCCACAGCCGCTCGACCCCGGCCCGGTGACGGGGATCGCTGCTGGTGCGGATGAAGTCGTCGAAGGAGAGCGCCAGCGGCTCGCGCAGCCCGGCGAACGCCGCCGCGTTGCGGTCGACGAGCTCCTGCACGCCGATGCCCTCCGCCTCTGCGGCGAGGACGTTCTTCAGCGAGTTGTCGTCCGTCCCCGTGAGGAAGCGGACCTGGTCACCGGCCTGGCGGCGGTGGCGCGCGAGTACGTCCGCCTGGACCAGCTCCAGGGCGAAGCCCAGGTGGGGGCGGGCGTTGACGTACGGAATGGTGGTGGTGATGTAGGAACGCGTATCGGTCACGGGGATCTCCTCCTCTTACCGAGGCGGGGCTCCGGCCTGCGCACGCACAAGAGGCCCCGTCCTCGGGGCCTCGGCACGTCACTCGTCCGTCTCAACAGCCCCGTCTGCGGGGCATCATCCAGAACGTGTGCGTGATCATGCGGCAACGCTAGCAGAGCCCGGTCCGCCGGGTCACAGGGTTTTCCACAGCCCTATCGAGGGCGACAACCAGCCAACTTGTGGCAGAGAATCACCGCCCGCCCGCCCATCCTTCACAGCAGACACACAGGTAGCCCCCGGCATGAGCGCGGATTTGCACAGCCGAGGACGCGGGACGTCACGCGCGTGCTGCTGCTGCCGCGCTCCCCCCGGATTCGAAGCCACCTCTTGCACGCCCGCGTTGAGCTGTGTCTATGGTGATCACCGCGCGTGTCCTGGATCTTGACCGCTCCGCTGTGACGCGCGCGTCAGCCGGCGGCCGGGGGAACGGTGCCGCCACGGGGAGGATGGACCGTCATGCCACGACACCGGGTCACCGCGCAGGCCGCCTCGGACGGTGCCGCCTGCCGCCCCTGTTCCCATGCCTGGCCGGCGGCGACCTGATTCGCGTATCGCCACCGCCTCTTCCGACGGGCACCCCCGACCGCCCTCGTTCGCTACGAAGGAAGCACTTGTGCGCCTCAGACCAGGGTTGCTCAGACCCGGATCACGAAAGTCCACGATTCTCACCTCGGCCGTCACGTCCGTGGCGGCGCTCGCCGTCCTGGGTGGCCTGACCGTCCAGCCGGGCCTGGCGGACGCGTTCGCCGCTCAGCGGCCGGCCGCGGCGGCGAGCAACTCCTCCGACTGGTACGACGACACCGCTGCGGAGCAGCTGCGGCAGGACCAGTGCCTGATGTCCGACGTGCTGCGCGTGGGCGGGCCGTCGATGGCCGCGATCGGGCAGGACGGCCTGAACCAGCCGCAGGACAAGCTCCGCGAGCTGGCGAACCGCGACTATTGGGAGGACACGCCGCTCGGCCAGGCGTACACCAAGGACAGGAACGCCGCCGAGAAGGAACTGGACGCCGTCCATGCTCTGAGGGACGGTTGGAAGAAGCCCCTCTACGGGCTGGAGACCCCGGCCGGTTTCACGGAGACCGGATTCCACTGGCCGCCGGGCACGCGCGAGGGCGAAGACTTCTACTCCCAGACCGGTCTGACGCAGTGGATCGCCGACCGGTTCTGGAAGAGCGAGAGCGACTTCTACGAGGACTCCACGCCCGGGGCGGACGAGGCGACGGTCAAGGCCGTCAGCGCCATCGGCACTCCCCTCTACCCGGAGGACCCCGATCCGTCGCTCCCCTCGGACGAGTGGAACCGTGCACTCGCCGAACGTAGTGCCTTCGAGTGGCTGACCGGGGGATCGGTCGATCCCACGGGTGCGGACGACGCCCGGATGTTCCTCGCCTCCGGTGGCTTCCCTCGCACCGCTCCGGTGCGGGGCTCGGCCGAGTTCCGTATCGCGGTGGAGGACCTGAAGACCCGGTTCGCCTCGTGCGCGTGGCGTGACCCGCTCGACCCGAGCAAGGTCCTGGGCACCATCAGCGAGACGGCCGCCACGGAGTGGCAGCAGGAGATCGCTTCCCAGGCCGTGCAGCGCAACCAGCTGCTCGGCTCCAACAAGCAGGCCACCGGCGCTCTCGCCGCCGGCTCCAAGGCACTCGGCGAGATGCTCGGCCACTCGTGGATCGCCGACCACCTCGCCCGCTGGCAGGACCACTGGTCCGCCGGCGGGCTCGGCTGGATCGGTGACAGCCCGACCGTCATCGAGCTGCGCGGCACGACCGGCAAGTGCCTGGACGTCGAGGGTGGCAAGACGACCAACGGCACCCCGGTCCAGGTGTACAAGTGCAACGGCTCGTCGGCTCAGGGATGGCTGCTCGAGGGCGACGACCGGGGCATGCACCTGCGCAACGCCAAATCCTCCAAGTGCCTGGATGTGTCGGGCTCGAACAGCGCCAACGGCACGAAGATCCAGATCTGGACGTGCAACAGCAGCCCGGCGCAGACGTGGGAGGCCAACCTCCGTGCCACCACCACGCTGAAGAACGTCGGCACAGGCAAGTGCCTGGACATGCCCAAGTACGACAACAGCGTCAACGCCCGGCTGTGGACGTGCGGCACCACCGCGCGGCAGAAGTTCGGCGTCGAGCCGTCCGGGCACAAGGGCACGGACAGCCTCTCGTACCCGGACAAGGCGCAGTTCGACAAGGCGAAGACGGGTGTCGCCGCGGCGCGGGCCGGGGCGAAGGCCCAGCTCGCGGTGTTGAAGAAGCACGCTGCGGCGGCGAAGGCGGCGGCGACGGCATCCGCTGCCGCTGAGCAGGCCGCGTACGCGATCGCGGACGCCGCTGGCGCGCCGCGTGGGCGTGGTCTGCTGGTGGGTCAGCAGAAGGCGCAGGTCACGCAGGGTGCGGCGGCTGCGCTGGAGGCGATGGTGAAGGCGGGTGAGACCGCCGAGGCCGCGACCCGGGCGTCCGCCGGCGACAGCGAGACGATCGCGCAGCGTGCGCTGGCGCAGGCCGCGCAGTCGAAGGCCGAGTTCCGCAAGGAGGCCGCGCACACCGCCGAGTTGCAGGCGAAGGCCGCGGCCGATGCGGCCAAGGCGCACCGGGACAACGCGAAGAAGGACAAGGAGACGGCGGAGGCGAAACTCGCGGTCACGCTGAAGGCGGAAGGCGACGCGAAGGCTGCCGCTGCCAAGGCGCATGCCAAGCGGCTGTCGGCGGAGGCCGAGGAGAAGACGGCCGAGGCGGAGAAGGCGACCGCCGCGGCCAAGCAGGCCGAGGCGGCGCAGCATCGCAGGACCGCCGAGGCTGAGGCGTCGAAGGCGCAGACGGCCAAGGAGAAGGCGGAGTCCGCCGAAGGCACCGCGGTCGCGAAGAAGAACGCCGCCGAGAAGGCCCGCGACAAGGCGCGCGACCTGCGGGACGACGCCTGGGACGCCGAGCAGAAGGCGAACGCCGCACGCGCGAAGGCCGCGGCGAAGGAGGCGTTCGCGCAGGCCCACGAATCCGACGCGAACGCGAAGGAGTCCCGGGCGGCGGCCGACGCGGCCGCGGCGCACGCGGATGACGCCGAGGCGGCAGCCGGGCGGGCCCGTACGGCCGCGAACGCCGCGACCCAGGCGGCGGCCGACGCGGACGCCGCGGCCACCCGCGCGGAGGCGGCAGCCGGACGGGCCCGTGCCGACGCGGATGCCGCGCAGGCGGCGAAGCTGAAGGCGGACGCCGCGGTGCGGACCGCCACCAGCGCCGCCGCGGATGCCATCGATGCCTCCGAGCACGCCTCGGCGGA